>JBLMWD010000022.1:0-32647 GCA_050257045.1 Bacteroidota bacterium | reverse complement strand
ACGGGGCCCCCTCGAAGCCCCGTTTCGTTCTTCAGCTACTTCGGCCCGACGTCAGATCCGGAAATCAGTCGTTTCCGTCGTCGTTCCCACGGCCACGGCCGTGTCCGTTGCCCCGGCCGTTGCCGTTGCCGTTCCCGTTCCCGTTCCCGTTGTCGCCCTGGTCGCGGTTGTCCTGGCCGCGTCCACGACCCCGCCAATTGCCCCGGTTCCCGCGGTCGCCACGGTTGTCCTGCGGCGGCGGGTTGTTCTGCTGCACGCGGTTCTGTTCCTGGGTCCGGTTCTGCTCCTGGGTCCGGACGCGGTTCTGTTCCTGGGTCCGGTTCCAGTCCCAGTTGTCCCGGGTCCGGTACGTGCGACCCTGGTAATTCCGGTCGCCGCCCTGGTAGGTGCGGTCGCGGCTGTAGTTCCGGTCGCCGCCGTAATAACGGTCGCCGCCGCCATAGTACCGGTCGCCGCCGCCATAGTACCGGTCGCGGGTGCGGTAGTTGGTGCCGCCACCGCGGTAGTACATCCGGTCGCCCGACCGCCAGTAATACGAGCCGCTCAGACGGGCCGGGCTCCAGTAGTGGTAATAGCCGGACGGGACGTCGTAGAAGACGTCCGGCAGGATGTCGACATCGATCGCGAAGAACGGTCCCCGCAGCGAGCGGGCGCGATACCAGAAGCCGTCCTCGTCGACCATGTAGAACCACCGGCCGTAGCGATAGATGTCACGGCCGTAGTAGTCCTCGATGTAGTAGATCCGGGTCCCCGGAACCACGACGTAATCGGGCTCCGACTGGAACCGGATGGCGGCGCCGTGATACGGGTCGCCGATTCGAACCGAGAAGCCGACGCTGGTCGCCGCCTGCGACGGACTCGGGGCCGCTGCGAAGGCCAGACTGGCCAGCGCGGCGGCGATCATGAGCATTCGTTTCATGGTTCGCTCCTCTTCGGGTTGCACCCAAGTTCATGCCGGAGTCGTTTGCTCCAGCCCTCGTCCACTTAGACACCGGCAATCTCGCGCCGGTGGCCTCCGCCACACTCTTGCCAACACTTGCCATCAAAACGGCAGGGGCTCCCTCGCGGGAGCCCCCCACTCCGCGCATCCGTGCGCATGTTCATCGAAGCTGCGTTCAGCGCCCGCGGCCATGCCCTCGGCCATGTCCACGATCGCGATCACGATCCCGATCCCGATCCCGATCATCACGATCCACCCAGCGGTCGTCGTGGTTGCGATGATATCCGCGCGCGACGGCGTGCGGCGGGGGACCGCCCCAGTGGCGGCGGTAGCTCGCGGGCACCATCACGATGGACCGCGGAACCGAAGCCGCGTGGATATAGACGAACGGCCCGCGATAGGTGCGAGCCCGGTACCAGTTGCCGTCGTCGATGAAGTACCAGTAGCTGCCATAGCGGTAGACGTCGTGGTCGTAGTCCCGGACGTAGTAGACCCGGGTGTCAGGCACGAGAACCAGGTCCGGCTCCGAGCGGAAGTGAATCGCCCCTCCGCGATAGGGATCGCCGACGTTGATATCCACTCCCACGCTCGTCGCCGCCTTGCTCGAGGCCGGAAGCGCGGCGAGTCCGACCGTCGCCGCAGCGAAGGCCGTCATCAGGAGTCGTTTCATCGCTTGACCCTCCCCTTCGTGAGCGGGGCCGTGTGCCTCACCCCGACATAGGAAGGGTCAAGCAATGCCCGTGCCACCCAGACGCCGTAGTGGGAGGCGTAATCGATTGCGGTACAGTATCTTAGCTCGACAAGGAACTTACCTATGCGGATCTGGCCGCTCTGAACCGCCCATGCCGGGACGGGAGGTGCACACTGCAACCTCCCCGTCCCAGCCGTTCCAAAAAGAAACGGGGCCCTGAGGGGCCCCGTCCAACAGCTCGAAAACCGGTCGCGGATCAGTAGCCGCCGTTGTCGCGGTTGCGATCACGGTAATCGCGATAATCGCGGTTATCGCGGTTGTCCCGGTCGCGATACCGGTCCCGATTGTCGTTGTAGTCGCCACGATCGCGGTCGTAGCTACGGTCCCAGTCACGATGGCGCCAGTAGCCGTAGTTGCCGCGCCAGTTCCTTCTGTAGTCCGTCGGCACGTAGAAGATCTGCCGCGGCACCGAGCGGGCGCTCACGAAGATCCACGGGCCGTTGTAGCTGTACGACCGGAACCAGCGCCCGTTGTCGAACGCGAAGTACGCGTTGCCGTACTGGTAGACGTCCATGTCCGAGTCCTCGATGTAGCGGACCCGGGTTCCGGGCACCATCACGAACCGCGGACGCTGCTGGAAGTAGAGCCGGTCGCCGCGGTATCGGTCACCGATTCTCAGCGAGAATCCGACGTCCGCGGCCTTGGCCGGGACCGGATTGCCGCTGACTAGAAGCGGCATGAGAAACGCCGCGATGATCATCAAGCGTCTCATAGGGGATCCCTTTCTTTTCTATGGTTGGGCAGCACCGCGCCACCCACGAAAGGGACTCATGCAACGCATGTGCCGTATGTCATCGGGAGCACAGCGTGGAATTTAGCGGGCTCCAGGGGACGCGACTGCTCCCATGGAGCCCGCCCAGGGTGTATCCCTTACCATCGACGCCGCGCTGTGGGAGCGGCGCGAGGCCTCAGTGCCCTCTGTTGCCCTGGCCCTTACTGTCCCCCTTGTCCTTACCCTTCTTGCCCTTGTCCTTCTGGTTGCCCTCGTCTGCCGGATTCGCGCCGCGGTTCATGTCCTGGCCACGGTTCATATCCATGTCATGGTTCGCGTCCGTTGCGCGGTTCACGTCACGGGCACGGCTCACGTCACGGGCACGGTTCATTTCGCGGCCTCGGTTCATATCCCGGCCGCGATTCCCGTGGCCCCAATACTGCTGCCAGTTCTCGTCGTAATCCCGATTTCGCCACTGGCTGTAATCGCCTTGCCAGTTTCTGCGGTAGTCGCTCGGAATGGTATAGATCTGCACAGGGACCGAACGTCCGCGAATGTAGAACCAAGGTCCGCGGTAGCTGGTGGCGCGATACCAGCGGCCTCGGTCGTACGCATAGTAGTAGCGCCCGTAGCGGTAGACATCCACGTCGTAATCCTGGATGTAGTAGACCCGCGTCCGGGGGATGACGACCATGCGGGGCTGATTCGTGAAGTGGAGCTCCGACCCTTGATATCTATCCCCGATGCGTATCGAGATGCCCACGTCCGCGGCTCTGGTGGCCTGCGGGCTCCCGGCCACGAGAAGAGGTGCGACAAGCGCGGCGATGACCATCATTCGTTTCATAAAACTCTTGCCCCTTTCCCTGGATGGGGCGGCACACTGCCACCTCGTCCAGTCTTCGTAGCTGCATCATATGTGCCAGGGTCGACTGGGGATAAGGGGAGCTCGGGTCGCAACGAGTTACGGGTGCTGAATACGGCGTGATACCTCCGCCTTGAGGACGTCAGCACTCGCCCGTCTTACACGAGGCGCTTCCGGTTTGTCGAAATCGACTTTGTAGAGCCCGAAACGCCCCTCGTGCCCGTCGGCCCACTCGAAGTTGTCGAGCAGCGACCAGTGGAAGTATCCCTGCACGTCCACGCCTTCGGCGCGCGCGCGGTCGAGCGCGGCGAGGCTCCGGCGTATGAAGTCGGGGCGCAGGCGATCGGCGGCGTCTGCGATTCCGTTTTCGGTGACGACGATCGGGAGGCCGTATCGCGACGTCTCGACGAGCGCCCGCTCGAGTCCCTCGGGATAGACCTCCCATCCGAGGTCGTTCACGGGCGCGCCCGGCCGTGGGCTTCGAGGGTCTTTGCCGAACAGCGTGACGAGCCAGCGCGTGTAGTAGTTCAGGCCGAGGAAGTCGGAGGATCCGCGCATGACGTCCGGATCGCGCCGCGCCGGCTTCGAGCCCGGGATGCGGAGGTCGATGGGACCCCCGGCGAGTGCGCGCGTCACGGCCACGTTGAAGACCGCATGCTGCGCGGACGCGGCGAGGCGGTCGAGCGGCCACCACGGGCGCTTCGGGTCGAGCAGCACCCAGTGCTTCGACGCGCCGATCCAGGTGGCGCGCCCGTCGCCGTCCGCGTCGACGCGGTCGCTCTCCTGGAGCGCGCGCGATGCGAGCGCGTGTCCCTCGAGCATGTTGGCGATCACCTGCAGCGCGCGCGAGCGGTCGCTCACGCCGGGCGGCCAGATCCCGCTCCCGTATCCGTGGAAGCCATAGACCTCCGGCTCGTTCACCGTGATCCACCAGTCGACGAGATCGCCGTAGCGCTCGCCCGCGAGACCCGCGAAGCGCTCGAAGCGGGGGAGGTTCGCGCGCTCTTCCCATCCGCCGGCCGCGGCGAACCAGCGCGGGTTCGTGAAGTGGTGAAGCGTCACCATCGGCGTGATCGCGCGCGCGCGGCAGGCTTCGAGCACGGCGCGGTAATGGGCGATCGCGGTCTCGTCGTAGCGTCCCCGCTCCGGCTCGATACGGCTCCACTCGAGGGAGAAGCGGTAGGCGTTCAGCCCGAGCTTAGCGAGGAGATCGAGATCCTCTTCGTAGCGCTCCCATCCGAGGCAGGCCGAGCCGGAGCGCGCGCCGGCGCGGATGGTGCCGGGGAGCTGCTCCCAGTCCCACCAGTCGTTCCGGTCGTTGCCGCCTTCGATCTGATGGGCCGAGGTGGCCGCGCCCCAGAGGAATGGAGTAGGGTTTTCGTCCATGACTCGGGCCACGTTGTATCGGAGATCGAGGCGCGCGCAAGCGCGAAGTTCGCGGCCACGGGAGTGGGCCCCGCGATGAAGCGCGCGAAGGCTCCGAGTCTCTCGCTCGAGGCGGCGAACGACCGCGAAGCGGCGCGCCGGCAGATTGCCGAGAATCGCGCCGCGGCGCGGGCGCTCTTCGCCGGCCTCGACGACGCGCGGCTGCTCCGGCGACCGGCGCCCAACGCCTGGTCGGCCGCCGAGTGCCTGCTCCACCTGAACCGCTCGGGGACGATTTATCTCGGCGCGATCGATCGTGGGATCGCCGAAGGACGGCGTCGCGGCCTGGAGAGCGACGGTCCCTACCGGCACCCCTGGTTCAGCCGATGGTTCGTCGCATCGCTCGAACCCGGCCGCGGGCGCTACCCCGCGCCACGGATGTTCGTCCCGCCGGAGCCGTCGAGGCCTCCGTCGGAGGTTCTCGCCGGATTCGAGGCGCTCGGGCGCGCGGCCGACGAGCGGATCGAGGCGTCACGCGGCCTGGACCTGGGTCGCGTGCGGGTGGTCTCGCCGGTGAGCCCGCTCGTCCGGATCAGCCTGGGGATGGCGTTCGCGTTGCTCACGGCGCACGAGCGGCGGCACCTGGACCAGGCGCGCCGGGCCGCGGGCGCGTCCGCGCCGGCCGCCGCGGGCGGCCCCGATTTCCCCCGCGGCTAGCGCCCGAACCGCTACAATCCCCGGCCATGCCTCGACCGAGCGCGCCCATCCGCGTCGCGATCGTCGGCTCCGGATTCGGGGCCAAGGTCCACGCCCCGGCCTTCGCGCAGAACCCCGATTTCACGATCGTGGGGTTCGCGAGCGGCCACCTCGAGACGGCGCGCGCCGCAGCGCAGGCGCACGGCGTCGACTACGCGACCGACGACTGGAAGAAGCTGCTCGAGGAGGTCGAGGCCGACCTGGTCAGCATCGTCACCCCGGTCGACCTCCACTATCCGATCGCGCGCGCCGCCCTCGAGCGGAAGCGCCATGTCCTCTGCGAGAAGCCGTTCGCGATGAACGTGGCGCAGGCTAAGGAGCTCGCCGCTCTCGCCAGGGCGCAGGGGGTCGTGAACGTCGTGAACCACGAGTTCCGATACATGCCGGCGCGCGCGCTCATGAGCCGCATGATCCAGGAGGGGAAGCTCGGGCGGATCGAGCACGTCGCGATCCAGGACTGGATCAGCGGATGGGCGCGCAATCCCGCGCGCCGTCTCGGGTGGCTCACGGAGCGGCAGCGCGGCGGGGGATACCTCGGGGCGCTCGGCTCGCACCACATCGACGCCCTGACGCATTGGGCCGGTCCGATCCGCCGGCTCTTCTGCCGGCTCCGCACGCTCGCCGCGACGGCGCCCGGCACGACCCCCGCGCACCAGGCGATCACGGCCGACGATTGCTTCACCCTCCTCCTCGAGCTCGAGAGCGGCGCCACCGCGGTGATCGATCTCTTCGGCGGGAGCCGCGCGCGCCGCGAGTCGATGGAGGTCTTCGGGTCGAACGACGCCTTCGTGATCGAGGAGGCGCGCCGGATCGGCCGCCGCGACGCGCGGGGCGGCCTCGAGGAGCTGACCATCCCGGCCGACCTCGACATCCCGGCCACGCCCGAGATGCCGCTCCTGGCACCGTTCCGCGTCATGGTGGCGCGGCTCCAGGACGCGATCCGCGGCGGCGCGCCGCTCGGCCCTTCATTCGCCGAGGCGGTCGAGATCCAGAAGGCGCTCGACACGGCGCGAATGAGCGACCAGAAGGGGACCTGGCTCCCGATCGAGGCATGAACCCGTGCGGCGGATGCCGCGCGGGAAACGTTCGAGGGTGACCGCGCGCGGCACGGTCACCCTCTCTCGTTATCTGCTCAGCACCCGATCAGCCACAGCGGCGCGAGCATCAGGATGATGAAGATCAGCCACTGGATGATCGGGTTGTGCGGGTTCAC
Organism: Bacteroidota bacterium; assembly: GCA_050257045.1. GTDB lineage: Bacteria > Eisenbacteria > RBG-16-71-46 > SZUA-252 > SZUA-252 > DASQJL01. The sequence continues at coordinate 26,048 of JBLMWD010000022.1, read as the reverse complement.
TTCGCGACGAGTCTCGTCCTCGCCGCGGGAAAAATCCAGCCCGCTTCGCCCGGCCAGCCCCTAGTCCGATTCGGTCAGGTTGTCGTCCGGCTCGCCGTTCTTGTTCGCGTCCATGCCGACCTTGATCGCGTGCCGGATCGCCTGGCGGATCGCGAAATCGTTCGTCGTCACGCGCGGGTCGAGGAAGTGGCCGCTCCGGTCCACGAGCATCTTGGAGAGATCGAAGACCAGGAACGACGTGACCGGCTTGGAACCCTGCACGCTGAAGGAGCCGTGGATCACGAACTCGTCGTCGATCCGGGCGGTGTAGACGAAGTGTCCGCCTCCCGCTCCGGCGATGTCGCCCTCGAGGAGGATCGTCGCGCCGACGAGATCAGGGTACTGGCTCGCACCGGGGTCGCCGGCCTGGAGGGCCTGGAGGTGCCCCATGACCTGCGAATAGACGCCCGCCGGGACCATCTGCGTCCCGAGCGGCTGCGCGCTCCCCGCGAGGAGGTCGATGACGAACGGTCCGTGGAACCGGACCTGCCCGCCTCCGTCGCTCTCGTGGGCGTCCGTGGAATCGTTCTCGGCTTCACCCGTCGAATCGCTCTCGCCCAGCGTGTCGCCGACCTCGGGCGTGTCCGGGAGGACGAAGCGGATGTCGCGGGTCACGATGAGCGCGCGCGTGAAGGTGACCGGGATGGTGTCCTGGGCGAGGGTGCCGCTCAGCGCCGCCGCGGTGGAGAAGTGCTGGGTCGCCGAGCCGACCCCCTGTGCCTCGAGCGTGAGCGGAACTCGTTGCGGCGATGCGACGTTATCCTTGCCGCACCCCCAGAGGACTGCGGCGATGGCGGCGACCGCGAGCAGCGATCCCGCCCGGAAGCCGCGGCGAAGCGTACGGAAATCGAGATTCATGGCGTAGGTCTCCTGGCAAGTTGTCGAGCTGGGCCCTTGAAACCACGACTCCCCGTGTGTGCCATTGTAGCACACTTCATTCCAACCAAAGTTCCTCGGGGCTTGTCATGCGATACTGGTACGGTCTTTAGTCCCATCTTGTCCCAGCCCATTGTGCCCGACCCGAGCACCCAAGGAGAGGGGTCCGATGTCCCGTTGCCGTCCCGCTCGATCGCTCACCGTTCTCGGTATCGCCTTCTGCGCCATAGGATTGCTTGGGCCGGCCGCGGCGCGCGCCGAAGAGGCCCGTCTTCCGACCACCGTCCTCCCGCGCTTCGAGGCGGTCCGGCTCGCCATCGATCCGGCCAAGCCGAACTACTCGGGTACGGTCCGGATCGATCTCACGGTCCAGGTCCCGGTCGACGCGATCCGTTTCCACGCCCAGGCCATGAACCTGAGCAAGATCGTCCTCACCGGCGCGGGCGGCGCGACGACCCTGACGGCGGGTCCCGACGAGCACGGGGTCGTCACCGCGAAGGGCCCGGCCACGATCGCGCCGGGGAGCTACGTCCTCACGATCGACTTCACGAACGACCTCGACCGGACCGCGACCGGGCTCTTCCGGCTCGAGAGCGGCGGGCGGTGGTACGTCTACAGCCAGTTCGAGGCGATCGACGCGCGCCAGGCGTTCCCCTGCTGGGACGAGCCGTCGTACAAGTTCCCGTGGCAGGTCACCATCGGCGTCCCGGCGGGGCAGGAGGCGGTTTCGAACACGCCGGTGGAGAAGGACTCGACCGCGAACGGCGTGCGGACCGTCGTCTTCGCCAAGACGAAGCCGCTCCCCTCCTACCTCCTCGCGATCGCCGCCGGGCCCCTCGAGTTCGTCCCGATCCACGGCATGCGAATCCCGGCGCGCGTCGTCGTTCCGAAGGGGCAGACGGCGCTCGCCTCCACGGCCGTGACGATGACGCCGCCTCTCTTCGCCGCCCTCGAGCGCTGGTTCGGCATTCCGTATCCCTACGAGAAGCTCGACCTGATCGCGGTCCCCGAGTTCTCGCCCGGAGCGATGGAGAACCCGGGCGCGATCACGTACGCCGACCGCTACCTCCTCTTCGACGAGAAGACGACCAGCGCCGCGCAGCGGGCGATCTTCGCGGTCTTCACCGCGCACGAGATCTCGCACATGTGGTTCGGCGACTACGTCACGATGAAATGGTGGGACGACCTTTGGCTGAACGAGTCGTTCGCGGAGTGGATGGGGGACAAGATCGCCGACCAGGTCTATCCGATCTACCGGATCCCGCTCGAGGAGCGCATCCGTGCGGACCGCGCCTACGCGATCGACGCGCAGCTCGCCACGCACGCGATCCGGCATCCCGTGAAGAGCCTCGAGAACCTCTACGAGGCGGCCGACGAGCTCGCCTATTCCAAGGGGCAGGCGGTGCTCGACATGACCGAGCGGTGGATCGGGGCGGAGACCCTCCGCAAGGGGGTGATCGGTTATCTCAAGGCGCACGCCTTCGGGAACGCCGAGGGGCGGGATCTCTGGAACGCGCTCGGGGCCGCGTCGGGGAAGGACGTCCCCGGCGTGCTTGCGAGCTTCCTCGACCAGCCCGGCGTCCCGCTCGTCACCGCCGACCTCCACCCGGATGGGACGGTGGAGCTCGCGCAGAAGCGCTTCCTCAACTACGGCGTCACGGCGCCCGAGAAGACGCTCTGGAAGATCCCGGTCACGCTCCTCTGGATCTCCCACGGAGAGCCGCGGACGCTCCCCGTGGTGCTCGACCGGGAGCGGATGAGCGTGCGGCTCCCCGGCCCGGCGCCGGCATGGGTGCATCCCAACGCCGACGAGCGCGGCTACTATCGCTGGAACGTCGACGCCCCCTCGCTCCCGAAGCTCATCGCGGACGCGCCCACGGCGCTGACGGCGCGGGAGCGCGTCGGCTTCATCCAGGACGCCAACGCGCTCCTCGATGCGGGAGCGATCCACGGCGACCAGTACCTCGAGATCCTCGCCGGCTTCGCCCCGGACTCGAACCCGTCGGTCATCCGTACGCTCGCGCAGTCGCTCGGGAGCCTGGAAGAGGCGTTCGTCGACGGCTCCAACGAGCAGGCGTTCGCGGCCTACGTGCGCCGCGTGCTCGGTCCGGCGCTCCGCCGCTTCGGCCTCGACCGCGCGCCGAACGAGGAGGAGGCGGTGTCGTTCGTGCGTCCCTCGCTCTACGACTGGCTCGGCGACGAGGGGAAGGACGACCAGGTCCTCGCGCACGCCGAGGCGCTCGCCCGCTCGTACATGAAGGACCGGAACTCGGTCGATCCCTCGATCATCGGGCAGGTGCTCCGGCTCGCCGCGATCCGCGGCGACTCGACGCTCTTCGAGGAGTACCGCCACCGCTTCGAGACCACGACGATTCCCTCCGAGCGCGAGGACTATCTCCGGGCGATGGGCACCTTCCGCGCCCCGGAGCTCCGGAAGCGCGCGCTCGCCTACGCGCTGACGGGTCCGCTCCGGCCGCAGGAATACTTCACGATCCCGGGGGCGGTCGGGGCGGTGCCGCGCCAGCGCGACGAGGCGTGGGCCTGGTGGGAGGACCACTACGACCAGGTGATCCGGAAGATGCCGGCCGAGTACGCGATGTTCGTCCCGGTCAGCGCGGGCGGATGCTCCAAGCCGAGGCTCGAGTCGGCGGAGCGCTTCTTCGCCGATCCCAAGCACCAGCAGCCCGGTACCGCCACGACGCTCGCGAAGGTGGTGGAGGGGACGACCGACTGCCTCGGGCTGCGGGACCGGGAAGGGGCGTCGGTCGAGCGGGCGCTCGGGGCGATGGCGAACGCGCGGTAGCGCCCAAAACGGTAGCGCCCAAAACGGAACAGGGCCGGAGCGCCGCTCCGACCCTGCCGCAAAGTGGTTGCGGGGAGAGGATTTGAACCTCTGACCTTCGGGTTATGAGCCCGACGAGCTACCAGGCTGCTCCACCCCGCAGGGACATACTCATCCAACGCCGCCCTCGTGTAAAGTGCTTTCCTCCCAGCCCGCTCGTCGCATCCAAGAGAGCATTCCAGGGGGACCCGTGACGTCATCCGGACCGGAAGGCGACCTCGCCGTCGGCCGCACGCTCCAGCGCTACCGCATTCTCGAGCCGCTCGGATCGGGCGGGGTCGGCGAGGTCTATCGCGCGCGCGACGAGCGGCTCGGGCGCGACGTGGCGCTCAAGGTGCTGCGCGCCGATTCGACCGATGCGGCCGCGCGCGAGCGCCTCCGGCGCGAAGCGCGAACCCTCTCCCAGCTGAATCACCCTGGCATCAGCACCGTCCACGACGTGGAAAGCGCCGAAGGGGTCGACTTCATCGTGATGGAGCTGGTCACCGGGGAGACCCTGGGCGCCCGCCTCGCGCGGGGACCGCTCTCCGAGGCCGAGGCGCGCGCCTACGGCGCCGAGATGGCCGACGCGCTCGCGGCGGCCCACGAGCGCGGCGTCGTGCACCGCGATTTGAAGCCCGGGAACGTGATGATCGACGAGCGCGGCCGGCTCAAGCTCCTCGACTTCGGGCTCGCGCTCTACCGCCCCGCCGTCGTGGGGAGCGCCGAGAGCACGGCCGACGCGCTGAGCGGCGCGCTCGTGGGGACGCTCCCGTACATGGCGCCGGAGCAGCTCCTCGGCCGCGCGCTCGATCCGCGGGCCGACCTCTACTCGCTCGGCGTCGTGCTCTTCGAGATGGCGGCGGGGCGCCGCCCCTTCCAGGCCGAGCCCGCGACCGCGCTCATCAACGAGATCCTGAACGTCCCCGCGCCGCCGCCTTCGATCTGGGCCTCCGGACTCTCCGAGGAGTACTCGCATCTCGTCCAGGCACTCCTGGAGAAGGATCCGGCGCGGCGGCCCTCCTCCGCCGCGGCGGTCGCGACCGCGCTGCGGAGCCGCGCGGCTGGAGGCGCGGACGACGCGTCCGGCGCCGCCGGAACGCCGGGGCCGGGCACGTCGATCACCTCGATCGCCGTGCTCCCGCTCGCCAACTTGACCGGCGCGGCCGACCAGGAATTCTTCGTCGACGGCATGACGGAGGCGCTCATCGCCACCCTCGCGCAGGTGCGCGCGCTCCGCGTCGTCTCGCGCACGTCGGTGATGCGCTATAAGACGGGGGCTCTTCCGCCGCTCCCCGAGATCGCCCGGGCGCTCGAGGTGGACGCCGTCGTGGAGGGAGCGGTCGCCCGCTCGGCCGACCGCGTGCGCGTGACGGCGCAGCTCATCGACGCGCGCAGCGACCGGCACCTCTGGGCGCGGAGCTACGAGCGCGACGCGCACGACGTGCTGGGGCTCCAGTCGGAGATCGCGCGCGCCATCACCGAGGAGATCCAGGTCCAGGTCACGCACGAGGAGCGCGCGCGTCTCGTCCGGGAGCGCCGCGTCGATCCGGGGGCCTACGAGGAGTACCTGCGCGGCCGCTTCTACTGGAACCGGCGGAACGAGGCCGCCGCCCGCCGCGCCATCGAGTGCTTCGAGCGCTCCATCGCGCGCGACCCGGCGTGGGCCCCCGCGCACTCGGGGATCGCCGACGCCTACCTCACGCTCGCGAACTACGACTACGTGGCGCCGGCCGAGGCCTATCCGCGCGCCGAGGCCGCCGTCGCGCGCGCCCTCTCGCTCGACGACGCGCTGGCCGAGGCGTACGTCTCGCTGGGCGCGCTGCGCACGGACGCGCACTGGGACTGGCCGGGCGCGGAGGCCGCCTTCCGCCGCGCGCTCGCGCTCGATCCGAACGGCGCCGCCGCGCACCACTGGTACGGCGACCTTCTCTCCCTCACGTCGCGGCACGCGGAGGCGCTCGCCGAAGCGCGGCGCGCGCGCGAGCTCGACCCGCTCTCGCTCATCGTGAGCACGTCGCTCGGGATCCACCTCTTCTATGCGCGCCGCTACGAGGAGGCCGTCGCCCAGCAGCGCCGCACGATGGAGCTCGACCCGACCTTCGCGCCGGCGCTCCGGAACCTGGGCGGCGCCTACGAGCAGCTCGAACGCTACGACGACGCGATCGATTGCTACCACCGCGCGCACGACCTCCTTCCGGCCGAGCTCTCGGCCACGACCCTCCTCGCGCACGCGTACGCGATCTCGGGCCGGACGGAAGAGGCGCGGCGGATGCTCGCCGAGCTCCGGCAGGAGGAGCGGCGCCGGTACGTCTCGCGCTACCGCCTCGCGGCGATCCACCTGGCGCTCGGGGAGCGCGCGGCCGCGCTCGATCTCCTCGAGGAGGCCCTGCGGGCGCGGGACCGGGCGATGATCTGGCTCAACGTGTCGCCGCGGTTCGACGCGCTCCGAGGGGAGCCGCGCTTCCGCGCGATCATCGCGGCGATGCGCCTCGATCCGGAGAAAGGCGGGAAGGGATACAGGGATTCCGAGGGTACGTGATGGGATCGCGCTCGCCGCTTCCGCGCCTGACGGCGCGGTTCATGGGTCAACGCGAGGAGTCGGCTTCGGAGTCCTTGTAGCGGTAGACGATCTCGCCCTTCTTGACGAGGTGGAACTGCTCGCGGGCGACGCGCTCCTCGAGGAGCGGATCCTTGGCCTGCTCCTTCCGCCGCGCCTCGAGCGCCTCGGCGCGCGCGGTCAGCTCCACCTTGCGCCGCCGGAGGTCCTCGGTCTCGCGCTTCAGCGCCGCCGTCCGGATCACCCCCGTGTCGCTCCCGATGAACGACCAGAGGAGGTACCCGAGCACGAGGAGCGCGCCGATCCAGAGGCCGCGATGCTTTCGGCGGCTCTCGGGAGGCGGGAGGCGGAGGAACTTCCGGCCGCGCTCGCGCGGCGGTCCGTCGGGGCTCTGATAGGGAGAGCGGAGCATCTAGCCGCGCGCGCCCGCGCCGGCCGCGGTCCGCGCGCCCGCGCGCGCCGCCGGCGACTTCCCGCTGAGCCGCGCCGCAGCGGCTCCGCGGAACGCCTCGGCGCCGGGATAGCGCGCCGCGTCGGCGAGCTGCTCTTCGATGCGGAGGAGCTGGTTGTACTTCGCGATCCGGTCGCTCCGGGAGAGGGAGCCGGTCTTGATCTGGCCCGCGTTCACCGCGACGGCGAGGTCGGCGATCGACGCGTCCTCGGTCTCGCCCGAACGGTGCGAGATCACGGTGGTGAACGCCGCCCGGGTGGCCATGCCGATCGCCTCGAGCGTCTCGGTCACGGTCCCGATCTGGTTCAGCTTGATCAGGATGGAGTTCGTGACCCCTTCGTCGATGCCGCGGCGGAGGATCGCCGGATTCGTCACGAAGATGTCGTCGCCGACGAGCTGGATCTCCTCGCCCATCTCCTCGGTGAGCCGCTTCCAGCCGTCCCAGTCCCCCTCGGCGAGCCCGTCCTCGATCGACACGATGGGATATCGCCCGGCGAGACCCTTGTAGTAGGCGATCATGCCGGCCGCGTCGATTCCGCGGCGGCCGTCGAGCGCGTACGTCCCGTTCTCGAAAAGCTCCGAGGCGGCCACGTCGAGCGCGAGCGCCACGTCGGCGCCAGGGCGATAGCCCGCCTTCTCGATCGCGCCGACGAGGAGGTCGAGCGCCTCCGCGTTGCTCTTCAAGTTGGGCGCGAAGCCCCCCTCGTCGCCGACCGCCGTGACGAGCCCTTTCTCCTTCAACAGCTTCTTCAGCGTGTGAAAGACCTCGGAGCCGTACCGGAGCGCCTCGCGAAACGAGGGGGCGCCGAGCGGGACGATCATGAACTCCTGGATGTCGAGGTTGTTGTCCGCGTGGGCGCCGCCGTTGATCACGTTCATGAGGGGAACCGGCAGCGTGCGGGCGCCGGCGCCGCCCAGGTAGCGGTAGAACGGCAGGAAGTGGGCGTCGGCGGCCGCCTTGGCACAGGCGAGCGAGACCCCGAGGATCGCGTTCGCCCCGAGGTTCTTCTTGAAGGGCGTTCCGTCGAGCTCGATCAGGATGCCGTCGACGCCGGCCTGATCCGAGGCGTCCTCGCCCACGATGTGCGGGGCGATCGTCTCGTTCACGTTGAGGACGGCGCGGGAGACTCCCTTGCCCAGGTAGCGCTTGGGGTCTCCGTCCCGGAGCTCGAGCGCCTCCCGGGAGCCGGTCGATGCGCCCGAGGGCACGGCGGCGCGGCCGACGGCTCCGCCCGTGAGCGCCACTTCGACCTCCACGGTCGGCTGACCCCGGGAGTCGAGGATTTCGCGGGCAAATACCGATTCGATCTCGGTCATGGCGTCCGAACGCTAGGCCGTCCGGGCCGGCCGTTCAAGGGAAAAGCCTTGACGCCCCTTCGAGGCGGCGCCTACGGTCCGCGGCCGGGCTTCCCGCCGTCCGAAGCGGGCCTCCGGAATCCCCGATGACCCTGTTTCGACGAAACTTGGCCGCGTCGGTCTACGTAGGAAACGTGACGGTCCCGCGGATGAGCCGAAGCTAGTGGCGCCCGATGAGCGGGAGCTGGTCCGGCGGTGCCTGGCCCGGGACGAACGGGCCTACCGCGAGCTGGTCCGGGCCTACCAGGCCCCGGTCGTGAACCTGGCCTGGCGCATCACGGGGAACGCGGACGACGCGGCGGAGGTGGCGCAGGAGACCTTCATCCGGGTGCTCCGGTCCCTCCACACCTACGATCCCGAGCGTCCGCTCCGCTCCTGGCTCTTCAAGATCGCGTCGAACCTGGCGCTCGATCTGATCCGCCGGCGCAAGCGCCGGCCGATCGCGCTCGAGGACCTGTCGGACGAGGACGGGCCGGCGATCGAGGCGGTGGACCCTGGGCCGGGGCCCGAGGAAGGGCTCCGGGTGGAGTGGGCCGACGAGCGGTTCCAGGCCCTGGTGGACGAGCTGCCCGAGCACTACCGGGCGATCCTCCACCTCCGCTATCGCGAGGAGTTCTCCTACGAGGAGATCGCGCAGACGCTGGGAATCCCGCTCGGGACCGTGAAGGTGCGGCTGCACCGGGCGCACGAGAACCTGAGGCGGAAGCTGACCGCCCGAGAACCAGGACGAGGAACGAAGCCGTGAAGACCAACCTGACCTGCGCCGCCTGCCGGAGCGAGCTGACCGCTCTCGTCGACGGCGAGATCCATCCGGCGGTGGCCCGGGCGATCCTGAGCCACGTCGAGTCGTGCGCGGGATGCCGCGCGCGCCTCCTCGCCCACCGCCGGATCGCCGAGCACGCCCGCCGACTCCCGTCGATCGAGGCGCCGGCGTGGCTCGAGGAGCGCGTGGTGCGCGCCGTGACGCGCCCCGCCCGCGTGCGCGTGCTCGCCTGGCGCTGGGCCACGGGCGCCGTCGCCGCCTCGTTCGCTCTCACGATCGGGCTCATCGCCGTCTACCCGCGGCTCGCCGCGCACTTCGGTCTGCCCGGCGCCGGCACCGCCTTCTCGCGGTGGCTTACGGCGGCGGTCGACTTCATCGTCGTGCTTCCGAAGCAGGCCGCGGCCGAGGTCACGTTCTATGGTCCGTTCGCGCGGCAGGTCTGGCTGGCGTTCCACGCGCTCGCCCCGATCCCGCGCGCCGCGCTCGTCGTGCTCCAGTCGGCGGACGTCCAGATCGCCGGCGCGTTCCTTCTCACCCTGGGGGTCGCGATCTACTGGATCCTGCGGCCTTCCCGCAGCCACGAAAGGGGTATCGGCCATGCGTGCCTGGCGCTCTGATTCTGGGGCGCGGACTGCATCGAGCCTTTGCACTCCGCGCCGCATCCATTCGCTCGCGCCGATCACGATCGTTCTCCTGATCCTGGCGAGCCTGGTTCCGGCCGCGGGTCTGGCCGCGCCTCCGCGGTCCGCACGCACCGCCCCGGACACGGCGGCGTCGGACAACTCCGGCTTCAACGTGCGCGTCACGGAGAAATCGGCCGGACGGCACGGCGCGCGGCCCGCGCCGCCGCCGCTTCCCGACGTTCCGAAAGCTCCGGACGTTCCCGAGGCGCCCGACGTGCCGCAGCCGCCGGACGTGAGCGATCAGGGAGAGAACGACCTCGTCCGGTTCGGCGAGGACATCACGATCCCCGCGGACAAGACGATCGAGGGAGGCGTCGTCGCGATCGGCGGCAACGTCACCGTGCTCGGCCGGGTGAAGGGCGACGTGACCGCGGTCGGCGGAACCGTCGAGGTGAAGGGCCACGGCGTGATCGAGGGAGACGCGGTCAGCCTCGGCGGCGGCGTCTCGACCAGCGACAGCGCCTCGGTGGCCGGGAGCAACGTCTCGATCGGCACCATGCGCTTCTGGCGGAGCGGCGGGATGCTCCCGATGCTCGGCATGGTGGGCGCCATGAGCCTCGGCGCGTGGCTCGTGAGCACGATCGTGAAGCTCCTGCTCACCCTCTTCTTTGCGTGGGTCGCGCTCCTCCTCTGGAAGGATGGGATCCTGCGCGCCGCGGCGAAGGTGCGCGAGCAGTTCGGGAAGTCGTTCCTCTGGGGACTCCTCACCATGGCGATCCTGGTGGTGGCGCTCCCCGTCTCGATCGTGGCGCTCGTGATCCTCGCCGTGATCGCGATCGTGATCCTCTGCATCACGATCATCGGCATCCCCGTCGCGATCCTGCTCGTGATCGCGCTGGTGCTCGCGATCGTGGGGCTTCTGATCGGCGTCGTCTTCCTGGTCTTCCTGGGATACCTGAACGGCGCCCTCTACCTGGGGCAGCGCGTGCTGGGCGAGCGCGGTCGCGACCGCTCGCCGCTCTACGCGATCGGCGTCGGGATCGTGCTGATCGCCGCGCTCGGGCTCCTGGGACACCTCATGAACCTCGCGGGCGTGATGCTCCTCTCCCCGCTCGCGATGGCCTTCGGGTTCGCGGCGCGCGCCCTCGCGTTCATCCTGACCATGGCCGGCCTCGGCGCGATCTGGCTGAGCGTGACCCGCGGATCGGGTCCGGGATGGCGCTCGTACAACTGGGGCCGGACGAAGGTCTCGGTCGAGAGCGGCGGGCCCGTGGATACAGCGGCGCCGCCGTCGCCGGCGTCCCCGGCGGCGCAGACCGAGCCGCCTCCCGCGAAGCCGGACGGCGGCACTTCGGACGCACCGTAGCTGCGGACGGCCCGGGCGCGCGTCGAGGGTGCGCGCCCGGGCATCATGGCTCCTTCAGACCGGACGCGGCGGCCATCCGCCGCGCCGGCGTGAAATCGGCGCTCCGCGCGAGCGCGGTCCGGTCCCCGAGTCCCGTGAGATTCGCCGTGATCCCGAAGAGGTAGCGCGGAAGTCCCCGGCTCTGTCCCTCCGGCTCCTTCACGTCTCCCGCGAGCCAGTCCTCGATCTCCCCGAGGTCCTCCTCCGTGACCGGGCGGATGTGCACGCGCACGCTCACGTAGTACGAGGCGTCCGGCTCGAGCGCGGTCAGCGTGGAGACCGGGAGCCGGCGCGCCGCGAAGAGACTGGCCACGAGCGAATCGAGGCTCGCGAACGACCGCTCGCGCCGAATCCCTTCCGAGCGCACGCGGAAGGTCTCGCGCCAGGGATCGTAGACGACCCGGTGCTCGCTCTTCATCGCCACGATCAGCTTGTCGAACCAGAGCGCGCGATCCTTCCAGAGCCCGACCTCGAACGTGATCGTGGCCGGCATGCCGTCGTAGAGCGTCTCCTCGAGGCGCGGCGTGAACGGGCGCTCGACCCGATAGGAGACCGTGACCGCGCCCGACGCGGTCTCGACGGTGTCGACCTCGAGCCCGAGGGCGTTGTCGGCGCGGGCGGGCGATGCGAGGAGCGCAGCGACGAGAAGGAGTCCAGCGGCCGAAAGCGAACGGGTGGAGGGGGCGAACGGTCGCGCCATGAGGGCACTCAGTAGCTTCCGCCGATCCGCACGCCGACGTGGAACGGCGCCCCGGAGCGCCGGAGGTCCCGCGCGAGCGTGAGGGAGAGCCCGTTCTCGCCGACGCGGAATCCGACGCCGCCGTCGAATCCCGGGCGCTGGCGGGCGAGATTCTCCTTCCCGAACCACGCGGTTCCCCAGTCGAGGAAGGCGAACGGGAAGAACTGCTTCCGCACGCGTACGAGCCACTCCGCGTTGGCGAGGAGGAGCTGGTCCCCGGAGAAGGCCTTGTAGTCGTAGCCGCGGAGCGTCCCGATGCCGCCCACGTGCCAGACCTTCTGCGACGGCAGCCGCCCCTCGCGGGTGGTGGCACCGATCGCGCGGGCGCGGAGGAGCATCCGGCGCGAGAAGCGGTGGAGGGTCCGCGCCTCGGCGCGCAGGCGCGAGTAGTCGAAGTCGCGGCCGAGGACGCCGCCCGCGCGCTCCCAGGTCACGGTTCCGAGCGTTCCGCCCCCGACCGGCATCCGGAGCGGCCCGGCGCGGAGCGTCACCGTGAGGAGGCCGAGATCGCCCGGCTCGATCGGCGGGTTCGACCGGAAGCGGTCGTGCGCTCCGAAGAGGGAGAAGCGGACCTTGGTCGGGAGCGACGCCTCGTCCTCGATCTGCACGGCGGCGCCGATCGCGAGGTCGCGCCCCGGCTCGAAGACGACGTGCCCGTCGCCGCCGGTCGCCTCGTACCAGTCGCGGTAGTCGGTGCGCGCGACCAGCGCGAAGAGCGTGTTCTCGATGTCGCCGACGATCCAGGCGTCCTCGGTGGCGGTCCGCCGGTACCCGTCGGCGCCCACGCGGAGGAACGTCGGATCGCCGATCGGGAGCTCGAAGCCGGCCGCGCCGAGGAAGCGGTCGCGTCCGGTCGCGTAGCTCGCGTTCGCGTAGACGAAGGGGGCGGGGTTCCGGTCGCTCTGGACGGCGGCGCCCGCGATCGGCGTGGCGCCGTCGACGCGGTCGTAGCGGAAGCCCGGCACGAACCGGAGCCGCGCCTCCTCGGGGAGCCCCGTCGCGAGCGTCTCCCATCCGGCCGGCGCGCGCGGCACCGGCGTGCGCGCGGCGAGGCTGTCGGCGGCGGCCCAGCCGAGGTGGGGAAAAACGAGTCCCGCGAGGAGGGGCGACGCGAGAAGAAGCCTCGCGAAGGGTCCCGTCCGGAGCCGTGCCGCGAGGCCGGCGCCGGCGCTACGTGGCGCCGTCGCGCGAGAGTCCATAGCGCTTGATCTTCCGGTGGAGATAGCCGCGGTCCATCCCGAGGCGGCGGGAGGCTTCGCTCACGTTCCACTGGCAGTCGCGCAGCATGGCGAGGATCGTGTCGCGCTCCGCCTTGTCGCGCGCCGCGCGGATCTCGCTCGGCGGCTCGTCCCCGCCGCCGGCGGGGAGCGCGTCCTCGACGTCGGCCCGCTCGATCGCGTCGCCGTCGGTCATGATGAGGAGCCGCTCGATCAGGTTCTTCAGCTCGCGGATGTTCCCGGGCCATGCGTACGCGGCGAGGCGCTCCATCGCCTCCGGCGTCACGCTGCGCGCCCCGCGCGGATGGTCGGCGCCCAGCCGGTGGACGAAGTGGGCGACGAGGAGCGGCACGTCCTCGCGCCGCGCGCGGAGCGGCGGGATGTGGATCGGCACGACGTTCAGCCGGTAGTAGAGGTCCTCGCGGAAGCGACCGGCCTGGATCTCGTCCGGGAGGTCCTTGTTCGTGGCGGCGAGGATGCGCGCGTCGACGGCGATCGTCTTCGTTCCGCCGAGGCGCTCGATCTCGCCGGTCTCGATCGCGCGGAGGAACTTGGCCTGCGTGTCGAGGCTCATGTCGCCGACCTCGTCGAGGAAGAGGGTGCCGAGGTCGGCCGCCTCGAGCCGCCCGCGTTTCATCTGCACGGCTCCCGTGAAGGCCCCCTTTTCGTAGCCGAAGAGCTCGCTCTCGACGAGATCCTTGGGGAGCGCAGCGCAGTTCAGCTTCTCGAACGGGCCGCGCGCCCGCGCGGAGATCCGGTGGATGGCGCGCGCGACCAGCTCCTTCCCGGTGCCGCTCTCCCCGCTGATGAGCACCTTGGCGTCGCTCTTCGCGACCTTGGCGATCTCGGCGCGGATCTGCTCCAGGGCGCGGCTCTTCCCGACCATCTCGTCGGCGGCGCCGGCGATCGAGCGGAGACGCTCGTTCTCGCGCTGGAGCGCCTTCAGCTCGAGCGCGCGCTCGACCGTGACCTGGAGGCGCTCGGGCCCGAACGGCTTCTCGACGAAGTCGGCGGCGCCGAGCCGGATCGCCTTGACCGCCTCCTCGATGGTTCCGTGCCCCGACATGAGCACCACGGGGACGTCGGGGCAGGAGGCCTTCACGCTCTCGAGGAGGGCGATGCCGTCCTTCCCGGGAAGGCGGAGGTCGGTGAGGATGAGGTCGACGCGCTGGTCGGCGAGGAGCTTCTCGGCCTCCTCGGCGCGCGAGGCGGTGAGCACCTCATAGCCCCGGCGGAGGCTCGCTGAGGTCTCGAGGAGCACCGAAGGCTCGTCGTCCACGACGAGCACGCGAAGCCGTCCCGCGCTCACGCGGCGCCTCCCTCGGCGCGCTCCCCCTCCGGAGTGGAGGGGATCACGATCACGGCGCGCGTGCCGACGCCCGGGCTCGAGTCGAGCTCGAAGCGACCGCCGTGCTGCTCCACGATCCGCTGGACCAACGTGAGCCCCAATCCGCTTCCGCTCGATTTCGTGGTGAAGCCCGGATGGGCCGCGCGCTCGAGCGTGGCCGGGTCCATGCCGGGGCCCGTGTCCTCCACCTCGAGGATCACGCACGGGGCCGCGGCCGGAGCGCTCGCGTCGGCCGCGCCGTCGCGGCGCACGCGGAGGGTGACCGCTCCTTCGGGCCCCATCGCCTCGATCGCGTTCTTGATGAGGTTCACGAGCACGCGCTGGATCTGGCCGGAATCGGCCCAAGCTAACGGAACCGGCCGCTCCACCTCAACGCGGAATTCCACGGGAGAGGAGCCGCGATAGAGCCGCGCGACGTCCTCGACGAGGGCGGAGAGGTCGCACGGCGCGGGCTTGGGCTCGGGGAGCTGCGCCACCGCCGAGAAGGCCGTGACGAACTCCTGGAGCGAGCGCACCTCGCGGAGGATCGAGTCGGCGCTCTCGGCGACCACCTCGGAGCGCGGCCCCTCGCCGCGACGAGCCTCGTCCTGGAGGCGCTGGAGCGCGAACTGGATCGGCGTGAGCGGATTCCGGATCTCGTGCGCCACCGCGCGCGCCACTTCCCGCCACGCCGCGAGCCGTTCCGCGCGGAGGAGCGCGCGCCGCGAGGACTGGACCTCCTCGACCATCCGGTTGAAGGCGTTCCCGAGGTAGCGCGTCTCGCGCGTGCCGGCGGGAGCGACGCGATGCGCCAGGTCGCCGGCCGAAACCCGCTCCATGGCGCTCTCGAGCGCCACGATCGGCTTCGCGATGCTCCGCGAGACGAGCACGGCGAGGAGGAAGCTGATCCCGCCGAGCACGAGCGACCAGATCGTGGCGAAGACCCAGAGGCTCCGCTCGGAGAGCCAGGTGTAGACGCCGAGCCGCTTGTACATCGTGAGGTTCTTCTGGAGCGCCTCGATCTCGGAAGAGATCTCGGGGTCGAGCTGGTATCCGGCGAGGATCAGGTAGTCCTTCCCGAACGCGGCGACGCCGCTCACCTGGCGCGGCACCTCGCCTCCCGAGACGAGCCCTCCTTCGTTCAGCGCGGCGAGGAGCGAGGGCCCCTCGGGCTCGGGGATCGTGATCCGGGGCCCGAAGCGCGCGCCGAAGAGCCGCGCCGGTTTCGCCGAGGTCCGGTAGAGGACCACGTAGTCGAGGCCGCGCTCGCGCGCCTCGTCGCGGAGCCAGCGCTCCACCTCGGGAATCTTCCCCCCCGCGAGGAGGCTCGTGGCCGCGTCCTCCTGCGACATCACGGTGGCGTGGTGCTGCGCGTCGCTCCCGAGCCGCTCGATGCCCTGCCGGATCACCTCGAGGGACTGGGTGAGCGCGCGCTCGGTCTCGGGATTCCGGAGCGCGGCGAGGCTCTTCGCGAGGTACTGCGTCACGAAGAGCGTGAGGCCGAGCGACGGGATGAGCGCGACGAGGAAGAAGAGGGCGAGGAGCTTGCGGCGGAGGGTGCCGAACATGGCGGGCGCGCTACCGGCCTCGCGCGTCGCCCTCCGCGATCCCGGCGAGCTGGCCGCACGCGGCCCCGATCTCCACCCCCTGGCTGTAGCGCACCGTGACCGCGGGCACGCGGGGTCGCAGGTATTCGGCGAAGCGCTCGATCCGCTCGGGAGCGGGGCGCTTGAACTTTCCCGGGCCGATCGGATTGTAGGGGATCAGGTTGATCTTGCAGGAGAGCTGCGCGACCAGCTTCACGAGCTTCGCCGCGTGCGCGACCGAGTCGTTCAGCTCCTCGATCAGGATGTACTCGAACGTGACGCGCCGGCCGGTCTTCGCCACGTGATGGCGGACCGCCTGCATCAGCGGCTGGAGGGGGAACGTCCGGTTCACCGGCATCAGCTTGGAGCGAAGCTCGTCGGTCGCCGCGTGGAGCGAGACCGCGAGGCGGTAGCGCGGCGCCTCGTCCGCGAGCCGGTAGATCTGGGGGACGAGGCCGACGGTGGAGATCGTGATCCGCTTGGGCGGGACGGCTCCGAGCGCGGGATCGGAGATCAGACCGAGCGCGCGGAGCACGGCGTCATAGTTTTCGAGCGGCTCGCCCATTCCCATCAAGACGATGTTGTACTCGTCGGCGCCTACGGGAAGCTCCCGCCGGAGCCGGAGCGCCTGCTCCACGATCTCTCCGGGGGCCAGGTTCCGCCCGCGGCCCATCCGGCCCGTGGCGCAGAAGCGGCACGAGAATCCGCAGCCGTGCTGCGAGGAGAGGCAGAACGTGAACCGGGTCGGCGTCGACATGTAGACCGACTCGATCACGCCGCCCCCGGCGAGCGCGAAGGCGACCTTCCGGGTCTTCCGGTCGGGCGTCTCCGTCCGGCCGATCTCCGCGAGAGTCCCGAGCGAGCCCGCGGCGCCGGCACTCCGCAGCTCCTCGCGGAACGCGGCGGGAAGGTTCGTCATGGCCGCGGGATCGAGGACCCCCCGCCGGTGGATCCATTCGGCGAGCTGGCGCCCCCGATAGGCAGCCTGGCCCATCGAAAGGGCGAGCCGCGCGAGCTCCTCGGATCCCGAACCAAGGATGTCGTCGGGTTGGGCAGGGGACGTCGGGCCCCGCATAGTTCGCGGTCTGATAATGGTTTCCGTCTTTACAGTCATGTTTCGTTATGGTAGTGTTCGTGCACTCCCATAGTCAACCGCTCGGAGGGCAGGCGTTGTTGAAGCGCGCCCGGATGGGAAATTGGCTTCCTCGCGCCCGATGAGAATCGGCGCGGTCGACATCGGCACGAATTCGGTGCGTCTGCTCGTCGCGGACGTGGACGACGACGAGCGCCTGCGTACATCCCACCGGATGGGCGAGATATCCCGTCTCGGCGAGGGCCTCGACCGCACCGGTCTCATCGACGAAACGGCCGCCGCCCGCACCCTGGAGTGCCTCGAGCGCTTCGTCCACGAAGCCGAGTACAGCGGCGCGAGCACGATCCGCGTCGCCGCCACGAACGCGCTCCGCGTCGCGCGGAACGGGCCCGACGTGGCCGCGCGCTACTCGGATCGGATCGGCTATCCCGTCGAAATCCTTACCGGCGAGGAGGAGGCGCGCCTCGTCTTCCTCGCGGTTCTTTCCGGCCTGAACCCGCGCCCGCGCCGCTCCGTCGTGGTCGACATCGGCGGCGGGAGCACGGAGATCATCTTCGGCGAGGGGCAGGAGGGGAACCAGGTGATCAGCCTCGAGCTCGGATGCGTCCGGCTGACCGAGCGGTTCGTCCGGAGCGATCCTCCCACGGACGACGAGCTGGGGATCGTGCGCTCCTTCGTCCAGGAGGTCTTCCAGGAGAAGCTCGCCGATTTCGGCAGCGAGGAGATCGACCGCGCGGTCGGCGTCGGCGGCACTGTGACGGCCTTCGGAGCGCTGGATCTCAATCTCACCAAATACGATCCGACCCGGATCGAGAACCACCTCCTTTCCCGCGACCGGATCGCCGCGATCGAGAAGCAGCTCTGCTCCATCCCCCTGGCCCACCGGCGCGACCTCGCCGGCGTGAGCCGGGGCCGCGCCGACATCATCCCGGCCGGGGCAGTCATCCTCTCGGAGTTCGTGAACCGGTTCCCCGTGGCCGGGATCACGGTTTCCACCCGCGGTCTCCGGTACGGCCTCGTGCTCAGCGAGGCCCGCAGACTCCGGAATCGGGGCCGTCAAACCGTTTAATACGGCTCGAAG
The DNA here is from genome assembly GCA_050257045.1 of Bacteroidota bacterium. Lineage (GTDB taxonomy): Bacteria > Eisenbacteria > RBG-16-71-46 > SZUA-252 > SZUA-252 > DASQJL01. The sequence continues at coordinate 8,111 of JBLMWD010000022.1, read as the reverse complement.
CAGCCATTTCTCCTTGACGCCTTCAACTACCGAACCTATTATTCCTTACAAGCGGCAGTGTTCGTTGTCGGGTGTCCGTTCCACCTCGGAACGTCCCTCAACGCGGTCGGTCACGCTTCCGACCGCTCGACGCCGGCCGGCGAAGTGCCGTTACAAGTGGAGCGACTGTTACGCCGGAGGTCGCTCGCACTGGGAGCAGGCATGAGGATCCGGGTTCCACGACGCTTTTTGCTGTTAGGCCTCCTCCTGTGCTCGCTCGCGATCGTTGCAACCGCTGTTCCGCAGACCACACTGGCCAAACCGATCCCCTGGGATCCCACGTTCGGACCCCTGCCCGGAGACGGAGATGGCTCGGTTGTGAAGGGCACGACGACGTCGGCAATTGTTGCGCCGACGACAACGGTGGACCCGAGCAACGGTGTGGCCCCCAGCATCACGGTGCGGAAGGCTCGTGTGACGACGCCGCTGAGCATCTGGAAGGCCTACCTGACGGCGCTGCGTCTGGGATACGGGTGGCGCTGGCTCTGGTAGATGGGATCGCGCGCGCCGCGTGATCCGCGGCGCGCGCCTGATCTCCGGAGCTTGCCTCCCGGTCCCCTAGCTGTGGGCAGAGGGCCGGAATGGACGGATTAGTACCCAAGGACCGCCCGAACATCAGGGGCGTCGGCTTCACACCCGACGAGGCGGAGGCGGTATCGCCTTCGGCGGGTGAAGAGCACCGCGCCCAGGAGCTCGGCGATCTCTACTTCGCCGCGGACAACTACGCCGTGGCGCTCGAGTACTACCGCCGCGCGCTCGACGCGGAGGCGAAGAAGAACGGCACGGCCGACCACGACCTGCTGTTCCGCCTGGGCGCGCGGATCGTCGATTGCCTCCGGTACCGGGGCGATCTCGACGAGGCGGTGGACGCGCTCCACGACCTGCATCACCGACTCCGCCCCCACGTAACGCCCGAGCAGATCGGACGCCTCGCCGGAAGTCTCGGCATTCTCCTCTTCGATCGCGGACGGTATCGCGCCGCGCAGCGCTCGGCGACGCTCGCCTACCGGCTCCTCCGCGAGACCACGCTGAATTTCGACATCGGCCGATCCGAGATGACGCTCGGCTGGATCGCGCTCCGGACGGGGAGCTGGTCCTCGTCGCGCGACTACTTCGAGAGCGCGATCGCCACCTACCGCCGCGCCGACTTCCAGGCCGGCATGGCCTCCGCCTACAACAGCCTCGCCCTCGTGCACAAGAACCAGTGCCGGTTCAAGGAAGCGGCCCGCTTCCTCGAGCAGGCGCTCCGGATCGCCGAGCGAGCGGGCCTCTATCAGGACTCGGGCACGTACCTGCACAACCTCGGAATCGTGCACGAGAAGATGGGCGAGTGGGACCTCGCCGAGGAGCACTACCGCCGCGCCCTCCAGATCTACACGGAGACCGGATTCGCACCCGGAAAGGCGCGCTCGCTGAACTGCCTCGGCATCCTTCGCCGCAAGCGTCGCGACTACGCCGGCTCGGAGAGCCTGATCCGCGAGGCGCTCGCGCTCGCGACCGAGCGCGCTTGCCTGCGCGAGGTGGTGCTCGCGCGCGAGGCGCTCGGCGACTGGCTCGCCGACCTCGGCCGCTTCGCCGAGGCGCGCGTCGAGTACGACACGGGCCTCGCCCTCGCCGACCAGCTCGCTCCCGAGTCCGACCTCCAGGTCGAGCTCTGGCGCCGGATCGGCGACGCGCAGCTCCGGATGGGCGAGCTGGATCCAGCCCGGCGCAGCGGCGAGCGAGCGCTCGCGATCGCTCGCCGGCTCGGCGACCGCATCGAGGAAGCCTGCTCGCTCCGGCTCCTGGGGCTCCGCGCGGCGGAGACCGGCGAGTGGGAAGAATCGCGCGGCTACATCGACGAGGCCACGCGCATCCTCTCCGGGATCGGCAAGCGCTACGAGCTCGCGAAGCTGAACTACGCGGTCGGGATCGTCTGGCGGAAGCGCGGCCGCAAGGGCCGCGCTCGCGGCGTCATCGACGAGTCGATCGCCTCCCTGCGGCGCGCGGCCGCCGGGTTCGAGAGTCTCGCCCTTCCGGTCCACACCGCCCGAGCCCTCCTCGAGCTGGGACGGAGCGAGCTCCTCCGCGGACTCATGGACGAGGCGGTGATCCACGTCGATCACGCCACGTCGCTCCTCACGCGCGAAGAGGACCCGGAGCTCGCCCGCGAGCTGGATGCCTTCCGCGCCGAGGTGGAGCAGGGCCTCATCGAAGGGGCGTCGCCGCAGAGCAACGAGTTCGCCGCCTTCGACGAGATCCGCGCGGCCCTCCGCGGCGGCGACGCCGAAGGGGCGCTGCATGAGGTCGTCTCGATCGTGGCGCGCCGCGCATGCGCAAGCCGCGCCGTGGTCGCCGCGCCCGCCGCGCAGGGGGGCATCGAGGCCGTCGCGACGGTCGGCCTCGCGAACCGGCTCGGACAGGACCTGATTCGCGAGCTGGAGCGCCGCATCGGCCCGGCCCGCCTCGCCTCGGCTCCGATCGTGACGAGCCGCGCCGGCTCGGACGAGCGCTTCCGCGATCTCCCGGCCGCCTTCCATATCGGAACGCGCACCACGGTCGCCGTGGTTCCGCTCTCGTTGCCCTCGGGTCTGCCGGGCTATCTCTACCTCGACCGTTCGGAGGAGCCGCTCGGGCCCTTCAAGCAGCGCGAGATCAATCTCATCGCCGTACTCGCGAACCACGTCGCCGTGGCGATCCTCGAGCTGCAGCGGCAGCGCCTCGCGACGGAGAACAGCGCGCTCCGCGGCCGGCTGCTCGGATCGGCCAACGACCACGGCATCGTGACCCGGAGCCCCGACCTCCTCGAGATCCTCTCGCTCCTCGAACGGGTCGGGCCGACCGACGCCACCATCCTGATCGAAGGCGAGACGGGGAGCGGCAAGGGGCTTCTCGCCCGCGCCATCCATGGCTCCAGCGCCCGCACGAACAAGCCGCTGATCCAGGTGAACTGCGCGGCGCTCCCCGAGCAGCTCCTCGAGAGCGAGCTCTTCGGACACGTGCAGGGCGCCTTCACCGGCGCCGTGCGCGACAAGGCCGGCCTCTTCGTCGAGGCGAACGGCGGCACGCTCTTCCTCGACGAGGTCGACAAGACCACGATCACGATCCAGGGGAAGCTCTTACAAGTACTCGACAACCGCGAGGTCCGGCCGGTCGGCGGGAACCGTCCGACCAAGGTCGACGTCCGCGTGATCTGCGCGACCAACGTGAACCTCCGCGCCCGGATCGCGCGTGGCGAGTTCCTGGAAGACCTCTACTACCGGCTCAACGACATCTGCTTCCGCGTGCCGCCGTTGCGCGAGCGCCCGGAGGACATCCCGCTTCTCGTCGAGCACTATGTCCGCCGCTTCTCCATGGAGATGTCGAAGCAGGTCGCGGGCGTCGACCTCGACCTGATCCGCACGTTCTCCTCGCTCCCGTGGCGCGGGAACGTCCGCGAGCTGGAAAAGGTCGTGAAGCGGATGGTCGTGATGGCGAACGAGGGCGAGACCCTCTCGCTCCGGCTCGTCCCGCGGGAGATCCTGCGCAAGGAAGACGACGTGACCGAAGGCCCGGCGACGCTCCGCTCCGAGGTCGCGAAGGTGGAGCGGCGGATGATCGCGCAGGCGCTCGAGCGGCACGCTTGGAACAAGGTGCAGGCAGCGCGCGAGCTGAGCCTCTCCTACCCGACGCTCCTCCAGAAGATCAAGCTCTTCCACCTCGACCGGCGCGGCGCCACCCGGCAAAGAGCTTAAGTTTCGTTATAAACAACTTTGATACCCGCAACATTAGTAGCTGCTTATGTTTGTGCCTTCGCTTCTGTTCGGATATCAAAACACCCTCAAAAAGGCCGCTTTTCGGGTCTCTCCGGTCCCGATCGGACGCTTTCGAATATCGGAACCAACCCTTTGTTCTACAAGTATTTACGTAATCGGATGGCGTTCTGTGGATTGTGACAAATCTGGCACGACGGCTGCATTTGCTTGGTGTTCGGAGGGGGGGACCTCCAAAGAGCCCTTAGGTCGAGCCAGCGTTTGACCATGGACTAGTCGCCAGACCGAGCACCGGCCTCGGTGGACGTGATGTAGCCCGAAACGAGCTGGCACGACCGGGGCTCAATTTTTTTGCCCGGTTTGCCCCGCCACACTTCTGTCGCATCCCAGTCACACTGTTCCGCGCAGCACTCCGTCCGGCAAAAGGGCACGCCCGAGCCGGCGCCGCCTAAGTTGCATATTTGGCTACCGTTGCGGCCTTCCCACGGCGCTCCCACCCCATGGCATATCGTATGCCCTTCCGCGGAGCGGCAAATAGCGCCGCGATCAGCGGTTCGCTCCAGACGATACATCGTGAAACAGGAGGCGCTCGTGACTCGCACGTGGTTCCTGGCGGCAGGCATCCTGGCCGCGCTTCTCGCGGCCGGCTGCAACAACGAAGATCATGTGATCGGAACGAACAATCCGCCCTTCAACGTCGAAGGGGTCTACAGCGTGACCGGCGACCAGAAGGTCACGATCTACTGGAGAGAAAATCAGGAGAACGACATCGCCTACTACAAGGTGTACCGTAACAGCGCGCCCACGGGCACCTTCGCCCTCATCGGAACGTCGGTTCGTCCGCCCTTCGACGACACGAACGTCGTGAACGGCACCACCTACTACTACGCGGTCTCGGCCGTCGACACGCGTGGCGTGGAGAGCGCGGAGCTGAGCTTCGAGAACGTCTTCGACACGCCGCGCCCCGAGGGCTTCGGTGTCACGCTGACCGACGCCAACACGACCCCCGCGACCGCCGGATGGGACTTCTCGGCCTTCGCACGGGTGTCCTCGACGAGCCCGTCGGCCGACATCTGGTTCAACGCCTCGAACGGGAATCTCGTCTACGCGGGCACCGGCGTGAAGATCCAGGACGCGGGCCTCGTCGACCTGATCGACGTCGACTTCGGGCCGCCGGCGACCCAGGGGTGGTCCGCGGACGGCATCGTGGAGGCGATTCCCGGACATAGCTACATCGTCCTGACCAGCGACAACCACTACGCCAAGTTCGAGGTCAAGTCGCTGGCCACGGGCAGCATCGTGATCGACTGGGCGTATCAGATCGATCCGAACAATCCGGAGCTCGCTCCGAAACTGGCGAGGAAATCATGAGAGCAGCGCGCTCGCGCCGCCCGTTCGTGGTGATCGCCGCGGTCCTCCTGGCCGCGGCGGTCCCGGCGACTTCCCGCGCGGCGGTCCAGATCGAAGCTTCGGTCCAGGTCGTTCCCGTCGCCCGGGCGCCTCGACTCGACATCGACGTCTGGACGAACAAGGATGAGGGCGGCGTCTACCGTCAGGGTGAGGCGATGCGCGTCTTCTTCCGTCCGAGCGACGACGCCTACGTCCTCATCTACAACATCGATACCGAGGGGTACATCCACCTCGTCTATCCGTACGATCCGGGCGATCCCGACCGCGTGGAGGGAGGACGCACCTACCAGGTGCCGGCGCGGAACGATCCCTACGATCTCGTGGCCGATGGACCGGCCGGGATCGAGTACGTGGTGGCCATCGCCTCGCCCTTCCCGTTCCGGAACCTTCCCTGGTACCTGAACGGGGACAACGCGGGGCGCGGACCCGACGAGTACGGGGATGACGAGGACGACGACTACGGGGAGTCCGGGCAGATCGTCGGCGATCCGTACGTCGGCATGGACCGCGTCGTTCGCCAGATCGTGCCACGCGGCCGCGAGAACGACGTCGCCACGGCGGATACGTACTTCTACATCGAGCGCCGGGTCGAGTACCCGCGCTACGTCTGCGCCGACTGCCACTCGTACGGCTGGTACGACCCCTACGTCGACGTCTGCTCGGTGTTCGACGTCCGGATCGACGCCACGTGGGCGCACTACCGGCCGCTCCGCTCGGCGCTCCTCCGCCCGCGCTACTACTACATGGTCCGCTCCACGGCGCCGTCGCGCTATCGCCAGTGGAAGGACCGCTGGTCCTCCATGGACGGTCGCGCCACGCTCCGCGAGCGCTTCCGCGTGGACAGCGGAGACAAGTTCCAGTCGAGGCGGCAGATGATCCAACGGCGCACGCCGCCGGAATTCCAGAACTTCCGCACGCGCCCGCGTCCCGAGGGGCGGATCTTCCGTCGCGACGAGGTGCTGCGGCGCGATCCGGCGCGGGATCCCAACGTCCGCAACCGCGGGGACGGCGGCGATGTCCGCGACCGGGGCGACGTCCGCGACAGCCAGGACGCGCGCCGGCGGGCCTGGGAGCAGTGGCGCGACCAGCGCCAGAACGACCGCCGTCAGATGCAGGAACAGCGGCGCGACGACCAGCGTCAGACGCAGGAGCAGCGCCGCGACGACCAGCGTCAGATCGAGCGGGAGCGCCCCCGCGTCCAGGAGCGCGACAACGCGCGCCGCGACAACTCGGGCGACCGCGGCCAGGTCCGGGAGCGCCGTGACAGCGGCGGCGACCGAGGTGGCGATCGAGGCGGCGACCGGGGCGGCGATCGGGGCAGCCGCGGAAACGATCGCGGCGACCGCGGCGGAGACCGCGGCGACCGCGGTGGCGGCGACGGCGGGCGCGGCCGCGGCAACGACCGGGGTCGTTGACCCTCGGAGGCGGGGGCCGGTACACTCCATCAGTGCGTCGTACCGCGCTCCCGCTCCTCGTTTTCATCACATTCGCCATCGCGTTCGCGCCCTCCGAGGCCCGGGCCGTCCATGCCGTTCCGCCGGTTCCGAACAAGGCGGGGCCCGGACCTCGCGAGGGCTTCTCGCGTGACCGGCTGATCATCCCGCCTCCGGGGCACCCCGGAGAGGTCGCGCGCGCGCCGCTCGGCGCAAAGCAGACCCTGAACGTCCTCGCGATCCGGGTCGCCTTCAGCGACACGCCGATCGATTCCTCGACCGCCTACTTCGACCGCCTTCTTCTCTTCCAGAAGCAGTACTGGGAGCAGCAGACGGAGGGGACGCTCACCCTCTCGCCGACCCTCCTCGACACGGTTTTCACCCTCCCGCACACGATGGCCTACTACGGCGACGACGCCCGCTTCCAGGAGCGGCTCGTCTTCCTCGTGCGCGACCTGGTGCAGCTCGCCGACTCCACCGTCGACTTCTCCCAGTACCAGAGCCTCGTCATCTTCCACGCCGGCCAGGGGCAGGAGGCCGACGTGCGGAACGACAGCCCGCAGCAGATCTGGTCCGCCTTCGTGACGCAGGAGGACTTCAAGACGGTCCTCCCCGACCCGACGGGCGCGGGGAAAGTCGGGATCCCGACCAACGACATGCTGGGCGGGCAGACCTACTACGTGAAGGAGGCGGTCGAGCTCCCCGAATCCGAGAGCCAGGACAGCTACACGTTCGGCATGACCGGGGTCATCTGCCACGAGTTCGGCCACCAGCTCGGGCTCCCCGATCTCTACGACACGAACGGCGACGTGGGCGGCAACTCGCAGGGGCTCGGCGCCTGGGACATCATGGGGACCGGAGTCTGGAACTTCGCCGGCTTTGCTCCAGCCGGGTTGAGCGTCTGGTCCAAGGTCTTCCTGGGGATCGTCGCGCCCACGCGGTTCATCACCGACCAGCCGGTCTCGATCTCGATGCTCGAGCGCCAGGTCGACTTCCTCCCGCGCGCGGCGCTGATCCCGATGACCCAGACCGAATACCTTCTGCTCGAGAACCGGCGCCAGGACCTGAACGGCAACGGGAAGTTCGACTTCAACGACGTGAACGGCAACGGCGTGTTCGACTTCTACGTCGACGACTACCAGGGGGCGGAGTGGGACTACTACCTCCCCGGCGATGGGACCGGCTCGGGCATCCTTGTCTACCACGTCGACGAGTCGGTGATCGCGGCCGGCCTCGCGGACAACGTCGTCGAGGGCAACCGTGATCGGAAGGGCGTCGACCTGGTCGAGGCGAACGGCATCGAGGACCTCGACGGTCCGGCGAGCTCGGTGAGTGACGGCAGTCCCGACGACGTCTTCCGCGCCGGCTGGCGCGACAAGCTCACGCCCACCACGACGCCCTCGACCGCGGCCTACGGCAACGTCCGGACCGGCATCTCGATCACCGGGATCTCGGCGCCCGACAGCGTCATGAACTTCGCGGTCTCCTTCGACAAGGA
>JBLMWD010000021.1:0-38165 GCA_050257045.1 Bacteroidota bacterium | reverse complement strand
GACGGCGCCACGCTCCAGCTCGGGATCGGCGGCATCCCCGACGCCGTGCTCCACCACCTGAGTGACCGCCGCCACCTCGGCGTGCACACGGAGATGTTCTCCGACGGCATGGTCGAGCTGGTGGAGGCGGGGATCGTCACCAACGAGCGGAAGACGCTCCATCCGGGGAAGATCGTCGCCTCGTTCGTCCTCGGCGAGCGGCCGCTCTTCGACTTCATCCACAACAACCCGATCGTCGAGTTCCATCCGAGCGACTACGTGAACGACCCGTTCGTGATCGCGCAGAACGAGCGGATGGTCGCGATCAACTCGGCGATCCAAGTCGACCTGACCGGGCAGGTCTGCTCCGACTCGATCGGGGACCTCGCCTACTCGGGGTTCGGGGGGCAGGTCGACTTCATGCGGGGCGCCTCGCGCGCGCGCGGCGGGAAGGCGGTCATCGCGCTCAACTCGACCGCCCGCGGCGGAGAGGTCTCCCGCGTCGTGCCGTACCTGGACGAGGGCGCCGGTGTCGTGACCTCGCGCGCCGACGTCCACTTCGTGGCCACCGAGTTCGGGGTGGCGGATCTGCACGGGCGATCGCTCCGCGAACGCGCCCGCGCCCTCATCGACATCGCCCATCCCCGGTTCCGCGAGGAGCTGGAGCAGGCCGCCCGCAAGCGGAGGCTGATCTGACGCGCCCGCCCCTCGCCCTTTCAAGGAGGCAATGAATGGCATCCACCAAGGTCGCGGACCTCGCCGGTCCCGGCATCAGCACGTACGAAGAAGTGGACCGGATCCTGCCCACCGGATACCGGTCGATCCTCGATCCCAAGGAGACGCAGCACGCGATCGCGGCCCTGAAGCGGTACATCGAGGACGGTCTCTGCCGGGAGCTGAACCTGTTCCACGTCGAGGTCCCGCTGATCGTCTCGCGCGAGAGCGGGCTCAACGACTATCTGGATCGAGACGGCTCGCGCACCCCGATCGAGTTCCCCTGCGGGCTCGGGCTCGATGAGCGGATCCACGCCCAGGTGGTGCAGGCCGCGACGAAGTGGAAGCGGCTCGCCCTGCGCCAGTTCGAGTGCGCCTCGGGCGAGGGGATCTGCACCGACATGCGGGCGGTCCGGAAGGACTACTTCCTCGATCACGATCACAGCGCCTACGTCGACCAGTGGGACTGGGAGAAGGTCATCCGCGCCGACCAGCGGAACCTGGACTTCCTGAAGGAGACCGTGCGGGGGATCTGGCGCGTGATCAAGGGAGCCGAGCGGTTCGTCCGCGAGGAGTTCCCGCGGCTCAAGTCGGACGGATACGCCGAGCTCCCCGAGGAGCTGACGTTCCTCCACGCGGAGGAGATCCTCGACATGTACCCCGACATGCCGCGGAAGCAGCGCGAGACGGCGATCCTCCAGAAACACCCCGCCGTCTTCATCATCGGAATCGGCTGGGTCCTCAAGGACGGATACCCGCACGAGATGCGCGCCGCGGACTACGACGACTGGGTCACCCCCACCGTCTCGGCCGACGGGAAGCCGATGCACGGGCTGAACGGCGACATCTTGGTCTGGAACCCGGTCACCAAGCGGCGCCACGAGCTCTCGTCGATGGGCGTCCGGGTCACCAAGGAGACCCTCCGCCAGCAGCTCGAGATCACGAAGCAGCTCGACTTCCTGAAGCTCCCGTACCACCAGGCGATCCTGAACGACCAGATCCCGCTCTCGATCGGCGGGGGTATCGGCCAGTCCCGCACCGTGATGCTCCTCCTCCGGAAGGCGCACCTGGGGGAGGTGAGCGTGACCGTGTGGCCGGAACAGCTCAACCGGATCTGCGAGAAGAAGAACATCCACGTGCTGCAATGATGCTGCAACCATTCGAATTCGGTTGTAACGTTCGGACGGAAACGCCGTCCGTACACACGAAAGGAGCCCGTACATGAGCGGTTTGGACGTGGCCGTACGAACCCCCTCGAAATCCACCACGGCGCGTGAATACGTGCAGCAGGTGATGGCCTCGATCCGGGCGAAGAACCCGGCCGAGCCCGAATTCCACCAGGCCTCGCAGGAGGTCTTCGAGTCGCTGATCCCGGTGCTGGAGCGCCATCCGGAATACCGCGCGGCCAAGCTCCTCGAGCGTGTCGCCGAGCCGGAGCGCGTCCTCATGTTCCGGGTGCCCTGGCAGGACGACCGCGGCGAGGTGCAGGTGAACCGCGGCTTCCGCATCGAGATGAACAGCGCGATCGGCCCCTACAAGGGCGGGCTGCGCTTCCACCCCTCGGTGAACCTCGGCATCCTCAAGTTCCTCGCCTTCGAGCAGGTCTTCAAGAACTCCCTCACGACGCTCCCGATGGGCGGCGGCAAGGGGGGCTCGGACTTCGATCCGAAGGGGAAGAGCGACAACGAGGTGATGCGCTTCTGCCAGAGCTTCATGACCGAGCTGTGGCGGCACATCGGTCCCGACACGGACGTCCCGGCCGGCGACATCGGCGTGGGCGGGCGTGAGATCGGGTTCCTCTACGGCCAGTACAAGCGGCTCGCGAACGAGTTCACCGGCGTGCTCACGGGGAAGGGGCTGAACTGGGGCGGGTCCTTGATCCGGCCCGAGGCCACCGGGTACGGCTGCGTCTACTTCGCCGACGAGATGCTGAAGTCCCAGAAGTCGTCGCTGGCCGGCAAGACCTGCCTCGTCTCGGGGAGCGGCAACGTCTCCCAGTACACCGTGGAGAAGCTCCTCGACCTCAAGGCCAAGCCGGTCACCCTCTCCGACTCCGACGGCATGATCTACGACGCCGACGGGATCGACCGCGAGAAGCTCGCGTGGGTCATCGATCTCAAGAACGTGCGCCGCGGCCGGATCAAGGAGTACACGGAGAAGTTCAAGAACGCCAAGTACACGAGCGTCGACGCGCGGCTCGGCTACAACCCGCTCTGGGACGTCAAGGCCGACTGCGCCTTCCCGAGCGCGACGCAGAACGAGATCAACGCGAAGGACGCGGGGAACATGATCAAGAACGGCGTCTCGCTGGTCGCCGAAGGGGCGAACATGCCGAGCACGCTGGAGGCGATCCAGATCTATCTCGACGCGGGGATCCTCTACGGGCCGGCCAAGGCCGCGAACGCGGGCGGCGTGGCCACGTCGGGCCTCGAGATGTCGCAGAACAGCATGCGGCTCTCCTGGACGCGCGAGGAGGTCGACGACCGGCTGCACAAGATCATGATCGCGATCCACAAGAACTGCTTCGAGACCGCCGAGAAGTACGGGACGCCGGGGAATCTCCTGAACGGCGCGAACATCGGCGGCTTCCTCAAGGTCGCGAACGCCATGCTCGACCAGGGCCTCGTCTAAGGAGCACCCGGGTCGCGTTTCGGTACGGGCGGGCGGCGGGGGTTTGGACCCGCCGCCCGCACTGTCGTCCGGCGCCCGTCCATGGCATGATCCACCCGTGAGCACCGCCCCCGATCCCGCGGCCATCCCCGACGTCTCGAATCCCTTTCAGGCCTTCCAGAACCTGATGCCGTTCCGGGTCCAGGACATCCTCCTGGTCTCCTCCCTCTACGACTCGTTCACGCTCCAGGAGGACGGGCGGCTGAACGAGCTGATCGCCGGCGAGTTCCTCGAGCTCTCGCTCCACCACACGCCGGGGCTCACCCACGTCTTCAGCGGCGCGGAGGCGCTCGCGCTCGCGAAGGCCGAGCGGCGCTTCAACCTCATCCTCACCACGCTGCGCGCCTCCGACGCCGACGCCACCGAGATCGCCCGCGAGGTGAAGCGGTCGGGGCTCGACATCCCGGTCGTCGCCATGGCCTACGACAACGACGAGCGGAAGGAGTTCGAGGCGACGCACGACCTCTCCGACCTCGACGGGCTTTTCCTCTGGCAGGGGAACGCGCGCGTTCTGGTCGCCATCGTGAAGTACGTCGAGGACCGCCGGAACGTGGCGCACGACACGGCCATGCTGGGCGTCCGCGTCCTGCTCGTCGTGGAGGACAACGTCCGCTACTACTCGTCCTTCCTCCCCGAGATCTACACGGAGCTGATCCGCCAGTCGGAGCGGCTCATCGGGGAGTCGATCAACCCCTCGCACCGCCTGGTCCGCTCGCGCGCGCGGCCGAAACTGATCCTCGCGAAGACGTTCGAGGAGGCGTGGAGCCTCTTCAGCCGCTACCAGCCCTACCTCCTCGGCCTCATCTCCGACGTGGAGTTCCCGCGCGGCGGGGTGCCGAGCCGCGAGGCGGGGTTCGACCTCGCCCGCATGGCGCGGGAGCGGATCCAGGACCTCCCGATCGTCCTTCAGTCGAGCCGCCCCGAGTTCGCGGCGGGCGCCGCCCGCGTGGGGGCCGCCTTCCTGCGCAAGTACTCCGAGACGCTCCTCTCCGACCTGCGCGCGTTCATGGTCGAGAACTTCGCCTTCGGCGACTTCATCTTCCGGATGGAGGACGGCACCGAGGTCGGCCGAGCGCGCGACATGAAGAGCCTGGAGGAGAAGCTCGGCACGGCTCCGGCGGAGAGCATCGCCTTCCACTCGCAGCGGAACCACTTCTCCAACTGGCTCGCGGCGCGGACGGAGTTCGCGCTCGCGCGGAAGCTCCGGCCGCGGCGCGTCTCCGACTTCGACACGCTCGAGGAGCTGCGGCGCGACCTGATCGCGTCGATCGCCGACTACCGCCGGGAGCAGAGCGAGACGCTCGTCGCCGACTTCGACCCGCACCTGTTCGACCCCGGGAGCAACTTCTTCGCGCGGATCGGGAACGGATCCCTCGGCGGGAAGGCGCGCGGACTCGCCTTCGTGCGCTACCTCCTCAACTACCAGGGGATCGGGCGGCGGCTCCCGCGCGTGCGGATCGCCGTGCCGCCCGCCGTCGTGCTCGCCACCGACTGCTTCGACCGCTTCCTCGCGAAGGACGGACTCCGCGAGCTCGCCCTGAACAGCCGCGACGACGACCTCATCATCGAGACGTTCCAGAACACGCCGCTCCCGCGCGACGTGGTGAACAAGCTCCGGACGTTCATCGAGGCGGTCCGCTGGCCGCTCGCCGTGCGGAGCTCGAGTCTCCTCGAGGACTCGCAGTACCAGCCGTTCACCGGCGTCTACGAGACGTTCATGTTGCCGAACAACCATCCCGACTCCCGCGTCCGCCTGCGGCAGCTCCTCCTCGCGGTGCGGCGCGTCTACGCCTCGACGTTCCTGCGCCAGGCCAAGGACTACCTCCACGCCACGCCCTACCGGCTCGAGGAGGAGAAGATGGCGGTCGCGATCCAGAAGGTGGTCGGGGCGCCGCACGGCGGCCGCTACTACCCGCATTTCTCCGGCGTCGCCCGCTCGTTCAACTACTACGCGAGCGATCCGCTGACGCCCGAGGACGGCGTCGCCGCGGTCGCGCTCGGGATGGGGCGGAGCGTGGTCGGCGGCGAGCGCAGCCTCACCTTCTGCCCGCGCCACCCGCAGGCGCTCATCCAGTTCTCGAGCATCGAGGAGGTCGTGCGGAGCTCCCAGCGGGAGTTCTTCGCGGTCGAGCTGGACGGGGCGGACGCCGCCGACTCCGAAGCTGGCATGCGCGAGAAGCGCTTCGGGCTCGACGTGGCCGAGCGCGACGGGACCCTCTACGCCGTCGGCTCGACCTACTCGGCCGAGAACCACGCGGTCTACGACGGCCTCGCCCGCCCCGGGGTGCGCCTCGTCACGTTCGCGCCCATACTAAAGCACGGCGTCTTCCCGCTCGCCGACGTGGTGACGGTCCTCCTCAACGTGGGGAGCCACGGCATGAACCGCCCGGCCGAGATCGAGTTTGCCGCGGTCCTCTCCGACCGCGAGGACCGCCCGCACGAGTTCGGCTTCCTCCAGATGCGGCCGCTCGTCGTGGCGCGCGAGACCGAAGACCTCGACCTCTCCGACGCCAATCCCGAAGAGCTGATCTGCCGGAGCACGCAGGTGCTCGGGAACGGCATGGTGGATGGGATCCGGGACGCCGTGGTGGTCGACTTCCACCGCTTCGACCGGTCCGCGAGCCGCGCCGCGGCGGCCGAGGTGGCGCGCTTCAACGCGGAGCTCTCGGAGGCGGGGAAGCCGTACCTCCTGATCGGCGTGGGCCGGTGGGGCTCGACCGATCCCTGGCTCGGGATCCCGGTCACGTGGGACCAGATCTCGGGCGCGCGCGTCATCGTCGAATCGGGCTTCCGCGACTTCCGCGTGACGCCCTCCCAGGGGAGCCACTTCTTCCAGAACCTGACGTCGTTCCAGATCGGCTACTTCACGGTGAACGAGGATCTCGGGGAGGGCTTCATCGACTGGACGTGGATCGCGGCGCAGCGCGGGGAATCGAACCTCGAGTTCGTGCGCCACCTGCGCTTCGACGCGCCCATCGTGGTGAAGATGAATGGCCGGAGGAATCTGGGGCTGATCTACAAGCCGAGCGCGGTGGCCGCCGGGGTGCCGCCGGCGTAGTCCGGTCGCAAATCGGCTCACCACTCCTGCTGACGGCCTACTCCTTCCCTACATCGACGGAGACCATAAAGTAATCCGAAACGGGTCCACGAGATGTCCTGCTCGGCGAGAAGGTCCAGTTCTTCAGAGCTTCCCGAGCGGCGGATAGATGCCACTGTTTTCGTGTCAGGATGCCGCCGCATCCACCGAGGCACGCCTCGATGCCTGAGCGCCCTTCGCCGGCGCCCGCACCACCAGCGCCTCCATCGCGAAGTACTCGGGGAGGCCGAGCTGGTCGACGACCTGGGCGGTCGCCTGGTTCCGCTCCTCGACCCGCTGCCAGAACTCACGCTCGTCGATTCCGGGGAAGGGGGCGCGGTCCTTCTGGCTCTGATGACGGAAGATGGCGCTCACCTTGAGCCGCAGCTCCTCTTCGGACATCGGGACGAGCATGTCGGCCTCGGTGACCGACCACTCCTGCCAGGCGCCGCGGTAGAGCCAGACCTCGGGCTCGGGGCCGGAGTAGCGCTCGAGCGCGCGGTCGACCGCTTCCTTGCACATCCGGTGGGTGCCGTGGGGATCGGAGAGATCGCCCGCGACCAGGAGGATCTCCGGGCGCCGCTCCTCGAGCAGCTCGAGGACGATCTCCACGTCGCGCTCGCCGATCGGGTCTTTCCGGACCTTGCCGGTCTGGTAGAAGGGGAGGTTCAGGAAGCGCGTCTGCTCGGGGCGGAAGCGGAGCGTCTCGATCGCGGAGACCGCCTCCACTTCCCGGATCCGCCGCTTCAGGAGGAGCACCGCATCGGAGTCGACGTCGCCCGGCCGCTTCTTCGCGAGCGAGCCTTCGATGTTCGCGATGTAGTCGAGGAGGCGCTCGGCCGCGGGGTCGAAATCGATGACCAGGGACCTCCCGAACTCGAGGTAGCGGCGCACCTCGTGGTCGAAAACCGCGATGTTCCCCGAGGTCTGATAGGCGATCAGGATGTCGTTCTCGTTCTGCCGCAGCTTCCCGAGGATGCCGCCGGCCGAGATCACGTCGTCGTCGGGATGCGGCGAGAAGACGACGATCCGCTTCCCGCGCGGGAGGCGGCTCCGCCCGCGCACCTTCGCCCCGAGCGCGTTGAAGACAACTCCGTTTAGAGCCCCCGACGACCCGTATCGCGTGACCAGCGTGCCGAGCCCGTGCTCGCGGTAGTCGATGTCATCCAACTTCAGGACCGATTTCCGGGTTTCCTGGGCGAGCCAGACCACCGCGGTGATCGCGAGCGCGGGCGTCCAGTCCATGTCGTGGAGGAGCCAGGGGGTCTTCACGCGAGTGAGCTCCGCGGCGGCCGCGGCGTCCAGGTAGACGGTGGCGTTCGGATGCTGCTGCAGATAGGTCGCCGCCACCGAGCGGTCGACCTCGCCCTCGACCGAGCGCTTCACGATGGCGGCCTTGTGCTCGCCGGTTGCGATC
Source organism: Bacteroidota bacterium (assembly GCA_050257045.1). Taxonomy (GTDB): domain Bacteria; phylum Eisenbacteria; class RBG-16-71-46; order SZUA-252; family SZUA-252; genus DASQJL01. The sequence goes on along the minus strand of JBLMWD010000021.1, from coordinate 30,309 downwards.
AGGGCGATCTCGCGGGCCTCGAGGATGGTGGCGACTCCCATCGTGACCGCTTCGGCGGGGACGTTCTCCGCGCCGAAGAAGTCGGCGGCCGCGACCCGTCGGGTGATCGTGTCGAGCGTGACGAGCCGCGTGCGCGATCCGACGCTCGAGCCGGGCTCGTTGAACCCGATGTGGCCGGTCTGGCCGATGCCGAGTATCTGGATGTCGATCCCGCCCGCCTCGACGATCGCGCGCTCGTACTCCGCGCAGTGGGCCTCGACCTGGTCGCGGGGGATGTCGCCGCGCGGGATGTGCACGTTCTCGCGCGGGATGTTCACGTGGGCGAAGAGGTTCTCCCACATGAACCGGTGGTAGCTGTGGAGGCTCTCCGGCGCCATCGGGTAGTACTCGTCCAGGTTGAACGTCCGGACCTGGGACCAGTCGAGCCCCTCATCGTGATGCATCCGGATGAGCTCGCGGTAGACGCCGATGGGCGTCGAGCCGGTGGCGAGGCCGAGCACGGCGACGCGCCCGGCAGCACGCCGGGCGCGAATGATCTCGGCGATCCGCCCCGCGATGAGCCGGGCGATCTCGTCGTACGATTCGGAAACGGAGACTGCGATCCGTTCGGGGCTTTCGCGCATCTCCTTGCCTGGTTTTGGTTTCGGGATCCGTGGGACGTAAGGATGATTCGGCCGTCTACGGGACGACCTCCAGCCTAAACGCCTCGGCGGGGGCCCCGGAGGGCCCCCGCCGCATTATCAGACCGCTCGACGGCCTCGGAAGAGGCCCATCAGCAATAAGATAACTCCCAGGACCAGCGCAATGTGGATCACGGCGCCAATCGTCTTGAACGCCAGGACTCCCACCAGCCATAGGAGAAGAAGCAGGATACCGAGTACTCGGAGCATGCTACCTCCCTTCGCGCGGCCGCCGCGACCGCCGGGCGGTCGCAGCCGTCCGCCGCGCTCGTACTCAGGATAAGCCCGAACGGGGCGGCCCGGGACCCGGAACCGGAAGTGGTATGATGCGAAACGGGTTCGCTCCGAAGCCCGTTCCGATCGACCAGGAGACCGCCCCATGCCCCGCCGCGCGCTCGCGCTCGTCCTCGTGCTGTCCCTCGCCCTCGTCTCGCCCGCCACTGCTGCCCGCCACAAGCGCGTCCGCGCGCGCCACCGAGCCGTTCGCGTGGAGCCAGCCCCCACAGTAGTGCCGAAGGCGGTGAAGCGGCCGGTGGTCGACACGTACTGGGGGACGCGGGTCTCAGACGACTTCCGCTATATGGAAGGGGAGAACGACGCGACGACGGCGCGGTGGGCCCGTCAGGAGAACGCGTACACGCGAGGCTGGATCGACCGGCATCCGGAGCGGAAAGCGATCGAGGAGCGCGTCGCCGCGCTCCGCCATTCCGACTCCCCGGACTACTACGACGCCGTGTTCGCGGGCGGCCGGTACTTCTTCCTGGAGGAGAAGCCGACGAAGCAGCAGCCCTTCCTGGTCGTGCTCCGGTCGCTGAACGAACCGACGGGCGAGCGGGCGCTGGTCGATCCGAATCTCTTCGACCGGACGGGCGGGACGACCATCGACTTCTTCGCGCCCTCCGCAGACGGGAAGCTGGTCGCCGTCTCGCTCTCCAAGGGCGGCACGGAGGACGGGACTCTCTACCTCTACGACAGCGACACGGGCCGGCGCCTCGACGAGACCATTCCGCGCGTGAACGGCGGGACGGCGGGCGGGAGCGCGGCCTTCAGCGCGGACGGGGGCGGCGTCTTCTACACGCGCTATCCCGCGCCCGGGGAGCGGCCTCCGGCCGATCTCGCCTTCTACCAGCAGGTCTGGTTCCACAAGCTCGGTACTCCGGTCGCGAGCGACACCTACGTGATCGGGCGCGAGTTCCCGCGGATCGCCGAAGTCGCGCTCTCGACGAGCCCCGACGGCGCCTGGCTCCTCGCCGACGTGAGCAATGGCGACGGCGGGGAGCACGGCTACTGGCTACGCTCCCCGAACGGGAGCTGGACCCAGGTCACCCAGTTCACCGACGGCGTCATCCAGGCGCGATTCGGGATGGACGGCGCGCTCTACGCGCTCTCCCGCGCCGGCGCTCCGCGCAAGAAGATCCTGCGCATCCCGCTCGACGATCCGCGCCTCCAGGCGGCGAAGGTCGTGGTGCCGGAGACCGACAACGCGATCGACTCGTTCACGCCGACGGCGTCGCGCCTCTTCGTGCGCGAGATGGTCGGCGGGCCGACCCAGATCCGGATCTACGACCTGAAGGGGAAGGAGGTCGGGCTCGTCACGCTACCGGAAATCGCGACGATCGGGACCGCCGTCCGAACGACCGGGGACGACGTGCTCGTGCGGAGCCAGAGCTACACGCGTCCCCCGGCCACGTACCTCCTCCGCGCCGGGCAGACCCGCCTCGAGCCGACGTCGCTCGCGCAGGCCTCGCCCGCCGACTTCAGCGACTGCGAGGTGCACCGCGAGTTCGCTGTCGCCGACGACGGGACGAAGATTCCCGTGAACATCCTGAAGAAGAAGGGGACGCCCAAGGATGGGAGCGCGCCCGTCCTCCTCTACGCCTACGGCAGCTACGGCTTGAGCGAGCAGCCGCGCTTCGACCCCTGGCTCAAGGCATGGATCGAGCAGGGTGGCATCTACGTCGACGCGAGCATCCGCGGGGGCGGCGAGTACGGCGAGGCGTGGCACCAGGCCGCGCGCCTCGGCACGAAGAAGGTTTCGATGGACGACATGGCGGCCTGCGCGCGCTACCTGGCCCACGAGGGCTACACGACGCCGAAGCGCCTCGCGATCGTCGGCGGGAGCGCGGGCGGCCTCCTCGTCTACGGCACCCTCGTGCACCATCCGAACGACATGCACGCCGCGGTCGCGTACGTCGGGTACGGCGACGTGCTCCGCACCGAGACCGCGCCGAACGGCGAGTTCAACACGACCGAGTTCGGGACGGTGAAGGACTCGACCCAGTTCCGTCAGATGCTCGCCTACTCGCCCTATCACCACGTGAAGCCGGGCACCGTCTATCCGTCGGTCCTCGCGCTCACCGGGGTGAACGATCCGCGCGTCCCGTCGTGGGAGACGTACAAGATGGTCGCGCAGCTCCAGGCGAGCGGCTCGCCCAATCCCGTCCTCATGCGCGTCAGCTACGACTCGGGGCACATCGGACGGGCCCGTTCCGAGGAGGATCGGGAGACCGCCGACGTCCTCCAATTCCTCTTCGACCGCCTCGGCGTCACGTACCGTCCCGTGGAGGAGGCCGGCCGCGCGAAGAGCGCGAAGCCGAGCCTCTAGAAGGAGACGATCATGTCGAGCCACGTCGCCGGCGGCCGGGCATCGGCCGGCGGGAAGCACGTGATCCTGGCGAAGCTCCCCTTCATCGACGAGGTCTCGCCGGCGCTCCGGGCCGCGATCGCCGAGGCCGCCACAGTCGTCCGGCTCCGGGCGGGCGAGTACTTCCTCCGCGAGGGGGATACCTGCTCCCACTTCGCCGTCGTGGCGAGCGGCCGCATGCGCGTCTTCAAGCTCGGCGAGAACGGACACGAGATCACGCTCTACCACGTCGGCGCGGGCGAAGCCTGTCCGCTGAACGTCTCGTGCATCCTCTCCGACGGCACCGTGCCCGCCATGGCCCGCGTGGAGGAGGACACCGAAGCCATCGTCGTCCCGGCCGAGGCGTTCCGCCGCTGGATGGCCGAGCACGAGACGCTCCGCACGTTCGTCTTCCGCATGTTCGCCACCCGGCTCACCGAGGTCACGTCGCTCGTCGAGGAGGTCGCGTTCCACCGGATGGACAAGCGGCTTGCGGGATGGCTGGCCGACAAGTTCGCGCGCGCCGGCGCGCGCGGATCGGTCGACATCACCCACGCCGATCTCGCGGCCGAGCTCGGCACGGCGCGCGAGGTGGTGAGCCGCCTGCTCAAGGAATTCGAGCGCCTGGGAGCCATCCACCTCTCGCGCGGCCGGATCGTGGGGAAGAACCTGTCGCTCCTGCAGGAGCTCGCGGAAGGGGTCGTGGAGCCCGAGGGGGCGGCCCGAAAAAAAGTCGCGGAGCGTGACTGAGGTCACCGATCGCTCCGGCGGGCGGCTCCATTCTTGGAGCGGTTCAGCCGGCGGCGCTCGGCGTCACCCTAGACGGCCTCACCCCTCGCGTACAGCCAGCCAGCGACCCTGAAGAGGGGAGGCGTTCTCCCCACGGGTTCGTCGACGCGCCGCCGGCCCTTTTGAAAACTCTTCGCCTCCGCTTCCCTCTCTTGCCCCTCCCGGAACGCATCGCTCTCGGGACCGTACGGCCCCTCGCCGGGCAGGGAGGGTTCCTGTCCGTGGACAGTTGCCGGTGCCAAATCGTCGAATCGACGCGAGCGTTCGGGTCCTAATACCTGTGCACACATAGGTTAGGTCGTCCAGCACGCACGCGATCCTGTGGCAACGTGGGCCCTCCGGCCGTCCCCATAGGGCCGGGCCTACGCGCCGGTACTTACCTTCGACTGCTCCTCGGCTCGCGCCTCCGGCGCGGCCGGATTCTAGGCACGGCACATGCGACATGGAGCGGACCGCGCGGCCCCACTCTGACCCGGGCCGCTGGTATGGAGGCCCTATGAAACAAAAGTTCGTTGTGACGGCGGGGATCGCCCTCGCCTTGTGCCTCGCCGCGGGTTCGGCATCGAGAGCCGATGCGAGGGGTCGGTACTGGTCCGCGGACCGTCCGATCACCATCGTCGAGACGGCGTCGACGCACGCGGCGGGATCGCGCGTCTATCTCGTCGTCGATGACCCCAGCTATGATCTCTCGGGCACGCATCACACGCTCTACCTCGTGGACGATGGCGCCATGGTCCGGGCGAAGACCGGTCAGCCGGTCGCGTTCGTGAGCACCGGGGCGATGCCGACCGAGGTCGTTCCCGTGACCGCGACCTACCGGCAGGACTGGATGGCGGTGGCCGCCGGCGACCGGCCGGTCCGCTGCCTCACGCCGATCCGCGCCGAGGAAGTGAACGGGCCGAGCATGATGAGCATGGGCCCGGAGCACGTGGAGCACATGGAGGCGATGAAAGCCGCGGCGCACCGGCATCACCCGATGCGCTACTCGGCCACGCATCGCCGCCACTACAACCCGCATCACAAGCCGCTCTCCTTCGCCAATTATCATCGGGCCCGGACCACCGCCGAGTACACGACCGCATCGCCAGCCGTGAGCGAGTACGCCACGGCGACGTACGCCGTGGACGAGGGGGTGATGGGGCACGAGCTCTACCAGCTCGGCAATTCCTTCTACATGCAGGAAGGCGACACGTGGTGTCGTGCCGAATCGTGGCGCGGTCCCTACGTCCAGGTGCACAAAGGGATGGTGCCGCGCGAAGTGCGTGAGTGCGCCCACGCGCGCGACGACGGCGACGCCGACCGGGACGACGTTCCGGAAGGCGCCTACGAGCGCTGACGTTCGCGCACGCACGGAAGCGAATGGAACGGGGGCTCCCGCCGGAGCCCCCGTTTCGTTGCATAGCCATACGGTCCTTCCGTCCGTTAGTATTCTGGATATGCCCTCGAGGGTCCTCCACTGAGCAGAGCCCGCCGGCGCCCGTTCGGGCTCCTGATCTTCATGATCGCGGCGCTCCTCGCCGCCGGATGCGCATCCAAGAAGAAGCCTCGCACCCCGCGCGTGCCGGTGCGCGTCGCGACCGCGATGGAGACCCCGATGCCCTATCAGCTCACGTCGACCGGCACGGTCGAAGCGATCCGGATGGCGAACGTCGCCGCCCAGGTGACCGGCGTCATCAAGCGGGTCGCCTTCCGGGAAGGGCAGTTCGTCCGGGCGGGGCAAGTCCTCTTCCAGCTCGACACGCGTCCCTTCCGCGCCGCGCTCGACCAGGCCTCGGCCGTGCTCCAGCGCGACCGCGCCCAGGCCGAGAACGCGAACGCCGACGCGCAGCGCTCCAAGACGCTCTACGAACAGAACGTCCTTTCGCAATCGGAGTGGGACGTGAAGCGATCGACCGCCGAGGCCGCCACCGCGACCGTCAAGGGTGACGAAGCCGCCGTCCGCACCGCACGCATCAACCTCGACTTCGCCTCGATCCGCGCCCCGATCGCCGGCAAGACCGGACGCCTCCTCGTGCACGAGGGAGATCTCGTCCGGTCGGGTACGAACGATGCGCTCGTCACGATCACCCAGCCGCAGCCGATCTGGGTCCGTTTCACCGTGCCGGACAAGGATGTGCCCACGGTCATCCGCTACAAGGACGCGAAGCCGCGGGTGGTGGTGCAGCCCGGGGACGGGTCGGCTCCGTCGGAAGGCAAGCTCGTCTTCGTCGACTCGGCGGTGGACGCCACGACCGGGACGCTCCTCCTCAAGGGTGAGTTCCCGAACACGGACGGCCGGCTCGTGCCGGGGCAGTTCGTCGACACGCGGCTCATCCTCACCGTCCAGCCGCGCGCGCTCGTCGTTCCTTCGGTGGCGGTCTCGAACGGGCAGCAGGGGACGTTCGTCTATCGCGTTCAGCCCGACTCGACCGTGGCGCCCCAGCCGGTCACGGTGGAGCGGACGCAGGACGATCTCGCGGTGCTCTCGGCCGGTCTGAGCCCCGGCGACCTGGTCGTCACCGATGGACAGCTCCGGCTCTCGCCGGGGGCCAAAGTGGTGATCCGGCCCGCCGGCCGGGAAGGGGGCCGCGGCCGGGGGACGCCGTCGATGGGCGGCAGTCCCGGCGCCGTGACGCAGCGCGGCGCGGGCGGCGGGAGCGCGGTGGCCGGCCAGGCGTCCCCGGCAGGCCAGGGCACCTCCTCGAGGGCGGGATCGTCGACCCGTTCGGGAGGCGCGGCCGGGAGCAGCCGTTGAACATCTCCGAGCTATTCATCCGCCGCCCCGTCATGACCACCCTGGTCATGATCGGCGTGCTCCTCTTCGGCATCATCGGCTACACGCGTCTCCCGGTGAGCGACCTGCCGAACGTCGACTACCCGGTGATCAACGTGAACGCGTCGCTGCCGGGCGCGAGCCCCGAGACGATGGCCTCCGCCGTCGCGACCCCGCTCGAGAAGCAGTTCACGACCATCGCGGGCGTGGACGCCATGACCTCGAGCAGCAGCCTCGGGAGCACCTCCATCACGCTCCAGTTCGCGCTCGACCGCGACATCGACGCGGCGGCGCAGGACGTGCAGGCCGCGATCACGAAGACCCTGCGCTCGCTGCCGAGCGGGATCACGCCCCCCTCGTACCAGAAGGTGAACCCGGCCGATTCTCCGATCCTCTTCCTCTCGCTGACCTCGAAGATGCTGTCGCTCTCCCAGCTCGACAACTACGCCGAGAACGTTCTGGCCCAGCGCATCTCGACGGTGAACGGCGTCGCCGCGGTCAACGTCTACGGCGCCCAGAAATACGCCGTCCGGATCCAGCTCGATCCGCGCGCGCTCTCGTCGCGGGGGATCGCGATCGGGGACGTGACCGACGCCATCGACGCGGCCAACGTGAACCTTCCGACCGGCATCCTCTGGGGCCCGAACCGCTCGACCACCGTGATGGCCGAGGGCCAGCTCGAGAACGCCGCCGCGTTCCGGAACATGGTCGTGGCCGTGCGGCAGGGGGCGCCGGTCCGGCTCGGGGACCTCGGGCAGGTCATCGACGACGTGCAGAACAACAAGGTGGCGAGCTGGTACGGCGACCAGCGCGCCGTCACCCTCGCGATCCAGCGCCAGCCCGGCACGAACACCGTCCAGGTGGCGCAGGGGGTCAAGGACCTCCTCGTCGAGATCGGGCCGCAGCTCCCCTCGTCGGTCGAGATCCACAACATCTACGATCGCTCGGAGTCGATCCGCCACTCGGTGGTCGACGTGCAGTTCACGCTCCTGGTCACGCTCGCGCTCGTCGTCCTCGTGATCTTCCTCTTCCTCCGGAATCTCCCCGCCACGATCATTCCGAGCCTCTCGCTCCCCCTGTCGATCGTGGCGACGTTCGGGGTGATGCTCGGTCTCCACTACAGCCTCGACAACCTGTCGCTCATGGCGCTCACCCTCTCGGTCGGGTTCGTCGTCGACGACGCGATCGTCATGCTGGAGAACATCCACCGGCACATGGAAATGGGGAAGCCGGCGCTCCGGGCCGCGCTCGACGGGTCGCGCGAGATCGGTTTCACGATCGTCTCGATGACGCTCTCCCTGGTCGCGGTGTTCATCCCGATCCTCCTCATGGGCGGGCTCATGGGCCGCCTCTTCCATGAGTTCGCCGTGACGATCAGCGCGGCGATCCTGGTCTCGGGCGTCGTGTCCCTGACGCTCACGCCGATGCTGTGCAGCCGGTTCCTCCACGCCGAGCACGCGCAGCGCCACGGCCGGTTCTACGAGACGGTCGAGGGGGCCTACCAGAAGATGTTCGGCTTCTACGAGCGGACGCTCTCGTGGGTCATGGACCACCGGGGCACCGCCCTCCTGTTCTCGCTCGGGATCCTGGTGGGGACCGGCCTCCTCTTCCACGTCGTGAACAAGGGGTTCATCCCGAGCGAGGACACCGGGCGGCTCTTCGCCAGCACCGAGGCGGCCGAGGGGACCTCCTACGACGCCATGGTGACGCACCAGCAGGCGGTCGCCGCGATCGTCGGGCGCGATCCGAATATCGATTCCTTCATGTCGTCGGTCGGTTCCGGTCCAGGCGCGAACAGCGCGAACCAGGGGCGCATCATCATCCGGCTGAAGCCGCGGAACCAGCGGAAGCTCTCGGCCGACGACGTGCTGAAGGAGCTCCAGCCCAAGCTGGCCCAGGTGCCGGGAATCCGCGTCTACCTCCAGAACCCGCCCGTGATCAGCGTGGGCGGGCGATATTCGAAGAGCCAGTACCAGTACACGCTGCAGAGCGGCGACACCGACGCGCTCTACGCCTCCGCCGGTGAGCTCCAGACGCGGATGAAAGACCTCCCCGACCTCCAGGACGTGACGAGCGACCTCCAGATCGCAAATCCCCAGGTCTCGGTGACGATCGACCGGGATCGCGCGTCCAATCTCGGCGTGTCGGCGCGCGACATCGAGGAGACCCTCTACGATTCGTTCGGCTCGCGGCAGGTCTCGACCATCTTCACGTCGAACGACCAGTACTGGGTGATCCTCGAGCTCCTGCCGCAGTTCCAGCGCGACGCGGAGGCGCTGCGCGGCCTGTATCTGAAATCGAAAGACGGAACCCTGGTGCCGCTCGGCTCGCTCGCGACGGTCACGTCCGGAGCGGGGCCGCTCAGCGTCAACCACACGGGCCAGGTTCCCGCCGTCACGATCTCGTTCAACCTGCGGCCGGGGGCTTCCCTCGGGACCGCGGTTTCCGAGGTGGAACGGGCCGCGCGCGAGACGCTGCCGCCGAGCGTGACAGCGGACTTCGCGGGAACCGCGCAGGTCTTCCAGTCGAGCCAGAAGGGACTCCTCCTCCTCCTCCTGGTCGCCATCCTCGTGATCTACCTCGTGCTCGGGATGCTCTACGAGAGCTTCATCCACCCGCTCACGATCCTCTCGGGGCTCCCGTTCGCGGGCTTCGGCGCGCTGCTCGCTCTCGTCCTCTTCCGCACCGATCTCAGCATCTACGCGTTCGTGGGGATCATCATGCTCGTCGGCCTCGTGAAGAAGAACGCGATCATGATGATCGACTTCGCGCTCGACGCCGAGCGCACCGAGGGGAAGAACCCGCGCGACGCGATCGTGGAGGCGTGCCTCATCCGCTTTCGCCCGATCATGATGACCACGTTCGCGGCGCTCATGGGGACGCTGCCGATCGCGCTCGGGTTCGGGACGGGCGCCGAATCGAGGCGGCCGCTCGGGCTCGCCGTGGTCGGCGGGCTCGCCTTCTCGCAGCTCGTGACCCTCTACGTGACCCCCGTGATCTACACCTATCTCGACGCGATCCAGGCCCGCCTCCGCGGCCGCGCCCACGCCGGCGCTCCCGCGCCCGAAGGGGCGCTGGGGGCGGAGCCGATGCCGCCCGCGCTCCCGGCGGAATAGAACCGGAACGCACGCACCGGCCGCTCCGGCCGGCTTCCAGGGGAGACTCCGATGAAGAAACGCACGCTCGGCACGAAGAAGCTCGAGGTTTCGGCGCTCGGGCTCGGCTGCATGGGGATGTCCGATTTCTACGGAAAGACCGACGACGAGGAGTCGATCGCGACGATCCATCGCGCCATCGACCTCGGGATCACCTTCATGGACACGGCCGACGTCTACGGCCCCTTCAAGAACGAGCTCCTGGTCGGACGCGCCCTCAAGGGGCGCCGCGACCAGGTGGTGCTCGCGACCAAGTTCGGCAACGTTCGGAACGAGCAGGGGCAGTGGCTCGGCGTGAACGGGAAGCCCGACTACGTCCGCGCCGCGTGCGACGCCTCGCTGAAGCGGCTGGGCGTCGACCACATCGACCTCTACTACCAGCACCGCGTCGACCGATCGACGCCGATCGAGGAGACGGTCGGGGCCATGGCCGGGCTGGTGCGCGCGGGGAAGGTGCGGCACATCGGGCTCTCGGAGGCGTCCGCGGCCACGATCCGCCGGGCGCACAAGGTCCACCCAATCGCCGCCCTCCAGACCGAGTACTCGCTCTGGACGCGCGACCCCGAGGAGGAGGTGCTCCCGGCCTGCCGCGAGCTCGGCATCGGCTTCGTCGCGTACAGTCCGCTGGGACGAGGGTTTCTCTCCGGGCGCTGGCAGAAGCCGGAAGATCTCGCCGAGGACGACTTCCGCCGCAACCACCCCCGTTTCCAGGGGGAGAACTTCCGGAAGAACCGCGACCTCGTCCGTCGGGTCGAGGAGATCGCGCGGGAGAAGCGCTGCACGCCCGCGCAGCTCGCGCTCGCGTGGCTCCTCGCGCAGGGCGAGGACATCGTGCCGATCCCGGGGACGAAGCGCCGGAGCTATCTCGAGGAGAACGTGCGGGCCGTGGACCTGCGGTTGAGCGAGGACGATCTCCGGCGCATCGAGGAGGTCGCCCCGGCGGGCGTGACGTCGGGTCCGCGTTATCCCGAGGGAGGGATGCTCACGATCAACGGATGATGGGAGGGAGGCTCAGGAAGGGATGAGAGCTTTGCCGTGGCGTTCGCCGCAAGAATCGTTACTACAATATCTTGCATCGATCTATTGAGCCATTACTCGAACTGGCCCCGGGGCCAGTTGGCGAACTCGGTCTGGACCGAGTTCGATTCGCCGCGCTTCACACGTTTCGGGGGGGCGGCGCGGAGCCCAGCCACCGCGAGCTCAGCGGCCGGGTGCCGACACGAATGCGGCAACCTTGTCGATCACGACGCGGTCGACGTGCCCGGGCGTTTCGTACTCGGACGGGCCCGGCTTCCCGGTACCGGCGATGAAGAGATGGTTCAGCGCGGGGAGCGTGACGATCTCCACGTTCGGCGCGCCGCCGAGCGCCTTCCTCCAAGCCTCCACGTCCACGTCCTCGACCTGGTAGTCCCGCTCGCCGCGGAGGATCAGGATCGGCTTGCCGAGCTTTCGCGCCATGGCGAACCCATCGCGCGCCGCCCAGTCGCGCCAGTAGGATCCCGGCGCGCCGAGAAGGGTTTCGTCCTTGCCCGCCTTGATGTCGGCGACCGACCGCTCCATCCCCGCGATCTGCGAATCGGGCATCCCCAGGTAGCGCATCTGGCCGATCACGATGTCCCACGGCTTCCGGCCGGGCGGTGCTAAGAGCACTACCCCGGCCACTGGCGCCGCTCGCACGCCGATCTCGGGAGCGAGGAGCGCGCCCAGGCTGTGGCCGATCACCACCACGCGTTTCGTGTCGATGTCGGGCCGAGCGCGGAGCGCCGCGACGGCTGAAACGGCGTCGAGGATCACCTCGTCGTCGATCGTGGGCTTGTCCTTCATCTTCTCGGGATACCGCAGGGTGCGCTTGTCGTAGCGAAGCACCGCGACGCCGCGCGACGAGAGCCCTTCGGCGATGTCCCGAAAGACCTTGCTCCCTCCGATCGTCTCGTCGCGGTCCTGGGGGCCGGACCCGTGGACGAGAATGGCCGCGGGGAAGGGCCCCTTGCCGACGGGCAGCGTGAGTGTCGCGCCGAGGGGCATCGCGTCCGATCCCACGTGTGTCTCCACCACGTGGAACTTCGTCGTGTCGACGTACGCGGCCGCGGAAGCCGGCGGCGACGCGACGGGGCGAATGAAGAACCCGGAGACCTTCGCGGTCGCGGGATCGATCGTGACCATCCCCTTGAGCTGGCCGTGCTCGAGCTGGAGCGCGGCGAGCCGCACGTCCTGGCCCTGGACCGGATCGCCGGCCTCCTGCGTCCAGGAGACGAACGCGCCCAGCCGGGAGAGCTGATCCTCCCAGACCGTCTTCAACTTCTCCAGGGGCACGGCGTCCTTCATGCGCTCGTCGAAGAGCGCGAAGGCGCCGTCGTAGTCCCGGCGTCGAAGCGCGGTGAAGAGCGATTCGGCGACCGCCTCGCTCGTCCGGCGGGCGGCCGGCGCGGGGCGCGCGGCGAGAGCCTTGGCGGGACCCGCCGCGGAGGCGGGAGCGGCGCTCAGGGTCGGGGCCGCCAGCGTGACGAGTCCGAGCACGACGCCGGCGAACGCGGGGAGATGGAGGGAATAGAGCGCGCGGCGAAGGGCATGTCGGTTCATGGCGGCAGTCTACACTTTCGCGCCGAAGAGCGTGCCCACCGCCGCGGTGATCGCCATGGCGAGCGCGCCCCAGAGCACCACGCGGCCGGCACCCTTCAACAGCGAGGAGCCGCCCGTGCGCGCGGCGAGGGTGCCGAGCGCTGCGAGGCAGACGAGCGCCGTCGCGACCACCCTGATCCCGAGTGCGGCCTCCGGTCCCAGGATCACGACGAGGAGGGGCACCGCCGCGCCCACGGCGAAGCTCGCGGCGGAGGCGAGCGCCGCCTGGAGCGGGCGCGCCCGGAGGCTCTCGGTGATCCCGAGCTCGTCGTGTGCATGCGCCGCGAGCGCGTCGCTCGCCATGAGCTGGCGCGCCACCTCGGCCGCGAGAGTGCGGTCGATCCCGCGCTTCACGTAGATGTCGGTGAGCTCGGCGTGCTCGGCCTCGGGCGCGGTCGCGAGCTCAGTCCGCTCGCGCGCGATGTCAGCCGCCTCGGTGTCGGCCTGCGAGCTGACGGAGACGTACTCTCCGGCCGCCATCGACAGCGCCCCCGCGCAGAGCCCCGCGATGCCCGCGACCATGACCTCGTGGCGGGCGCCGTGCGCCGCGGCCACGCCGACGAGGAGGCTCGCGGTCGAGACGATTCCGTCGTTCGCGCCGAGCACGGCGGCGCGGAGCCATCCGATCCGCTCGGTGAAATGATGTTCCCCGTGGAGGCGCATCTGGTTCCCTCGAACCCGTCGGCGAAGCAGGCGGAGGCACGATAGCACCTCCCGCAGGTCGGGGACATATTGGTTGATCGTGCCGCCATGCGCGCCTAGGATTCCCCGAAACGCAAGGCGATGGAGTTCGCCGGAACCGCCCGGCTTCGGTCGCGGGCTGATGACTCCTGACCCCGGAAACGGGGCCCGGAGTTTTTTTCGGTCTGAATCGGGGCGCGGCGGAGCCGCGCTCCCGGGGAAAGGGGGTCCGTCATCGCGCGCCTCACCACGTTCCTCTGGATCTCGCTCGGCGCCGTCCTCGGCGCCAATCTCCGCTACGCCGTAAGTCGACTCTGCGCGCAGTGGCTCGGCGCCGGGTTTCCGTACGGCACTCTCGCGGTGAACGTCGCCGGGAGCTTCGCCGCCGGCCTTGCCGGCGGTCTGGTCGCAGCCGGGCTGGTCTCCCGCCCGGAAATCGTGCAGCGCTTGTTCATCGTCGGCTTCCTCGGCTCGCTCACGACCTTCTCGTCGCTCATGTACGAGACGAACAGCCTCGTGGGCGACGGCGAGTGGACGCGGGCCGTCCTCAATATCGTCCTGAGCCTCGTCGCCGGGCTCGGCGGCGTCCGGCTCGGCGTCGACCTCGCGGCGCGGATGGGAGGAATGGCGTGAAGCTCGAGGGAGAGCAGGCCCTGCTCCGGATCCACCTGAGCAATCTGCTGAAGCGGCACGGCGCGCCGCTCTACGAAGCGATCGTCGAGAAGGCGCGCCGCGATCATCTCGCGGGGGCCACGGTGCTCGCGGGGATGTCGGGCTTCGTCGGGCGCGGCCCCATCCTCGGCGGCCACCCGATGGCCGTAACCGCCGAGCGGCCGGTCGTCGTGGAGCTGGTCGATCGGCCCGATTTACTCGAGCGCTTCCTCGCCGACGCGGCGTCGATGCTCCACGGCCAGCCGGTGATCGTCACGCTCGAGCGCGCGCGGGTCGTACGCTACCGGGGCGGGGAAGACCCCGGCGCCGACTCGCGTCCCGAAGGACCGGCGTGACGGCGCGGCGCGAGGGCGTTCTCCTCCGGATCTTCATCGGCGACTCCGACCGCCACGAGGGGAAGCCGCTCCACCAGGCGCTCGTCGAGCGCGCGCACGACCTCGGCCTCGCCGGCGCGACGGTGCTCCACGGACCGATGGGCTTCGGCCGCCATTCGCGCGTCCACACGGCCAAGCTGCTCGAGCTCTCCTCCGATCTTCCCATCGTGATCGAGATCGTCGACTCGGAGGCCGCGATCGAGCGGTTCCTCGCGGAGGTCGACCGGATGGTGGGGGAGGGGCTCGTCACGCTGGAGAAGGTGACGATCGTCGAGCCGGGGTCCTAGCGGCCGGCGCGGCCGAGGAGGACCTTCCGCTCCGCCTCGTTCCGTGTGAGCGCCGCGGCGCGCTCGAACTCCGCGCGCGCCTCCTCCCGGCGTCCGAGCTTCTCGAGCAGGTCCCCGCGCACGGCGGGGAGCAGGTGATAGCCCCGGAGCGCCGGCTCGGCGACGAGGCGATCGGCAATCGAAAGACCTGCCTCGGGCCCGCGCGCCATTCCGACCGCGACGGCCCGGTTCAACTCGACGACGGGAGAAGGGCGGATCCGCGCGAGCGCCTCGTAGAGCGCTGCGATCCGCGCCCAGTCGGTCTCCGCGGCCGCACGTGCGCGGGCATGGCAGGCCGCGATCGACGCCTGCAGCGCGTACGGCCCGAGGCGCTCCCCGGCGAGCGCCTCGGCGCGCGCGAGCGCGTCGAGCCCGCGCCGGATCAGCACGTGGTCCCACCGGCCCCGGTCCTGGTCGAGGAGGAGGACCGGCTCTCCCGAGGGCCCGACCCGCGCGCGCATGCGCGACGCCTGGATCTCCATGAGCGCGACGAGCCCATGCACCTCCGGCTCCGAGGGCATCAGCTCTGCGACCACCCGCCCGAGCCGGAGCGCCTCCTCGCAGAGCGCCGGCCGCGTCCACGCCTCGCCTGAAGTGGCCGCGTATCCCTCGTTGAATACGAGATAGATCACCTCCAGCACCGAATCGAGGCGCGCCGCCAGCTCCGCGCCGCGCGGCACCTCGAAGGGGACGCGCGCCTCCGACAGCGCGCGCTTGGCGCGGACGAGCCGCTGGGCCATGGTCGGCTCCGAGACGAGGAAGGCCCGGGCGATCTCATCGGTGGAGAGCCCGCCCAGGAGACGGAGCGTGAGCGCCGCGCGCGACTCGGCGGGAAGGACGGGATGGCAGGCAGTGAAGACGAGGCGGAGGAGGTCGTCGCCGACCGGGTCGTCGATCGCTTCGTCCAGATCCGAGGCGTGGTCCCCGCGCGACTCGATCTCCCGCGCGAGCTGCTCGTGCTTGGATGTAAGGCGCTTCTCGCGGCGGAGGTGATCGATGGCGCGACGCTTCGCCGTGGCCATGAGCCAGGCGCCCGGCTTTTCCGGAATCCCCGATTCCGGCCAGCGCTCGAGCGCGGCGAGGAGGGCGTCGTGGGCGAGATCCTCGGCGACGCCGACGTCGCGCACCATGCGCGCGAGACCCGCGATCAGGGCCGGGGCCTCGATCCTCCATACGGCTTCGATGGCGCGGTGCACATCTGCGTGGGTCACGCACCGATGATACCGGACGGAACGGCGGCCCCGCCGCCCGCGAGACCGCCGCCGTCACACGCCCTGATGTCAGGCTCGGGTCAGTCCCGAGCAGCGCGCCGGATCAGCGCTTCGATACCTGCGCCCGAATGCGCTCTTCCTGCTCGCGCACCTCGGCAGACATCGCCGGGCCGAAGTCCTCGGCCTCGAAGACCTGACGGATCTCGATCTCCTCGTCCGTGAAAGGCGCCCGCTTCACCCATTCGATCGCCTCCTCTTTGGACCGTACCTGCCAGAGCCAGAACCCCGCGATCAGCTCCTTCGTCTCCGCGAATGGCCCGTCGGTCACCGTGGTCTTGCCGCGGCCGTGGAACTTCACGCGCGCGCCCTTCGAGCTGGCCTGGAGCCCATCGGCGGCGAGGAGGATTCCTGCCTGCGCGAGCTTCTCGTTGAACTTGCCCATCTCCTCCATGAGCTCGCGGCCCGGGAGGACACCCGCTTCGCTGTCCTTGTTAGCCTTTACAATCACCATGAAGCGCATGTCGTATCTCCTTATTCAATAAATGTTTGTCGGACCATCCGCGGGCCCTTCGTCGCCGGGGTCCATCCCGGCCTTCATCCCATCGACGAACGGGGGAGCCCGAAATCGACATCTCAAGCCGGCGCCGCCGCGGTCCGAGCCGGCACAGACCTTCGCCGGGCCCGGCCGATCAGGTGATCGAGGCTGAACGGCCCCGCTCCGTTCCCGGCGAAGAACAGGAAGATGAAGCAGAAGAGAACGGCGGGCTGCCCCTGGTTCAGGATCGGCCAGAACCCGTGCGGCGCGTGACCGATGAAGTAGGCGAACGCCATCTCGCCCGATGCGAGGAACGCCGCCGGCCGCGTGGCCAGGCCGATCAGGATCAGCGTGCCGCAGATCACCTCGATCGTCCCCGCGGTCCAGAGGAGCGGCGTCATCGGGACCCCCGGCGGCATTCCGCCGAACCAGTGGAAGAGCTTCATGCCGCCGGGATGGATGAAGAGGAAGCCGGAGATGATCCGGAGCAGGGTATGCGTGGCGTCCGCGAAGCGTTTCATGGTCGCGACCTCCTGGTGTCCTATTCGACGGCCGGGCGCGGAGCCCTCCGCGAGGAGGGTCCGGGCGCGGCCGGGACGAAAACGTTCCGCTGCGCCGGCGGTGCGCGTCAAGCCGCTTTGAATTTAAGTAGACGCTTAAATAAGAATCCGGTAGCGTTTCCCACCGTGGCCCGGCGGAACCGATTTGCGGCTCCGCGCGGCCGGTTCCTTCCCCCAACCGGAGAATCGCCATGGCGCTACAGACCGGCAGCAACCTGCAGAACCATCCCGTCGTATCCCGCGAAGAGTGGCTCTCCGCCCGGAAGACCCTGCTCGAACGCGAGAAGGAATTCTCCCGTGCGCGCGACGACCTGAGCCGCGCGCGCCGCGAGCTCCCGTGGGTCCGCGTGGAGAAGCCGTACGTCTTCGAGGGTCCGGGCGAGCCCGCCACGCTGGCGCAGCTCTTCGAGGACAAGAGCCAGCTCCTCGTCTATCACTTCATGTTCCATCCCGACTGGAAGGAGGGGTGTCCCCACTGCTCCTTCTGGGCCGACCATTTCGATCCGACGCGCGTGCACCTCCGCCACCGCGACACGACCCTCGCCGTCGTATCTCGCGCGCCGCTCGAGAAGATCCAGCCGTTCCGGAAACGGATGGGCTGGCAATTCCCCTGGTACTCGTCATTCCGGAACGACTTCAACCGCGACTTCCACGTCTCCTTCACCGCGGAGGACGTGCAGCGCGGGGATGCGGTCTACAACTACGCGCCGCACCGGGGAGGGCCGACCGAGCGCGAAGGGCTCAGCGTCTTCTACAGGGACCCGAGCGGCTCGGTCTTCCACACCTACTCGTGCTTCGCGCGAGGGATCGATCTCCTGAACGGCACGTACAACTTCCTCGACCTCGTGCCGAAGGGGCGCGACGAGGACGGCTTCAAGATGCCTCAGGAGTGGGTCCGATACCACGACCGGTACGAGGGGTGAGCGTTTCCGCCGGCCTCCCGGCCGGACGCGTCCGCGCGTTGGCTGGGGGAGCGCTTTTCCTGGCCGCCGCGGCGCTCACCGTGCGCTGGTGCGGCCCGATGACGGGCGGCATGCCGATGCCGGGCGGATGGACCATGTCGATGGCCTGGATGCGGATGCCGGGGGAGTCGCCGGCCGACGCCGCGGTCGCGTTCCTCGCCATGTGGATGGTCATGATGGTCGCGATGATGCTGCCGTCCCTCGCCGCGTCGGTGGCGCGCTCGCGGTGGTCGGGGAGAGGAGCTGCGTGGACCCTCGCGGGAGGCTACTTCGCCGTCTGGGGGGCTCTGGGAGTCGTCGCCTACCCGATCGGGCTCGCGCTCTCGTCGGAGGAGATGCGTTCGCCCTCGCTCGCGCGGATCGTGCCGTTCGCGGGCGGCGCGGGCCTCATCCTCGGCGGATTCGTCCAGCTCACGTCGTGGAAGGCGCGGGCGCTCCTCGGCTGCCGCGAGGGTGCGCCTTGCGCGACGGACGCCGAGGCGAGTCCCGCCGGGGAGGCCGGGTTCGGAGCCGCCTGGCGTTCGGGAATCGACCTGGGGGTGCGCTGCGTGCGCTGCTGCGCCGGATACACGCTCGCGCTCTTCGCAGCGGGGGTGATGGATCTCCGGGTGATGGCGGCGATCGGCGCCGCGATCACGGCGGAGCGCCTTGCGCCGCGTCCCGTGACATGGGCCCGGGCCGCCGGCCTGGTCGTGGCCGCGCTCGGCGCGGTCTCGCTCTTCCGCCTTCTCGTCAGCTCGTAGAGGGGCGCGCGGCGGCGGCCGTGACGAACGGATCGACGCCGGGATCTCCGCCCTCCCCGGCGATCTTGAGTCGCGACGCGTAATGCGTCCAGCCATGCTCGTGATCCCGGGCCGTGTCGCCGCCGAGGCCGGAATGGCGGAGCGTCACGCGCGTGCCGCCGTTCTCGGGCGCGAGATCGATCGTGACCGTCGTCGAGCCCGGAGGCACCCCGTGCCGGCTGCCGAGGGGACCCTCCCAGCCCCACGTGAAGGCGACACGGCGCGGCGGATCCACCTCTGCGTAGCGGCCGCTCGCCCAGTCGCGCCCGTTCACCTGCACGCGGAAGACTCCTCCCGGCCGCGCGTCGATCTCTGCGACGACCCCGAACCAGCGCACCATGAGCCTGGGGTCGGTCAGGTAGGGGAAGACCGCCTCGGGCGGAGCGGCGATCCAGGTTTCAACGACGACGTCGTCGGGGCTCGGGTCGGGAGCCATGGGATGGCGTCCTCCGGTTCGATCGGGAGGGGCTCGTGCGCGCGGCCGCGCGGTCCGCCTCCACCACGGATTTGAGGCGGCCGAGGCCGCGCGACCAGAATCGCTCGAGGTAGGCGCGCAGCTCGACGAAGCCTTCGGGACGGAGCCGGTAGAGCCGGCGCGCTCCCTCGCGGCGGATCGAGACGAGGCGCGCCTCTTGCAGCACGCCGAGGTGCTGGGAGACGGCGGCCGGGGTCTGGCGGAAGTGGGCCGCGATCTCCCCGGAGGAGAGCTCCTCCACTCCTTCCAGGATCTCGAGGATCCGCCGGCGGTTCGGCTCGGCGATGGCATGGAGCGCCGCGTCCATGCGGCGATATTAAGCGATCACTTTAGCGTTCGGCAACTCCTCGGGGCCGCTCTCCGCCACGGACGCGAGGGCGCGGCCGCGAAGGTGTCCCTGCGGGTACCTTGCGCTCCGCCCCGTCCGGCCGCATCCTCGCCGCATGAACGCGATCCGGATCGACGCCCACGGCGGCCCGGAAGCGCTTCGATTCCGCACCGATGTTCCCGCGCCGGTCCCCGGCCCGGGTCAGGCGGTGGTGCGGATCGAGGCAGCCGGGGTCAACTTCATCGACGTCTATCAGCGGCAAGGGATCTATCCGGTCCCGACGCCGTTCGTACCCGGGCAGGAGGCGGCCGGCGTGGTCGAAGCGGTCGGAGCCGGCGTTCACGACGTGCGGGCCGGCGATCGGGTCGCCTGGGCCGGGCCGCTCGGAGCGTACGCCGAGCGGGCCGCGGTGCCGGCGGACCGGCTCGTTCCCGTGCCGGAAGGGATCTCGGCGAAGCAGGCGGCGGCCGCCATGCTCCAGGGAATGACGGCCCATTATCTCGCCAGCTCCACCTACCCGCTTGCGCCGGGCGACACCTGTCTCGTCCACGCCGCCGCCGGCGGCGTGGGGCTTCTCCTCTGCCAGATCGCGAAGAGGCGCGGGGCGCGCGTGATCGGGACCGTGTCGACCGCGGAGAAGGAGGCGCTCGCCCGCGGCGCGGGCGCGGACCTTGTGATCCGCTACGACCGTGCCGACTTCGAGGAGGAGACGAAGCGCCTCACCGACGGCGCGGGGGTGCAGGTGGTCTACGACTCGGTCGGCAAGACCACGTTCGGGAAGGGACTCCGGGTCCTGGCGCGCAGGGGTATGATGGTGCTGTTCGGCCAGTCGAGCGGTTCGGTCGGGGAATTCGATCCGCAGATCCTCAATCGCCACGGGGCGCTCTACCTCACCCGGCCCTCGCTCGGTCATTACACCGCGACGCGCGCCGAGCTTCTCGCGCGCGCGGCGGAGGTGCTGGGTTGGATTCGCGACGGGGTTCTCACGCTTCGGATCGGCCTCGAGCTGCCGCTCGCGCAGGCCGCCGAGGCGCACCGGAGGCTCGAGGCGCGCCAGACCACCGGAAAGGTGCTGCTCCTCCCGTGACCCGGCCGCCGCGGATGGGACGCGCGCGATGAACGGGCCTTCCACGATCGGCCCGGCGCCCCTTTCGCCCGAGCGGCTCCGCCGTCCCTGCGATCCCGGTCGCTTCACGTTCGCCACGACTGCCGAGCTGGAGGACCTGACCGACGGCGTGGGGCAGGCGCGCGCCGTGGACGCCGCGCGGTTCGGCGTGGGGATGCGCCGCGCGGGCTACAACCTCTATGTCATGGGTCCGCCGGGAAGCGGCAAGCGCACGCTGATCCGCCGCTTCCTCGGCGCGCACGCCGCCTCCGAGCCCGAGTCCTCCGACTGGTGCTACGTCCACAACTTCGAGGAGCCGCACCGGCCGCGCGCGATCCGGCTCCCCGCCGGCGTCGGCGCGCGGTTCCAGACCGACATGCGGCAGCTCGTGGACGAGCTCCAGCACACCATCCCCGCCGTCTTCGAAGGGGAAGACTATCGGCGCCGCTTGAACCAGATCGACGAGGAGTACAACGAGCGCCAGACGCAGGCGTTCGGCGCCGTCGGGAAAGATGCCCAGTCGCGTGGAATCGCGCTCGTCCGCACCCCCAGCGGCTTCTCGTTCCTGCCGGCGAAGGGGGACGACGTGATGCCCCCCGAGGAGTTCGAGAAGCTCCCGGAGGCGGAGCGGGAACGGATCGAGCGGGAGACGACCGCGCTCGGCGAGAAGCTCGAGCGGGTGGTCCTCGAAGTGCGCCAGTGGCGGCGCGAACGGCTCGAGCGGGTGCGGAAGCTGACCGAGGAGGCGGTCCTCGCCACGGCGGGGCACCTGATCGACGCGCTGCGGGCCGAGTACGCCGCCTACCCCGACGTGACCCGCCATCTGAGCGAGGTCCAGCGCAACGTCATCGAGAGCGTGGACGAGTTCCGCAAGCCGGCCGAGGCTCCGGCCGCCGCACTCGCGCCCCTGAACGGCGAGGGGCCGGGCATGAGCCGCTTTCTCGTGAACCTGCTCGTCGGACGCCGGCGGCGGGACGGCGCGCCGGTCGTCTACGAAGAGAACCCGACGTTCCCGAACCTCATGGGGCGGGTGGAGCACGCCTCGCAGCTCGGCGCGCTCGTGACGAACTTCCGGCTCATCCAGCCCGGGGCGCTCCACCGGGCGAACGGCGGTTACCTGATCCTCGACGCGCTCAAGCTGCTCTCGCAGCCTTTCGCCTGGGACGGCTTGAAGCGCGCGCTCTCCTCGCGTCAGATCCGCATCGAGTCGGCCGGACAGGCCTACGGCCTCATGAGCACCGTCTCCCTCGAGCCGGAGCCGATCGCGCTCGACGTGAAGGTGGTGCTGATCGGAGACCGCTCGATCTACTACCTCCTCTGCGCGCACGATCCGGAGTTCGAGGAGCACTTCAAGGTGGCCGCCGACTTCGAGGACGAGGTGGAGCGGACGCCGGACAACGACCTCCTCTACGCCCGTCTCGTCGGGACGCTGGCGCGCAAGGAGAAGCTCCGCCCCTTCGACCGGGAGGGAGTGGCGCGCGTCATCGAGCAGTGCTCACGCCGTGCCGAGGACGCGAAGAAGCTCTCGACCCACATGGAGACGCTCGCCGACCTGGTGCGCGAGGCCGACTACTGGGCCGGCCAGGAGCGGCGCGACGTCGTGACGTGCGCCGACGTGGAGCGCGCGATCGACGCGCAGATCCAGCGCGCCGACCGGCTGCGCGACCGCTCCATGGAGACCATCCTCCGCGACATCCTCCACATCGACACCGAGGGGGAGAAGGTGGGGCAGGTGAATGGCCTCTCGGTGCTCCAGCTCGGCCGCTTCCTCTTCGCGCAGCCCTCGCGGATCACGGCGAGCACGCGCCTCGGCGACGGCGAGCTGGTCGACATCCAGCGGGAGGTGAAGCTGGGGGGGCCGATCCACTCGAAAGGGGTCCTCACGCTCGTTTCCTTCCTCGCGTCCCGCTACGCCGCGGAGCAGCCGCTCTCGCTCTCGGCGAGCCTCGTCTTCGAGCAGACCTACGGCCCGGTGGAGGGGGACAGCGCGTCGGTGGCCGAGCTCTGCGCCCTCCTCTCCTCGCTCGCGAACGCGCCGATCCGGCAGTCGCTCGCCGTGACCGGATCGGTCGACCAGTTCGGACGCGTGCAGGCGATCGGCGCCGTGAACGAAAAGATCGAGGGGTATTTCGACCTCTGCGCGAAGCGCGGCCTCACGGGCGCCCAGGGCGTGCTCATTCCGGCCGCGAACGTCGAGCACCTGATGCTCCGCCGCGACGTGGTCGCGGCCGCGATCGCGGGCCGCTTCCGCATTTTCGCGATGGAGACGGTGGACGAGGCGCTGGAGCTCCTGACGGGCGTGCCCGCCGGGCGCCCCGACGGAGAAGGGAACCTCCCGGAGGGAAGCCTCAACCGCCGGGTGCTGGACCGCCTGCGGCGCCTGGCCGGCCTCCGCCGGGACTTCGCCCGGGAGGCGCTCCGGTCCGCCGGAAAGCCGGCCGAGCAGCCCGAGGCGGTACCGGAGCCGGTCCGAAAGGCCCGCCGCGGCCGCCGAACCAAGGAAGAGCGCTCATGATCCCGTCGAATCGGCCGATAGAAAGCCCCTGGACCGCAGCCGGCCCGGCCGGCCTGGCGCGGGGGAGGCAGGGGTATCGGAGCGAGGAGGCGGAAGAAAAAGCCGGATCCGCGGCCGGGGCGCTGGGTCGACGCCGCCGCGCTGCTCACGCTCGCCGTCTTCGGACTCTCCCTCGCCGTCGCCTTTCCGCCCGACCGCACGCCGCGTAAGGCCCCGCCCGCCGAAATCGTCGCCTGGAGTCCCACCCGGCCCGGAGACAAGCTCGGCCGCGGCGCCGCGATCTCCCACATCCTCGCGGGGCGCGGCTATTCGCCCGCCGAGATCCACAAGATCGCCGGCCTCCTCCACGCGTACAAGAGCCCGCGCTCGCTGCGCCCGGGAATGGTGCTGCGCTTTGCGTGGGCGCCGGGAGACAGCGCGTCCGGCCGGACCACGCCGAGCCGGATCGGCCTCGAGCTGACGCCCGATTCCATCCTGCACTTCGTACGCGCCGACTCGCTCTGGACCGCGCGGCTCGAGCAGGTCCCGTCGGTCCTGGACACCGTGCGCGTCTCGGCCGTGATCGAGACCAGCCTCTGGTCGGCGCATCTCGGCGGCGATGTCGCCCGGCTCGGGCCCGGCGGGTTCGAGGACCTGGTCTTCGACCTCGCCGAGGTGTTTGCCTGGAAGGTCGACTTCACGCGCGACCTCCGGAAGGGGGATGCGCTCCGGGTCGCGGTCGAGCGGAAGGTGCGGCCCGACGGCTCCATACGGAGCCGGCACTTCCTCGCGATCGAGCTGCGCAACGCGGGGCGCGTCCTCTGCGCCATTCCGGTGGCGCGTCCGAACGGGGGCTGGACCTACTTCGACGAGACGGGGCGCTCGCTCCGCGGCGCCTTCCTGCGCTACCCGGTGCCGTACCGAATCACGAGCCGGTTCGCCGGCCGCCGTTTCAACCCGGTGCTCAAGATCTACCGCCCGCACGAAGGGATCGACTACGGCGCGCCGACGGGAACGCCGGTCGAGGCGACCGCCTCGGGCATCGTGACGCGCGCGGGATGGGGCGGAGGCTACGGCCGGTTCATCGAGCTGCGCCACGCGCAGGGGATCCGCACCCGCTACGCCCACCTGAGCGCGATCGCGGCGTGGGTGCGTCCCGGCGCGCACGTCGAGCAGGGGCAGATCATCGGGAAAGTCGGGATGACCGGTCTCGCCACCGGCCCCCACCTCCACTACGAGTTCATCCTGAACGGACACCATCGCGATCCGCTCACCGTCGACATGCCGGTCCGGGTCGTCGCGCTCGGCGGCGCGCAGATGGCCGCGTTCGCCAAGGACCGGGACCACGCGCTCGGACTCCTCGAGGGCGTGACGATCCCCTACGAATACCGGTTCGCATCGGCGGAGCGTCCGTCGCGAGGCCGGATCCGCCAGCCCTAGCCGACCCCCGTCGCGCGCGTGCCGCGTCCGCGACGCGCTGCCGCGTAGTCCCGCTCCTCCCTCCGCCCCTATACTCGTAGCCCCGCCGGGATCGGACCCGTCGGGGATCCCCGGAAGGAGCGACGTCATGAAGGGAATCACACCGTTTCTCTGGTTCGATCATCAGGCCGAAGAGGCCGCGAATTTCTATGTCTCCATTTTCAAGAACTCCAAGATCGTGACCGTGAACCGCTACGGGGACGCCGGTCCGGGTCCCAAGGGAACCGTCATGCTGGTGAAGTTCCAGCTCGACGGTCAGGACTTCGTGGCGCTGAATGGAAACCGCGAGTTCCAGTTCACGCTCGCCACGTCCTTCGTCGTGAACTGCGAGGACCAGAAGGAGGTCGACCACTTCTGGGAGAAGCTCGGGCAGGGCGGTACCACGCGGGAGTGCGGCTGGCTCCAGGATCGCTACGGGATCTCCTGGCAGATCACGCCCATCCGCCTGATGGAGCTCATCAACGACAAGGATCCGCAGAAGTCGGCGCGGGTCTTCGGCGCCATGCTCCAGATGACCAAGATCGACATCCAGGCGCTCGAGGACGCGGCCGCGCTCTCGTCGACTCGCTGACGGGCGGCCCGGGAGTGGCGCGCGGGCGGTTTCTGGTAAGCTCCGCCCCTCGACGGAAACCAAGAGAGGAGACCACCGTGAAGCCCGACGCCCTCGCGCCCCCCGGGCCCCATCTGAAGAGCGCCGTCATCGGAAGCTGGAAGCTCGTCTCGCGCGAGGACTACGATCGCGAGGGGCGCCGGAACATCGATCCCATCCTCGGAGCCGACCCGATCGGCATCCTGACGTTCACGTCCGGCCATTTCGCGGCGCAATTCATGAACCGGCGGCGGGGGCCCAACGCCTCCGGGATGGTGCCCGCCGGGGCATCCTCCAACGCCTCGTCCGCGGCGCCGCTCAACAACAGCGTCGCCGTGGACGGATACGACGCCTACTTCGGCACGTATACCCTCGACGCCGCCGCCGGCACCATCACCACCACCCTGGAAGGATCGGTCGCGCCCGCCAACATCGGAGTGCGCCTGACGCGCGACATCCGGGTGGAGGGCGACCGGCTCCTCATCCGGCTCGGGACGACGGCCGCCGACGGCACTCCGATCACGCGTACGAACACGTTCGAACGGCTCCCCTGAACGCGTCGATGGACGTCCTCCAGGCGATCGGGAACACCTCGCTCGTTCGGCTGGGCAAGGTCGCGCCCGCGGGCGCGACGATCCTGGCCAAGCTCGAGTGGGAGAACCCGACGGGGAGCATGAAGGACCGCATGGCCCGCGCGGTGATCGAGCGCGCGGAAGCGGACGGGCGGCTCAAGCCGGGCGATACCGTGGTCGAGTACACGGGCGGGAGTACCGGCTCCTCGCTCGCGCTGATCTGCGCCGCCAAGGGGTACCCGATCCGGATCGTCACCTCCGACGCGTTCAGTCCGGAGAAGCGGGATCAGATGGCCGCCCTCGGCGCCGAGCTCACGCTCGTGCCGAGCGAGGGAGGGAAGACGACCAAGAAGCTGATCCTCGACATGATCGAGGCGGCGCGCGTGCTGAGCCGCGATCCGTGCACGTACTGGACCGACCAGCTCCAGAACACCGACACGCTTTCCGGCTATTACGGGCTCGGCGAGGAGATCTGGAGCCAGACGGAGGGCGCGGTCGACGCGTTCGTCCATGCGGTCGGAACCGCCGCGTCCCTGCGCGGGGTCGCCACCGTGCTGAAGAGGCGGAAGCCCGGTGTGAAGATCTTCGCCGTCGAGCCGGCCGAGTCGTCGGTGCTGCGGGGTGGGCCGCCCGGTGCGCACAAGATCGAGGGGGTGGGGATTGGCTATTTCCCGCCCCTCTACGACGGTTCTCTCGTGGACGACGTGATCGCGGTCCCCACCGAGGACGCGAAGGCGATGACGCGCCGACTCGCCCGCGAGGAGGCCCTCTTCGCGGGGACCTCCTCGGGGGCGAACGTGATCGCCGCGATCGAGGTCGCGAAGCGGCTTCCGCGGGGCGCCACGATCGTCACGCTGATGGTCGACTCGGGGCTCAAGTACCTGAACACCGACGTTTACCGGAGCGCTGGATGACGGCCCCGATCCCGATCGAGGCGATCCGCGAAGCCGCCCTCCGCGCGGGGGACCGGCTCCATCGGACGCCCGTCTTCTCCGCGCGCATCCTCGGCGAGCGCGCCGGGGTACGGCTCTTCCTCAAGTGCGAGAGCTTCCAGAAGACCGGGTCGTTCAAGCCGCGCGGGGCGCTGAACATCGTCCTCTCCATGCCGGCCGAACAGCGCGCGCGGGGCCTCATCACCGTCTCGGCCGGGAACCACGCGGGCGCGGTGGCCTGGGCGGCACGCGCCGCGGGGGTGCCGTGCACCGTCGTGATGCCCGTCGACGCTCCCCGGATGAAGACCGACGCGGTCCGCGGCTACGGCGCCACGATCGTGGCGCACCCCGACCGCACGACGCTGTTCGACCGCCTGCGCGAGGAGGAGGCGCGCACCGGCGCCGCGTTCGTGCACCCCTTCGACGATCCGATCGGCCTCGCGGGGGCGGGCACCGTGGGGCTCGAGATCGTGGAGCAGGTGCCCGACGTCGCCTGCGTCGTGGTGCCGATCGGCGGCGGCGGGCTGATGGCGGGCGTAGCGTCGGCGGTCAAGGCGCTCCGTCCCGGGTGCCGAGTCGTCGGCGTGGAGCTCGAGGCGAGCCGGGGGATGTCCGCCTCGCTCGCGGCGGGGAAGCCCGGGCCGATCCCGGTTCCGAAGACCCTCGCCGACGGCTTGACACCGCCGTTCGTCGGCGCGATCCCGCTCGAGGTGGCGCGCCGGTCGGTCGACGAGATCGTGCCGGTCACCGAAGCCGAGATCGTCGAAGGGATGCGCGCGCTCATGCTGTTCGCGAAGCTCTACGTCGAGGGGGCCGGGGCGGCGGCGACCGGGGCGCTCCTCGCGGGGAAGGTGCGCGTCCCTTCGGGCGCGACCGTCGTGAGCCTCGTCTCGGGCGGGAACGTCGATCCCGAGCGCGCGCTCGCCGCGCTCACGGAGTCGGCGCGATGAAGGTTCTCTTCGTGAACGAGGGGGGCGTCCACGATCTGTTGCCGATGGAAACGTGCGTGCCTCTCATGCGCGACGCCCTCACCGCGCTCTCGCGTGGCGATGTGGTGCTCCCGCTCCGGAGCCTGGTGCGGCTCCCCGACGGGTCCGGGATCCTCGGGCTCATGCCCGGCTACCTCGGCGAGCCGCGAAGCTTCGGTCTCAAGGTGGTCACGGTGATGCCCGGAAACCATGGGACGCCCTACGACTCGCACCAGGGCGTCGTGATGCTCTTCGGGACGGAGCACGGCGAGCCGCTCGCGATCCTCGACGCCACGGCGATCACCGCGATCCGCACCGCCGCGGCGTCGGCCGCCGCGACCGATGTCCTCGCCCGCGGCGACGCGGGGGACCTCGCGCTCATCGGTTCGGGGGCCCAGGCCCGCACCCACCTCGCGGCGATGCGCGCCGTGCGCCCGCTCCGGCGCGTCCGCGTCTGGAGCCGGAATCGGGCGAACGCGGAGCGCTTCGCACGCGACGTCGAGGCCGCGGGCGGGACGGCCGTGGAGGTGGCGGCGACCGGAGAAGAGGCGGTGCGCGGCGCGGACCTTGTCTGCACCACGACCGCCTCTCGCGAACCAGTGCTCCGCGGCGCGTGGCTCTCGAACGGCGCCCACGTGAACGCGGTCGGCGCCTGCTTCCCGAGCGCCCGCGAGCTCGACACCGAGGCGGTCCGCCGCTCCCGCTTCTATACGGACTGCCGCGAATCGTGCGAGAAGGAAGCGGGGGACTTCCTCATCCCGCGCGGCGAGGGGGCCATCGATGGCGCCCACCTCCGGGGCGAGCTGGGGGAGGTGCTCCTCGGGAAGGTCGAGGGGCGGACATCCCGCGACGACGTCACGGTCTACGAGTCGCTCGGCGTCGCGATGGAGGATCTCGCGGCCGCCCACGCCATCCATCGCCGCGCGATCGAGACCGGGGCGGGGACGTGGCTCGAGTGGGGCGGGCCGCCGTGAAGCGCGCGCCTGTCAAGCGCGCCGGGCGCGCCAAGACGAGCCGGAAGGCCACGGACGTCGCCGGCTACATCGCGAAGGCCGCTCCGGAGGCGCGCCCAATGCTCCGCCAGCTCCGGGCCGCGATCCGCTCGGCCGCGCCCATGGCCGACGAGACGATCAGCTACCGGATCCCGTACTACCGCTGGCACGGACGGCTCATCTACTTCGCCGCGTTCCGGGAGCACGTGAGCGTCTACGTGATGGGGAGAAAGGCGCGGAAGCTCTACGCCCGGGAGCTGAAGCCCTACCAGACCTCCGCGGCCACGCTGCGCTTTCCACTCGGGACGCGCCTCCCGATCGCCCTCGTGAAGAAGATCGTGAAGGCGCGCCTCGCCGAGATCGAGGCCGAGCAATCGTGACCCCTGCGGAGCGGTTCCGCGCCCTTCACGATCGGGGCTCCCTCTTCGTGATGCCGAACGCCTGGGACGCGGGCTCGGCGCGCGCGTTGAGCCGGCTGGGATTCGAGGCCATCGGCACCTCGAGCGCGGCGGCCGCGGCCATGTGGGGCATCGAGGACGGAGCGGCGAGCCGTGAGGTGGCGCTCGCGAACGCGAGATCGATCGTGGAGGCCACGGACCTGCCGGTCTCTGCGGACTTTGGGTGCGGCTTCGGCGACGCGCCCTCCGATGCCGCCGAGACGGTGCGGATGGCGGCTTCGATCGGCCTCGCCGGGTGCTCCATCGAGGACGCGGTCGCCCGTCGGGGCGGTCCGCAGTATGACCTCGGCCAGGCCGTGGAGCGGGTCGCGGCCGCGGTGGAAGCGGCGCGGGCGCTGCCCGCGCCGTTTACTCTGACCGCGCGCGCCGAGAACTTCATCCGCGAGCGCCCGGATCTCGACGACACGATCGCCCGCCTGCGCGCCTACGAGCGCGCGGGGGCGGACGTCCTCTTCGCGCCGGGCCTGCCGACTCTCGAGGCGGTGCGGACCGTCTGCGCCGCGCTCTCGAAGCCGGTGAGCTTCATGGCGGGGATCCCGGGACGCTCGTTCACCGTCCGGGATCTCGACGCTGCCGGCGTGCGGCGCGTCAGCCTCGGCGGTTCGCTCTATCGCGCGGCGATGGCCGGTGTCGTCGCGGCCGCGCGGGAAGTGCTCGAACAGGGCACGTTCACGTACACCGAGAAGAATTCGTAACCGGGGTCCGGGTTCCAACCGTGGGGAAACGCACATGAACGTCGAGCTCGAAGAACGCGCGGAGAGAATCGCGGAGCGGAAGGGAGCGGGAGGCGAGGCGGCGCCTCGCCAAGCCGCACGATCGGTCGCGCTCAGGGTCCTGCTTCACACCGCGTTTCTCGGCCTCTCGATCGGATGTCTTGCTCTCTACGAGCACTTCCGCGTCGAGGGCGCTTCGTCGGCGTCGATCGCCTGCCTCGTCGCCGGCGCGGTCTTTGGATTCCTTCCGGTGCGGGACGTGATCCGGATCGTCTTTCGCGTGGAGGGGAAGGCGCTGCACCTGGTGCACGCGCTGGGCGGTCTCGCCCTGATCGCGCTGCCGGTCTCGGGCGCCATACCCGGCACGCGCGTGCTGACCGGCGCCGCGCTCGCGCCCTTCCAGATCATGGGGGCGGCGCAGGCGGTCATGCACCAGAACCACCCGCGAAACGCGCGCCAGGCCGCTGCGCTCCAGCGCTTCGC
>JBLMWD010000020.1:0-15374 GCA_050257045.1 Bacteroidota bacterium | reverse complement strand
CGATCGAGGCGAGCGGCTCCGCGCGGTAGGCGCGCTCGAACCAGCGCGCCGCGTCGCGATGCCGTCCGGCCGCCGCGAGGAAGATGGCGAGCCGCGCGGCGGGCTCCGGATCGTAGGGGGCGAGCCGGCAGGCCGCGAGAAGCTCGTCGAGCGCTCTCTCGGGGCGGCCGGCCGTGGCCAGCGCGGTGGCGGCGTTCAGGTGAGCGCCCGGGAAGTCGTATCCGACCCGCGCGGCATCGAGGAACCAGGGGAGCGCGTCGGCCGTCTTCCCTTCGGTCCAGAGCCGGCGCGCCGCGGCGTCGGAGTAGGCGACCGCCATCTTCCGGGTGACGTAGTCGTAGCGCTCCGGGTGCCCGTCGAGGAGATCGCTCGAGCGCGGCCAGTCGCGTGGGACGCTCCATCCCGGAGCGGCGGCCGCGTTCCCGGAGGGCGCCGACGCCTCGTAGAGGAGCCCGCGCTGCGTGAACCGGACTCCCGATCCGACGAGGTCGGCCGGAGGAAGCGCGTAGCAGAGCCGCGCGCCGCGGCGGAGGCGCGCGAGCTCCGCGTCGTGGGCGATCGCGGTCCATTCCGTCCGCGGCCGCTCGCGGAGGCGCTCCGGATCCCCGAAGATCCATCCGTGCCGGTGCGTCAGCGTCACGTCGGGCCGGAGCCCCCGCTCCCGCTGCGCGATCATGGTGAGGAAGGTCTCGTTGTCCCCCTCGAGGACGAGCGTCGCGTGGGGCGGCGCCGCGGCCAGGAGGTCCTCGCCGTACCGCTCGGCCAGCGCGAAGCGGCTCCGGTCGGCGGCGGCGTAGCGGCCGGGAAGGAGGGCGAGTGCCGCCACAAGAAGCGCTCCAGAAGCGACCTTCTCGGCACGCCGAACGGAGAGCCCTCGGCCGAGGATCTTCGGGAGGCGAGTCGCGGGCATCCAAGCGACTTCGCCCCGCCCCGCGCGCGCCACGGCGCGCGCGATCAGCTCAACGCCGCACCCGGCCAGGAGCGCGCCCGCGGCGACCACCGGCGCGAGGAAGGGGGCGATCTGCGCGAGATGCTCGGCGTCGGGCGTGAACGCGATCAGCGCCATGAGCGCCGCGGGGATCGTGAGCGCGGCGACGAGCATCGGAGCGGTGGCGCGTCGCGAGCGCCGCGAGCGGGGCGACAGCGCGAGCCCCGCCGCGGCGAGCGCCGCCCCGAGCCAGCCGAGCGATCGCACCACGACACCGGCCATGCCCGCGGCTTCATCGACCGCCCGGTCGAGCCGGAAGGGGTTCTGCTCGAGGCCTCCGTACGGCTTGCGGAGGAGGTAGCCGGCGAGCCCGGAAATGCCGCGCACGTCCGCCCACGCGAACGCGGGACCCGCGCTCCACCGGATCGGAAGCACGAGCGAGATCGAAGCGCCGAGCGCCGCCCAGCCGATTCCCCGGAGCAGACGCGCTCCGACCGGGCCGCGACCGAGCGCGCCGGGCATCGCATGAGCCCCGCGCGGGCGCGCGAGGACCCACGCCGACCACGCCGCCGCGGGGAAGAGGAGCGTCTGGTGCGCGACGGTGGAGAGGCCCGCCGCGACGAAGAAGAGCGCCTCGTCGCGCGCCGTGCCCCGCGCGCTCCGCGCCCGGAGCGCGAGGAGCGAGACGGCGAGGAAGGCGAGCAGGGCGAGCCCGTAGACCTCCGCCTCCACGGCGCCGCTCCAGACGATCGAGGCCGTGGCGAAGAGAGCCGTGCCGGTCGCGGCGGCGGCCGTGCGAAGCCCGGCGCGGCGGGCCAGGACCCAGAAGAGCCCGACGGCAGCGGCGGTGCTGAGGGCCGAGATCGATCCCACGCGAAGCGCCAGTGAGCCGGCGGGAACCGCGGCGGCGAGACGGGCGAGGAGGAGCCAGAGCGCGTATCCGGGCGGGTGGGCGATGCCGAGCGTCCGCGCGGCGAGGATCAGCTCGCCGCTGTCGCCCGCACCGACGGAGCGCGCGAGCGTCGCCGCATAGAGGACGGCGGCGCAGGCCGCGGCGATCAGACCGTGCTCGGCTCGTGCGTGGCGCATGAGATCCCGGCGAGTTGGGCTTTCGCCCGATGGTGGAACGAGGTGGGAGCGTCCGCCCCCACCTCGCCGACTGCCGAACCGCCCCTGCGTGGGCGGATCAGTACGAGGAATACATCGCGACGTTGATCTTCACGATGCCGGTGGCCGCGTTGTACTGCCAGCCGCCCGTGTTGTCGATCCCGGGAGTCGTCTTGACCACGTTCGAGTTGTCGATCGGCTCCTTCGGGACGCGTCCCTCCGCGAAGATCGATCCGTCCAGCACCGGGAAGACGGCGCTCCCGCCCAGCGCGTTGCGGGCGTACTGGATGGCGATCGCCGAGCGGATCGATCCGAGCTGCCCCTTGATCGTGGCGACCCGGGCCTGCTCCCGCATGTCTTCGTACTTGGGAATCGCCACGGCGGCGAGGATGCCGAGGATCACGATGACGATGACCAGCTCGATCAGCGTGAACCCGCTTTCCGACTTGGAGCGGAACATGCCGAGACCTCCTTGTACCTCGATTCGTGACCCCCGCCCCGCGGGCGTGCCTGGAACTGCGGAGGGCACGATGGGGCCGTTTTCCAGCTTCCAACGCGTTGAATCGGCTTCCGGCGTCGCGATCTTGAGCGCGTTTTGCAATGCGAACCGGAGGCGGCCCGAACCGGCCATCCCCGAAGAGGATTCGCGCCTTACGGTTGGGCGGCCGGCGCGGCGCGCCCCGGACCCTGCCGGGCGGCACCTCAGTGCCGGAACGCGCTCATCAGGTTCCAGAGCGGCAGGAAGACCGCCAGCGCGGTGAAGAGGACCGCCGCGCCGAGCACGGCGAGGAGCGCCGGCTCGAGTGAGGTCGAGAGGTTCTTCACGGCGTAGTCGACGTCGCGGTCGAAGTACTTGGCCACCCGGAGGAGCGTCGTGTCGACCGCGCCGGTCTCCTGCCCCAGGGCGAGCATCTTCACGACGAGCGGCGGGAAGACGTCGCGCCCCTCGACCGATTCCGACAGCCCCATCCCTGCGATCACCCCCTCGCGCATCCGGTCGATCTCCTCCTCGACCACCTTGTTCCCCGCCACGCCGCGCGCCACCGTGAGCGCCTGGAGGATCGGGATGCCGGCCGCGACGAGCGCGGCGAGCACGCGCGCGAAGCGCGAGAGGATCGTCTTCATCACGATCGGCCCGAAGACCGGCGCGCGGAGGATCCAGTCGTCGACGCGCCGCCGCCCCGCCTCCGTCCGGTACCAGAAGATCGCGCCCGCCACTCCCGCCGCGGCGAGGGCCACGAGGCCCCATCCGTAGCGGCCGCAGAAGTCGCTCACCCCGATCAGGACGCGGGTCGGGAGCGGGAGCTGGGCCCCCAGGTTCCGGAAGAGCGAGGCGAAGCGCGGGAAGACGAAGCGCACGAGCACGACGAACGCGACGCAGAGCTCGGCCACGATGAGCGAGGGGTAGAACGTGGCGGCGCGGATCCGCTGCTGCGTCTCCTCCTCGTACTCCAAGAGCCCCCCGAGGCGGTCGAGCATCGAGGCGAGGAGCCCGCCCTCCTCGCCGGCGTGCACGAGGTTCACGAAGACCGGCGGGAAGCAGCGCGGATGGCGCGCGAGCGCCTCCGTGAGCGTGCTCCCCTGCTCCACGTCGGCGCGCACGCGGTCGATCGCGGGCTTGAGCACGGGGTGGAGGGTCTGGCGATGGAGGATCTCGAGCGAGGCGAGGATGGGAAGGCCCGATTCGAGCATCGTCTCGAGCTGGCGCACGAAGAGGATCCGGTCGCGCGTGGCGACTCGCTTGGCGAAGAGGCCCGTCGTGGCGCGCGCGGGAGCCTCGGCCTCCATCCGGATGGGGACGAGCCCCATCCCGTGGACCCTCTCGATCGCCTGGTCGAGATCGGCGGCTTCGACGACGCCGGCCCGCGCGGCGCCGGAGGGTCCGGCGGCGCGATAGCGGTAGGCGGGCACGCGGGCGTCCGCTACGAACCGGCCGGGAGCGTCGACTCGTCCTCGAGCGGCGTCCCGTCGCTCTTCGTGACGCGGAGGACCTCCTCCAGCGTGGTGAGCCCGGCGGCCGCCTTCGCCACGGCGTCGTCGCGCAGCGTGCGCATCCCGGCGCGGCGCGCGGCGCGGGCGACCTCCTCGGCGGGCGCATGCTGGTGCACCAGGGCCTGGATCTCCTCGTCCACCTCGAGCACCTCGAAGATCCCGACGCGCCCGCGGTAGCCGCTCCCCGAGCAGGCGCGGCATCCCGCGCCGTGCGCGAACGCGCCCTGGGCGGGATCGATCCCGAGGGCCCGCGCGACGTCGGCCGGCGGGGTGACCGGGTGCCGGCACTTCTCGCAGACCTTTCGGACGAGCCGCTGGGCCACGACGCCGAGGAGCGCCGAGGAGAGGAGGTAGGGCTCGAGGCGCATGTCGAGGAGCCGCGGGAGGGCGCCCGAGGCGTCGTTCGTATGGAGGGTCGTCAGCACGAGGTGTCCGGTCAGCG
Source organism: Bacteroidota bacterium (assembly GCA_050257045.1). GTDB lineage: Bacteria > Eisenbacteria > RBG-16-71-46 > SZUA-252 > SZUA-252 > DASQJL01. The sequence continues at coordinate 10,905 of JBLMWD010000020.1, read as the reverse complement.
CCGAGCGGACCGCGATCTCCGCCGTCTCCGCGTCGCGGATCTCCCCCACCAGGATCACGTCGGGATCCTGCCGGAGGAGCGCCCGCAGCCCGCGCGCGAACGTGAGACCGGCGTCGGGATCGACCTGGGTCTGGCGGATCGAGGGGAGGTGGTACTCGACCGGATCCTCCAGCGTGACGATGTTCCGCTCCACGCCGTTGATCCGATGGATGCACGCGTAGAGCGTCGTCGTCTTGCCGCTCCCGGTCGGACCGGTTACGAGGACGATCCCGTTCGGCTTCCGGATGAGGCGCTCGAGCGTGGCGAGCGGCTCGGGGGCGAGCCCCAGCTCCGGGAGCCCGATCAGGTCGGCCGAGCGGTCGAGGAGCCGGAGGACCACGTTCTCGCCGTGGATCGTCGGGAACGTGGAGACGCGGAGGTCCAGGTCGCGTCCCGCGAGATTCATGCGGATGCGCCCGTCCTGCGGGAGCCGGCGCTCGGCGATGTCGAGCGCGGCCATCACCTTCACGCGCGAGACGACCGGAGCGTAGAGCGTCTTCGACTGGATCGAGATCTCGCGGAGGACCCCGTCCACACGGAGACGGATCCGGAACGACGACTCGTCCGGCTCGAGGTGGAGGTCCGAGGCGCCCTCGCGGAGCGCCTGCTGCACGACGGCGTTCACGAAGCGGATGATCGGCGCTTCCTCCTCGGGACGCGCCGCCACCTCGGCCGCGACCTGGCGGAGCGCCTGCTCGCGGGCGAGCTGGTCGAGCCCCGGCGCCGACGGGTTCATCCGGTCGATCGCCTCGTGGATCTGCGCCTCGGGCGAGACCACCACCTCGACCTGGAGGCCGGTCGACTTCTTCACCTCGTCGAGGGCGACCACGTCGAGCGGATCGGCCATGGCCACGGTGAGCGTGGAGCCGATGCGGAAGAGAGGAAGAACCGCGTACTGGCGCGCGACCCGGTCCGGAAGGAGGCGGACGATCTCGGGCTCGAGCACGTACGTGCCGGGATCCACGCGCGGGATGCCGAGCTGCTCCTCGTAGTAGTCGAGGATCGCCGACTCGGGCGCGAGTCCGAGCCGGAGGATCGCCTCACGGAGCGAAGTACCCGCGCGGCGCTGCTCGTCGAGTGCCCGGGTCAGCCCCTCCGGGGAAAGGCGCCCCTGCTCGACGAGGCTCTGGCCGAGCGGTTTCCGTCCTCCACGCATGCGTCGATCTCCGAGTGGCGCACCCGGTGGATTTCCGGGCGTTCGTCGGGAAGATCGGCGGAGAACGGTCGTTCTGGAGCGGTTTGCCGGAGGGAAGGGTCGAGGTGCGCGGGTTCGTACGAGGCGCGCCGGCGCCTCGTACGTTACTTCAGATCCAGGACCGGCTTCTGCGACGGCGCGGGCTGCGGCGCCTGCGTCACCTCCGCGACGGCATCTGACCCGAGGGAATCCAGGGTCAGCTCCGTCCAGGAGAGCGCGCGCCCTTCCTGCGGCTGGAGCGTCGTCGATCCCAGCGTCGTGTCGGCGGGACTGAACGCGAGGGTGCTCTCGGGCGGCACCGCGCGGACGTGCGACGTGTCGTGCGCGGCCGCCATGGGGTGCACGACCGGGACTTTCTGGGTGGTGACGCGGAAGATGGAGCGCGCGAAGCCGGTGATCGGCACGACGGCGTTCCGCCAGAAGGTCTGGGTGAGGATGAGCCGGTAGGTGAACGAGGTGTCCTCGCCCGAGCCCCAGTCGTCGGCCCCGACCCGGGAGGCCCACTCGAGCACCGCGGGGACGACCAGCTTCTGTCCGATCCGGAGCGTGTCGGGTCCGAGGAAGCGCCGCACCGGACGCAGCGTGGGATCGAACTCGAAGAGCTCGTAGCTCGACACGCCGCCGCCCGCCCGCTGCGAGGTGGCCGACGCCACCGGGTATTCGTAGAGCTTCCCGCTCGGGTCGAGCACCTGGTAGCGGACGAGGCGGAGCGGCTGCCCGCCGTCGGTCACGCGCTCCGAGTCGGCGGCGCCGGGATCGTCCGCGTCGGAGTCCTCGGAGGGCGCCGCCCCCGCGGGAGCGTAGAGTCCCCGCTCGATCCGGGTGGCCCCACGATCCACGGTCTTGAGCTCCACCCAGAGGCCGTCGGACTTGCCCACCTTCTCCCGCGAGACGATCGCGACCCGCTGCGTGTACTCGCGGACCGGTGTCCGCCCGCTCTGCGTGCGGACGCGGTACGTGACCCACGGGCCGACGACGTCGGAATGGAAGATGCGAAGAGAGGCGAGCTTCAGCGACTGCGCGCGCGCCGTGCCGGGGAGCGAAAGCGCGCCCGCGAGCGCGAGGAGGGAGACGAGGCAGAGCGCCGATGCCGGAGAATGCTTTCTCGGGGTCATCGGCGCCCTACTTCCAGTGGACGATCTTCTGGACCTTCTCGTCGAAGTTGAACGTCGGATCCTGCGCCGACGTGTGGCAGGTGGTGCAAACCTCCGGGCCGACGACCTGCATCCCCTCGTGCTTGGTCCCCATGCCGTGGCAGCTCTCGCACTGGACGTTCACGAGGTCGGGGGTGCTCTCCTTGGATACGAAACCGCCCGCCTGGCCCATTCCGGCGACGTGGCAGGGGAGGCACTCGGGGGTCGAGTCGCGCTGGTTCTTGGTCAGCGTGGCGAAGGCGTGCGCGTGCTGCTGGCTCGAGTACATCTGGTACTCGGACTCGTGGCAGCGCCGGCAGTTCTTGTCGCCCAGATAGTGGTCGGCGCCGAGGGCGATATTCGACTGCCGCTGCTTGTTCGCCGCGTCCGCCTCCTCCTGCTTCTGGAAGCGCTTGTTCAGGTCGTCCTGGAAGGTATCCACCAGCTTGTTGATGGTGTCGTCGGCCGGGACCTTGTCGTCCAGCGTCGGGACCTCGCCGTCGAACGAGGCGATCTTCCCGTCCTGGACCACGAGATGGATCGAGGGGATGTACTGGCCGCGCTCGCCGCCCCGGACGTTGATCACGCCCTGGGTCTGCACGATCTGCTTCGACAGGCCGACCATGTGCCCCATGACCATCACGTCGATCCCGGGTACCTCGATCGCGAGCTTCTGCCCCTCGGTCAGGCCGAGGTGCGAGAGGACCACGACCACGTCGGCCTTCTTGTGCAACTCGGGGATGAGCGTCTTGGCCGTCTCGATCGGGTCGAGGACGGTGAGCTCCTTGTCCCCCGCATGCTTGCGGAAGGCCATGCCGGGGTCCTTCCCGATGAGGCCGGTAAAGGCGACGCGGACGTTCCCCGCCTTCTTGATCACGTAGGGCGGCAGGAACGGCTTCTTGGTGTCCGCGTAGACGACGTTGGCCGATACCAGGGCGATCTTGCTGTTCTTGAACGTGTTGAGGAGATACGCCTGCCCAAACGTGAGCTCCCGCTCGCCGATGGTCGCGGCGGAATAGCCCATCTTGTCCATCATCTGGACCATGAACCCGGACTTGAGGGAGTCCTGCTCCCCGGCGACACCGAAGAAATCTCCGGAATCGACGATGAAGTCGTTCGGGAACTTGAGCGCCCCTACCTTGAGTTGGCTCGCCCTCCGGGCGAGGCCGCCGAGCGGGTGCGCGTGTCAGCCACAGGGCGCGAGCTCGCCGTTCACGTCGTCCGTGCTCTGGATGAGGATGTCGGTCTGGGACCCCTTCCCGAGCGAGGACGCGGCGAACAGCAGACCGGCAATCAGGAAAAGAAGATAGCGGTAGCGTTGCAGCGCGGATCACCTCCCCTTGCGTCGTTGTTCGGCCGAATGTCTGAAAACTATACCCCGGAGCCCGTTCCGGGTTCAACACGGCGGCCGTCCCCGGGAGATTTTCTCGACCCCCGGGTCGTTTTTCTCGAGAGGCGGCCGTCCGGCCGCCGGAATCCCGCGTTTACCGCCCGCTGGTCCGAAAAAGCCTCGGGGCGGGAGGACCTGCCTCCCGCCCCGATGCCCGAAACCGAAACCGTTGGGGGGTGCTTCCCTGCTCCCTGAGCTTCCGTACCTCTTGGATTCTTCTTTACTTCTTGATGCGCTCGCGAAGGGCCTTGCCCGCGTGGAACGCCGGGAATCGTGACGCCGCGATCTTGATCCGTTCACCGGTCTGCGGATTGCGACCTTCACGTGCTTTCCGCTTCCGGGTCTCGAAGGTTCCAAATCCCGTGATCTGGACCTTCTTGCCCGAGAGAAGCGCGGAGGCGATGAGACCTTCCTTGCCGGGAGAGAAAATGGTGTCGACGACTGCGCGCGCCTGGCGGGCCGAGAGGTCCGCCTTCTTGGCGATGTACGCGACGAGCTCCGTCTTGTTCACCTTGCCCTCACCTCCTTTCGCGGTGCGGCGCGAACGTACGCCGCGCGTCAGGGGGTGTCAAACAGAAATCTGCGGACGGACGCGCCGAATTCGCCATTCCGTCGCGATGGGCGCGTCGCGCCGCGGATTCCACGCGCGCCGACCCGCGACGCGCCGTCAGAAGCCGCCCTGCAGAGCGTTCTGCCCGCCGAATCCGCGCAGCCCGCTGCTCCCCTGCTCGTAATAGACCTCGGGGAGGAGCTTCACGTTGATCTTGAAGTAGTACTCGCTGTTGCTTCCCGTGACGCTGCGTGTGAACTGCGCCTCCCAGCAGTGGAGCTCGCGCTTGATCGTGAAGTTCTGCAGGTTGAACCGGCGCTCCCGGGCGTCGTACTGATTGGAGTAGTCGAACCGCCACCCGCGCGAGATGTTGAGCCCCAGCGAGCTGTTGATCGTCGCCTGCGTCTGCCAGGTGCCGAATCCCGGCCCCGGGAAGGTATTGCGATTCCGCACGTAGCCGATCGAGAACCCCGCCGTCCAGGGGAGGTTCGTCGACGTGAGCCCCGACGTGACCCCGGGGGCTGCCGCGTCCCCGACCTGGCGCACCGCCGCCTCTCCGGGCTCGTCCGAGATCGCCTGGATCGAGTCCTCGGCCGCGCGGGACGTACCCTGGACGTGGAAGCCGGTGGATGCGCTCATCGACTTGAAGTTCAGCGTGTAGGGGTCGTTCACGAACCCGAACGTGAACTCGCTCCGCTGAATCGGCCGGAACGTGGCCGTGCTGTTGATGTCCGTGAACCCGCGCCTCCCGGCCCGCTTCGCCAGCAGATCGTAGGAGGTCGAGGTGTTCACCGAGAGAAGGTTGTTGATGACCTTCGGATGGTCCGCGCTTCCCCATTTCACGTGCACGTCGTTCCGGAGCGCGAAGGAGAGGAATCGCCGCTCGGCGCCGAGGAGACCGATCCCCCCGATGCCGCTGAAGCGGGGCTGCCGGATGCCGGTCGTGTCGATGAACGTGAGGTTGGAGAAGCGCGGCTGGTACGAGAACGAGACCGAGGGTGTGATCACGTGCCGCACCGCACGGAGCGGCCCGATCGACCGGGTCGACGTGCCGAAGATCTCGGTGTTGGCGCCGACCGAGGCGTTCCAGAGCCCGCCGAAGCGATCCGCCGCGCCGGAGGCGTCCTTCGAGTAGTAGATCCCCTGCGCGACCATGGCGGGCGAGAGGCGGAGCGGCCCGAGCCGGCGTGTGTCCTGGACCCGGAACGTATGGAGCATGCCGGTGCGCACGTTGACGATCGAGTCGCGTTGCGCGACGACCGAGTCCCGCGCCGGGACGTAGATGGTGGTGTCGGGAAGGGGTGAGCGCGAGATCACGAGGGTCTCGGGCGGAAGCGTGATCGTGCCGAAGCGGTTCACCGTGACGCTTCGCTGCGTCAGGAGCTGCGTGTCGTAGCTGTACACGGTGCTCGCGAGCCAGGGGAGGCGCGCGGGAAGCCCGGGACGCGCGACGTGCCCGATCGGCCGCGCCTGGAGGCTGAACCGCGCGGTCGGCTGCTGCTGCTGGATTCGCAGCCCTCCCGGGGTGGGGACGAGGTACTGGGTCCGGTAGAATCCCGCGTCGACGTGGGCCCGGCTCCACGACTTCGCGTAGCCGACGGTGGAGGTGAGGACCGTGTTGACGCGGTTCTCCAGCGACTGCCCGAGGGAAGCGCTCGTCTGGTATGCCGCCGAGCTCGTCAGCGACAGATCGGCCGTGAGCTGGCCGTTCGTGCCCAACGGTTGGTAGTGCGTGGCGTGGAGGTTCCAGTTCCGCGACGGCTTCGCGTTGCCGAACACGTCGGTCGCCCCGAACGCGTCCTGGAACGAGCCGGTGATCTGCCCCTGGTAGGAATAGCGCTGGTGGTACCGGAAGAGCCCGTGCGCGATCCAGCTCTGATCCTGGTAGTAGTCGGCCGAGCCGGTCACGTCGAGGTGGTCGTTCGTGGCCCAGTAATACCCCACGTTGCGCACGAACTTCCCCGCGGCCGAGCTCGAGCCGAACTGGAAGCTCGGGAGCAGGAAGCCCGAGTGCCGGCCGCTGTTGATCGGGAAGATGTAGAACGGTATCGCGAGCACCGGGACGTGCTTGATGTAGAAGACGACCGGCTTCGCGATGACCTTGTCGTGGAGGATGATCCGCATCTTGCCCGAGCCGAAGTGGTAGTGGGGGTCGGGCAGGTCGCAGGTCGTGTAGGTCCCGTTCTTGATGTCGAGGATGTTCTCCGAGACCCGGAGCACCCGCTCGCCGGTCACGTACCCCTGCTCGTACTTGGTCCGGCCGGCCATGACCGCTCCGCGCCGGATCCCCAGGTCGTAGGTCATCGTCTGCCCCACGATCCGGTCCGATCCGTCCTCCAGGACCGGATTCCCCTCCGCGCGCATCTTCTCGGTGTTCGCGTCGAAGTGGATCTGTTTCGCGCTCAGGTGCATCTCCTTGTAGTTCACGCGCGCCTGGCTCTGGATGTCGACGGTGTTCCGGCCGAGGTCGTAGTCGATCTGGGTCCCGCTATAGAGGATGCGTTCCCGCTTCTCCGCCCCGGTCGTGTCCCCCTCCGCCGCCATGTAGTAGGTGCCGGACGCGGCCCCGGTGACGGTGGCGTGCTTCGGCTTTCCCTTGTCGAAGTTCACGACGATCGTGTCGCCGTCGGAGGCGTTCCGGCCTCCATTGGCGCTGTCCGCGCTCGACGGCCAGTAGAACGACTTGGCGTGTCCCACGATGACGGCCTGGCGCGCGGCCTCATTCTCGAGGTAGAGCGTGATCGAGTCGCCGCTCGCGGTGGTCCGCTCGGCCCGCCCCGAGTCGGCCTTGGCCTCATAGGCCACGTGGGCGTTGGGGCGCGCCTGGATCGAGGAGACCTTGTTCCGCACGAACCGGATCTCCAGCGTGTCGCCGGTCGCCGAGCCCTGGGCGTCCCAGGCGTGCGGCTTCTCCACGAGCACCGCGCGGTTTTCCTTGCGGAGGAAGGACGCCGCTCCGGCCGTGGCGTGCAGGCTGTCGCGCCGCACCGTGACGTTCCCGCGCGCGTAGACCCGGTCGTGCACGCGGTCGAACTCGAGCGAGTCCCCCGCCACGCGGGTCACGGTCCCGTTCGCCTCGGTCAGCTCGAGGTGCGGCGACTCGTCGGCCCAGGCGTAGTCGGAGCGGCGGTCGTAGCGCACGCGATTCGCGAGGACGCGCGTGCTCTCCGCCTGGTCGAAGGCGTTCACGTTCCCGAGCGCGAGCACGACGTCGTTGTTCCGGTCGTACTCGATGCGGTCGGCGTCGAGCGTGCGCGTGGAGTCGACCATGTGGGGACGCCCGGTGATCACGGAGAGGTTCTGGCTCCGGTAGAAGTACGCCTCCGTGCCCGTGATCCGGCTCCCCCGCTCCTCGATCCGCACGTCGCCGCGCAGGGTGGCGAGGCGCTGCTTCCGGTCGTACGTGGCCTCCTGTCCCCACATCGTGGTCTGACCGTCGACGATCTTCACGTGCCCGCGGAAGACGACGAACTCGCGGGCGCGGTAGACGAGAGCGGAATCGCCGGTCACGGTGGTGCTGCCGTGGGTCAGGCGGGGGCGGATCGCGGTGTAGACGTTCTCGGGCCCGGAGAGCGATCCCTCGAGCCGGTCGGCCTCGAGCCGGTAGCTCTCGAGGGGCTGCGCGCGGGCCGGGCCGGGAAGCGCGACGAGGAGGAGCGCCGCGAACGCCGGCAGCGCCGCGAGTGCGGCGCGCCCTCGCGCGCGCGCGGCCGTGCTAGATCGCACGCGGCACCTCGCGTCCGAGCGCGGCCATGGCCTCCGGCATGACGTAGAACGACCCGGTCACCACCACGACGCCGCGCTCCCGCCGCGCCCGGTCGAGCGCGCGACGCACGGCTCGGCCCGCGTCTCCGACCGTCTCGCACGGGACCGAAGCGGGCGCCGACGCCGCGAGGGTCGCGGCCGGCGTGGCGCGCTCCCCCGGGAACTGCGTGAAGACGAACCGGGTGGCGACGCGGCCGAGCGCCGTGAGGATCGCCTCGTGCGCCTTGTCGCGCGAGAAGGCGGCCACCACCGTGGCGGGCCGGCCCGGGAAGAGCGCCGCGAACGTCTCCGCGAGGGCCCGCGCCCCCTCGGCGTTGTGGGCCACGTCGACGAGGACGGGCGGTTCGTCGCCGATCACCTCCGCGCGCGCGGGCCAGCGCGTGTCGAGAATCCCGGCGCGGAGCGCCCGGGCGACCGCCTCGGCCGGCCGAGCGCCTCCGGGTCCGCCCGGATCGGAGAGCAGAATGTCGGCGGCGAGCGCGGCGAGCGCCGCGTTCCGTGCCTGGTGGAAGCCAAGGAGCGGCGTGCGCACGACGCCCGTGAGCGAAGGCGTCTTCAGGCGAAGCTCGGTCCCTTCCCGCGAGATGCCGCGCACGGCGTACCGTCCGTCCCGCCCGAGGAGGACGACGCGGGCCCCGACGCGCGCCGCGTGATCGAGGATCTCGGCCTTCGGCTCGGCCCGACGCACCCCGAGGACGAGCGTCCCGCCCGGCTTCACGATCCCCGCCTTCTCGGCCGCGATCCGCCGGAGCGTCTTCCCGAGGATCTCCGTGTGGTCGGTCGAGATCGTGGTGATTACAGAAACACGCGGCGTAGCCGCGTTGGTCGCGTCGAGGCGCCCTCCAAGCCCCACCTCGAGCACCGCCACGTCCACGCCGGCCCGGGCGAAGTGATCCAAGGCGAGCGCGGTCGTGGCCTCAAAAAAGGACGGACGCTCCTCCTCGAACACGGGCCACCACGTCTCGAGCCGCTCCTCCAGAGCGGCATCGTCGATTTCCGCGCCGTCGATCCGGATGCGCTCGTGGAAGCGGACGAGGTGGGGCGAGGTGTAGAGCCCCGTGCGGAGCCCGGCCGCGCGGAGAATGGAGGCGAGGTGCGCCGCGGTCGATCCCTTGCCGTTCGTGCCGGCGATCAGCACCGACGGAAAGGCCCGCTCGGGATGGCCGCCCCGCTCGAGGAGACGCTCGATCCCCTCGAGGCCCAGGCGCATGCCGGACCGTTCGAAACGGTAGAGCTCGTCGAGGCGCCGGGTGAGCGGGGCGCCCACGGTGCGGGTCATTCCCTCGGGGCGGTCTCGGTCGGGGTCGGCTCGGGAGTGGGAGCGGGGGGGCGCTCGGAGGAGGTCGCCGCGCGATCGGGGGTCGGCTCGGAGGACGCCGGCGCGCCGGGCTGGTGCCCATTCTCGCTGGGCAGGAGCCCGACCGGCTCCGGCGCCGCGACCGACGCGGCGCGGAAGCGCGCAAGCGACTCGCCCGCGCGGCGGCGGGGCTTCTGCGGCAGCACCGACGTGGCCGCGAAGTACCGGAGCAGCCAGCCGAGGCTTTTCCGGAGCTCGAGCCGGTGGACGATCTGGTCGACCATCCCCTTCTTCATCAGGAACTCCGATCGCTGGAAGCCCTCGGGCAGCTCCTGGTTGATCGTCTGCTTGATGACGCGCGGGCCGGCGAAGCCGATCAGCGCCTTCGGTTCGGCCAGGATCACGTCGCCGACCGACGCGAACGACGCGGTGACGCCGCCGGTCGTCGGATGGGTCATGACCGAGATGTAGGGGACGCGCGCGTCGGAGAGCCTTGCCAAGAGCGAGTTCGCCTTCGCCATCTGCATGAGGGAGAGAATCCCCTCGAACATGCGCGCGCCGCCCGACGCGGAGAGGATGATGAGCGGCCGCCGGGTCTCGATCGCGAGGAGGATGCTGCGCGCGATCCGCTCCCCGGCCGCGGAGGCGAGGCTTCCGCCGAGGAAGGCGAAGTCCATGATCGCGACGACGCAGGGCGTCCCCTCGATCGCGCCGTCCCCGCAGAGGACCGCCTCGGTGAGGCCGGTCTCCTCCCGCGCTTTCTTCAGACGGTCGATGTAGCGCTTCGAATCCTTGAACCGGAGCGGATCGGTCGAGACCACCTCGGAGAAGCGCTCATGGAACGAGCCCTCGTCGAGGAGGATCTTGACGTAGGTGCGGGCGGAGATACGGAAGTGATAGCCGCACTTGGCGCAGGTGAAGAGGTTCCGCTCGAGCTCCTTGTGGTAGAGGATCTCGCCGCATTCCTCGCACTTCACCCAGAGCCCATCGGGCAGGTCGCGCCGCCGCTCTCGTGCTTTGAGCCCTTCCTTGGCCTTGCGCAACCACGTCATGCGGGCACCTCCGGCAGGGTTCGGAGCATGACAATAGCATCCTCGACCGGGTTCCGGTAATAGTTCTTGCGGATCGCTACATCGATGAAGTTGTTCTTATAATAGAACTTACGGGCGTTTTCGTTGGTTTCGCGGACCTCGAGGGTGACCCGCCGGATCCCCCGTTTCCGGGACGATTCGAGGAGGTCGTCGAGGAGCGCCTGGGCTACTCCCTGGCGGCGCTCGGAGGGGTCGACGGCGAGGTTTCCGAGGTGCGCCTCGTCGGCCACGATCACCGCGCAGAGGTACCCGACCAGCTCCCCGTCCCGCTCGGCGAGCCGGGCGTAGGTGCCGGCCCCGATCGTGAGCTCCGACCGGAACATCTCCCGGGACCAGGGATCGGAGAAGGAGGCGCGCTCGATCCCGAGGACCTCGTCGATCCGGCTCAGGGTGAGCGGCTGGATCCGGACCGGATCGCCCCGGCGCGCGAGGGCGCTCATCGGGG
>JBLMWD010000019.1:0-3365 GCA_050257045.1 Bacteroidota bacterium | reverse complement strand
CACCGGCGCGGTGGTGTCCTGCTTGGGCTTGACGGGGTTGCCAGCCTTCCTGCAGGACATGGCTCCGAGGCTCAGGAGCAGTAAAGCGGGGAGACGAGCAAGGCGCTGCTTGTCAACGATCACCTGGGGTAATCCGGCTCGATGGCTACCCTGCTCCTCCCGTCCGCCGAAGTCAATGTTCGCTTGGACTTGAAGGTCCACGGCGGAAGGATCTCCTGGTGCTATGATACGCGCGCCAGACGCGGCCAGAAGGGAGAGTCCGTATGTCCGCCTTCGATCCCGCGGTCCAGGCTCGCGAGAGTCGGCCGAGTCTCGCGCGCAACGCCCTCCTCGCCTGCGGCATCGCCTTCGCTCTGACCTACAGCCTCGTCCAGGACGTCGTGGGAGCGCTTCTCTATCGTGGATACGACCCGCTCTCGCAGGCCGTCAGCGAGCTCTCCTCGCCCGGCGCCCCCACGAAGTCGGCCATCTTCGTCGTGGGACTCGTCTCGACCCTGCTGATGATGGGGTTCGGAGTCGGCGTCATGATGTCGGCCAGGGGGAACCGCGCTCTGCGTGCGGTCGGCGCCCTCTTCGTCGCGGGCGGGGCTTTGTGGCCCTTCTGGCTGCTGTTTCCAATGAGCTCCCGCGGCGACATTCAGGGCGTTACGGGGCTCGCCGATCTCGGGCACATTGTTCTCAGCGCGATCACCGTGCTCCTCATCGCCGCCGAGATCACCGTCGGGTCGTTTGCCCTCGGGAAGACGTTCCGACTCTACTCACTCGCGACGCTGGCGGCGGAGCTCGGATTCGCCATTTGGACCTTCGGGTACATCCCCCGCGTGGCCGCGGGCGAGCCGACTTCGTGGATGGGACTGCTGGAGCGCGCGAGCATCGGGGCGTGGCTCCTCTGGACCGCGGTCTTGGCGATCCTTCTTCTTCGTCGTCACCGTGGAGTCGTGGTCGGCGTTTTCACCGCCAAGCCGGCGAGAGCCTGAGCTCACTTCAAGAATATGGGAGGGTGCTCACCGTGCGGACGCGAAGAAATCGCGAACGAGCCGCGTGAACCGCTCGGGCTGCTCGAGGTTGAGCATGTGCGCGGCCCCCTCGAACGTCTCGAGCTTCGCGCCGGGTACGCTCGCCGCGAGATGACGGCAGGAATCCACGGTCTCCGCGTCGTCGAGGGTGCCGACGATGACGAGGAGAGAAACGTTTAGCTCAGACAGGCGTCCCGCAGCGGGTGGCTTCAGGGGCTGGGGCTCGCCGGCTTCCTTTTCCGCTCGGTAGTTGGAGAGGATCCAATCGTGCACCCTGGCGCGGAGCGCCGCGGGGACGCGGTCCGGAGGCTGCCCCGGCCCGTCGACCCAGTGGCGCGTCTCCCAGTCGGCGAGCGCTTCCCAGTCCTTTCCCTGTTCGGCCTGCTCCGGCTCCTCGAAGTCCTTGGGATTCCACGCCGGCGATTCGTAGCCGCTGATTCCCCCGGCCGCGAACACGAGCGACCGGACGCGTTCCGGTCGCTCCAGCGCGAAGTCGAGACCGATCACGCCGCCGCGCGAGAGGCCCACGACGTGCGCCGACCGCTCGCCAAGGTGATCGAGGAGTGCGGCGATGTCGGCGCGGTTCGAGAACGGGACCTTCTCGGTCTCGGTCTCGCCGTAGCCCCGGCAGTCGTGGCGGATGACGCGGTAGCGGTGGCGCAGGCCGGCGACCTGGTCGTCCCACATGCGCCGGTTCGCGACGCCCGCGTGGATGAGGACGACCGGCTCGCCGCTCCCCTCCACGTCGTAGGCGATCCGCGCCCCGTTCGTCTCGAGGATGTCGGTCCCAGTCTTCATGGCGGGAAATTCTATCACCGCACGTGCACGAGCCGAAGGGTCTGCCGCCGATCTCCGGCCGTCAGCTGGGCGAAGTAGACGCCAGAGCCCAAGCGCCTGCCGTCCAGGGCCACCTCGTGGGCGCCGGCCGGCCAATACCCCTGAACGGAATCGGCCACCCGTCGTCCCTGGACATCGAAGATCTCGATCGAGATCGCCTCGTCCTTGGGGAGCTCGAAGCGAACACTGGTCCCCGCTCCGAAGGGCTGGCGACCGGCGACCGCGAACCGCAGGGTGGGCGGCTCGAAGCCGGGAGGCACCCCGGTCACATCGAGCGAGTGGCGCCAGAGCCCGTCCGCTCTCGCGGCGAACAGCGCATTTCCGCTGATCGCGAGCTTGTGGACGAAGACGTTGGGCTCCGTCTCATCGGCGAACCACGTCGCTCCGTCATCGAGGCTCTCTTCGATCACCGCGGCGAGCGGCGTGATGGTGAACGCCGCGAACAGGTGGTTCTTCTGTGTTGCGAAGGCGGTCCACGTCAGAGGTCCGAGGCGCGGGTCGAAGCGAGTCCACGGCTCCTGCCCCGCCGTGCTGTGAAAGATGGCCACATTCGTCCCGACCACCCAGCCGGAGCCCGTGAAGGCTGCCGACTGGGCGTTGAGACCGGCGCGGATCCCGACGTTGTCCAGATTGGAGACCGTCCAGTCGGTCGCGCCCGGGTCGTTGTCGAAGACCATTCCGTTCCCGCCGGCCGAGGCGAGCAGCCGGCTCCCACCCAGGGTGATGGCGTTCACATTGGAGGCTTGATTCTGCTCGAGCGCGACGCCGAGCGGCTGCCACGTGCTCGGTTGGGCGAGGCTCCGGAGATACACGCCCGCGCCCGCGGTGGCCGCGTAGAGGCTGTCCCCGCGGACTGCGAAGTCGTCGATGAAGAGCTGCGAGTCGAGAATGCCGCCGGTCAGTCCCTGGTTGAACGGGCTCCAGCTCGCGCCCAGATTGTCGCTCACGAAGACGCCCTGCCCGAACGTCCCGGCGTAGAGGCGTCGGTCGAGAACCAGGACGGCTTGAATCGAGGTCACGCCCGACACCGGCTTGGTCGAGTGGAACCAGGTCGCTCCCGCGTTCGTGCTGACGAAGACGACGCTGTCGGCGCCGGCCGCCAGCGTGTCGCCGTTCGCCGAGACGGAGAACATCTCCTTCGCCGGGAGACCCACGACGGGGCTGAACTGAGCCGCCGCGGGGGCGGCGCCGACAAGCAGGCCGAGGATCGTCCACCCGATCGTACGGACCGTTCGGACGCCCGGCCTTGCTGCCTTGCGCGCGCCCGGCTGGATGCGCTCGATGTGATGGGTCGTTTCCATTTCAGGCCTCCTTTCCTGGCCCGCCGCTAGCGGACGTTCGCCATCGCGGTGTCGCACCCAACGCCCTGGATCCAGACGTTCTGGACGCCGGGCTGATCCGGATTCTCGTCCCCGGCCGATACGAACGCGTTGGCGGTGAACGACGGCGTGGCGCCGTCTCCCTGCCGGAAGAAGCGGACCTTCATGACGACCGTGTCGTCGTCCGTGGTCG
>JBLMWD010000018.1:0-27135 GCA_050257045.1 Bacteroidota bacterium | reverse complement strand
CGGCGCGGACCGCGCCGCCTTCGCGCTCGGGGAGGCGCGCGCGGCCCGGCCATCCGCGCCCGGGTTGCCTGCCGCGCCCGGGACCGGCGCGGATCCGACGCCGCTCCGCGCGGTCTACGTGGGCGGCTTCCTCCCGCTTCACGGCGTCGAGACCGTCGTGGCCGCGGCGTCGCTCCTGGAGGCGCGACGGGGTCCCTGCTTCGCGCGCTTCACGTTGATCGGCGACGGCATGACCGCGCACCGCGCCGACCGCGACACCGCCGCGCTCGGGCTCCGGAGCGTGCGGCGCCTCCCGCGCGTTCCGTACGCGGAGGCGCTCGCGGCGCTCGCCGGGGCCGACCTCGCGCTCGGGATCTTCGGAACGACCGACAAGGCGGGGCGCGTCGTCCCGCACAAGGTCTACCAGGCGCTCGCCATCGGCGTCCCGGTCGTGACGCGGCGCTCGCCGGCGGTCGCGGAGTTCTTCCCGTCGGGAGAGCCGCCGCTCGCGCTCGTCCCCGCGGGCGATCCCGAGGCGCTCGCGGAGGCGATCGAATCGCTCGCCCTCGATCCCGGGCGCCGCGACGCGCTCGGGGCGTCCGGACGTGCCGCGGCGCTCCGTTTCGCCACGCCGGAAGCGGTGGGCGCGACGCTGGTCGAAGCGATCGAGCGCGCGCGGGCGGGACGCCGGTGACGCCAATCCGGATCCTGCACGTCGATTCGGAGCGGACGTGGCGCGGCGGCGAGCGCCAGGTGCTCCTTCTCATGCGGCGCCAGCGCGACGCCGGGGACGAGCCGCTCCTCGCGGCTCCGGACCCCGCCGCGCTCGCGGAGCGGGCCGGTGCGGAGGGATTTCCGGTCCACCCGGTCGCGATGCGCGGCACATGGGACGTGGCCTCCGCGCTTGCACTCGCTTCGCTCGTGCGCCGCGAGCGTCCCCACGTGGTCCACTGGCACGCCGCGCGGGCGCACGCGCTCGGCGCCCTCGCCGCGCTGGTCGCGCCGGGGCCGAAGCGCGTCCTGTCGCGCCGCGTCGACTTCCCGGTGCGGCGCTCGCCCGGGAGCCGTCTCCTCTACGCGCTCCCCGTGGACGCCATCGCCGCGATCTCGGAAGGGGTGCGGCGCGCCCTCGTCGAGAGCGGCGTCCCGGGCGCGCGGATCCGCGTCGTCCCGAGCGGGATCGACCTCGCCCCCTTCGACGCGCCGTTCGATCGATGCTCCGAGCGCGCAGCGCTCGGGCTCGGCGAGGACGACATTCTCGCAATCCAGATCGCGGCGCTCGCGCCGCACAAATCCCAGACGACCCTCCTCCAGGCCGCGGCGCGCCTCCAGGGAACCGCGCCGCGGCTTCGGGTGTGGATCGCGGGAGAGGGTGCGCTGCGCGCCGCGCTCCTCGCCGAACATCAGGCGCTCGGCCTCGGCGACCGCGTGCGCCTCCTCGGCTTCCGCGACGACCCGATCCGGCTCCTTCGCGCGGCCGACCTCTTCGTCCTCTCCTCCTACCTCGAGGGGCTCGGGACGTCGGTGCTCGACGCGATGGCGGCCGGGCTCCCGGTCGCCGCGACGCGGGTCGGCGGCGTGCCGGAGATCGTGGAGGATGGGGCGACCGGGCTCCTCGTTCCGCCGCGCGACCCGGCGGCGCTCGCGGAGGCCATCTCGCGGCTCGCCGCGGATCCTGCGCTCCGCGCGCGGATGGGGGCGCGCGGACGGGAAGCGGTCCGCGCGTATGGGGCGGACCGGACCGCTGCCGCCACGCGCGCCCTCTACGAGGACCTCCTCGGGGAGGGCTTCCGGTCGCATTGACGCTGAATTCGCAAGCTGTTACGATGATAGTCTTAGCGCCGTTCCGGACCGTTCCGAGGAGCTCCCGATGACCACGTTCCTGCCGACCCTGCTCTACGGCGCCCTCGTCCTGGGCGTGCTCGTCTTCGTCCACGAGCTGGGGCATTTCCTCGTCGCCAAGTGGCTCGGCGTGCGGGTCCTCTCCTTCTCGATCGGCATGGGACCGCGCCTCTTCGGCTTCCGGGTCGGCGACACGGACTACCGGATCTCCCTTCTTCCGCTCGGCGGGTTCGTGCGGATGGCGGGGGACAACCCGGAGGAGGAGCGGGAGGGCGAGCCGGGCGAGTTCCTCGAGAAGCCCTGGTGGGCGCGCGCGCTGATCACCGTGGCCGGGCCGCTCGCAAACCTCGTCTTCGCCGTGATCCTCTTCTTCGGGCTCTACACGATCGGCTACACGGAGTCCGACTACCCGGCCCGGGTCGGGCGCGTGGAGACCGGATCGACGGCCGCGCGCGTGGGTCTCCAGGACGGCGACGCGTTCGTCACGTGGGGCGGGGAGCCGGCGCGCACGATGGGGCAGCTTCGCGACGCCATCTCGAGCCAGCTCGACAAGAAGTCGGGGCCCGATCCGATGCGCTTCCAGGTGGAGCGCGGCGGGAGGACCCTCACGCTCGGCGTGCCGCGCGCGCAGGTGGCCGACATCCCGACCGGCGTCCAGTGGGACATGAAGACGCTGGTGGGGCAGGTCCTGATCGGCAACCCCGCCTACGCGGCGGGGATTCTCGAAGGGGACCGGATCCTCGCCGTGAACGGAAATCCGGTCGCCAACTGGAACGACCTGCAGGGGCAGGTCACCAAGCATCCCGACTCCGACGTCGTGCTCACGATCGGCCGCGAGAAGCGCGTCTTCCGCGTCACGGTGCACACCACGCCCGAGGGTCGGATCGGCATCGGTCCGGTCGAGCAGATCTCGGTGCGCCGGACCGTCGCGGCGCCGCTCGCCGCGAAGTACGCCGTCTTGAAGACGGTGGAGACGATCGGGCTCATCTACAGCGGCCTCTGGAGCTTCGTCTCGAACCCCGTGAAGCTGCACAACACCATCGCCGGCCCGATCGCGATCGCCCAGGTCGCGAACCAGCAGGCGAGCGGTGGATTCGACCAGCTCGTCCTCTTCGGCGCCTTCATCAGTCTCGCGCTCATGGCGATGAACCTGCTGCCGATCCCGATCCTCGACGGCGGCCACGTCTTCTTCGCCCTGATCGAGGGGGTCCGGAAGCGCCCGCTCTCGCTGAAGACGCAGCTCTTCTTCCAGCGCATCGGCTTGATCGTGCTGGTGGGGCTCGTCGTCTTCTCCTTCTACAACGACCTGAACCGGGTCTCCCAGCGCAAGCGCGCGGAGGCCGACATCTCGAAGCGGCTCTCGGTGCCCGCCGCGGGAGACAGCGCGGGCCGGACCTCGACGCCCTGATCCCGATCCCTTGACGCGCGACGGGGGCTCGGAATCGGCGCGGCGGCGGCCGCGCAGCCCCGCCGCCCTCCTCTTCGCGGCGCTCCCCTTCGCAATCCTCCTCGCGGTCCCGCCGCGCGCGCTCGCCCAGAACGGCGACATCGAAGTCGAGCGGACCGTGAGCAAGGTCGAGATCCACGGCAATCACGCCTTCGGGTCGGGGACGCTGAAGAATCTCCTCCGCACGCACGGACGCGGCGGATTCCCGTTCTTCCGGAGACGGCCGCTCCGTTCCGACTACATCCGCTTCGACCGCCTCACGCTCCAGGACTACTACCGCCGCCATGGCTTCATCCAGGCGAACGTCGACAGCGTGCCGCTCCGCTTCGACGCGAAGGGGGAGGAGGCCGAGGTCCACTTCTATCTGACCGAGGGCCCCCGCGCGCGGGTCGACTCGGTGAGGTTCGAAGGGGCGGGGCCGGTGCCGGAGGATCGCCTGCGGCGCCTCATCGAGCTCAAGCCGGGCGATCCCCTCGACATCGCGAAGCAGGATCTGAGCCGCGAGGCGGTCCACGACGAGTACGCCGAGCGGGGCTACGTCGCCGCGGTGGTGCGCGATTCGCTCGAGGTGGAGTCGACGTCGGTGCACGTCGTCTACCGGATCGCGCCGGGGCCCGAGGCGCGCCTCGACTCGGTCCGGGTCGAGGGGACCGCCGTGACCAGGCCCTCCTTCGTCGCGCGCGAGTTCGCGGTCCACCGCGGAGAGGTGCTCAAGCGCTCGAAGCTCCTCCGCAGCCAGCAGCGGATCTACGACACCGGCTTCTACTCCGACGTGCGCTTCGACCGCACCGACGTCGACAGCGCCGGCGCCGCCGACGTGATCGTGGACGTGCGCGAGCGGAAGATGGGATGGATCGACGCCGGTATCGGGTACGGCACCGTCGATCAGCTCCGCCTCACGGGGCAGCTCGGACAACGGAACCTCGCCCGCGACGGGATCCAGCTCGTCGCGAACGGCCTCCTCGGCGTTCGCATCCAGCAGGCGACGGAAGGGAGCGTCCATTTCCCGTATTTCAAATTCCACCCCCACGAGCTGCGTCTCGGGGACAGCCGGTTCGACGCCTCGCTCACGCGCCCGTGGAACCTCGGCCTGCGCGTCGCGGCGACGATCGGCGGCTACGCCGAGCACGTGCGTCCCGTGACCGGCACGCAGGTCTTCGGCCCCTACCGGGCGTACGGGGGCTCCTTCGCCCTCTCCCACGACTTCACGCTCCACACGCGCACGCGCTTTTCGTTCGAGCATCGAAACGTGGTGTCGGACACGACCAACCAGTTCGCGGCGAATCCCGAGAGCTACACGATCAACCGCGTCGTGGCGAGTCTCGAGCGCGACACGCGCGACAACCCCTTCGACCCTCGGACCGGGACCGACTTCGTCCAGACGAGCTCGTTCGTGGGCGGGGCCCTGAGCGGGACCGCCCGGTATCTCAAGAACGTCGCGACGGGGACCCTGTTCCTGCCGATCAATCCGGCCACGACCGGCGCCTTCCGGGTGCGGGTCGGGGTGATCAACCCGCAGGCCGCGCGGCTCCTTCCAGCGGGCACGCCGCCGGACCTGATCCTCCTGATCCCGCCCGAGGAGCGCTTCTTCCTCGGCGGGGCGAACACGATCCGGGGCTATGGCGAGAACGAGCTTGGAAGCCGGGCCCAGGTCGATTCCACGGGGCGGTATTTGGAGATATCGGACACGACGGGGGCCGAACACCGGCTGCCCATTCTCCGCGTCGGCGGCCGCATCCTGCTCCTCGTCAACGCGGAGCTCCGGCACGAGCTCTTCGGCCCCTTCGGCATGGAAGTTTTCCTCGATGGGGGTAACGTCTGGGAGCGTCCGGTCGATATTCACCTGAGGAATCTCCTGAGCTTCGGAGGGCGTGCGGGGTATAACGACATGAGGTATACGGCCGGCCTGGGGCTCCGTTTCGCCACGCCGCTGGGCCCGCTGCGGCTCGACTACGGCTGGAAGATCCGGATGGCTCGGCCCGACCAGCCCGACCCCGCGACCTCGCGCGGCGAATTCCATTTCAGCGTAGGCCAGGCATTCTGATGACCCCCGACAGCCCGACCGACACCGCTCCGCCGATCCCGCCCCCGAAGTTGCCGCCGCGGGGATGGGGGTTCCACGCCCTCCGGGTGTCGGCCGCCGTGGTGATCCTGGCGTTCCTGGCCGTCTCGGCCGCCGTCGGCGTCCTCACCTCCCTCCTTTCGGGGGGGAATCCCGCCCTTTCACGGGAAATCGTCGTGATGCTGAACCGCCAGATCGGGACCGACTCCACCCGGTTCGAGGTGGAGCGGGTCTCGGGGACCCTCTTCCGCGGGGCGCTCCTCGACCGGCCGCGGCTCATCGTCACGACCCCCGACGGACCCGTGACCTGGGCATCGGCCCGGAGCGTCCGGGTCGACTACGACCTGATCGGGCTCCTCTTCAACAAGGACCGGAGCCTCACGGCGGTGATCGACTCGCCGGTCGTGGCCCTGGTGCACGACAAGCAGGGGGAGATCCTCTTCCCGCGGTTCGCGAGCCATCCCTCGCGGGGCGGCGCCGGCGGGACCACCCGCGTCGCGATCGCGATGAAGAACGGGGTCCTCTCCCTCGACTGGCAGCGGCTCCGCTTCACCCAGGTGCAGGGGAGCGGCGTGCTCACGTCGGGACCGGGTCAGTCGACGCTCGTCCTGGACGGGATCTCAGGCATGCCCGATCCCTCCGCGCGCGCACGGGGTCGCGTGCGGGCGAAGGGCGCCATGACCGTGATCGCCTCCTCGCTCCGCGTCGATCCGCTCGAGGTGGCGTACGGCGACTCGAAGGTGCGCGCGAGGGTCGACTGGGATCTCGCGAAAGGGCGCGCCGTGAACGGGCTCCTCCGGCTCGACCCGCTTCGACTCCTCGACGTCTCGGGGCTCGTCGGAGCGGGCAAGACCGACGGCCGCCTCCGGGGGGAGATCTCGTTCAACGGGACGCCGACGGATGGCCAGGCGACTGCCTGCCTCTCGGGGAACGTGAACGGGGAGCCGCTCGACACCCTCGCCGTGACCGCCGCGCTCGCGCCCCGGGTGGTGACCTTCACGGGGCTCCGGGTCCGGGTCCGCCATGCCGAGGCGACCGGCGGCGGCACCTGGCGCCCGGGCTCGCTCGTCCAGGCCTCGATCACCTTCCACGGGGTCGACCCCGCCGCGATTCCCTGGTGGAAGGCGCCCGACGGCATGCCGACGGGAGCGCTCGCGGGGACCGCGCGCCTCACGGTGCGCGAGGGCAGGCCGCGCACGTCTCTCGCCGCCCAGGTCGCGCTGGACCAGAGCCGGTTCGGCCGGGTCGAGATCCGCCAGGGACTCCTCCACGTGGGCACGCCGGGCGACGGCTCGGCGGTTCTCGACTC
The DNA here is from genome assembly GCA_050257045.1 of Bacteroidota bacterium. Lineage (GTDB taxonomy): Bacteria > Eisenbacteria > RBG-16-71-46 > SZUA-252 > SZUA-252 > DASQJL01. Next base: position 20,496 of record JBLMWD010000018.1, on the reverse strand, counting down.
GAGCTGGGTGGACGTGCCCGGGGCTCGGCTCACCGGCCGCGCCCGCATCGGGAAGGACCAGACGCTCGACGCCCACGTGATCGCGGCGATCGACGACCTCGCGGCGATGGACTCGCTCCTGGCGCCGCTCACGGCCCAATCCGGCCGCGGCCGGGTCACGGCCGATCTCACGGGCAACGTCCAGGCGCCGGACTTCACCGCGCGCGCCTCGCTCTGGGGCGGGAAGCTCACGAACGGCATGGCCTACGACTCGCTCAACGCGGTCGCGGCGGGCCGCCTCGGCGCGCACGGGACCGCGCACGCCTCGCTAACGGCGCGCGGCATCCGGGCGGAGGGACGGCCGCTCGGGAACGCGGCCGCCGACGTCGCGTTCGGGCCGAAGATCGTGATCGAGCGCTACGTCCAGACGCAGGGGGACTCGACGCTCGCCTTCCGCGGCACGCTCACGCCCGGCAAGCGGGAGACCGAGGCGGTGCTCGACTCGCTGGTCCTCACCGCGGGCACCGTCCGGTTCCGGAACATCGAGCCGGTGCACCTCGCGATCGGGGAGGGGCACGTGAAGACCCCTTCGCTCCCGCTCGACCTGCGGCCCGGCCGCGCCGACCTGGCCTTCGACTGGGATGTCCGCGGCGGCCGCATCGACGCCGACGGCAAGCTGACCGGGGTCGACGTGACCCGGATCCCCGGTGCGGCCGCCTCGAGCGACTCCCTGCGCGGAGAAATGGAAGGATCGTTCCACGTCTCCGGCCCGCTCTCCGATCCCGCCCTCACCCTCGACGCCCGGGTGCTCCGCCCGTCGTGGGGCGGCGTGAACGGCGACAGCCTCGCGGTGGCGCTCGCGTACACACCCGGGCTCCTCCGGATCGACGGCGCGCGCTGGGCGGCCGACGGCGGCCGCGCGACCCTGGCGGGGACGGTCCGCGCGCCGGTCTCCCTCGAGTCGTGGATCCGCGGCCTCTCCAAGCGCGACGACTCGTGGGCGAAGAACGCGTCGCTCGATCTGAACTTGAGTGTCGATTCCCTCGACCTCTCCCTGATCGCGCCGGCCGACACGTCGCTCCGCTCGCTCACGGGGGACGCCACCATCGCGGCGCACGTGACCGGCACGGGCCAGAAGCCGGTCGCCTCGATTCGCGCCTCCTCGCCCCGGATCGCCTGGCGCGGCGTCGCGGGATCGGTCCCGGCGGCCGAGCTCCAGTACGCCGACCGGACGCTGCACATCACCCGGTTCGACGTGGTCCAGGGAGGAAGCGTCTCCTCGATCACCGGATCGGTCCCGGTCGATCTCTCGTTCTTCGCGAAGGAGCGGCTGCTCCACGACGCGCCGCTCCAGCTCACCGTCCGCGTGACCGACGCCGACTTCAAGCTCGCCTCGGTCCTCTGGAACTCGGACGTCGCGCAGAGCGCCGGCAGGATCAGCATCATGGCCGGCGTCTCCGGGACGCCGCACACCCCGTCGGTGCAGGGGAGCGTGCGCCTCCGCGACGGCATGGTGCGCATCGCCGGGCGCGAGGAGATCGTCAGCCGGATCCAGCTCGAGGGGACGTTCGATCAGAACGAGCTCACGATCACGAGCGCGACCGGCTCCCAGGGGACCAAGGGCAAGCTCACCGCGACCGGGAACTGGCAGTGGGGCGGCCTCGGCCGGGAAGCCGAGCTCCCGGTGGTCTCGGGGCCTCCCGGGAAGTACCAGTTCAAGGTGAACGCGACGAACTTCACGGTGACCGACCGCGAGACCTACGCGATGCAGCTCACCGGCACGTTCACGATCGCGAACGGCAAGACGGCGGACGGCGAGGAGATCCCCTTCATCACCGGCACCTCCACGCTCGCGAAGGGGAACCTGACGCTCGACCTCACGACGCCGGGCGCCGAGGAGATCGAGCTCCCGTTCTACTACGACGTGAACGTCGACGTGCCGCAGGGGCTCTTCTACCGCACGGTCGACAGCGAGGTCGAGCTGCAGGGCCAGCTCCGGCTCCTGAACAAGGGGGAGGGGAACCTCGCGCTCGGCACGATGACGGTGCGGAAAGGGCGCTACTACCTCTTCACGCGCGAGATCAAGAACCTGAGCGGCGACTTCATCTTCAACAGCCTCGACCGGACCGATCCGGAGCTCGCGGTGGACGGTGAGACCACGATCCCCGCCGCGAAGGGGACGCCGACCGTCATCAAGGTGTCGCTCACCGGGCGCGCAAGCCAGCCGGTCGTGCATCTCTGGGATCCCGATCCGAACAGCCGCAACACGCAGGCCGACCTCTGGAAGATGCTCACGTACGGGCAGTTCACGCCTGTCGCCGACGCCGCGATGGGCGTGCCGCAGAGCAGCGGGTCGACGACCGCGGGGAGTCTCTCGCTCCCGATCCAGGCCTACCTCTTCCGCAACGCCGAGCGGTGGCTGTCGCAGAGCGGATGGATCGACACGTTCGATCTCTCGACGGGAGGTCGCGCCGGCGGCGAGACCGGCACCGGGCCGCTCGACGTGGGCGTCGTCGGGGCCGGAAAGTATGTGACGCGCGACCTCTACATCAATTATTCTCGCGAATTCTCGGGGGACGCGGAGAAGCACATCGGTGCGGAATACCGCGTCACGCGGCACCTCCTCCTCCGGGGGGAGCGCACCGACCGGAGCGCCTCCAACTCGGCGGGCCGGCCCCCCGAGGAGTACAACCTCGACCTCAAGGTCCGACTGGAATACTGACCCGGACCCCCGGGTCCCAACGGGAGTCCTCAGCGACGTGCAACTGAATCCGGTGCAGCGCCAGGCCGTCGAGCACCCCGGCGGCCCGCTGCTGATCCTGGCGGGCGCGGGGAGCGGGAAGACGCGCGTCCTCACGGGCCGCATCGCGCACCTCGTGCGGGAGCGCGGCGTTCCGCCCTGGCAGATCCTCGCCTTCACGTTCACGAACAAGGCGGCGCGTGAGATGCGGAGCCGCGCCGAGGCGCTCCTCGGCTCGGAGGACCTCGAGGTCTGGCTCGGCACGTTCCACGGCACGTGCGTGCGCATCCTGCGCCGCCACGCCGAGTCGCTCGGCTATCCGCGGTCGTTCGTGATCTACGACACCGACGATCAAAGGAGTCTCCTGCGCGGGCTCCTGCGCGACGCGGGGGCGGACGACGGGCGGCTCACGCCCGCGGGGGCCTCGTCGCGCATCTCGCGCCTCAAGAACGAGGGGATCCCGGCGGCGGAGTACGCGAAGACCGCATTCGCCCCGGTCGACCGGAAGCTCGCCGAGGTCTACGCCGCCTACGAGAAGGCGCTCCGCGATCGCGCGGCCATGGATTTCGACGACCTCCTCCTCTACACGGTGAAGCTCTTCGACCTCGATCCCGACGCCCACCGGCAGTACGCGAACCGCTTCCGCCACGTCCTCGTGGACGAGTACCAGGACACGAACGCGGTGCAGTTCGAGCTGATCGAGCGGCTCGCGCGGGTCCACCGGAACCTCACCGTGGTGGGCGACGACGACCAGTCGATCTACGGCTGGCGGGGTGCCGACGTGGGGAACATCCTCTCCTTCGAGCAGCGCTTTCCCGACGCGGCGGTGCTCCGCCTCACCCAGAACTACCGCTCCACGCAGACGATCCTCCGCGCCGCGAACGGCGTCGTGCGGCACAACACGGCGCGCAAGGAGAAGGAGCTCTGGACCGAGAACGCGGCGGGGGAGCCGCTCACCCTCCACGTCCTTCCGGACGAGGAGGCGGAAGGGGAGAAGGTGGTCTCGATTCTCCTCGACGGGCGCCGGGCGGGACGCGGGAACCGCGATTTCGTCGTCCTCTACCGCACGAACGCCCAGTCGCGCGCGGTGGAGAACGCGCTCCGCCGCTCGGCGATCCCCTACCAGCTCACCGGCGGGATCTCGTTCTACGAGCGGCGCGAGGTGAAGGACGTGCTCGCCTACCTTCGCGCGCTCGTGCAGCCCAAGGACTCGGTCTCGTGGTACCGCGTGCTGAACGTGCCGCCGCGCGGGATCGGAAAGACCACGGTGGAGCGGCTCCAGGCCTTCGCCGAGGGACGCGGACTCACCGTTCCGGACGCGCTCGCCCATCCGGAGCTTCCGGCTGCGCTCGGCGGCCCCGCGGCGAAGAAGCTCGCCGGCGTGGCCGCGCTCTTCGAGTCGATGCGCCCGCTCCTTCCAAAGACCGCGCCGGCGTGCGTCGCCGAGGTGGTCGCCGCGACACGCTACCGCGAGTACCTGGCCGAGGAGTCGCCGGCGGAGGCGGAGGAACGGATCGAGAACGTGGAGGAGCTGATCGCCGGCGCCGAGGCCTACGCCCGGCGCGCCGAGGACCCGACGGTGGAGGGCTTCCTCTCCGAGGTGGCGCTCCTCACCGACGTGGATCTCTGGGACGAGGGCGAGGACGCGGTGAATCTCATGACCGTCCACTCGGCGAAGGGGCTCGAGTTTCCGGTCGTGATGGTGGTCGGGATGGAGGAGGGGCTCCTCCCGCACGCCTCCGCGCTCGACGATCCCGCCGAGCTGGAGGAGGAGCGGCGCCTCTTCTACGTCGCCTTGACCCGCGCCCAGGAACGGGTGCATCTCTTCCACGCCTCCTACCGGCGCGTCTGGAACGCGGCCGGGGGCGGTCTGTCGCGCTTCGCCTCCGAGATTCCGGAGGACTGCCTCATCGTCGAGGAGGCGCGCTCGTGGGAGGAGACGCCGCGGTACGCGCCGCGGCGCCGCGCGCCGGCCGCGGGGAGCCGCGGGATGCCGAGCGCGGTGGGACTCCGGGTGATCCATCCACAGTTCGGGGAGGGCGTCGTGGTCGGGAGCGAGGGGATCGGCGAGCGGGCCAAGCTGACGGTGCAGTTCCGGCGCGCGGGGGTGAAGAAGATCCTCGCAGCCTTCGCGGAGCTCTCCCATGCCGATTGACGCCGGCACGGTCCGGAAGATCGCCGCGCTCGCGCGGCTCGAGCTCGATCCCGCCGAGGAGGAGCGGATGGTGCACGATCTCCAGGAGATCCTCGCGTACGTCGAGCAGCTCCAGGCCGTGGACGTCTCCGGCATCGAGCCGACCAGCCAGGTGACCGAGGGGAAGCCGCCCGCGCTCCGGAAGGACGAGGAGCGGCCGTGCGACGTGCGCGAGGAGGCGCTCGCGCAGGCGCCCGACCGGGACGGCGATTACTTCCGGGTGCCGCAGGTCGTATGAGCGACGCCGCGGACATCGGAGCGCTCACGACCGCCGAGGCGATCGCGGAGGCGGTGCGATCGGGGAAGGCGAGCGCCGAGTCGGTCACGCGCGCCTTTCTCGAGCGGGCCGACCGCACGGCTGGTCGCCTGGGCACCTGGCTGCATCGCATGCCGGAGGAAGCGCTGAAGGCTGCGCGCGCTGTGGACGCGAGGCGCGCCTCCGGCGCGCTCGGGGCTGCCTCCGGCGCGCTCGGTGCGCTAGCCGGCGTGCCGGTCGCGATCAAGGACAACATCTGCATCCGCGGCGTCCCGACCACGTGCGCGTCGAAGATCCTCGAGGGCTACCGACCGCCGTACGACGCCCACGTGATCGAGCGGCTCCGCGCCGCCGACGCCGTTGTGCTCGGGAAGACGAACTGCGACGAGTTCGCGATGGGCTCCTCCACCGAGAACTCGGCCTACCATCCGACACGCAACCCGTGGGATCTCGCGCGGGTGCCGGGAGGCTCGAGCGGCGGGTCGGCCGCCGCGGTCGCGGCCCTCGAGGCGCCGGTCGGGTATGGATCAGACACGGGCGGCTCGGTGCGGCAGCCGGCCGCCTTCTGCGGCGTCTACGGATTGAAGCCGACGTACGGCGCCGTCTCGCGCTACGGACTCGTCGCCTTCGCCTCCTCGCTCGACCAGATCGGCCCCTTCGCGCGCACGGCGCGCGATACGGCGCTCGCCTACAACGCCGTCTGCGGCCCCGACGCGCGCGACAGCACGAGCCGCGCCGAGGCGCGCCCCGTGGATCTTGCCGCGCTGGAGGGGGGCGTCCGGGGGCTCACGATCGGGATCCCCCGCGACATCCTGGAAGGCGAGGGGCTGAAGCCCGAGATCCGCGCCTGCTTCGACGCCACGGCCGCCGCGCTCGCGAAGAACGGCGCGCGGCTCCTGGACGTGGCGCTCCCGCACGCGAAGCACGCGATCGCGACCTACTACCTGATCGCCCCCGCCGAGGCGTCGAGCAACCTCGCGCGCTACGACGGCGTTCGCTATGGGCTTCGCGCCGGTGACGGCGACCTCCGCGCGATGTACGAGCGGACCCGGGGGAAGGGGTTCGGGCGCGAGGTGCGCCGCCGGATCCTCCTCGGCACGTACGCGCTCTCGGCAGGCTACTACGACGCCTACTACCTTCGCGCGCAGAAGGTGCGCACGCTCGTGCGGGCCGACTTCCTCGAGGCTCTCCGGACGGCCGACGCGCTCCTCCTCCCGGTCACGCCGACGACGGCGTTCGGCATTGGCGAGAAGATCGACGACCCGCTCGCGATGTACCTGAACGACATCTACTCCATCCCGGCGTCGCTCGCGGGCGTCCCCGCGCTCTCCTTCCCGGCCGGCTTCGGTGCCAAGTCGCTGCCGATCGGCCTCCAGCTCGTGGGGCGGCCGTTCGCCGAGGAGACGCTCCTCCGGATCGCGCGCGCGCACGAGGGATGGAACGACGCCGCCGCGAAGGCGCCGCCGCTCGTGGCGGAGGCCGCCGCGTGAACGCCGCCAAGGCCGCCGCGCCCGCGCGCGACGAGTCGGCGCGCGCCGCGTACGAGGCCGTGATCGGCCTCGAGGTGCACGCGCAGCTCAAGACGAAGAGCAAGATCTTCTGCGGCTGCTCCACCCGCTTCGGCGCGCCCCCGAACACGCAGGTCTGCCCGGTCTGCCTCGGCCTCCCCGGCGTCCTCCCGGTCCTGAACGAGCGCGCGGTCCTCTTCGCCGTCATGACCGGCATCGCGGTCGGGGCGACCATCCACGAGCGGAGCGTCTTCGCGCGCAAGAACTACTTCTATCCCGACCTCCCGAAGGGCTACCAGATCTCGCAGTACGACCGTCCGCTCTGCGAGGGCGGCCACGTGGAGATCCACGCCGAGGGCGCATACAAGCGCGTCGGCCTCGTCCGGATCCATCTCGAGGAGGACGCGGGGAAGTCGCTCCACCCCGAAGGGAGGGAAGGGGTCGAGACCACTCGGGTCGATCTGAACCGCGCCGGGGTGCCGCTCATCGAGATCGTCTCCGAGCCCGACATCCGGACCGGGGTGGAGGCCTACGCCTATCTCACGAAGCTGAAGCAGATCCTCGTCTACCTGGACGTCTGCGACGGGAACATGGAGGAGGGGAGCCTCCGCTGCGACGCGAACGTCTCGGTGCGGAAGCGGGGCGCCACGGAGTTCGGGACGAAGACCGAGATCAAGAACCTGAATTCCTTCCGCTACGTGGAGAAGGCGATCCAGTTCGAGGTGGCGCGGCAGATCGACCTCATCGAGTCGGGCGGCCGCGTGGTGCAGGAGACGCTCCTCTGGGATTCGGCGCGGGGCGTGGCCGAGTCGATGCGGAGCAAGGAGGAGGCGCACGACTACCGCTACTTCCCGGAGCCCGACCTCCTGCCGCTCGACCTCGACCCGGCGTGGATCGAGTCGGCGCGCGCCTCGCTCCCGGAGCTCCCGGACGCCCTTCGCGAGCGGCTGGTCGCCGCGCACGGGATTCCGGAGTACGACGCCGAGGTCCTGACCGAGACGCGCGCGCTCGCGACCTACTACGAGGAGACCGCGGCCCGCTCCGGGCAGCCGAAGCTCGCCTCGAACTGGATCATGACCGAGGTGAACGCGGTGCGGAACAAGACGGGGCAGTCGATCGAGGACTTCCCGATCCGGCCCGACCGCCTGAGCACCATGGTCGCCATGATCGCGAGCGGGGCCGTATCGGGGAAGATCGCGAAGGAGCTCTTCGAGAAAATGCTCACCGACCCGGCTGGGCCCGACGAGCTGGTCCGGCGGCACGGCCTCGAGCCCATCGACGACGAAGCCGCGCTCCGGGCGCTCGCGCGCGAGGTGCTCGCGGCGAATCCAGGCCCCGCGTCGGAGTTCCGCGCGGGGAAAGAAAAGACCTTCGGGTTCCTGGTCGGCCAGGCGATGAAGCAGTCGCGCGGGCGGGCCCATCCCGAGAAGCTGCAGGCCGCGCTCCGCGCGGTTCTCGCCGAGGAGGGGTGATGGAAGGGCCGCGCGTCCTCGTGATCGGACACGGCGGGCGGGAGCACGCGATGGTCTGCGCGCTCCACGAATCGCCTGCGCATCCGTACGTTCTGGTGGCGCCGGGGAGCCCCGGCATGGCGAAGGTGGCCGAGCGCGTGCCGCTCGCGGTAAGCGACGTGGCCGGGATGACGGCGTGGGCGCGGCGGAGCTCGATCGACCTCGTCGTGATCGGACCCGAGTCGCCGCTTCCGCTCGGGCTCGCCGATTCGCTCCGGTCGATCGGGATCGACGTGCTCGGGCCCGGGCGGGCGGGGGCGCGCCTGGAGGCGAGCAAGCGGCACGCGAAGGAGCGGCTGCTCCAGCTCGGGCTCCCGACGGCGCGCTGCGTGATCGCGACGAAACCCGAGGAAGCCGAGCGCGCCGCCGACACGTTCGGCTACCCGGTCGTCCTCAAGGCGGACGGCCTCGCCGCGGGGAAGGGGGTCGTGATCGCCGAGTCGCGCGAGGTGGCGCGCGAGACGATCGACGCCATCATGAGGCGTCGGATCTTCGGCGACGCCGGCTCGATCCTGCTCGTGGAGGAGTGCCTCCGCGGCGAGGAGGCCTCCCTCCTCGTCCTCTCCGACGGCGAGCGATGGATGCTCTTCCCGGCGGCCAAGGACCACAAGCGGCTCGAGGACGGCGATCGGGGTCCCAACACGGGCGGCATGGGGGCCTGCGCGCCCGCGCGCGTCCCCGCGCCCGACGAGGCGGTCGCGATCGCGCGGCGGATCGTCGATCCCGTGCTCGGCGCGCTGCGCGCCGAGGGACACCCGTACCGCGGCATCCTCTACGTCGGACTGATGCTCACCCCGGAGGGACCCCAGGTGCTCGAGTTCAACGCACGCTTCGGCGATCCCGAGGCTCAGGCCGTGCTGCCGCTCCTCGCCGAGGATCCATTCCCGCTCTTCCGCGCCGCGGCGCGCGGCGCGCTGCCGGAGGAGCGGCACGCCACGTTCGTGGCGCACGAGGGGGCGGCCGTCTGCGTCGTGCTCGCCTCGCGCGGATATCCCGAGCGTCCGGAGCTCGGCGTTCCGATCGAGGGGCTCGAGGGACCCTGGCCGCACGGCATCCGCATCTTCCACGCCGGGGTCGACCGCCGCGGCGATCGCTGGGTCACCGCGGGAGGCCGCGTGGTCGGAGTGACCGCGCGCTCCGAGACCCTCGAACGGGCGCGGGAGGCCGCGTACGGCGCGATCGCGCGGATCGGATTCCCCGGAATGCGCTACCGGCACGACATCGCGCTTCCGGTCGAAGCGGGGAGCGCCCAGTGAGCCCGGCCGCCAAGGTCTCGATCCTCTTCGGGAGCGAGTCGGACCGCCCGGTGCTGGAGGAGACGGCGCGCGTGCTCGACCGGCTCGGGATCGCGCACGAGATGGAGCAGGCGTCCGCGCACCGGAGCCCGGACCGCGTGCGCGAGATCGTGCGCGGCGGACCGGCGCGCGGCGTACAGGTCTTCATCGCCGCGGCCGGCATGGCGAACCACCTCGCGGGCGCGGTGGCGGCGCACACGACGCGACCGGTGATCGGCATCCCGCTCGGCGGATCGCCGCTCGGAGGCGCCGACGCGCTCCTCTCCACGGTCCAGATGCCGGCCGGGGTGCCGGTCGCGACGGTGGCGATCGGGTCGGCCGGCGCGAAGAACGCAGCCGTCCTCGCGGCGCAGATCCTCGCCCTCACCGATCCCGCGCTCCAGACGAAGCTCGACGACTTGAAAGAACGGCTCGCCCGCGGCGAGAAGCTCTAGCGGCGTGACCGAGCGGATCCTCCTCGGCGAGGCGACCCGCGCGGACGCCGTGTGCCGCGCGGGGGAAGCGCTCCGCCGGGGAGAGGTCGCTCTCCTTCCGGCGGAAGGACTCTACGGCTATCACGTCCTCGCGACGCACCCGGAAGGAATCGCGCGCCTCGAGCGCCTGAAGCCGCGCGGTCCGGGGAAGGGTTGGATCGGCCTCGTCGCGCGCCCGGCGGATGCCTACCGCTGGTTCGCCGCTCTCCCCGCGCCCGCCGCGATCCTGATCCAGCAGCACTGGCCGGGAGCGCTCACGCTCGTTCTCGAAGCGGGCCCGAGCGCGCCGCCGGCCCTCATCGGGCCGGGAGAGCCCGGCACGATCGCGCTCCGCTGCCCGGGGAGCGCCTTCCTTCGCGACGTGATCCTCGCCGCCAACGGCCTCCTCGTCTCGACGTCCGCGAACCCTCCGGGAACCGCTTCCGCCGCGGTCGCGCCCGCGCCGGAGGAGGTTCCCGGCGAGGTCGCGCTGGTGGTCGATTCGGGCCCCCTTTCGGGCGCGCCGTCGACGGTGGTTCGCGTTTCGGGAGAGCGGGTTACCGTGCTGCGGGAAGGGGCCGTCCGTATCGGCCGAACCGCCCTTGACGCCCCCCCGGCCGGACCCTAGACTGTGCTCGCAAGGGCCATTGTCTCCAACTTCTGCGAGGCTCATGTTCCAGGTCCTCATCGTCTGCACCGGGAACACCTGCCGTAGCCCCATGGGCGAAGCCATTCTTCGCTCGATCCTTCCGGCCGATCTATCGGATCAGGTGGCCGTCTCCTCCGCGGGCAGCGGCGCGACGCCGGGACATCCCGCGGCGGAATACGCGGCCCAGACAGCGGCTGCCCGGGGGCTCGACCTTTCGAAGCATCGCTCCAGGCCGCTCACCGCCGAGCTCGTCCGCGAGGCCGATCTGATCCTCGCGATGGAGCCGGCGCACATGGCTCAGGCCCGTGATCTGGCACCCGACGCGGCGGACCGGATTCACCTCCTCACGGAGCAGACGGCCGAAGGTGGGGCGGCCAGCATCAAGGATCCAATTTTCGGGGGCCCAGACGATTACGTGGATACATTCAACCGAATTCGAAGTCACTTGCTCCGCTGGCTCCCGGTAATCCGGGAGGCCGTCGAGCGACGGGAAGGCGTTCGATAGGGGCGCCCCTCCGGGGCGCCGTCGGCCGTTTAAGGAGGAGCGATGTCTCGCGAGTCGCAAGGCTTCATCTGGATGAACGGTAAGTTCGTCGCGTACGAGGACGCGAAGATCCACGTCCTATCGCACGTCGTGCACTACGGATCGAGCACGTTCGAAGGGATCCGAGCCTACGAGACGCCGAAGGGGACGGCGATTTTCCGGCTCGACCGCCACATGCAGCGGCTCGTCGACTCCTGCAAGATCTCGCGGATCGACTGCCCCTACTCGGTGAACGAGCTGATGGAGGCGGCGAAGGAGATCGTGCGGAAGAACGGCGGGAACGCTTGCTACATCCGCCCGGTCGTCTACCGCGGGCACAAGTCGCTCGGCGTCAATCCGACCGGCGTTCCGATCGACGTGGCGATCGCCACGCTCAACTGGGGGAAGTACCTCGGCGCCGACGCGCTCGAGGCGGGCATCGCGGTGAAGGTCTCCTCGTGGCGGCGCGCCGCGCCCGACACGTTCCCGTTCATGGCGAAGACCGGCGCGAACTACATGAACAGCCAGCTCATCAAGCTCGAGGCGATCACCGACGGCTACGAGGAGGGGATCGCGCTCGACGTCTTCGGATTCGTGGCCGAGGGGAGCGGCGAGAACATCTTCCTCGTCAAGAACGGCGTCCTCTGCACGCCCACCACGGCGAACGCCATCCTCCCCGGCATCACGCGCGACAGCATCCTCGAGATCGCGAAGGACCTCGGGATCGAGGCGCGCGAGGAGCAGATCCCGCGCGAGGCCCTCTACATCGCCGAGGAGGTCTTCTTCACGGGGACCGCCGCCGAGCTCACGCCGATCACGTCGATCGACCGCCTGCCGGTCGGGAACGGGCGCGTCGGCCCGGTGACGCGGCGGCTCCAGGAAGCCTTCTTCGACATCATCGAGGGGCGCGAGCGCGATCGCCATGGGTGGCTCTTCCCGGTGGAGGCGCGCGCCAAGGTGCAGCGCGCCGCCAAGAAGGCCCGCTAGCGCGCGCGCCGCGCCGCCCCGAGTCCGGCTCATGATTCCACGCGCCCCCGCCACCGAGACCGCGCGGACCATCGCGGCGTCCGCTCTCGAGCGGCCGCTCGCCCAGGTCGATCCCGAGCTCGCCCAGGCGATCCGGTCCGAGGTCCACCGGCAGCAGTCCACCGTCGAGCTGATCGCCTCGGAGAACTTCGTGAGCGAGGCGGTGCTCGAGGCGATGGGCTCTCCGCTCACGAACAAGTACGCCGAGGGGTATCCGGGGAAGCGGTACTACGGCGGCTGCGAGTTCGTCGACGTCGCCGAGTCGCTCGCGATCGAGCGCGCGAAGGCGCTCTTCGGCGCCGAGCACGCGAACGTCCAGCCGCACGCGGGGGCCCAGGCCAACTTCGCCGCGTACATGGCGCTGATGGCCCCGGGGTCCACGCTCCTCGGCATGGCGCTCGCCCACGGCGGCCACCTCACGCACGGCCACAAGGTGAGCTACTCGGGGATCGTGTTCCGGTCGGTCCAGTACGGGCTCTCGCCCGAGACCGGACTCCTCGACTACGACCAGACGGCGAAGCTCGCGCGCGAGCACAAGCCGGCCGTCCTCGTGGCCGGCGCGAGCGCCTACCCGCGCATCTTCGATTTCGAGCGCCTGCGCGCGATCGCCGACGAAGTGGGGGCGCGCTTCGTCTTCGACATGGCGCACGTGGCGGGACTCGTCGCGGCCGGCGTGCATCCGAACCCGGTCCCGCACGCCGACGTGGTGACCACGACGACGCACAAGACGCTTCGCGGGCCGCGCGCCGGGTTGATCCTCTGCCGCGCGGAGTTCGCGAAGGCGATTGACAAGTCGGTCTTCCCGGGGATGCAGGGGGGGCCGCTCATGCACGTCATCGCGGCCAAGGCGGTCTGCCTGAAGGAGGCGGCCACCCCCGAGTTCCGGGACTACGCGCGGCGGATCGTGGAGAACGCCAAGACGCTCGCCGACGGTCTCCTGTCGCGCGGCTTCAAGCTCGTCACCGGCGGGACCGACAACCACCTCCTCCTCGTCGACCTCAAGGAGGCGGGCTTCTCCGGGGCGGACGCGGAGACCGCGCTGCACGCCGCGGGGATCACGGTGAACAAGAACGCGGTGCCGAACGATCCGCGCCCGCCGGCCGTGACGAGCGGCATCCGGATCGGCACGCCGGCGGTCACGACGCGCGGCTTCGGCACGGACGAGATGCGGAAGCTCGCCGGATGGATCGACGAGGCGATCCGCAAGCGCTCCGAGCCCGCCGCCCTCGCGAAGATCCGCGCCGACGTCGAGGCGCTCTGCGAGGCCTTCCCGCTCTACCCGAGCCGAAGCGCCTGACACTCCGCGACGCATGCCCGAGCTGACCCTCGAGGAACGGACCGCGCGGGTGCGGGAGGAGAGCGCCTTCGTAGCACCCCTCCTCTCGGCCATCGAGGGAACCATCGTCGGACAGGCCGCGATGGTGCGCCGGATCCTGATCGGCCTCTTCGCCGACGGACACCTCCTCCTCGAAGGCGTGCCGGGCCTCGCCAAGACGCTCGCGGTCCGGACGGTGGCGCAGGCGATCCACGGGCGCTTCCAGCGGATCCAGTTCACCCCCGACCTCCTCCCGGCGGACCTCACCGGGACGCTCGTCTTCGATCCGAAGCGCGGCGCCTTCACGACCAAGTTTGGCCCCGTCTTCACGCAGATCCTCCTCGCCGACGAGATCAACCGCGCGCCGGCCAAGGTGCAGAGCGCGCTCCTCGAAGCGATGCAGGAGCGCCAGGTGACGATCGGCGAGACGACGTATCCGCTGGACGCGCTCTTCTGGGTGCTCGCGACGCAGAACCCGATCGAGCAGGAGGGGACCTATCCGCTCCCCGAGGCGCAGATGGACCGCTTCCTCCTGAAGATCAAGGTCGGCTATCCCACTCCGGAGGAGGAGGGGAAGATCCTCGACCGGATGGGAGGCGAGACGCCGCCGCTGCCGCAGCCGATCGTGCCCGCGGAGCAGATCCTCGCCGCGCGCCACACGGTGAACGCGATCTACACCGACGAGCGGATCCGGCGCTACATCGTCGACCTCGTGCACGCGAGCCGCGAGCCCGAGCGCTTCGGCCTCGATCTCCGGCCGCTCATCCAGTTCGGCGCCTCGCCGCGCGCCACGCTCGCCCTCGCGCGCGCCTCGCGGGCGAACGCCTTCCTCGAAGGCCGCGCCTACGTGACGCCCGACGACATCAAGCTGCTCGCCCCCGACGTCTTCCGCCATCGAATCCTCCTCACGTACGAGGCCGAGGCGGAAGGGGTGCCGGTCGACGAGGTCACGCGGCGCATTCTCGCGCGCGTGGAAGTGCCGTGAGCGCCGCGGAAGCGAAGCGTCCGGCGATCACCCCCGAGCTCCTCGCCCAGGTCCGGCGGCTCACGATCCGGAGCCGCCGCGCGGTGGAGGAGGTCTTCTCGGGCGCCTACCGGAGCGCGTTCCGCGGGAAAGGGCTCGAGTTCGCCGACGTCCGCGAGTACGTGGTCGGCGACGACGTGCGGGCCATCGACTGGAACGTGACCGCGCGGGCGGGGCGGCCCTACGTGAAGCGCTTCGAGGAGGAGCGCGAGCTCACGGTGGTGGTGGCCATGGACCTCTCCGGCTCGCTCGCCTTCGGGAGCCGCGCGCGCACGAAGCGCGAGGTGGCCGCCGAGGCGGGCGCCCTGATCGCCCTCGCCGCGGCGCGGAACCGCGACCGAGTCGGCCTCCTCCTCTTCACCGACCGGGTCGAGCTCTATCTCCCGCCCGGAAAGAGCCGCGCACGCACGCTCCGCGTCGTGCGGGAGATGCTCGCCTACGAGCCGAAGGGGCGCGGGACCGATCTCGGCGGCGCGCTCAGCTTTCTCGGCCGCGTGCTTCGCCGGCGCGCCATCGTCGTCCTCGTCTCCGATTGGATCGCCTCCGACTTCGACCGGCCGCTTGCCTATCTCGCGCGACGCCACGAAGTGGTCACGGTGGAAGTCTCCGATCCGCTCGAGCGCGAGCTGCCCCCCTCGGGGCTCGTGCTCGTGCGCGACCTCGAGACCGGACGGGTCGGCTGGGCCGACCTCGACTCGCGCCGCGGACGCGCGGAATGGCGCGCCGCGCGCGTCCGGCGTGCCCGAGGGATCACCGAGGCGTTCACGCGCGCGCGGGCCGGCCGCATCGCCCTCGAGGTGGGCGAGCCGGTCGCGCCGCCCCTGATCCGGCACTTCGAGCGGCGCGCGCACCGGGGCGGGTGAGCCCCCGCCCGGCCGCCGCGCTTCTCGTCGCGGCCCTCCTCGCCCCGTTCCTCCTGGCCCCATCCGGCTGCGCGCGCCGGTCCGACGAGCACGCGGGCGCGTCGATCGAGCGCGAGGAGATCCGCGGCGGCCATCGCATTCTCCTGAAGAGCAGCGTCTCGCCGCGCCGGGTCACGCTGGGGGATCCGGTGGTCTGGACGCTGGCGGCCGAGCTGCCCGCCGCGGGCCGGCCGGGGAAGCTCCTCCGGAGCCGCGCGGCCGCGGAGCTGGACGTCCAGCCTCCGAGGGCGCCGCGCTCGGAGCCGTCCCGGAGCCCCACGCTGGCCGGGGAGCCCGCGGGCCGCACCCTCTGGACCTGGCCCTACCAGGTACGCGGGTTCGGGCTCGGACTGATCGCGCTCCCCGCGGTGCGCCTCCCGGTCGCGTTCGGCCCGCAGCGCGACACGCTGATCTTCCCCGCCGACACCCTCGCCGTCGACTCGCTCACGCGGGCGGCGACGGGCACCGTCCTCCCCGATCGCGGGCCGGTCACCCCGGAGCTCCGCCCGATCGATTACGCGGTGGCCGCGGGAATCCTCCTCGTCCTCGTGATCGCGGCCCTTCTCATCGTCCGCGCCCTCCGGCGTCGGCGCGAGCGGCCGATGGAGGTCGTGCCTGCGGAGCCGCCGGACGAGACGCTCCGGCGCGCCCTCGCGTCGCTTCGCGCCGAAGGGGAGCCGATGGCGCGCGACGCCTTCTACGACCGCCTCTCGCTCGCGATCCGCGACTACGCGGCCGCCGCCACGGGAATCACCACGCGCGATCGCACGACGATGGAGATCGTGCGGGACCTGCGCGAGCGCTCCGAGGTCGCGCCCGCGGGGATCGACGCCCTCCGGCGGGCGCTCGCGCGCGCCGATCTCGCGAAGTTTGCGCGCCGGGGCGGCGGGTGGGACGAGGCCCTCGACGTGATCGGGCTCGCCGAGCGCCTTCCCGAGACGCTGCCGGCGCGGCGTCCCCCGGCGGAAGAGACCGAGCCGCACGTGCGGGCGAAGGAGGGCTGATCGATGCGCCTCGGGGAGCCCTGGGTGCTACTCCTCTTGGTTCCGGCCATCCTCGTCTGGCTCCTCGCCCGGCGCGCGCGCCGGCTGCGCGACCCGGAGCTCCCGGTCGCGAGCTTGACGCAGGTCCCGGCCGCGCGGGGCGCGCGCGCGTGGATGGCGGCCGCGTCCCGGTTCCTGACGCCGCTCGCGGCGGCGCTCTTCCTGGTCGCGGCGGCGCGCCCGCAGGCCGGCCGCGAGGTGCGGGAGATCGTGAGCGAGGGGATCGACATCCTCCTCGCCATCGACGTCTCGGGCTCGATGCGCTGCGAGGACTTCCGCCCGCAGAATCGCCTCTTCGTCGCGAAGGAGGTGGCGAAGCGCTTCGTGCGGGGACGGGAGCACGACCGGATCGGCCTCGTGGCCTTCGCCGGCCGCGCGGAGCTCATCTCGCCGGTGACGCTCGACTACGACGGGCTCTCCGCGCTCATCGACGGGCTCGACTTCGGGATGCTCCCTGACGGCACGGCCATCGGCTCGGCGATCGCGCTCGGGGCGGAGCGGCTCCGGCTCACGAAAGGGAAGAGCCGCGTGATGATCCTCCTCACGGACGGGATCAACAACGCGGGCTCGGTCGACCCGATCACGGCGGCGCGCCTCGCGGCCGCGGTCGGGGTGCGGATCTACACGGTGGGGGCCGGCACGCAGGGGCAGGCCCCCTTCCCGGTGGACGACCCGGTGCTGGGGCGGCACTACGTGTGGGTTCGCTCGGACGTGGACGAGACGAGCCTCCGCTCGATCGCCGACATCACGCGGGGGCGCTACTTCCGCGCGACCACGGCCGAGCTCCTCGACCGGGTCTACCACGACATCGACGCCCTGGAACCCTCGCGTGTCGAGATGCGTTCGTACACGCGGTGGGCCGAGGCGGGGCCGAAGTTCCTCGGCGCGGGCGTCGTTCTCCTCGCGCTGGACCTGCTGCTCGGCGCGACCTGGCTGCGCCGCTACCCGTAGGCTCACGGAGAGACGATGCGCTGGGCGAACCCGGACCTTCTTTCCTTCCTCTGGCTCGTGCCGATCCTGCTCGTGGCCGCGTGGCTGGCCGAGCGGCGGCGGTCGCGGCTCGAGCGCTCGCTCGGCGATCCGCGGATGGTCCGCGCCCGGTCGGGCGCCTCCGGGGGCGCGCTTCGCTGGGCGCGCCATGCGGCCCTCCTCGCCGCGGCGGCTCTCGCCATCGCCGGCATGGCGCGGCCCCAGGCCGGCTTCCGCCTCGTCACCACCACCTCGCGCGGCGTCGATCTCGTGGTCGCGCTCGACCTCTCGCACAGCATGGAAGCGCGCGACGTCCGCCCCGACCGGCTCAACGCGGCGAAGCGCGAGCTGATCTCCCTCTTCTCCTCGCTCGAGGGCTCTGCGATCGGCGTCGTCGAGTTCGCGGGGAACGCGCGCGTGCTGAGCCCGCTCACGACCGACACGCGCGGGCTCGAGTCGGTGGTCGAGACGGCGGTCCCCGGGGACCTCGAATCGCCCGGGAGCGACGTCGGCGCCGCGGTGAAGCTCGCGGCGCTCCTCCTCCGGCGCCCGGGAGACCGCCCGCGCGCGATCCTCCTCGTGAGCGACGGCGAGAACCTCCAGGGCGATCCGCGCGCCGCCCTGAGCGCGGCGCGTGGTGCTACGGCGCGCCTCTTCACGCTCGGGATCGGGACGCCGCAGGGCGCCACGATCCCGATCGTCGACTCGACCGGAGTCGTCGTCGGGAAGCGCCGGGACCCGAACGGGCAGATCGTGACCACGCGCCTCGACGAAGGGCTCCTCCGCGACCTCGCGCGGCGCGGCGGCGGCGCCTACCAGCACGGGGACGGGACCGGGAGCGCCGCGTTTCACGTGGCCGACGCCGTGCGCTCCGAGGGCGGCGTGGAGACGCGCGGCCAGACCGTGCGCACGTACGACGAACGCTTCGGATGGTTCGCGGGACTGGCGGGGCTCCTCCTCGTCGGCGAGCGGCTCGTGCCGCGGCGGAGGAAGACGTGACGCCGCGCGCGCTGGTCGTTGCGATCGCGCTGGTCCTCCTCGCGACGGCGACGGAGGGAGCCTTCTACGAGTGGGGCGGCCCGGCCCGGCGCGGCGTGCGCCAGCTGAAGCGGGGGGAGGACGCGGCCGCCGTGCACTCCTTCGGCGAGGCGCGGGCCGGCCAGCCGTCCTCGGGCGCCGTGCGCTACGACCAGGGGCTCGCGTTCCGGCGCGTCGGCCTCGCCGACTCCGCGCGCGCCGCCTTCGAGGACGCGCAGCGGCTGCGCGGCGACGAGGCGCGGAGCGCGGCCGCCTACGACCTCGGAAACGAGGCGCTCCGGAAGAACCAGCTCGACGACGCGATCGCGCGCTACCGCGAGTCCCTGCGCGTCGACTCGCGGCGGGCCGACGCGAAGAAGAACCTCGAAGAGGCGCTCCGCAGGCTGCGCCAGGCGAAGCCGCCGCAGTCGCCGCCCCCCTCCAAGGGTTCCGGATCGAAGGGGCCGTCGGGACCCGGCTCGGGCGGGGGTGGCGGCGGCAACCAGCAGCCGAACGCGCCTCCGGACGAAGGGGCGCAGCCGCCGCCGCAGGCTTCCCGCGGTCCGATCCCGAACAAGTCGGAGGCGGAGCTCTGGCTCGATGCGCTCGAGTCGGAGCGGCGCTCGGAACGGCAGAAGGAGAAGCAGCAGACAGAGACAAGGCAGGAGAACGTGCGTGATTGGTAACCCGGCGAGCGCAGCCGCCGGAGGCGCCAAGTCCGGTATGCGGTTTGGGTGCAGGGCTCTCATCCTGATCGCCGCCATGTCCATAGTGGCTCTCGCGGCCGCGGAAACCGCGGCCGCGCCGCCCCCCAAGCTCCTCATCGAAGCCCAGCTCGACAAGAACCGGATCACCGTCGGGGAAGAGGCGCAGGTCACGGTGGTGGCCCAGGCGAACGGCGTGAATCTCCCCGACTACGCGCTGCCGGCCGTGCCCGGGCTCAAGATCATGCGCGTCGCCAACTCGCAGAGCTTCTCGTGGGTGAACGGACGCCTCGCGCGCTCGACCACGAGCGTCTTCCTCGTGAGCGCGACGGCGCCGGGGCGCTACACGATTCCGCCCGTGCGCATCGTCTCGGGCGGGGCGAGCGCGCAGACGCAGCCGCTCGTCCTCGACGTCGGCGCGGCGGGGTCGACGCCGGTGGCGCCCGGGCCCTCGGGCGCGCCGTCGCCCGAGGCCTCGATCCCGCGCGTCTGGGGCGACCAGAGCCTGCCGGAGCTTTTCGTGCGCCTCGTGGTCGACCGGCGGCGGGTCTACTGGAACCAGCAGGTCACCGCCCGCTTCATCCTCTACGCGCGCGAGCGCCTCGACGAGGTCCCGATGTGGGAGGTGGCGGAGGCGAACGGCTTCTGGAAGACGGCGCTCGGCGATCTGCGGCGCGGGCGCGTCCGCGTCGGCAACAACGACTACGTCGCGTACGAGCAGGACGTGGCCTACTTCCCGACGCGCACCGGCCGGCTCACGCTCGGGCCCGGACGAATCGAGGTGCGCGTCGCGCGCTCCGTTCCCGCGCCCGACCCCTTCAGCCTTCTCGGCCTCCCCGAGACGCAGGTCGAGACGGTGCCGCTCCAGACCGAGAACGCCACGATCGACGTGATGCCGCTCCCAGGATCTCCCCCGCCGACCTTCCGCGGGGCGGTGGGACGGCTCGCCATGGACGTGAAGGTCGACCGGCTCGTCGCGCACGCGGGGGAGCCGGTCACGGTCACGACGGTCCTGCACGGGCGCGGAAATCTGAACACGGCGGGCGACCCCGACGTGGAGGCGACGCTGCCGCTCCGCACGTTCGAGGCGCCCGGCGCCGTCACGACGCGCGACGCCGGTCTCGACGTGAGCGGAGAGCGGCGCCACGACAAGGCGTTCGTCCCCGAGGTGCCGGGCTCCTTCGCGATCGAGCCGATCCGCTTCACCTGGTTCGATCCCGAGGAGGGACGCTTCCGCACGCAGTTCTCCGATTCGATCCGGATCCGCGTGGTCCCGGGCGGCGGATCGACCGCCGCGGCCGCGGGGCCGTCGGAGCCTCCGGCGGCGCCGCGCCATCGCCTGGGGCCGCGCGGGGAGCTCTCCCTCGGTCCGCCTCCGGGCGCGGTTGC
>JBLMWD010000017.1:0-40456 GCA_050257045.1 Bacteroidota bacterium | reverse complement strand
GTCCGCCGCCTGAATCTGCTGCGGGGTGGGGTTGAGCAGCGCGTTCTGGCTGCAGCCGGTCGAAGCGAGCGCCGCCGCCAGGAACAGCACCGTCGCCACCTTCTTGAGACCGCTCTGGATCACCTTCGACCGTTCCATCCGAACCTCCGTGTTTGGCTGCACCGCCTGTGCTGCTCCACCTCTGGCCATTCACAAACGCAACCGAGGTGCCACGGACTGGCACGCCAAAACGGGACGGGCGGTTTTGGGGCGGGCTTCTAAGCTGCTTGGGGGATGCTGGTTACGAGGGGGCGGAAGGCGGTTCTAGAAGTGGCCCGAAATGGCCGGATCGGGGCTGGGGGCTTTTCCTGGCTGGATCGCGCACGGCCTCATGGGGTCAGGTACGTACCTGATGCCAGCCGATGTAATCACAACGGCTTAGAGAAAATGGTCGCGCGCGGCCACGCCATGTGAGGAAAAGCCCAGCTTAGGAGGCTCGAACGCGGCTGAATGGAGCCAAAACGGGCCCCGCCGCCGGCCGGAGAGCCCTACTTTGCGAACTCTGCGGGCACCCGGCCCAGGGACGTGTCTGCCGCCGCGACCCCGGCGTACATCCGCAGGAAGACCCGCGGGCCGCCCACGATGGCGGCCCGGAGCGAGTCGACGCCCAACCGCGACTCGATCCGGTATGCCGCGAACATTCCGCTGATCGCGCCGTACTTGCTCCACAAGGGGCCGCTCGCGGCAAGCTGGACGACCTCGTCGCGAAAGCCGGGGTCGGTCCGCTCGGAGAGCCGCTTGGAAGCCAGGGCGAGCTGGGCGAACGCGTGCTTCTCGCGCGGGCCGGGCTTCTTCGTGAACAACGTGTCGGAGCCGGCGCGATCGCGCCAGTCGATGTAGTGCGCCACGCCCTCGTCGAGCAGCACGCGCGCGATGTACGCGTTCGCGGAGCGGGGAGGCAGGCCATAGCCGGCCCACCCGGGCGCGCTCCGCTCCATCTGCTGGATCCCGGCGTGGAACGTCTCGTGCGCGAGGACGTGCTGGAGCACGTCGACCTGCTCGCGCGCGGTCGGCGCGTAGGGGAGCACGTCGGTCGCGTTCACGATCACGGCGGGCCGGCCCACGCCGGCCTCGGGAAGGGTTGCGGCGTCGAACGAGAGCGGACTCGAAACGACCACGAAGATCGGAACGGGCGCCCACGAGCGCGGGGGGAGGTAGCGGTCGGCCCGCGCCGCGATCGCCTCCCGCAGCGCAGGCCCGCGCCGTGCCATCTCGTCGAGCAGCGAATCGAGCGCGCCGCGAATCCGGAACGCGGGCGCG
This sequence comes from Bacteroidota bacterium, assembly GCA_050257045.1. Taxonomy (GTDB): domain Bacteria; phylum Eisenbacteria; class RBG-16-71-46; order SZUA-252; family SZUA-252; genus DASQJL01. The sequence continues at coordinate 39,157 of JBLMWD010000017.1, read as the reverse complement.
AGCCAGATCCCGCAGACCGGCGAGTCGGGGTAGAGGAGGGCGCGCTGCACCTCGGGGTCGGTCATGAAGCAGCGGTTCTGCTCGGACTGGAAGGCGCGGAGCGTTCGATAGCCGGGGCCGGTCGCGATGCGGAGCGCCGCTTTCCGCTGGTCGCTCGCGGCGGGGTGCGGCGTTTCCGTGGCCGCGGAATCGCGCGGCCAGAGTGCGAGCACCTTGACGGCGGGGGTGACGTCGAACCGGATGTCCTCGGCGGTCATCGTCCGGCCGCCGCGCGCGGGCGCGGCGCCGAGCAGGGACGCAACGGCGAGACCGAACAGGAAGACGGCGACGAGGGGACGAACGCGGCTCAGCTCAGGCTCCCCGGAACAGGCGCTCCACCGCTTCGCGATGATGCTCCACGACGGCCTTCCGTTTGAGCTTGAGCGAAGGCGTCATCATTCCGTTCTCGATGGTCATCGCGTCGGGGATCAGCTCGAAGCGCTTGATGCGCTCGAACTGTGCCAGGTTGCCGTTCACGCGCTCCACGTCCTCGGCGATCTCCTCGCGCGTGGCGCCGACCGCGGGCACGATGAGCGCCGCGATGTACTTCTGGCCGTCGCCCAGGACCAGCGCTTCGCTGATCCGGGGCGAGGACCTCAGCGCGGCTTCGATCGGCTGGGGCGCAACCTTCTTACCCACCGACATGACGAGAAGGTCCTTCTTTCGGTCGGTGATCCGCAGGAAGCCGTTTTCATCGACGTGCCCGATGTCGCCCGTGTGCAGCCACTCGCCCTCGAGCGCCTCCTCGGTCTCCTTGGGCTTCTGCCAGTAGCCCTTCATCACGATGGGGCCGCGCACGAGCAACTCGCCGTCCTCCGCCGTGCGCACCTCGATCGTCGGAAAGACGGGGCCCACGGTTCCCTCACAGCTCCGCTCATAGGTGTTCACGGAGATCGCACCGGTGGTCTCGGTGAGCCCGTAGCCCTCGTGGATCGGGAGCCCGGCCCCGCGATAGAACAGCGCGACCTCGCGGTTCAAAGGGGCTCCGCCGGAGACGCGGAGTCGCGTGCGTCCTCCGAGCCCGCGCGCGATCTTGCCGTAGACGAGGGCGAAGCCGACCGTGCGCTCCAGCGCGAGCGTCGGAGGAACCTGCTTCCCTTCGTTCCGCAGCCGGCCCGCCTCGACCGCGACGCGATAGGCGTTCTGGAAGATGCTCCGCGTGAAGCGTCCCGCGCCCGCGGCGGTCTCGATCGCGCGCGCGATGACCTTCTCGTACAACCGCGGCACCGCGATCAGCACGGTCGGGCGCACCTCGCGCAAGTCGCGCGGCAATTTGTCGAACGACTCGGCGTACGCGATCGTCACGCCGGCGTACAACATGGTGTAGAAGCCGGAGATGCGTTCGAGCACGTGGCTCAATGGGAGGAACGAGAGGTAAATGTCTTCCGGATTCAACTTCCACGTGGTGAGCGAGATCACGACCTCGGAGACGATGTTCGCGTGCGTGAGCATCACGCCCTTGGGCGTTCCGGACGTTCCCGAGGTATAGATGATGGTGGCGAGGTCCTCGGGACGCGGCGGCCGCTCGTTCGCGGGATCGGGAGCCGGAACGGCTTCGGGCAGCCCGGATTCCTCGAAGTTCCAGAGGAAGCGGAGCGGATGCCCCTCCGCCCGGATCAGCTCGAGCTTCTCCTGCTGCGCGGCGTTCGACGCGAAGGCGCCGACGATGCCGGAGTCGGCCACGAGCGGCCCGATCTGGCCCGCCGGGAGCGTCTGGTAGAACGGAACGGTGACCGCGCCCATCGAGAGGATGGCCACGTCCATGACCGCCCATTCGTAGCGGCTCTCGGACAGGATGCCGACGCGATCGCCGGGGCGCACGCCCTGCGCGCGCAACCACGCTGTCGCGGCGGCCACCTGGGTCGCGAACGTCTCGATGGAGATCCTCACCCAGACGCCGGCCCGGCGTACCAAGAACGCGTTCTTCTTACGACGCGTTTCACGCGCGTAACGAAGCAGTCCCGGAACGGTTTGTACGTCCATGGATTGACCTCCCGTTTGCACTGTGACACACTGGCGACGCATGGCCAACCGGTATCGAATGTCGGCCACAAATTGAGTGACGCATGCGCGACGTCGTCCTGATCGACGGATTCCGAACTCCCTTCGCCAAGTCGGGCACGGCGCTCGCCAAGGTGCACGCGCGGGACCTCGGGCGGATCGCGATCGAGGAGCTGCTCGCGCGGCACGGCGTGGCTCCCACCGACGTGGACGAGGTGATCCTCGGCAACGTCGCGCAGCCCGCCGATTCGGCCAACATCGCCCGCGTCATCGCCCTCCTCGCCGGCATCCCCGAACGCGTTCCCGCCGTCACCGTGCACCGCAACTGCGCTTCCGGAATGGAGTCGCTGGTCCAGGCGCACGAGCGGATCGCGGCGGGCAACGCCGATCTCATCGTGGCGGGCGGCACCGAGAACATGAGCCAGATCCCGCTTCTCGTGAGCCACGGGATGACGCGCGCGTTCGAGCGCGCCTCGCGCGCCAAGTCGCTGACCCAGCGTCTCGGCGCGTTCGCCGCGGTGCGGCCGAAGGACTTCACGCCGCGTGTCGCGATCATGGAGGGACTGACCGATCCGATCTCGGGACTCAACATGGGCGAGACCGCCGAGGTGATCGCAAAGGACTTCGGCATCTCGCGGGAGGCGCAGGACGACTTCGCGCTGATGAGCCATCGCCGCGCGGCCGCTGCCATGGAATCGGGACGGCTCGCGGAGGAGATCGTCCCGGTCTTCGCGACCCCCTACGAGCAGGCGGTCCTCGAGGACGTGGGGCCGCGCAAGAACCAGTCGCTCGAGGCGCTCGCCAAGCTTCGTCCCTTCTTCGACCGCCGATATGGAACCGTGACGCCGGGGAACTCCTGCCCGGTCACGGACGGCGCCGCCGCCATGATCGTCGCCTCCGCGGAGAAGGCGCGCGCGCTCGGCCTGACGCCCGCGGGACGGATCAAGGGCTACTCCTTCGTCGGGCTCGATCCCGTGCGGATGGGGCTCGGACCCGCGTACGCGACCTCGCCGGCGCTGAAGCGCGCAGGCGTCCGCTTCGAAGACCTCGGCTTGATCGAGATCAACGAGGCGTTCGCCGCGCAGGTGATCGGCTGCGAGATCGCCATGGCCTCGCCCCGTTGGTGCCGTGAGGAATTGGGCCTCGACCGTCCCGTCGGCGAGATCGATCGCGCGAACCTGAACGTGAACGGTGGCGCGATCGCGCTCGGGCATCCGGTCGGCGTCTCGGGAACACGGCTCGTGCTCACGCTGCTTCGCGAAATGAAGCACCGCGACGTTCCGCTCGGCCTCGCCGCGCTCTGCGTGGGCGGCGGCCAGGGCGCGGCGCTCGTGCTGGAGCGCGCGTAACGATGACCGCCGACCTCCCCGGCTCGTTCGGCCCCTTCCGCCTCGAGGCGCGCGCCTCGGGTGTCGCCGTCCTCTGGTTCGACGATCCCGACCGCAAGGTGAACCTGCTCGACTCCGACGCGCTCGCCTCGCTGCGCCGCGTGCTCGACACGCTGAAGAAGCGCGCCGACGCTTCCTACCCGCGCGCGCTCGTCCTCACGAGCGGCAAGGAGGGGAACTTCGTCGCCGGCGCCGACGTGAACGAGTTCGACACCATCGAGACGCCCGCGGACGCCGAGGCGAAGGTGAAGGAGGCGCAGAACCTCTTCCAGGAATGGTCGGAGCTGCCCTTCCCGACGGTCGCCGCGATCAACGGCGCCTGCCTCGGCGGCGGGACCGAGCTCGCGCTCGCCCTTCGCTATCGGATCGCGGCCGACAAGGGCGTGACGATCGGACTTCCCGAGGTGCAGCTCGGCATCCTCCCGGGCTTCGGCGGGACGACGCGCCTGCCGCGCCTGGTCGGCCTCGTGCCGGCGCTCGGACTGCTTCTCACGGGGCGCACGCTCGATTCACGGCGCGCGCGCCGGATGGGGCTGATCGACGACGTGCTTCCCGCCACGCGCTTCTCGGAGCGCGCGGTCGCGTGGACCGAGGCGCTCCTCGCGAGCCCGCGTCCGCCGCGGCGCGCCGGGCCCGAGCCGGTCAACCAGATCATGCAGTCGGTGCCTCCCTTCCGCTCGTACGCGCTCGGGCAGGCGCGGAAGACGGTCCTGCGCGAGACCAAGGGCCACTATCCCGCGCCCCTCGAGATCCTGCGCGTGGTCGCCGCCTCGTGGGGGAAGCCGATCCCCGAGGCGCTGAAGATCGAGCGCAAGGCCGTCGCGAAGCTTCTCTTCACGCCGGAGTCGGAGAATCTCCGCCGCCTGTTCCAGATGAACGAGCGCGCGAAGCGCGTGCCAAAGGCGGAGCGCGCGCGGCGCGTCGGCTACGCCGCCGTGCTCGGCGCGGGCACCATGGGCGGCGAGATCGCCTATCTCATGAGCATGCGCGACGTGCGCGCCCGCCTCCGCGACATCAAGCCCGAGCCGATCTTGAAATCGCTCTCGCACGCGCGCTCGCTCTTCGGCAAGGAGCTCTCGCGCGGCCGCCTGACGAAGGCGGGGATGGAGCAGGCGCTCGCGCGCATCGAGCCGACGCTCGATCTCCAGGGGTTCCGGCGCGTCGACCTCGTCCTCGAGGCGGTGGTCGAGGACCTGCACATCAAGCAGACGCTCTTCCGCGAGCTGGAGGCACAGGTCCCGCCGGCGTGCGTGTTCGCCACCAACACCTCCTCGCTCTCGGTGACCGCGATGGCGAAGGGGCTCGACCATCCCGAGCGCGTGGTGGGGATGCACTTCTTCAACCCGGCGACGCGCATGCCGCTCGTCGAGGTGATCCGCGCGGAGGCGACCGATCAGGCTTCGCTCGACACCGTGGTCGCGCTCACGCGGCGCCTCAAGAAGACGCCGGTCATCGTGGCCGACAAGCCGGGCTTCCTGGTGAACCGGATCCTCATGCCGTATCTCGCGGAGGCGGTCGGCTTCGTGGAGCGCGGGCAGAGCATCCCCGTGATCGACAAGGCGCTTCGCGATTTCGGCATGCCGATGGGTCCGCTCGAGCTGCTCGACGAGATCGGGATGGACATCGCGCGCAAGGTGGCGCACGTGCTCCTCGACGCCTTCGGCGACCGCATCCCGTCGCTCGCGCTGATCGACCGCATGGTGTCGGAGGGAGCGCTCGGCAAGAAGACCAGCCTCGGCTTCTACAAGTACGAGCGCGGCAAGCGGACCGGGGTGAACCCGGCGCTCGCCTCGCTCGCCACGTCGCGTGAAGCCGTGGCCGCCACGGAGATCGCCGACCGCATGGTCGATGCCATGGTGAACGAGGCGGCGCTCGCCCTCGAGGACCACGTGATCGAGAGCCCGAGCGACGTGGACCTCTCGATGATCCTCGGAACCGGATTCCCGCCGTTCCGCGGCGGGCTCCTCCGCCACGCCGACACTGTCGGCGTGGGCACCATCGTGGAGCGCCTCGCGCGGCGCCAGCAGGCGGGCGCGCCGTACGGACCGTGCGGCCGGCTCCAGCGCATGGCCCTCGCGGGCGAGCGCTTCCACGAGAACGAATCTCCGGAGCGATACAACCCGCCCGCCGAGGCGGCGGCCGCGGGGCGTCGATAGACCCCCAGCTACCGACAGGAGGCAATGTGCCCAACGTGATGGGCGTGCTCCGCGCCGAGATCCGGCGCCTGGCCCGCAAGGAAACCAAGGAAGCGGTTCGCGATCTGAAACGCCAGGTGACGGCGCTCCGGCGCCGCCTCGCCTCGACGAAGAAGCGGCTCGATGGCGTGGAGCGCGCCGCGCAGCGCGCGGGATCGGCTCGCGCCGCCGCTCCAGCCGCCGCGGAGACGGAGGAAGGAGCGCAGATCCGGTTCTCGCCGCGCTGGGTGCGCGTCCATCGCGGCCGTCTCGGCATGAGCCGCCGCGTCTACGCGAAGCTGGTCGGCGTCTCCCCGCAGACAATCTTACTGTGGGAGCAGGGGAAGGCGCGCCCGCGCCGCTCCGCGCTCGCCTCGTGGCGCGCGATCCGCGGAAAGGGAATCCGCGAGCTCAAGGCCTCGCTCGGCGAGGAGGGGACGTCCGGGCGCGGTCGGCGTGGCGGACGGAGGGCGGCCGGAACGCGCGGCGCCTCGGCCGCGAAGCGCACCGGGAAACGCGCCGGGAAGAAGCGCTCGGCCGCGAAGGGCCGTGGTCGGCGTGGTCGCGGCGGACGGGCACGCGCCGGAAAGAGCGCCGGTCGGAGCCGCGCCCCTCGCGCAGCACGTGCACGCGGCCGCCGCGCCAAAGGCCGAGGGGTTCGCGCCGCCTGACGGGCGGCGTGTACATAGGGCGGCGCGCACATGCGCGGCGCGGAAAATGACACCCGCGACGAGGTCAAGCGCCGCTTCGGCTCCGCCGCCGAGAAGTACGTCGAGTCGAAGGACCACGCCCAGGGGGAGAGCCTCGACCGTCTGATCGAGCTCGCGGCGCCCCAGCCGTCGTGGCGCGTCCTCGACGTGGCGACCGGCGGCGGGCACACGGCGCTCGCGGCGGCGCCCCTCGTGCGCGAGGTGGTCGCGACCGACCTCACCGCGCCCATGCTCCAGGCCGCCGAGCGCTTCGTCCGCTCGCGCGGCGCGGCCAACGTCGCCTTCCAGGAGGCGGACGCGGGCGCGCTCCCGTTCCCGGACGCCTCGTTCGACCTCGTCACCTGCCGCATCGCGCCGCACCATTTCCCCGACGTCGCCGCCTTCGTGCGGGAGTCGGCGCGCGTCGCGCGTCCCGGCGGACTCGTCGCCGTCATCGACAACATCGTTCCCGAGGACGCGGAGGCAGCCGCCTACATCAATGCGTGGGAGAAGCTCCGCGACCCGAGCCATAACCGCGCTCTGACCGAGCCGGAGTGGCGCCGTCTCTTCGAGGCGGCCGGCCTCGAGCGCGTCCGCGTCGAGCGCTTCCGCAAGCCGCGCGACTTCACGAGCTGGATCGGTCGGATGTCGGTCGACCCGGACACGGCGGCGCGGGTGCGGGCGATGCTCCTCGCGGCGCCGGGAGAAGCGAGGGCGTGGCTCCGCCCCGAAGAGGAAGAGGGAACGCTGCGCTTCTACCTGGAGGAGATCCTGATCCTGGGGTTTCGGCCGGCTTAAGCCTTCGGCACGACCTTCACGTCGGTGACCTCGATGATCTTCTGCCCCTTCTTCTCGATCACGTACCCCGTCAAATCCACCGTCTGGGCGAGGAGTCCGCGGCACTTGTTGAAGGGATCGGGGACGGCGCGCCAGGTCATCGGATCCATCGCGCGCAGGTGGTTCACCGAGAGCATGAGGAGCTGCTTCTCGTCGGTGGTGAGGAGTCCCATGCAGACGTCGCCGGAGACGCAGCGCACCGCGCAGTCGCGATGCTCGGGCCCGCGCGCGCCCTTCTCGATGTAGCAGTAGAAGTCGACCAGCTCGCCGCGCAGCGTCGTGAGCTGGCGCTTCACCGAGTGCTCGACCACGTCGGGCCCTGGCTTTTTCGGCGGCGGCAGCGCGAACTTGGGCGCCGGGGTCTTGATTCCCTTCACGACCTTCACGGCCGTGACCTCGATGATCTTCTGCCCCCTCCGCTCCATCACGTAGCCGCTGAGGTCGACCACCTCGCCGAGGAGGCCGCGGCACTGCGTGAACGGATCGGGGATGTTCTTCCAGGCGAGCGGCTCCATGACGCGCAGGTGCTGGACCGAGAGCATCATGAACTGCTTCTCGTCGAGCGTGAGGAGCCCCATGCAGATGTCGCCCGCGACGCAGCGGAGCGCGCACTCGCGGTGCTCGGGGCCGCGCGCGCCCTTCTCCATGTAGCAGTAGTAGTCGACGAGCTCGCCGCGCAGCGTGGTGAGGACCTTCTTGATCGGACGCGCCGGGCCGGCCTTGGCGGGCGCCGGGCCAGCCTTGGCGGGCGCCGGGCCAGCCTTGGCGGGCGCCGGGCTCGGAGCTGCCGCGATCTGGGGCGCGGGATTGGGTGCCGACTTCCCCGCCTTCAGCGCTTTCAACGCTTCGGCGGCTGCCGCCTTCGAGTCGGTCGCGCACTGCTCGGAGGTGTGCTTCGGGGGTGCGGCGGGTGCGGCGCCCAGCATGGAAGCGAGGAACAGAGCGGCGCCCCCGAGCAGAAGGAGGCGCCGCCACGAAACGGGGAGCGTGGAGAGAAGAGCTTCGCCGTGAGACGAGACGTTCACGGCTTAGTCGCCGGCGGCGCGGGAGCCAACCTGGCCGCCTTGACTTCGAGTTCTTTGTACCCCTTTCGCTCCCACAGCAATCCCGTCACCGCGACCTGCTTCGCCGCCCACTCCTTGCACTGCTGGTAGGGATCCGGCGGCTGGAACGAGCGCGGATCCATGGCGCGGTCGTGGTTCTGGGTCAGGATGTAGACGGTGCTGTCGGGTCCGAGCAGACCCATCGGAACGCCGGCCAGAAGGCACCGCGTGGCGCACTCGCGATGGAGCTCGTCGCGCAGGCCGCGCGAGATGTAGCACCCCATGTCGATGATCTCGCCATTCACGGTGATCGGCTTCTTGGGCCCCTTCGGGGCGGCGGGCCGCGGAGGCGGGGCCGCGGCGACGAAAACGAGAAGTGCTGCGACTGCGACGAGACGACGCTTCGAATGTGTTTTCATGATGGGAGAAGTCTACCGGAAAGGGTGGTCCCGATGCATCGGTTCAGGTGGACCGCGGAGGATGCGACCTCAGACTACCTCGACGCCCTCAGCCACGTGATATACGCCCACACCGCCTGCTTGTCGCCCGGCTCCAGGCGGCCCTGGTAGGCGGGCATCCGGAGCGCGGCCCGATCGAGGAAGAACCGGGCGATCCCGTTCTGCTCGAATCGCTTGCTGACTCCGTGATCGACCCACTCCCCGAACTCCGACTCGTTCCGGACGAGGTCCGGCCAGTCCCTCCCGTCCCAGGGCGGAACATAGCCCTTGAGGGAGCCGGGGTTGCGGCGTGCGAAGCGGCCGCCGTTCCCATGGCAGCCGGTGCAGCCGAGCTCGTCCGCCCGCGCAAGCCCCGCCTGCGGAAGCGAGTCCTGGGGCGAGGGCTCGCCGGCCGCGGCCATCACGAACTCGACGAGGTCGTCGATTTGCCCCTTCTTGAGCCGGTCCTTGAAGGCCGGCATCTTGAGCGCGCCCTTGTCCCGGTCCTTCCGCCACGTCTCGCTCTTCGCGCGCGTCCGCGTGACGCCGCTCTCGATCCACTCGCGTACTTCCTCCTTGTTGCTCGCGTACATCATGGTGGATCCGTAGGCGGGGACGGTCTTGTCGGACCGGCCGGGATTGCCCGCGCCGCGCGTTCCTTCGGGGCCGTGGCAGGCGAAGCAGCCGGTCGCTTCGGCCAGACGGCGGCCGCGCTCGACGGCGGTGAGGTTGGGTCGAATCAGGGAAGCGGCTGCGACGAGGCCGGCGACGACGGCCGCCAGGACCACGAAGAGCAGGATGCGGATGTGAGTTCGAAGAGCCACGGCGCCGGACGCGCGCGGGAAGTTGATGCGCCCCGCGCGCGTTCCGGATCGTTCCTACTTATGCGCCGGGGCCATCGCCACTTCTTCGGCGCCGACCACGTCGATCGTCTTCATGCCGCTCTTTGCGTGCATGGAACCCGTGATCTTCGCCTGCTTGCCCGTGAACCCCTTGACCTTGTTGTAGGCGTCGGCGTTCTCGTGATCCATCGTGAGCAGGTAGAGCTGACCCGACGAGGTCAGCAGGCCCATCGGCATCCCGCCGGTAACGCACTTCGTGGCGCAGTCGGCGTGCTTTTCGCCCTTGGCCGAGTGGCCGACGTAGCATCCCATGCAGACCACTTCGCCGGTCGTCACGGTCGGTTTCGCGGCTGCGGCGGCGTGTTCGTTCGCGGCCGGGGCGATCCCGATCCAGAGACAGGCGACGGCCACCACGACGGCGAACAGCAGAGCAAATCGTTTCATTCCGCTTCTCCTCCTCCTGAGTGTCCAGCCGCCGCTCGGGCGTGATCGTCCGAGCGATCGCTAAAGTAGCGCCGCGGAAGGCCTTTCGCAACGACTGGTAAGTGCTTGTTACCTGCAACCCCTATACCGGCCTACGGGTTTCCGGTGGCGTTGTGACGAGGCGGCCGGGGGGCGCCGGGGCCGGCCTCGGGGCCTCGTCCGGCGCCTTCGGCTCGGAAAGCGAGAGATTCAGCTCCTGGTCCGATAACACCGCCCGGCGGGCCAGGATCTGCGAGGTGTCGTGCTCGAAGAAGAGGTGGGTCAGGTGGTCGATCCCGACCTCGACCTGCTTCCGGAACCCGACCATCTTGACCAGGTAGGCGCCCGCCCACAGGAGCCAGGCGAGCTTCCCCGAGAGCGGGATCCCGAAGAGCTCGAGCACCGACGAGTGCTTTCCGAGCGAGATGATGTAGCCCGCGTCGTGGAAGGCGAACCGCTCCTCGGGCCTGGCCTCGGCCCGGCGCACGAGCTGGCGCCCCGCGAAGCTCCCCATGGCGATCCCGGTCTGGGAGAGCGCCGGCTGCATGGTGCCGTCGGGGCGCTGCGAGGCGGCGCAGTCGCCGAGCACGTAGACCTCTTGGACCGCGGATCCGTCCTGCCGGAGCGGATGGAGGCTCCCGTCGACGAGCACCCGCCCGTCGCGGTGGTGCCGGACCGGCAGGTCGCGCACCACGTCGGGCGGGGTGACGCCCGCGGTCCAGAGGATCGTGAACGCGTCGATCCGCGTGCCGTCCGCGAGCTCGACGACGTAGGGGTCGACCCGGCGCACCGGGGAGCGGAGGAGCACCCGGACGCCGCGCCGCTCCAGGAAACGGTGCACGTACCGCGAGTGCTCGGGGCGCGCCGTCGGAACGATGCGGTCGCCGGCCTCGATCACGGTCACGGTGATCTCGGCGGCGCGGACCGAGGGATAGCGCGGGAGGAGCGTCTCGCGCGCCATCTCGATCAGCTCCGCGGCCACTTCCACGCCGGTGACGCCTCCCCCCACGAGGGCGAACGAGAGGAGGCGCCGGCGCTGGTCGGGCTCCTGCGCCTGCTCCGCCATCTCGAACAGCTCCACGACGCGGGCGCGGAGCGTCATGGCGTCGGCGATCGTCTTGAAGGGGCGGGTGTTCGGCTCGGCTCCCGGGACGCCGTAGTAGTTGGTCACGCTCCCGGCCGAGATCACGAGCGCGTCGTACGGCGCGACCAGGCCGTTGTGGAGCGCGACCTCCTTCTTCTCGAGATCGATCCGGATCGCCTTGTTCTTGTGGAAGCGGATGTGGCGGTGGAGCGCCATCTCGCGGAGCGGGTAGACGATGTGCCGCGTCTCCACGGCGCCGACGGCGACGGAGGGAAGCAGGGGATTGAACTGGAAGAAGTTCTCCTTGTCGATGAGGAGCGTGTCCCAATAGGCGCGCGCGGTGCGCGACCGGCCGATCGCGCGCGCGACGTCGAGTCCCGCGAAGCCGCCGCCGAGGATGACCAGCCGCCTGCCCGCCATCGGAAAAGCCTAGCATGGTATGGTAGCGATCGATGGGCGAGAACGACTTCGAGCTGACGCGGCGCCTCCAGGAAGGGGACCGGGGAGCGCTTGCGGAGCTCTACGACCGATACACCCCGCTTCTCTATCCGGTGCTCCTGCGCATGACGGGCGACCGCGCCGCGGCCGACGAGGCGCTCCAGGAGACGTGGGTCGCGGCCTGGCGCGAGGCGCGCGCGTACGACCTGAACCGCGGGACGATCGCGGCCTGGCTCCTCGCGCTCGCCCGCGTCCGCGCGCTCGTGCGGATCCCAGCCGGGGCCGGCGCGCCCGCGCGGCGGAGCCCGGGTGATTTCGACCCACAGGGCGCGCCAGGCGACGATCCCGAAGCGCTGCCGCAGCACCGCCAGCTCTCCGAGCGCGTGCGTCGCGCGCTCGGGGCGCTCGAGCCGAAGCATCGCCGCGTGCTCGAATGCGCCGCGTTCGAGGGGCTCACCCAGGCCGAGATCGCCGGGCGCATGAACGCGCCCGCGCCGATGGTGCAGGCGTGGACGCGCCAGGCGCTCGTCCGACTCCGGGAGCTCCTTCCCGGAGAGGAGTGGGCGTGAGCGGCCACCGCGAAGGCATGGCCGAGCTCTGCGCCGCGTACGCGCTCGGCACGATCGAGGAGCGCGACCGGAAGCGCCTCGAGGCGCACCTCGCCGAAGGTTGCGCCGAGTGCGAATCCGCGCTCCGCGAGCACGGCTACGCCGCGACGCTCCTCGCGGCCTCGGCGCCGCGCGTGCTCCCGATCCCCACGCTCCGGGACCGCGTGCTCGCCGCGGCCCTCGCCGAGGACCAGCGCGGGGAAGGCGAGCGCGGCGCGCGCGATCGGGGGCGCGTCATCCCGATCCGGCCGCAGCGACGTCCGGGGTGGGTGGCGTGGACCGGCTGGGCCGTCGCGGCGCTCCTCGCCGTGACGTCGGGGACCTTCTACGAGTCGGGCGGGCGGCTGCGGGCGATCCTGCGCGCGCGGCAGGCCGAGCTGAGCGGCGTCACGCGCGATCTCGCGGTGGAGCGGCAGTGGTCGGGGGCGTTCACGTCGCCGGTCGCGCGCGTGGCCGACCTCGAGCCGGCGCCGCGGCTCCCGGGCGCCGCGGCCGGGCCGGTCGCACCGGCCGAAGCGAGGCCCATCCGTGGCCGGGCGGTTTACGATCCGGCCTCGAACCGGGCGGTCATCGTGCTCACCAACGCGACCGCGCCGGACACGCTCGACTACCAGGTCTGGGCGCTCCGCGGTCTTGCCACGACGAGCCTCGGCGTCGCCCGTCCCGATGAGCACGGCGCGGCGGTGCTGCGCCTCGAGAGCGTGGGCGAGCCGATGACGCTCACCGGCTTCGTGGTCTCGCTCGAGCCGAAGGGCGGCTCGCGGAACCGGTCGGCGCCGAGCGGCCCCATCGTCCTCACGGGCGTTCTGAAGCGATAGCTTCGAGCGCCGGCGCGAGCGCCGGGAAGCGGAACCGGAATCCCGCGCGCAGGAGCGCCTCCGGCGCGACGCGCTCGCTCACGAGCGCCGTGTCCTCGCCCATCCCGCCGGGGAGCATCCGGAATGCGAACGCGGGCACGACGAACAGGGCGGGGCGCCTCATCGCCCGCGCCAGGACCCGCGTGAACGCGGCGTTCGTGACCGCTTCGGGCGCCGCCGCGTTGACGGCGCCGCGAACGCCCGCGTCCTCGACCGCGCGGACGTAGACCGAGACCAGGTCCTCGAGCGCGATCCACGGCATCCACTGCCGCCCGCTCCCCACCCGCGCTCCGAGCCCGAGCCCGAACAGACGCCTCATCAGAGGAAACACGCCGCCGCGGCCGCTCATGGCGAGGGCCGTCCGGACGCGCACCACGCGCACCCCCGCGCTCTCGGCCGGGCTCGACGCTGCCTCCCAGTCGCGGCAGAGGTCGGCGAGGAATCCCGATCCCGGAGCGCTCGACTCGGTCAGGACCTCGTCCCCGCGGTCTCCATAGATGCCGACGGCCGAGGCGTGCACGAAGACGGCGGGCCGCGGATTCGATTCGGCCATGCGCTCGGCCAGGAGGCGCGTCGTCCCGATCCGGCTCTGGCGCAGGAGCGTCTTCCGTCCCCGCGTCCAGAGCGAGCCGATGCTCGCGCCTCCGACGTGGATCACGCCGTCCACGCCGGCGAAGGCGCGCGGGTCGAGCGCGCCGGAGGCCGGGTCCCATTCGCGCGCGTCCGCGGCGCGGCGGCGCGTCGCGGGGCGGACGAGCCGCGTGACGTGGTGGCCCGCTTCGATGAGCCTTCCGGTGAGCGCGGTTCCGATGAGGCCGGTCGAGCCGGAGACGAGCAGGCGCATGGTCGGATTGTAGGGGTTGCCGGAGCGGACGCGGGGCGCTACGTTCCCGCTCGTGAACTGGACTCCGCCCGCGGCTCCGGACGCGCCGCTCACCGCCTGGGTGCGGGACGTCCCCGACTGGCCGCAGAAGGGCGTCCTCTTCCGCGACCTGACGCCGCTCTGGGCCGACGGCCGGGCCTGGGCGCGCGCCGTGCGGGCGCTCGCCGCGCCGTTCGACGCCGCCCCGCCCGCCATGGTGCTCGGCATCGAGGCGCGCGGATTCCTCGTCGCCTCGGCGCTCGCGTCGCGCTGGGGGGCCGGGCTCCTCCTCGCCCGCAAGGAGGGGAAGCTCCCGGCCGCCGCGCACCGCGAGCAGTACGACCTCGAGTACGGGACCGCGTGTCTCGAGACGCACCAGGACCTCGTCCCGCGCGGAACGAGGGTCCTGATCGCCGACGATGTCATGGCGACGGGCGGCACCGCGCGCGCGGCGGCCGATCTCGTGCGCGCGATCGGCTGCGAGACCGCCGGGATGGCGTTCCTGGTCGAGCTCCTCTTCCTGAACGGCCGTTCGAAGATCGCGAGCGCGATCCCCGTGCACAGCGTCATCGCCTACGACGCGCGCGGCGCCGCCCAGGTGCGCGAGTCGTCGCTCCCCTGAACCGGACTGCCGGAGCGCGCGCCCCATCCCTGCCATAAGCGGCGACCCCTGACAGTCTGGCAGCAGGACTCCTCCTCGCGCCCGTGCTCCCCGCGCGGCGCGTCGCACGCTACGGCCGACTCCTAACGGGCGCGTTCTTACCCGCTTGCGCGGCGTCGACGCGCGGCGCTCTCCGCGACGAGCGCGCGGCGGCATGCCTCGTGCTTTCACCCGGGGCGTTCCCACCAAAATCGCTGGGGGGTTGTGGCGGAAATGGCCTCGCGTCGATGGGCGATCATCTTGGCTGCCGGTGACGGGGAACGCGTTCGCCGCCTGACAAAGGATGGCCGGGGGCGGACCCTTCCCAAGCAATTTTGGGCGCCCGGAGACGCGGGGCCGATGCTTCGCTGGGCGTACGAACGGGCCAAGCGGCTCACCCGGCCCGCTCGAATCGTCACCGTGGTGTCGGCCCATCATCGCCAGTGGTGGGCCGACCTCCTGCCGGGAGCGATGGCCCCCGGGCTGATCGTGCAGCCGGAGAACCGGGGCACGGCCGCCGGGATCCTCCTTCCCCTCCTCCACGTCCTGCGCCACCACCGCGATGCGATCGTGATCCTGCTCCCGGCCGATCAATACGTGGCCGACGAGAAGCAGCTCCGCTCCTCGCTCGAGCACGCATGCTCGGTCGTGGAGCGCGGCCGTCGCATCGTCCTTCTCGGGATGGCGCCCCATGGGCCCGAGCCCGACTACGGCTGGATCGTCGCCGGCGAGGCCGAGGAAGACGGCACGCGACGCGTCGTCTCGTTCGTGGAAAAACCAGGCTCGCGCGAAGCGCGCGAGCTCTATCGCTCGGGAGCCAGCGTGAGCAGCTTCATGCTCGTGGCCCGGGGGCGCGCGCTGCTCGCGCTCTACCAGGCCGCCGCTCCCGCGCTCTTGGCGACGCTGGCGCGCGTGACGCAGGACCACGGTCTCGGGGAGGAGACCGGTCCCTCGACGCTCGCGCGCGCCTACGCGTCGCTTTCGCCTCTCGACTTCTCGCGCGACGTGCTGCAGCCGTCCGCTTCGCTCGCGCGCGTTCTCGCCGTGCCGCCCTGCGGCTGGACCGACCTCGGGACCCCGGAGCGCCTCGAGCGGTGGATCCGCTCGCGCGCGGACGGCGGCGACGGGCGGCCCGCAACTCTGGAAACGTCGGCGTGAGGCGACCCGCTCCGGAGCCCCGCTCCGCCCGGTCCCGCGCCAGGGAGACCCTCATGACGATCGAACATCTGATGACACGCGACGTCGAAACGTGCGAGGCGAGCGACGACCTCGCGCACGCCGCGATGATCATGTGGCGCCGCGACTGCGGCATCGTTCCGGTGGTGGACCCCGACGACGGCCGCTATGCCGGGGTGATCACCGACCGGGATATCTGCATCGCCGGCGCCACGAAGCATCGTCCGCTCCACACGATCCCGGTCCGTGAGGTGATGAGCCGGGGGATCTACACCTGCGCGCCCGGCGACAACGTGCTCGTCGCGCTGCATCGGATGGCCGAAGGCCAGGTGCGGCGCCTGCCGGTGGTGAGCAAGGACGGGCGCATCCTCGGCATTCTCACCTTGAACGACCTGATCCTCGCGGCCGAGCGCGCGGAGCGGAAACGTGATGACGCCGTAACCTACGCGGACGTGATGTCGGTGCTCAAAGCCGTGTCCTCGCACAGGCTCCCCACGCTCGTGGGGACCCCCGGAGTGATTCACTCCGCGGCTTGACCCCGCGCACCCTCACCGACGCGACGGCGTCCCAGGCCCTCTCCTCGACCACGACGGCGGGGAGGGGGCCGTCCTATGGCGGCGGCGCTCCTCGAGAGCGATCGCGGGGGTGCTATCCTTCCCGTATGACCCTCGCGACCGCCGTCCTGGAATACCGCGCCCTCCTTCACGACGCCGCACAGCTCGATCTCGCGGGATGGCGTGTGCTCCGGCTCGTCGGCCCCGACGCGCGCGACTTCCTCCAGGGGATGGCGACGCAGGACATGGCCGCCGCCGGTCCCGGGCGCGCGGCGGAGACCTTGTTCCTCACGGAGAAGGGCCGCCCGCTCGCCCTCGCGTGGGTCGCCGTCGAATCCTCGGGAGCCGAGGCGTGGGTCGTGGCGGATGCGGCGTCGAGCGACGCGCTCCGGCCCCACTTCGAACGGTTCCGGATCATGGAGGACGTCGAGTTCGAGGAATCCGGGGCCGCGGGGCATGTCATCGGCGTCGCGGGTCCCACGCGCGCCGCGCGTCTCGCCGGCATCGCTGCCGGAGTCGCGGGGTCGCGGGCGCTCGAGGGGGAGCCCCTCTCCTTTCTCCTGGTTCCGCGCCAGAGCGCGGAGCCAGTCGAGTGCATCTCTCCAGAAGCGGCGGAGGCGTGGCGCCTGGCCGTCGGGCTCCCGCGCGCGGGCGTCGATTTCACCCAGGAGCGGCTCGCGACGGAGCTCGATCTTCCCGGTGCCATCTGCTTCACCAAGGGGTGCTACGTGGGACAGGAGGTCGTCGCCCGCACGTCGAACCGCGGACAGGTGCGCCGGCGGCGCGTGGGATTCCGGTTCGCGTGGCCCGGAGCGGCGCCCGCGTCCGGGACGCCGCTCCTGTCGGGAGGCTCCGCGGCGGGATTCCTCACGAGCGCGGTCCGCGAGCCCGGGTCCGACGACGCGCTCGCCATGGGCTATCTCGCCACCGAGATCGATCCACCGGGAGCGGTCGTGCTCGCGATCCCGGATGGAGCCCCGCTTCCGATCCGCGTCGCCCCCTGGCCGCTCTGACGGGCGCGCCGGAGCCCCTCGGGGTCATTTCACCCGTTGACTTAAGCGCTTGAAAGTTATATAATTCCGGCTTCTCAGAACATCCTGCGTGCTTCCGCGCGCGGCCCCCACCGCGCGCAGCGTGCGCCTCCACAACGGGGATCCGCAACGACACGGCCCGCCCGGGCCGTCGGCAGGGGGGTGAGAGCCGGCACCGACACGCCACGCGCGTTCTTCCAACCATGCCTTCCTGATTCCGATCGCTCCGTCTCGCGGCGCGCCGAGGGTCGCACCGCACGCCGCACAGAAGTCACCGCAGGAGACTAGGCTATGAATCGCGCAAGCCGATCGGCCATGGTCGCGTTCGCCGCCTTCGCCCTCATCGGGGCGAGCACAGCGACCGCAACGACCGTCCTCAAGCTCTCGATGAAGGACCTCGCCAGGAAATCCGACGCCGTCGTGGTGGCGCGCGTCGAGGACGAGGTCGCGCGGTACGACACGAACAAGGAAATCTACACGTTCATCACGCTCCGTGTTCTCGACCCGGTGAAGAACTCGCGCAAGGACGACCTCATCACGATCCGCCAGCTCGGCGGCGTGGTCGACAACATCGCGTCCGTCGTCCCGGGCATGCCGACCTTCCAGAAGGGGGAGGAGGTCGTCGTGTTCCTG
Source organism: Bacteroidota bacterium (assembly GCA_050257045.1). Lineage (GTDB taxonomy): Bacteria > Eisenbacteria > RBG-16-71-46 > SZUA-252 > SZUA-252 > DASQJL01. Next base: position 21,362 of record JBLMWD010000017.1, on the reverse strand, counting down.
ACCCAGAAGGACGGGGCGGGATACCCGTGGGTGATGGGCCTCCAGCAGGGCAAGTATTCGGTCCGCACCGACGCGAACGGGACGCAGCGTGTCCGCAACGAGCTGAGCGGCACCTCGCTCCTCGACGCGAGCGGCCACGCGGTCGAAGCCAAGACCGCTTCCGACATGCCGCTCCAATCCTTCCTCGACGGCGTCCGGAACGACGTCGACGCGGCGGGCAAGGCGCAGGTCGATCCCACACCCCAGACCGAGTAGCGGAGGAGGCGACACCATGAACTCGATTCGATTTCGCGTCGCCGCCGCCATGCTCGTCTGCGGAGCGCTCTCGCTCACGCTGGCGAATCCGGCCGCGGCGTTCATCCGTCTGACCCGTCAAGCCACCCCCACCTCTCCGGTCGTCCAGGCGCACTGGCTCGACTCGGAGCTGCCGCTCTCGAGCGTCATCGACCCGACCAACCTCGACAACCCGCCCGACGTCGCGCTCGCGACCGTCATCGCGTCGGCGAAGTCGTGGGAGAACGTGAACACCTCGTACTTCACGGTCAATCCGCACCAGTTCATGGGACCGCCGGAGCTCCAGCCGGCGCTCGCGAACGACGGCCAGAACAGCATGTTCTTCGACATGGCCGGGGCGAACTTCGCCGCGGGGAGCGGCGTGATCGCCTTCGTGCGCTCGACCATCGACCTGAACACCGGGCACACGCTCGACGCCGACCTGGTCTTCAACGACAAGGAGTTCTACGGATCGGTCTCCACGCCGAACTTGACGCCGGCGCCGACGGGGCAGACGAGCGTGGATCTGCAGGCCGTGGTCACGCACGAGTACGGCCACTACTTCGGCCTCGACCACACCAGCGTCGCGGGCGCGACGATGGTGCCGTTCATCTCGAACGACATCAGCCAGCGCACGCTCGAGCTGGACGACCGGGCCGGGATCTCCACGATCTTTCCCGAGTCGGCCGCGCGCGGCCTGTCGGCCGACGGCGTCGACTTCTTCGCCACGACCGGGAAGATCAGCGGCACCGTCCTGAACGGCTTCAACGGCTCGGCCATCTTCGGCGCGCACGTCGAGGCCATCAACCTGGCCGACCCGACGCCGGCGAGCACGATCAGCGCCATCTCGGGCGAGCTGACGCTGCGAAACGGCCAGGGTGACTTCACGATCTACGGCCTCCCGCCGGGCAGCTACGCCGTGCGCATCGTGCCCCTCGACGGCATCCATACGATCGCCTCGGACGACAACATCGGCGGCGTCTTCAACGGCCTCGACATCGGCTTCGAGCCGGAGTTCTGGAACGGACCCAACGAGAGCGGGAACGGCTTCAACGACATCGCGACCGACTACACGCCGGTCGACGTCACCGCGGGCGCCACGAGCGGCGGGATCGGGTTCATCACGAACACGTTCCCCGGCCAGGTCGTGATCGCGCCGCACGGATCGTTCGAGAACATCGTGACGTTCGGGAACACGGGGTATCTCGCCGTGCGGTTCGACCCGCCGTTCGAGGGCCCGTACACGATCACCCGCGTCAATTTCCCGACGTTCACGTTCAACGGCGTGCCGGCGACCTTCCTGAGCGCGAAGCTCTGCCCGATGAATCCGGCGACGGGCGGGCCCGATCTCCTGAACCCGCTCTTCAACCAGGCGCCGTTCGCCGGGAACCCGAACGGGGACAACGTCGTCCCGCTGAACCTCGACGTGAGCACCCCGAACCAGACCTTCTTCTGGGTGCTCCAGTTCCCGTCGCAGTCGATTCCGGGATTCCCGAACAACTTCCCGTTCGTGCGGATGGACTTCACGAACTTGGAGAAGGGCCTCTGGGCGGATTCGTATCGCATCACGCTGGCGGGCGCGGTCTCGACGCTCATCGACCGGAACATCGTGGTCGACATGACCTGCCGGCTCCCGAACGCGGACGACACGCCGATCGTGGCGCCGACGGGCCTCGGAGCGAACCGCCGCGCGACGCAGACCGAGTTCAATTTCACGGCGCCGGCCGACATGCGCGCGGACGGCTTCGCCCTGCCGCACAACTCGCTCGACCAGGTCTTCCTGATCGAGCGGAGCCCGTTTGCCTATGCCGATCGCGACACGGCGGGCGCGGGCGCGACCACGATCCACCTCTCGCCGAGCCCGGCCAGCACGCTGGCGACCATCTGGTCGTCGCAGGGGCTCGACAAGAACGGACACCGGAGCGTCCAGTCGCCCGTCACGATCCTCGGCCTGAACGAGGACGCGGACGAGCCGAACGGCCGCTTGAACGAGGCGAAGGCGCTCACGACGCCCGTCTCCAGCCGGCCGGAGACCTACTCGCCGGCGGGTGACCAGGACTTCTTCTCGATCCTGGCGAAGCCGGGCGACTTCATCGACGCGAGCGCGACTGCGACCGCCCAGGACGGCAACAACAACACCGACCTGGTCATGTTCCTCTACGACTCGAATGGCGACCTCGTGGCGTTCAACGACGACTTCTCGGGACGCAATCCGAGGGTCATGTACACGGTGCCGCCGAACTCGACGAACTCGAGCTCGAAGGTGGCGCGGAAGTTCACGATCCAGGTGACCGATTTCCGGAGCTCGCCGCTCGCTCCCGCCCAGGTGCCGCAGGTCCGCGTGCCGCAGACCTACGTCCTGAACGCGAACGTCACCACGCCGGCGCTCGCCGCGCGATTCAACAGCAACACGCTCGATCCGGATCAGTTCTACTTCATGAACAGCGGCCCGAACCCCGCGAACCCGATCGCGAAGTTCCTCTTCGTGATCCCGCGGAACGCCGCGAACACGACGGTCCGGCTGAATGTCTACGACGTGACCGGCCGCCTCGTGCGGACGCTCGTGGACGGAACGGCGATGCAGGCCGGACCGCACACGATGCTGTGGGATGGGAAGGACACGGCTGGCCGCACCGTCGCCTCGGGCACGTACTTCGCCCGGATGGAGGCGGGGTCGTGGAAGCAGGACGCGCGCGTCACGATCCTCAAGTGATCGCGTGAGTCATACGGTGGTTTCGTGATCCGTCGTCGCAACGGGGGGCCGGCGCCGATCGCCGGCCCCCTTCTTCTTTGGGGCTTCCTCGCCGTGGGGGCGCTCACCGCGCCCCTCGCGGCTCCGCGCGCGCGCGCGACCGACTGGATTCCGCCGCCGCGCGTGACCGCGCTTCTCCCCAGCGCCACGATCGCGCCGGGCGCCTCGCGCACGATGACGCTCACCCTGCGCGCGAACACGGGGGGCGCGAACGTGACGTGGACCGCCGTGAGCGGCGGCCCCTTCCTCGCCGCCGTCACGCCCGCGAGCGGAACGTTGTCCGTTCCGGCGGGCAGCATCGCCACGGTCGACCTGACCGTCACCGTCCCGGCGCTCGTGACGGGGACGGGATCGGTCACGGTCACGATCCTCGACGATCCGGGCGGCGGGAGCGTCGCCAAGGTGAGCGCCGCGGTGCAGGCCGCGACGGACGGACGCCCCGAGGTCCTTCCGGTCCCGTCCACGTGGGTCGCGCCCTCGGGGACGAGCGGCTCGGTGTCGTTCTCGGTGCACAGCATGATCGGCACCGCCGAAACGGTGCTGCTCACGGCGGGTCGCTTCGATCCCGATCCCAACAACGCGGGCGCTGTCTTCACCGGGGGCGGCCCGCCGTCGAGCGTCCTTCTCCCGGGCGGCGGCACCGTCACGGTCAACGTGCCGACGACGATCGCCGCGCGCGCATGGGCGGGGAACGGGAACGCGGTTCAGCTCAGCGTGACGAGCGCGGGCGGGATCTCGAACGCCGTGGGGCTCGCGCTCTCGAGCGCCCCGCTTCCCGATTCGCTCCCGAGCGCCCTCGTCCCGATCGGGCTCACCCCCTTCGACGTGGCGGCGGCCGGACGCGACGGCCCAGCGTACCTCGCCTCGCGCGGCTACTGGCTCGTGCCCTCGGGTGAGGAAGGGGTGCGGGTGATCCGGCAGGCTTCGACCGACTCGATCGGGCCGATCGACGTGAACGGGGACGGCGGCGACGACCGGATCGTCGGGACGATCCGGATCCCGTCGTTCGCGGCGGCACTCTCGGTCGTTCCGGGATTCGTGACCACGAGCGGCGACACGCTCGACCTCGGGATCCTCGCCGCGGGTCGCGGCGGGATCATGCTCCTCGACCTCCGCATGCTCGAGGATCCGCCGTTCGGGACCTGGAGCGACTTCTTCGACACCGACGGGAACGGGATCGACGACCGGATCCTGCGCTTCATCCCGACGCCGGGGTTTGCCACCGATGCCGCCTGGATCCGCGCCGCCTCGGGGCGGCACGTCGCCTTCGTCGCCGATGCCGACACCGGCTCGGCCCCGGTCACGGCCGGGTACGACCCCGCGCTCGTGACGCCCGGCACGGGGGCCGGCGTGGTCGCGATCGACCTCGAAGCGGCGATCGATTCCCTGGGACCGGTCCCCTACGCCGCGGGCGCGCTCGCGACGCCCGGGAGCGCGCTCGACGTGGAGGTGCGCGGCGGCGCGTCGCCCGACATGGCACTCGCCGACGGGGCCGGCGGGTTCGGCCTCTACGGATTGACGGTGGGCTCGGGCGCTCCGGCCACGGTCACGTTCACGCCGCGCGGCGCGGTCGCGCTCTCCCCGGCGTGGGGGACGCCCTACGCGCGCGACGTCTGCTGGATCTCGAACACGGGCGACAGCACGTACGCCGCGGTGGCCTGCGCGGCCGGTGGAGTGCAGATCGTGCGCGCCCCGCGCGGCGGGGGCGCGCCCTCGCTCGTCCTCGTGCAGCAGACCGCGTCGCCGGCCGTGGGTCTCGCGGGAGCATGGACGGGGACGCTCGCCGCAGCCATGCAGGGAGGCGGCGTCGCCCTCCTCCGTTCTCCCCCGGCATCCGAGCTGAACCAGATCGGCCCCACGGCGCCCCCGCCCTACACGGCGCCCGTCCTCCTCGCGCGCTCGCAATCGTGGGGCGTCTCGGGCGCGATCGAGCGCGCCCTCCACGTGAGCTGGGCCACCGCCGCCACGTCGCTCCGCTTCCGCGACACCGCGGGCCCGATCCCCGATCTCATGGTGAGCGACGGCGCGCGGCTCCTCGTGCTCCGGCCCGGCACGGCGTCCATCGCGGGTGTCGAGGCCGTGGCCTCGGCTCCGCCCGCGCCCGCGCTGCGGGTCGCGCCCAATCCCGCGTCGACGGGCGTCTGGCTCGAGGGTCCGGCCGGCGCGCTCTCGATCGCAGGTGTGTCCCCGGGGGCTCCGGCCACGATCACGATCACGGACGTGCGCGGACGACTCGTCCGCACGCTCCGCGTGGGCGCCTCGGCCGGCGCGGTGCGCGTCCGCTGGGACGGGCGCGACGACCGCGGCCGCCCGGCGGCATCGGGGCGCTACTGGGCGCGGTTGGTTTCTCCGGGGGGCGTGCGCGTACCCGCCGCTTCGATTACACTGCTCCGCTGACCGCGGCGCGACCCGCGCGCCGTGACATCCTCGATCGGCCTCACGAGACCGACACCGCCCGAGAAACGCCGAAACCGACGCCATGCACGAAGTCGACCCGCTCGCGCTGTTCCATCATCGCGCCGTCCCCGGCGAGGCGCCGATCACGCTGTTGCTGCTCCACGGGACGGGCGGCGACGAGGACGATCTCCTTCCGCTCGGCCCCTACCTCGCGCCGGGCGCGGCTCTTCTTTCCCCGCGCGGCCGCGTCCTCGAGAACGGCGCCCCGCGCTTCTTCCGGCGCATCGCCGAGGGGGTCTTCGACGAGGAGGACCTGAAGCACCGCACCGACGAGCTCGCGCGCTTCGTCCGCGCGGCCCGCGAGCGCTACGGCCTCGAGGATCGCCCGATCGTCGCGGTCGGCTTCTCGAACGGGGCGAACATCGCGGGGAGCCTGCTCCTCATGAAGCCCGAGGCGCTCGACGGCGCGATCCTCCTCCGCGCGATGACGCCGTTCATCCCGGAGAAGCCTCCCGCGCTCGCCGGGAAGCGCGTCTTCCTCGGGGCGGGACGCAACGATCCGCTGGTCCCGCCCTACGAGAGCGAGAGCTGGGCCGAGCGCCTGCGGGGCGCCGGGGCCGACGTGACGCTCCACTGGACGAACACCGGGCACGCGCTCGCGCAGGAGGACATCGACGCCGCGCGGGAGTGGCTGCGGAGGCGGTTCGGGAGTGGTCCGGAGGACGCGGCGCGCGGGGCGGGCTAGTCCCGCCAGGGGTGGTGGCCGTTCGTGATCGGGAGGCGGCGGTCCTTCCCGAGCGCGCGCGGCGTGATGCGGATCCCGGGCGGCGCCTGGCGGCGCTTGTACTCGGCCTTGTCGACCATGCGGATCACGCGCTGCACGAGCGCGCGGTCGTAGCCCATCGCCACGATCCGGTCGACCTCCCAGTCGTCCTCGACGTAGGCGCGCAGGATCGGGTCGAGCACCTCGTAGGGCGGGAGCGTGTCGGTGTCGAGCTGCCCCGGCTTGAGCTCCGCGGTCGGCGGGCGCGAAACCGTGCGCTCGGGAATCCAGGGCGAGCGCCCCGCGCGCGCGTTCCGCCAGCGCGCCACCTCGTAGACGAGCGTCTTCGGCACGTCCTTCAGCACCGCGAACCCGCCGGCCATGTCGCCGTAGAGCGTCGTGTATCCCGTCGCGTATTCGCTCTTGTTCCCCGTCGTGAGCACGAGCCAGCCGAACTTGTTCGAAAGCGCCATGAGGAAGTTGCCGCGGATCCGCGACTGGAGGTTCTCCTCCGTCACGTCCTCGGCGCGGCCCTGGAATACGGCGGCGAGACTCCGGCGGTAGGCCTCCATCTCCTCCCCGATCGGGAGGATCACGAGACGCATGCCGAGATGGCTCGCGAGCGCGAGGGCGTCCGCTTCGCTGTCCTTGCCGGTGAAGGGAGAGGGCATGAACGCGCAGGTCACGTTTTCCGGACCGAGCGCGTCCACGGCGACCGAGGCGGTGAGCGCCGAGTCGACGCCTCCCGAGACGCCGAGCACGACGCGCTCGAAGCCGTTCTTCCGGACGTAGTCGCGCGTGCCGAGGATGAGCGCCTCGTAGACCTCGGCCTCGGCCGGGAGTGCCTCGGCCGGACGCGCTTGGAGCGGCGGGCGCGGGCGCTCGGGAACGCTGCGGAGCTGCACGGCCGGGATCGGCTCCTCCGGCTCGTCGCGGTGGGCGAGCTCGCGGCTCCGCGGATCCTTGAGCCGCGCGGAGAAGACCTCGTCGAGGTCGATGTCGAGCACGACGAGATCCTCCTCGAACGCCTTCGCGGCGGCGAGCCGCTCGCCGCGCGGGCCGAAGACGCGGCTGTTCCCGTCGAAGACGAGCTCGTCCTGGCCACCCACCGTGTTCACGAACGCGAGCACCGAGACCGCGTCCTGCGCGCGCGTGGCGAGCATGCGGTCGCGCGCGACGCTCTTCCCCATGTGATAGGGCGACGACGAGAGATTGAAGACCAGGTCCGCGTCCCCGTAGACCGCGAGCTGGTTCAGGCTCGAGGGGAGCCAGATGTCCTCGCAGATGTTGACGCCGAACGTGAGCGCGCCGCGCTTGCAGACGAAGGGGTTTCGTCCCGGGCGGAAGTAGCGCATCTCGTCGAACACGGCGTAGTTCGGGAGGTGCCCCTTGTGGTAGACCCCCGCGATCTCGCCGTCGTGCGCGATGGCCGCGGCGTTGTAGACGTCCTCGGCGCGCTGCGCGAAGCCGATGATCGCCGTGATGCCGCTCGTAGCGCGCACCGCCTCGTCGAGCGCCGCCATGTTCTGGTCGATGAACTCGGGGCGGAGGAGGAGGTCTTCGGGGGGATAGCCCGTGAGCACGAGCTCGGGGAAGGCGACCAGCTCGGCTCCCATGTCCCGCGCGCGGCCGATGAACTCGATGACCTTCCGCGTGTTGCCGGGGAGATCGCCGACCGTGGGGTTGACCTGGGCGAGCGCGATCCGGACGATCCGGCCGGCGCGGGCCTTGGCCCGCGCGGCTCGATGGGGGCTCATAGGCCGATGCTACCACGCGCCAACCGGTTTGTGGCGGGAGCAGCCCCGTCGTATCCCGGCGCTCGGACGCGCGTTCCGGCGCCCCGGCTCGGCTGATAGAATCAGCCGCCATGAGCAAGAGCTCGGTCGCGGTCTTCGGGAGCAGCAAGGCGCCGCGGCATTCAGCCCACCATCGGATGGCCTGGGCGCTGGGGAGCGCCCTCGCCCGCCGCGGGGCGATCGTGCGGTGCGGCGGGTACGGCGGCGTCATGGAAGCGGTCGCCGAGGGCGCCGCCGCCGCCGGCGGCAAGGTCGTCGGCTGCACCCTTGCCTGGTATCGGGAGACGCGCGTCCCTTCGTCCCACTTGAGCGAGGTCGTCGAGGCGGAGGATCTGGGCGCCCGGATCGGCAATCTCATCGCCGGCGCGCGCGCCGCGGTCGTGCTCCCCGGAGGCGTCGGAACGATGAACGAGCTCTTCTGGGTCTGGACCCTTCTCACCTACGACCGCGACGAGGACCCCGACGCCCTCGTGCTCCTCGGCGAGCACTGGGACGAGCTGCTCGACCTGCTCGACAAGCGATTCGAGTTCGGCCCCGATCTCCGGGCGCTCCTCCGCGTCACGCGCGATCCGGAAGAAGCGGCCGCGATCGCGTGGGGCGTGTGAAGGTGCGCCACCCCCGGCTCCGCGCGCACGGGCTGGAGATCATCTGATCATGTCGCGCGTCCGATCGTGGATCGTCCCCGCGGTCTTGATCCCCCTGACGGTTGCCACCGACGCCGGCGCGGCGACACGCACGCCGGCGACGCTCGGCCAGCTCCTTCCCGCCGCGTACGCGCGCTCGGCAAAGCTCTGGCCCGACGTGGACGAGGACGGCTTCGCGGGACGCGACATCGCGAAGGCTCTCGACCAGCGCGAGGTTCGCTCCGTCACGCTCGCGCCGGGCGCATTCGCCGCGCGGATGGACACGCTCGTCGAACGGCGCCATGACGACGCCATCGATCCGCGCCAAGCGGTACGCAGCTCGTTCCGTTCCGGCAGGGATACGCTTCGGTTCACGTTCGGCCACATTGCCGAGGCGTTCGGCGGGATCCCCCGGCTGATCTTCTCCTCGCCCGGCGCTGCGCGCCGCGAGTACCCGCTCGCGCCGCTCGCCCACTGGAACGTCGATGCGGTCTGGCGCGCGGGGGACTACCTGATCTTCGGTTGCACGTTCGAGCCGGAAGGAGACGTATCGTACGAGCAGATCGCGCTGTGGCATCTTCCCAGCGGACGCTGGTACACGACGCCGCGGGAGGAGACGCTGCAACATCGAGGATTTCGGCTCGACGAAACATTTCCCGAGTGGCCGATCGCGCTCGCCGATGCCGACGACAAGGGCGCGGTCGTGCTCCTGGGGCCCAACGGGGGGCTCGTCCTCTCGCCCGGGACGGGCGGTTGGGGTCTCGTCGACAAGACAGGTCGCGGCATCGCCGCCCCGGCGCACGGTATCGCGCGAGCGCTCGTCCCGATCACGCCTCCGATGCGGGACCGGCTGCGCGCGCCCCTGCTCGCCGCCTTCCGCGTTCAGAACGCGGCCATCGACAGCATTCGCCTGCTCGAGGTTCTTCGCGAGCCGTGCCTGGGCCATCGGGGGCTGGCCGTCGTGGCCGCGGGGACCGCTCCGGGACCGGCGATCACCGCGCAGACCTCGAATCTCCAGGAAAGCCTGAACCGGCAGCTCTTCGGCGTCTTCCTGGCCGACAGCGCCGCCACGAAGATCGAGACCCGGCTCGACATCTTCCCGACCAGTCGCTACGGCGACTTCATCGTCTACTTCGACCTCGACGCGCCCGACGCGATGATCGGGATCTACGGCCAGGGCGAAATGTACGGCGAGGACGAGATCGAGCGGACCTATCCATGTCCGAACTGAGCGACCACATCCGGGCCCATATCGTGGCCGCGTCCTGGACGCCGTCGGGCGATGCCGAGTCGCGCCGCAGCGAGGAGCTGCTCCTTCGCTCCTTCCGCGCGCAGGTCGCATCGATCCCGCCCTACGCGGCGTACGTGCGCCATCTCGGCGTCGATCCCGCGCGCGTCGCGCGCTGGCAGGAGATCCCGCCGGTCCCGTGCTCCGCGTTCAAGAGTCACGACCTGAGCGCGGCGCCCGAGGGCGCGGGAGGCGTCACGTTCGAGACGAGCGGCACCACGATCTCGCAGCCGGGACGGGTGCATCTCTCGGACACCGCCCTCTACGAGGTCTCGCTCCTCCGGAACTTCGAGCGCCACCTTCTTTCCGACGGTGTCCGGCTCCGCACGATCGTCTTCGGGCCGAGCGGCACCGACGCGCCCCATTCCTCGCTCTGGTTCATGGTCGACCGGGCGGTGCGGGAGTTCGGTCTCGAGGCGAGCTACATCGTCCAGCACGGCGACCCGCGGTGGAAGGCGGCCGACGACGCGATCCGGCTCGCCATGGAGAAGCGCGAGCCGCTCCTCCTCCTCGGCACGACTCTACTCTTCATGGCCTGGTTCGAGCGGCTTCGGATCCTCGACCGCGCGTTCCAGCTCCCGGCCGGGAGCCGCGCGATGGACACGGGAGGCGCCAAGGGTCAGATCTCGGAGTTCACTCGCGCCGAAGTGGAGGAGGCGTTCCAGCGGCATCTTCGGATCCCGGCATCGCACGTGGTGAACGAATACGGCATGGCGGAGATGGGGAGTCAATTCTACGACGATGCGCTCCTCGCGGCCCACGAGCGGCGCGAGCCGATCCCGGGGAAGCACATTCCCCCGTGGGTCCGGACGCGCGTGCTCGATCCCGAGTCGATGGAGGAGCTCGGGGAGGGGGAGACCGGCGTCCTCGTGCACTACGACCTCGCCAATCTCGAGGTGCCGCTCGCGATCCAGACCGAAGACGTCGGGCGCCGCCTCGGAAACCGGCTGATCCTCGAGGGGCGCCTGCTCGGGGCCGAGGCCCGCGGCTGCTCCCTCAGCTTCGAGGAGTTCCTGAGACGGGAACGGGCGTGATCGACGGCTTCTACCTTCCGCCCGCGCTCGCGAGGGGCGTGGAGACGGCGGTCCAGCGCTTCGGACCGGCCCACGACGCGATCGAGATCCGGCTTCCCCTCTTCCAGTCCCAGGATGTGACGCGATGGATCGAGGCGCTTCGCCGCGCGCGCGCCGAGCACCTCGCGGCGCGGCCGATCGCCGCGATCCTCCGCCCGCTCGAGCGCGTGGTCGCGCGCTATCTCGACCGTAGAGAGCGCGGCCGCCGCGCCCTCGTGCAGGCGCTCGTCGAATCGGGGCGTTTCCCCGAGCCGATGATCGAGCGCGCGCTGGACGACGCGTTCGAGCCGCTCGCGCGCGGCGGGCTCCGGCGGTGGATCGCCGCGGAGCTCGGCTCGCTCTCTGCGCTCGACCAGCCGGTCCCGACGCGGGAAGGGGTGCTGCGGCGCGCCGTCGGACCCGAGTGGATGCTCCAGGTCTACGCGGGAAACATCCCCGCCGTGCCGGTCTGGCCGATGCTCGGGGCCCTGCTCCTCAAGTCGGCGCTCCTCGCGAAGACCTCCGCGCAGGAGCCGGTGCTCGCGCCGATGCTCGCGCGCGCGATCGCGCAGGAGGACGAGACGCTGGGACGCTGCCTCGCGGTGGTCTGGTGGAAAGGCGGCACCGAGGAGCTCGAGCGGGCCGCCCTTGCCGAGGCGCCGGCGGTGCTCGCTTTCGGAGGGGAGATCGCGACCGCGAGCCTCGCGCGGATGTGCCGCCCCGACGCGAAGACCGTCTTCCATGGTCCCAAGGTGAGCGTGGCCTACCTCGGCCGCGGCGCGCTGTCGCGCGCGAACGCCCCCTCGGCGGCCCGGCGTCTGGCCGAGGACGCCGCGCTCTACGACCAGCAGGGCTGCCTCTCCCCGCACGCGATCTACGTGGAGCGGGGCGGCGCGGTCACGCCGGTCGATTTCGCGGCTGCGCTCGGGGAAGCGCTCGAAGAGGCGCTCGGCTACGCGCCGCCGAAGCGCTCGAGCGCTTCGCAGGCGGCCTCGCTCCAGCTCTACCGCGCGCAGGCCCGGTTCGACGCGGCGACTGACCCCGGGACGAGCGTCCACGCCTCGGCGGGGACGCGCTGGACGGTGGTCTGCGAGAGCGGCGCGCGCTTCGAGCCGGGGCCCGCGCACCGCACGCTCCGGATCCACTCGATCGGGGGGCCCGATGACTTCGAGCGCGCCGCCGTTCCGTCGGCGCGCTTTATCGAGGCGGTCGCGCTGGAAGAGGCGGAGCCGCGGCGCTCGGCGCTCGCCGCGCGGTTCGCGGCGCTCGGGATCCCGCGTGTCACGGGGGTGGGCTCGCTTCAGCGCCCCTCGCCGCTCGGAACGCACGGCGGCGTGCCGCGCCTGCTTCCTTTCGTGACCTGGTCGACGGTGGAGCCCGCGGGGCGGCGGGTGCGGCGCGCCCCGAAGCGAATCAGAAGGTCGGCTGGAGGACCATCAGCCCGAGGATCACGAACACGAGGACGAGCGCCACGACGCTCCCGCTGACCCATCGCTTCGAGAGCCCCCGAAACTCGCTCGACGTTTCCCGGTCCTCGGCTGGATAGCCCGCCGCGGGGACGGCCTCGACCAGCCGCTGCATCTTCTTGCGCGTCGGAATCAGCATCCCGTGCCAGATCCCGGTCAGGATGACGTAGAGGACGAGCGCGACGATGAGCCACTTCGCCCGCCCGATTTCGACGTGCGCGAAGTGCATGAGCGCGAGCCCGGTGATGAGATTGACGAGGATGGCCGGGAAGGCGAACGACTTGCTCGTCCACTCCATCGTCGCGAGGGTGTACCGCGTGATCGCGGAGCCACCCCCGCGCGCAAGCGCCGATCGCAGCCACAGGGAGGCGAAGAGCAGCTCTCCGATGAGCACGACCGCGCTCGCGGCGTGGAGAAAGACGAGGACGGCCCTCAATGAACGACCAGGGTGCCGGTCATCGTGGGGTGGATCGAGCAGTGGTATGGGAACGAACCCGGGCTGTTCATGGCGATCGACGCGCTGGTCGAGCCTGGCCCGATGTTCGTGGTGTTGAAGAGCGCGTTGTCGGCCACCACCCTGTGGGTCAGCGAGCCGTCGCTGTTGTGCCAGGCGACGGTCTGACCGACGAGCACCGTATCCGGGCTCGGCGAGAACGAGCTCGCCCCGAGGTCTCCGACGATGTTGATCGTCACGTCGGCGGCGGGGGTGGGGACCACCGGGTTCTTGCTGCTTTTGCACCCCGCGGAATAGACGGCTATCGCGAGGGCCGCAACCACGAAGGCGATGCGTAGGTATTTCATGAGTCCTCCTCAGGTCGAACCGGCCATGTCACACCATGCATACGAACGGCGGCTCGACCTGTGCCGTCAGCCGACATCTATATACCACAAGGAGCGCCCCGGGCCGAGAACTGAGCGCGAACTGAGCGCCAAGCCCGCCCACCATGGCGCAACAAGTGATTCCATAATAAGATAGCAAGAGACTCCTCACGGCTGCGCGATTTGAGCCAAGCTCGGCCGAGGAGGGCGACACATTCCCAAGCACCCCCTCTTTTCCAGTGGAATCTAACCTGTACGTAAGGGTATGATGCCCGCAAAGGCAACGGCACCGGGAGATCACGATGAGCCCTCACGACACGACCAAGCTCCTCAAGGTGGGCGACATGGCGCGGCGGACCGGGAAGTCCGTCCGGGCGCTCCGTCTCTACGAAGAGATGGGGCTGCTCACGCCGACCGCCCGGTCGAGTGGAGGGTTCCGTCTCTACGATGAGACGGCGCTCACGCGCATCCGGTGGATCGACCTGCTTCAGGAAAGCGGATTCACGCTGCATCAGATTCAAGATCTCCTGAAAGCCTGGCAAACCACCCATTACGGTCCCGACGCGATGAAAGTGGTGCGCGAGACTTTCGAGAAGCGGCTCGCGGAGACGCGGGCCGCGCTCGAGCGGTTCGCGACGCTCGAGAAGGAGCTCGAAGGATCGCTTCGATACCTGAACACCTGTGAGACGTGCAGTCCGCCGCGGACCACGCAGGACGATTGCCCGCAGTGTCCCGTGGACCACGGCATGGAGGAGCCGCCCGCGCTGGTCGCGGGGTTCCAGGTCGGCACGCGTCCGGGAGTGACGATTCCGCTGCGGGCGGTAGCCAGGGAGACGGCATGAGCGAGACGAGAGCCGAGAACAACCCGGGTACGGATCCGGCCGTGGCCGGGAAGCTCACGAGTTCCAGCCCCGCCGGCACGGGGAGAATCACGGTGACCCCCGCCGCGATCGAGTGGGTGCTTCGCGTCCGTGCCAAGGAAGGGAAGGAAGGCGAGGCGCTTCGCCTCGGCGTCAAGGCGGGCGGATGCTCCGGCTATTCCTATTTCATGGGCTTCACGACGGCGCGCCGCGCGAACGACCTCGTGCTCGAATACGAAGGGCTCACGGTTCTGGTCGATCCGCGCTCGCTGGAGCTGCTCGACGGCACGGTCGTGGATTATCAGCGGGGCCTTCTCGGCACCGGCATCCAGTTCAAGAACCCGCGCGTGAAGCGCGCGTGCGGGTGCGGAGACAGCTTCAGCATTTGACGGGCCCGAAGCGGGCCCTCCTGACGCGCGCGCCGAGGCGCGCACGGACCACGAGGAAAGGGAAAATGACGAAGGGGACGCCGACGCTTCTAATCGATAATCTCCACGTCTCGGTCGAGGGGAAGCCGATCCTGAAAGGGCTCTCCCTCACAGTGAACCGGGGCGAGATCCACGCCATCATGGGGCCGAACGGCTCGGGGAAGAGCACGCTCGCGAATGCCCTCATGGGACACCCGAAGTACGAGGTGACCGAGGGAACGGTCCGCTTCAAGGGCGAGGACATCGCCGAGTGGAGCGCCGACGAGCGCGGCCGGCGGGGGCTCTTCCTGGCTTTCCAGTACCCGACCGCGATCCCCGGGGTGAGCGTCGCCAATTTCCTCCGCATGTCGCTCCAGGCCCGCCGCAAGGAGATGGGGTTCGAGAAGCCGCTCCCGCCGAAGGAATTCCGCGCCCTCATGAAGGAGAAGATGGCGCTCCTCCAGATGGACGACGCCTTCGCCGGCCGCTACATCAACGACGGCTTCTCGGGCGGCGAGAAGAAGCGCGCCGAGATCCTCCAGATGGCCGTGCTCCGGCCCGAGATCGCGGTGCTCGACGAGACCGACTCCGGGCTCGACATCGACGCGCTCCGCATCGTCGCGGAGGGCGTGAACGCCCTCGCGGGACCCGACCTGGGCGTGCTGCTGATCACGCACTACCAGCGGATCCTCAACTACATCAAGCCGCAGTTCGTCCACGTTCTCGTCGACGGCCGGATCGTCAAGTCGGGCGGCGCGGAGCTGGCACACGAGCTGGAGGCGCAGGGCTACGTGGGGGTCGGAGACCCCCAGGCGGCCTGACGCCCTGGAATAGGAGCCACTCATGAACGAACAAGCGCTCGACATCCGCGAAGGATATAAAGAGAAGTACGGCTTCCACGACGACATCGCGCCCATCTTCAAGTCGCGCCGCGGGCTCGACAAGGACGTGGTCGCCGAGATCTCGGCGATGAAGGGGGAGCCGGTCTGGATGCGCGACTTCCGCCTGAAGGCGCTCGAGCAGTTCGAGAAGAAGCCGCTCCCGAACTGGGGCGGCAACGTCGCGGAGATCGATTTTCAGAACATCTTCTACTACCTGAAGCCGACCGACGAGCAGGGGAAGAGCTGGGAGGACGTGCCCGCGGACATCAAGCGGACGTTCGACAAGCTCGGAATCCCGGAGGCGGAACAGAAGTTCCTCTCCGGCGTCGGCGCGCAGTACGACTCCGAGACCGTCTATCACAAGATCAAGGAGGACCTCGCGAAGAAGGGCGTGATCTTCCTCGATACGGGCTCGGCGCTGGAGCAGCACCCCGACCTCTTCAAGCAGTACTTCGGCACGATCATTCCGCCCTCGGACAACAAGTTCGCCGCGCTGAACAGCGCGGTCTGGAGCGGCGGGAGCTTCATCTACGTGCCGAAGGGGGTGAAGGTCGACCTTCCCCTCCAGGCCTACTTCCGCATCAACGCCCAGAACATGGGACAGTTCGAGCGGACGCTGATCATCGTGGACGAGGGCGCCTTCGTGCACTACGTCGAGGGCTGCACCGCGCCGATCTACGCGAGCGACTCGCTGCACGCCGCGGTGGTCGAGATCATCGTGAAGAAGGGGGCCCGCTGCCGCTACACGACCATCCAGAACTGGTCGAACAACGTCTTCAACCTGGTCACGAAGCGCGCGGCGGCCTACCAGGACGCCACGATGGAGTGGGTCGACGCGAACCTCGGCTCCAAGCTCACGATGAAGTATCCGAGCGTCTACATGATGGAGCCGGGCGCGCACGCCGAGATCCTTTCGATCGCCTTCGCCGGGAAGGGACAGCATCAGGACGCCGGCGGGAAGTGCGTGCACGCCGCATCGAACACGACCTCCAACGTCGTCTCCAAGTCGATCAGCAAGGACGGCGGGCGCGCGGGCTACCGCGGGCTCGTGAAGGTGGCGAAGGGCGCCGTGAACTGCAAGTCGACGGTGCGCTGCGACGCGCTCCTCCTCGACGAGCATTCGCGCTCCGACACCTATCCGTACATGGAGATCGAGGAGGACAAGGTCTCGATCGGCCACGAGGCGACCGTCTCGAAGATCGGCGACGAGCAGCTCTTCTATCTCATGAGCCGCGGCATCACCGAGGTCGAGGCGGCCGCGATGATCGTGAGCGGATTCATCGAGCCGATCACGAAGGAGCTGCCGATGGAGTACGCGGTCGAGATGAATCGTCTGATCCAGCTGCAGATGGAGGGCTCGGTCGGCTGATCGCCGGCCCGCCCCTGGTTCCATAGCGACGAGAGGAGAACACGTGGCCCGTTCCGAGACCCTGACCGCTCCGGCGGCCGCCCTTCCTGGCCGGCTATCGGGTGTGACCGACGCGACCCTCGCCGATCTTGCCGCCCGCGCGGGCGAGCCGGCCTTCCTGGCCGAGCGCCGCGCCCGCGCGTGGGCGTTCGTCCAGAAGACGCCCTTCCCGAGCCGCATCGAGGAGCTCTGGCGGCGCACCGACATCTCCGGGCTCGACTGGGAAACGCTTCGGGTCCTGAGCGATCCGCATCCGATGGCGCGCACGGCGTCGGATCTTCCGACGGAGCTTGGCGCGGAAATCGGGCCCGCGTCGGAGCGCTCGGCGTTGGTCGTGACGTTGGATCGCGACGTCGTCCTCCTCGAGCGCGATCCCGCGCTTGCTCGCACGGGTGTCGTGGTCGCTCCTTTTGCCGAGGCGGCGCGTGATCATGCGGATCTCCTGTCGCGCCTCATCGGCGCGTCGATCCGCTTCGACGAGAGCCGGTTCACGGGGTTGAACGCGGCGCTCCGATCGCCCGGCATCCTGGTCCACGTTCCCGCCGGCGTGCACGTCGAGAAGCCGATCCGGGTCCTCATCGCGCGCGAGACTCCCGACCTCGCGATCTTTCCGCACACCATCGTGGCGCTCGAGAAGGGCGCCCGGGCGACCGTCATCGAGGAGTACGTCTCCGTCGGCGAGCCGGGCACGCCCGTGGTCGTTCCGGTCACCGAGATCACCGTCGGCGACGAGGCTGACCTCCACCTCGCCACCCTGAACCACTGGGGCGGGAACGTGCGGCACTTCGGCGTGGAGCGCGCGCGCATCGGGCGCGAGGGACGCTTCCACTGGACGTTCGCCGGACTCGGGGGCAAGCTGGTCAAATCCGACATGGAGATCCATCTCGAGGGAGAAGGCGCGGAAGGGAAGTTCTCGGGCTGCTACTTCGGGAGCGAGTCCCAGCACTTCGACTTCCACACCTTCCAGAACCACGTCGTGGGCCACACCACGAGCGACCTCCTCTTCAAGGGGGCGCTCCGCGGCCGGGCGCGCACCATCTACCAGGGGCTGATCCGCGTTCACAAGAACGCGCAGCGCTCGGACGCCTACCAGGCGAACCGGAACCTGATCCTCTCCGACAAGGCGCGCGCCGACTCGATCCCCAGCCTCGAGATCGAGGCGAACGACGTGCGCTGCACGCACGGCGCCACGGTGGGACAGGTGGACGAGGAGCAGCTCTTCTATCTCATGGCGCGCGGGCTCGCGAGGCCCGACGCCGAGCGCCTGATCATCGCCGGGTTCTTCGAGCCGGTTCTGGAGCGGATTCCCTCGGAGACGCTCCGGGCCCTCGTCACCGCGGCGATCGACGCGAAGGCGGGACGCTGACATGAAGCTGGAGGCCGCGCCCGAGCGGCGCCTGGACACCGCCGCGATCCGCCGGGACTTCCCGATCCTCGAGCGGGAGGTCTATGGGAAGCGGCTCGCCTACCTCGACAACACCGCGACCACCCAGAAGCCGGTCCAGGTCCTGCACGCGATCGAGGACTTCTACCGCACCTACAACGCGAACGTGCACCGCGGCGTCTACCGCATGGCCGAGGAGGCGACGGAGAAGTACGAGGGCGCCCGCTCCACGGTCGCGCGGTTCCTGAACGCGCGCTCGCAGCGGGAGATCGTCTTCACGCGCGGCACGACCGAGGCGATCAATCTCGTCTCGAACGCGTGGGGGCGGAAGAACGTCGGACCGGGCGACGTGATCGTGACGACGGAGATGGAGCACCACTCGAACATGGTCCCCTGGCAGCTCCTCGCGGAGGAGAAGGGGGCGGCGCTCCGGTACATTCCGGTCGACGGCCACGGGCGGCTCGACCTCTCCAGCCTCGACCGGATCCTCGAGGGACGCGTGAAGATCCTCGCCGTGGCCCACATGGCGAACGCGATCGGGACGATCAACCCGGTCGAGGAGCTGATCCGCCGGGCGCACGCGGTGGGCGCGCTCGTGCTCGTCGACGGCGCGCAGAGCGTGCCGCACCTGGGCTGCGACGTTCGCGCGCTCGACTGCGACTTCCTCGCCTTCTCGGGACACAAGATGCTCGCGCCGACCGGGATCGGCGCCCTCTACGCCCGGCGCGAGATCCTCGAGGCGATGCCGCCGCTCTTCGGGGGCGGCGAGATGATCCGCGAGGTGACGCTCCAGGGCTCCACCTGGAACGACGTGCCCTTCAAGTTCGAAGCGGGGACGATGAACATCGGCGGCGCGATCGGGCTCGCCGCGGCCGTGAACTACCTCGAGGCTCTCGGGGTGGACGCGATTCGCCGTCACGATGCGGAGCTCACCGTGCAGACGATGGAGGGGCTCGGCGCGATCCCGGGGCTTACGATCTACGGCCCGCCGGCCTCCGAGCGCGGCGGGATCGTGTCGTTCACGCTCGATGGGATCCACGCGCACGACGTGGCCGCCGTGCTCGACCGCGAGGGGATCGCGGTTCGGGCGGGGCACCACTGTACGATGCCGCTCCACGCCAAGTTCGGGGTGGCCGCGACCACGCGCGCGAGCTTCTACGTCTACAACATCCCCGAAGAGGTGGAGCGGCTGATCGCGGGCGTGCGGAAGGCGAAGCAGGTCTTTCACTCGTGACGGGCGTGGTACCGCGTCCCGCCCCGAGCTCTCGAGCCATGAGCCTCCCATGAGCCTGGACGACCTCTACCGGCAGGACATCCTCGATCACTCCCAGAATCCTCGGAACTTCGGCACCCTCGACCACCCCGACATCAGCGCGGAGGATTCGAATCCGCTCTGCGGCGACAAGATCCGGATGGATCTGATCGTTCGCGACGGCGTCATCGAGGACGTGCGCTTCACGGGGGTCGGCTGCTCCATCAGCCGGGCCGCGGCCTCCATGCTGACCGAGGAGATCAAGGGGAAGACGCTCGAGGAGGTGAAGCGGATCGGCCGCGAGGACGTGCTCGAGATGCTCGGCATCGAGCTCGGGCCGGTGCGGCTCAAGTGCGCGCTCCTCGCCCTGAAGACGCTCAAGGTGGGGATCTACGGCATCCACGGATGGCGCGAGGAGGACGAAGAGTGACGGAGAAGGCGGCCCGGTTCGTGAAAGTGGGGAAGGTCTCGGACATTCCCGCCGGGCGCCCCGAGACGTTCGAGGTGGACGACCGCCACATCGCGATCTACCGCCTGGACGACGGCTATTACGCGATCGAGGACATCTGCACGCACGACGGCGGGCCGCTGGCCGAAGGCGAGATCGACGACGACGTCGTGATCTGCCCGCGCCACGGCGCGCGGTTCAGCATCCGCACCGGCGCGGCGCTCTCGTTCCCGGCGATCACGCCGGTGGAGAGCTACCCCGTGCGCGTCGAAGGCGACGACCTGCTGGTCGGGCTCCCGGAGGATTGACGACATGGCGACTGACGAAGAAATCCGAAGCGCATTGGAAGAGGTGGTGGATCCCGAGATCCATCTCAGCATCATCGACCTGGGGCTCGTGCGCGAGATCGACCAGAGCGGAGATCCGAACATCGTGCGGATGCTCCTCACCACGCCGTTCTGCCCGTACGCGCCCCAGATCGTGCAGGAGGTGAAGGAGGTCACGACGCGCGTGACGGGGAAGGAGACCGAGGTGGAGATCCTCCCCGATCCCTGGTCGCCCGAGATGATGTCCGATCCGGGCCTTCTCGGCCGCTGGTGAGGGCGCGATGGCCTCCCCGAAGCTGAGCGACGCCGAGATCAAAACCGCGCTCGGCGGACTCCCCGGCTGGTCCGTTCGCGAGGGCCAGCTCGAGAAGACGTACGAACACCCGACGTTCCCGGAGGCGATCATCTTCGTGAACGCGGTCGCGCACCTGGCCGAGCTCGCGAACCATCACCCCGACGTCGACATCCGCTACTCCAAGATCACGCTCCGCCTCACGACGCACGACTCCGGCGGGATCACCGCGAAGGACGTGGCGCTCGCGAAGGAAGTCGAGACGGCGCGGAGCCGGATGGCCCGGGGGTGACGGCGATCATGTCGTCCACCACCGTCACGCCGTCGTAGCCGGCCGAGCGGGCCCACGCCCGGATCGATTCGAGCGTGGGGTAGTCGCCCGAGCCGGTGAAGAGGCGGGCGTCGTCGATGAGCACGACGTGCCGCCCGCCGAGCGGGTGGGCCGCGATGTGCGCGAGCTCGGCGAGAATCGGCGTGTCGCGCTCCGCGCGCGCCGTCTCTCCCGCCGAGTAGTGGCCGTCGAGCCAGAACAGGCAAGGGCGGTCGATCGCCGGCAGGATCTCGCCGAGGACGCGGGCGCTGTCGCCCTGGAGCAGCGCGACGTGCGGCTCACCGGCGAAGCGGGCCCTTGCCCGCTTCCACAGCGCCTCACCCAGCTCGATCGAGTAGATCCGCTCGAAGTCGCGCAGCACCGCGCGCACCATGTCGCCCTCGAACGTTCCCGTCTCGACGAAGAGGACGCAGCCGTGCCGGCGCGCTAGCGCGCGGACCCGGCGCCGCTTCATCGCGTGCGGCGCGGGCGGGGGGCGGCCGGCCGCAGCCCAGCGTGCCGTCGCGAGGGTTTCGCGCAGAGCGCGCAGCGGGCCGAGGAGACC
>JBLMWD010000016.1:0-8825 GCA_050257045.1 Bacteroidota bacterium | reverse complement strand
CGGCGCGAGAGGCAGCCTCGCGATGGCGCGCGGCGGCGAGCGTGGGGTTGCGCCGCGCCGCGAGCGCGTCCAGGGAGTCGCGCGGAGCGATGACGGTGTCGGCGAGGGCGACGGGGACGAGACGCTCCGCCGCGGCGTCCTTCTGCACGCCGCCGATCAGGCGCGCCAGGTCGCGCTCGGCGGCGTCGAGACGGATCGCGGCGCGGACACTGTCGGCTTGCGCGCTCGCGGCGGCCGCGTCGATGCGAAGGCGATCCACGTCCGCGGCGCGCCCGGCCTCGAACGCCTGCTGGACGCGCGCCCGCTCGGAGGCGAGGGCGGCGAGCCGCCGCTGGTGCGCCTCCAGCACGTGCCGGCGCGCGACCACGTCGACGTAGGCCCGCACGACCTGCGACGCGAGCGCCTGCCCGGCGGCATCGAGCGACGCTTCCGCGGCGCGGAGCGACTCGCGCGCCCTTCCGATCCGTCCGCCGCGCCCCAGATCGAGCACGGTGTAGCCGAGCGTGGCGGATCCCTGCAGGACCGTTTCGTTGAAGGGCGGGAGGAGGTTCGGCGCGAAACCGTGGATCGGGCTCACGATGGTGGGATGCTCGAAGCGCGACCCGGCCGCCGAGAGACGCAAGCTGGGGAATCGCGCGGCCATCGCCTCCCCCTTCGCGCCGCGCGCCTCGTCGGCCGCGGCGCGCGCGATCCCGACCGAGGGGTGGCCGGCGAGCGCGCGATCGAGCGCATCGGACAATGTGAGGCTGCCGGATTCCACGCCGACGGCTGGAGCGGTCGCTTCCGCGCCGGGCGATGCCGGATCGGGCGCGGCGGCCGCGAAGCCTGCCGGGACGAACGTGAGCGCGATCGCGAGGAGGGCCGCGCGCTGGACCCGTATCATGGCGCGACCCTCCTTGGCGCCGGCCGTTTCTCGATTCCCGCCCGATAGATCCGCCACGCCTGCTCCGTCTGCCGCGTCACCGGGAAGTCGCCGTCGCTCAGGTGCCACAGGATCGCGGCCGGCTGGAAGAGGCCCAGGAACGCGACGGCGGCCGCGCGCGCGTCGAGGTCGCGGCGGATCCGTCCCGCCGCCTGCCCCTCTCGGACGAAACCCGCCACGCCCTCGAGGTAGCGGCCGATGATGGCGCGCACGCGGGCCTTCCGGGCGGAGTGCCGCCCGTAGACCTCCTCGGAGAAGATGATCCGCGGGATGGCCTGGTTCTCGCGGATGAGCCGGACGTGCCGGATCAGGAGACGGTGGATGCGCTCGAGCGGATCTTCCGTTTCCGCGGCCACGAGGTCCAGGTTGTGGTGGAGCCGCGCTCCGAGGTGCTCGAGCGTGGCGTCGAGGACCTCCTCCCGCCCCCGGAAGTGCCGGTAGATGCCGGACGGCACGATCCCGACCTTCTTGGCGAGCGTCTCGAGCGAGAGGCCCCGCACGCCGCGCGCCGCGATGAGCTGGAGGGCGGCGCGGGCGATCTGGTCGCGCCGGACCTCGGTCGTGAGCTTGCGCGCCCTCATCGGACCCGGCCGGCGCCGTGAAGTGATTGTGAATTCACATTCACATCTTAGCAACACGACATCGTTCCTGGCAAGCGGGGTTTTGCAGTCAGGGGCGGCGCAGCCGGTACGTGAGCTCGTCGCTCGGGGCGCCCTTGAAGAAATCGGCTCCGTGCTTCAACCCGCCTCGCTCGAACCCGAGGCGCTCCAGGAGGCGTATCGACGCCGAATTGCGGGTGTCGACCTCGGCCGTGATCCGCTCGACGCCGTGGTCCCGGAACAGCGCCTCGATGACGCGCGCGCACGCCTCCGTCGCGAGCCCCCGGCCCCAGTGCTCCGATCCAAGCTCGTAGGCGAAGTAGGCCGACGCGTCCGGATCCACGCTCGCCTCGACGCGGCCGACGCAGATCCCTGACGCCTTCACGCGAATCATCCAGTTGAGCCAGGCCTGCCGCCCGTCGGGAGAGCGGCCCCGCTCCAGCCGCGCGAATCGGGATTCGAGCGCCTCGACCGCGGCGGGCGGATCCTGCGGGATGTACTCGAAGAGCCTCGAGTCGGAGAGGACCGGGAAGTACTCGGCCGCGTGCGCCCGGGTCAGCGGCTCCAGGCGAAGGCGCGCGGTCTCGAGGACGGGCCCGCGGTCGGTGGGGCGGTCACCCATTGCCGGGCTCGCGCGCGATGCGTTCCCGGAGGAGGGCCGCGGCCTCGCGGCCGCTACTCCACACGCGCTTCGACCACGAGCTCGTCCGTCTCCCGCTCCACCGGGCGTCCTTCGAATCCGCCGTGGATCTCGACCGAGCGGAATCCCGCCCGCTCCAGCAGCCACCGGATCTCGTCGGGGAAGAGGTAGGCGAGCTCGAGCCGCTGCAGCGAGGTGCGGCCGAGCACGCCGTCGGCGTCGTACTCCTCGAACCGGAGCTGGGCGTTGAGGACATGTCGCGCTCCGTCGAACCGCACGTTCTCCGAGCGGACGACGAATCCGCCGTCCGGACGATCGTACGTGCCGACGAGGCGCCAGGCCCCCTTCAGCAGGCCCATGTGCTGCGCCATGAACTCGAGCGACGGGTGGAACACGTTGAAGGCGAAGCAGCCGCCGGGACGGAGGTGCTCGCGCACGCGCCGCGCGCACGCGAGGCGGTCCTCGTCGGTCAGGTTGTGCAGGAACGCGCGGAACGGCGAGATCACGAGGGCGAACTGCTCCGGCAGCTGGAACCGGCGCATGTCCCCTTCGACGACGGTCACGCGGGAGCGGACCTCGGCCGGCTCCTCGTCGAGCTTCCGCCGCAGCCGCGCGAGCATGTCCGGAGAGGCGTCGAGCGCGTGGATCGAGAGGCCGTCGCGCGCGATCGGGAGGGTGATGCGTCCGGTCCCCGCGCCGAGCTCGAGCACCGGGCCGCCGAGCTCACCCGCCTTGCGCCGGTACCACTCGAGGTCGCCGGCGAGCCCCGCGGGGAACATGAGGTCGTAGAGGTCGGGATGGTACGGCACGGGCCTCAGCCCTTCTTCGGACGCACGGCGGGATCGCTCAGCGGATCGCTGAAGAGCGTGCGTCCCTTCACCGCCGTCAGGAAGCCGTAGGCGAGAACGAGCCCGAGCAACGCCCACGAGAACATGGCGGGCGGACCGATCCAGGAGCTGAACTGCCCCGTCCAGACCAGCGCGCCTCCAAGGCTGTACAGGAGGGAGGCGACGAGGACGGCGACGTAGCCGAATCGGAGAGCCAGGACGACAGCGAGAGCATTGCCCAGGAGCGCCATTGCGATTTCGGGACCGGGCGACTTCGAGCTGAAGTCGATGGAGGAGAGCGTGATGACGAGAACGACGGGGATGGCGGCGGCCCACGTCTTTCGGAGGACGAACCGGAACAGGACGAGAAGCATGAACACCGACGTGGTCTCGAGCAGCGAGATCGCGATGAAGAAGAAGACGGCGGTCAGAATCGTCGGGGCATTGACCAGCACGGTCAGCGCCACGGGCGGGATCGTCGGCGGGGCGCCCTGGCCGAGGCCGCGAGCGATCGCCTGACCCGAGAGCCGCAACACCACGAAAACGGTCCCGACGACCGCGCCGGCCAGCACGTCACGGCCGATGATCGGATCCCGCGTCTTCCCGGCCACGAGCCGGGCCCACGAGACGAGCGCGCTCGGCCAGAGACGGCGCACGTAGGGCTCGATGGCCAGGTAGAAGAAGAACATCGTCACCCCGTGCAGGAGCGCGTGCCCGATCGGCTTGTCGTCGGACAGCAGGTCGAGGACATGAAAGAGGCCGACCTCGCCCACGTTCATCGCGAAGAGATGCGCGAGCATGTACGCGGCGAAGGTCGAGATACCGACGACGAGCGCCCCTCTCATGTCCGTCCGGGACGATTCGAGATTCCGCTTCGCCAGGAGGATGCTCCCGACCATCGGGATCAGGGTGACCAGGAAGATGTAGATCCACAGCGCGGGTCCCGGAGGATCGTCCGTGGTGCTGATCGCGAGCGAGCCCAGCGCGCGGCCACGCGCGAACGTGTCGACCCGGACGATCTGGTTTCGCAGGCTCGCGGCCGCGAGGACGGTGTCCGGTGCGAGTTGCCAGGCCATCGCGCTGTCGGCGTACGGGACGAATCCGGCCGGGACCGGCGCGGCCGGCGCGGTCGCGTCTCGACCGGAGGCTCGGAGCACCGACTCCCACGGCGCGGGACGTCTCGCCGCCGTCGTGTCGCGCTGCTCCTCCGGCACCGCGCTGAGCGCCACGAGACTCCCCCGCATGTCGAGAAGCATCGTCGCGCTCCCAGGAATGGCCTGGATCGGATCCTCGAGGTCGGCGAGGGGACTATGGAACCGGAGCGGGTCGAGCGGCCGGGGACTCCAGCGACGCCAGTACTGTCGTGGCGGCGTCACAGCCCTGGCCGCGCGGCTCGTGTCGGGCGGCGCGTAGCGCATCCCATCGGCGGTGTGACGCGGATGGTCCTTCCCGGTCACCTGGGTCAGGATCTCGTCGGCGCGCGCGGAGAGTACGCGGGGCTCGAGGCCGAAACCCTTGTAGAGCGGGTTCTGGACCCACGCCGCGGCCACGAACCCCGCGATCGTGAGCGCGACTACGAGCCCGGCCCAGAGGGGCCGCACGCTCCCCTCCACGCCCGCGTTCGCGACGAGCTCGGGCGAGGGAGTCTCTCCCGCCGCGACCGCCGCCGCCAGCGGATCGCCCCCCGGCAGCGCGCCGTACACCGCGTACGCCGATTGCGGACGGCGTGCGGGATCGCGCTCGAGGCAGCGGAGGATGACGCGCTCGACGACGGGGTCGATGTCCCCGACCAGGCTCGACGGCGTGCGCACCGAGCTGTCGGAGCCCGGACGTGAGGACGGGCTCGGCGCCGGGATCATGTCGGTCGCGCGCTTCCCGGTGAAGAGCTCGTAGAGAACCAGACCGAGCGCGTAGATGTCGCTCTGCGGCGTGGCCGTGCCCGACTGCCGCTGCTCGGGCGCCATGTAGCCCGGCGTGCCCGCGATCCCCCCCTCGGCCGCGATCTCCTCCGGCGTGCCCGCGAGACCGAAGTCGGTGATGCGGACGCGTCCGCGCCCGTCGATCATGATGTTCGCGGGCTTGAGATCGCGGTGCAGGACGCCGTTCTCGTGCGCCGCGCCGAGCCCGAGGCAGAGCTGCCGCGCGATTTCGAGCCCTTTGTCCGGCGTCGGTCGTCCCAAACGCCGCAGCACGGACGCGAGGTCCTCTCCGTCGACGTACTCCATGACGACGAAGACCTGCCCGTCGGCCTCCGCGATGTCGTACGTGCGGCAGACGTTCGGATGCGCGATCTGCCGCGCGACCCGGACCTCCTGGCGGAGACGCGCGAGATCGGCAGGGTTCCGCGCCACCCGCTCGGGAAGGAATTTGAGCGCGACCGAGTGATTCAGCTCGAGGTCGTCCGCGCGGTAGACCTCGCCCATTCCGCCGCGCCCGAGCAGTCCGACGACGCGATACCGCGACCCCAGCCGCGTGCCCGGCTCGAAGCGGCCGTGCACGGAAGACGAAGGGGTGCGCGACGAGGGGGTTGTCTCTGCCGGTTGGGTTGGATCCATGTGGGCGTGCAGGGTAACGGGTCCGGCGGTGTCGCGAAAGACGCGAGTGAGGCTCGGATTCCCCCGGACTCCGGAGCGCGGCCCCATGACGAGAATGTCACCCGTCCCAGGGCCGAGGCGCCAAATTGGCATGGGGCCGCATTCGATCTTTTCGGATCTGGCTCCGGCAACGCCTTGGCAGCACGTCTCCAAGCACCGCGCCCGGGCGCGGCTCGGACTGGCACAAGCGATGCCCCAACCGACTCGTCTGCTCATCGGGGCAACTCGAACTGGGGGGTCCGAGTGAGACCTTCGTCCGCCCCATCAGGTCCCGCGGCGCTGTCGCCGCGGGCTTCACTGCAAAGTGACAGCGCTCCCGTGGCGGTCATGGGAGCCCGCAGCCCGAGAACACCCTCCCCTATCCAGGCGATTCTCGCTCCCGGGCAAACTTTCTAAGGAATGGAGGCCTCCCTATGTTTCGCCGGTGGGCATTCGGTGTGCTCGCGACGCTCGTCGCGACCTGTTGCGTGGCGGCGGCCGCCTGGTGCGGCCCTCCGCCCGCAGATCCCGTCCCGGGCTCGCGCGATCTCGTTCAATGGCGCGACTACGACGGCGACGGCGACCAGGACTTCGTGCTGCTCCGTCACGAGGATGGCGGCGACCTCGCACGCGTCTTTCGGAACGACGGCGGAGGAGTCTTCAACGCCGTCGCGGACTGCGTGACCGACGGAGGCGTGATCACGTGTGAGGGCGATCAGTCGGCCGGCATCTCCATCGAGTCCTGCGCGTCGCCGATCCAGCTCTGGGTCCAGAACCTCGAGAAGGACGTGACCCCCGGCGAAGGGACCGCGGGCATCGACGTGGAGGCCTTCGCTCCGAACGGCACGACCGGAATGCCGGGGATGATCGGAAACGCCGGAGGAGCCGGACTCGGGATCGAGGTGCACTTCGCCGGACCGGATCGCGCCATCGTGACCCAGGGCGAGTGGACGCACGGGATCTACGCGTTCAGCGTTGCCGGCGACGGGGGCAACGGCGGCGTCGGCGCGACCACCGGCGGATCGGGCGGCGACGGGGCGGCGGGCGGAGCCATCGGAATCGAGAGCGACGCCACCATCACGGTCAGCGGCCACAACTCGTACGGAATCGACGCGCTGAGCTTCGGTGGTACGGGCGGAATGGGCTCGAGCGGGCTGACCGCGGGCTCCGGAGGCGCGGGAGGCAAGGGAGGCGACATCTCGATCACCAGCAAGGGCGCGATCACGGCGACCGGGGTCGGCGCCGGCGGCATCGTCGCGAAGAGCTATGGCGAGCCCGGCGGCCGGGGCGGGAGCGGTTTCATGGGGGCGGACGGAGGGGCCGGTGGGGACGGCGGCGACATTTCCATCACGAACCAGGCCGCGATCACGACCAGGGGTGAAGGCTCGTACGGGATGCTCGCCCAGAGCCTGGGAGCCGGCGGGGGCGCCGGGGGCCATGGATCGAGTGACGGAGCCGACGGGCGCCGGGGCGATGGCGGCACGGTCGCGATCCTCGGAAAGGCGGCGATCCAGACCGAGGGCAACGAGTCGATCGGCATCCTCGCCGTGAGCGAGTCCGCCTCGAGCGGTCTCGAGGGCACGGGCCAGGGCGGCACGGTCACGGTGGACCAGACCGGCGGGGTCACCGCGAAGGGCGAGGGGGCCTACGGCATCGTGGCCGAGAGCGTCGCGCATGGCGGAGCAGCGGGCGACGTCTCGATCACCGTCGACGGCAACGTCACGGCGGACGGCACGAACTCGCGCGCCATCGTCGGCGTGAGCTCCGGGGACGCCGGCGCCGGCCGGATCACGATGCTCATCAAGAGCGGAACCGTGCGTGGGAGCGCCGGATCCGGAACGGCTGTCACGTTCGTGGGCGGGACTGACAACGTGCTCGAGAACCATGGGACCATCGATTCCAAATCGGGATTGGGGGGCATGGCGATCCTGGGCGGAAGCGGGAACGAGACCATCGAGAACTTCGGAACGACGCGCGGCCTCGTCGATCTCGGCTCCGGGAACAACACCTTCGACAACAACGCGGGCGCCTTGTTCGAGGCCGGCACGTACGTGAAGCTCGGCGAGGGCGGCACGCTGGTGAACAGCGGCGTCCTCTCCCCCGGCGGCGCCTCCGTGGCGACGACGACGATCGAGGGGAACTTCGTCCAGAACGCGGACGGGACCCTCTCGATCACGGTCGGCAAGGACGTTCTCGACAAGCTCATCGTGACCGGCTCGGTGAACCTCGACGGAACCCTCTCGGTCCACCCGGGTCACGACGCCTACCTGAACGGCACCACCTACGACATCATCGAATCGCCGGACGTGACCGGCGCATTCTCGAAGATCTCCTCCACGGCGTTCCTGAATTTCGAGACGCAGCCGGCCGAGGGCGGCGTCCAGCTGAAGGTCGACGTCCGTCCCTTCGCCAGCGCGTCGACCTCGCAGCTGCAGCAGGCGATCGCGTCCTGCCTCGACCAGTGCATCCTCCACGCCACGGGCGACTACTCGCACATGATCGGGCAGTTCCAGATCGCGAGCGCGGACCAGGTGGCCGAAGCCTTCTATAGTTTGAGCCCGGGCCCGTACGACAACCTGACCCGGGGCGCCATCCTGAGCGCGCAGCTGCACCAGGACGACCTCCTCCAGCGGATGAACACGGCGCGCTCGCGTCCCTCGCCCGACGGCGTGGCGTCCACGGGGCGCGCGTACGAGGAAGGCGGCGGGTGGTGGGTGAGCGGCTCCTATCTCGGCGCCGACCAGAACGCGAGCGGCGGGTTCTTCGAGCAGACCTTCACCACGACCGGCGCGCGGGGCGGCTACGAGAGCGCGATGGGCCGCGGCATCCTCGGAGCGTCGGCGGGATACCTGCACTCGAAGGCGGACCTCGGCAACGACCAGGCCCACGGCCTGATGAAGGGCTACGTCGGGTCCCTCTACGGCGGGCACCTGTGGGGCCGCAGCTTCGCGCAGGCGGTGGCCTCGTTCCTGTCGAACAAGTTCGACAACCGACGCGCGCTTCACGTCGGCAGCGAGCAGCGCGTGGCGACGAGCCAGTTCGACGGCACCGCGCTGACCGGGCTCCTCACCGGCGGCACGCGGTTCCCCGCCGGACGGTGGGGCATCGAGCCGTACGGCGCGCTCCGGTATGCGCACCTCTCGGAGGACGGGTTCGCCGAGACGGGCGCCGGGAGCGTGAACCTGACGGTCGACAAGCGGAAAAACGACTGGCTCGCGTCCGATCTGGGCGTCCGATTCAACGCGACGTTCCAGGACGAGGGCG
>JBLMWD010000015.1:0-43952 GCA_050257045.1 Bacteroidota bacterium | reverse complement strand
AAGCATCAAGTCTGCCTTGGGCTCATCCATCGACATTCGACCCACTTGCGGGTGAGGAACGTCGAGCGGCACGGAGAATGCGGGCGTGTTCACGACACGAGGACAGAAGGACGGCAGGCGGGCGCCCGGCGCGTGACGGGCCCCAGAAGGCCGTCGCAGGATGTGGAGGTGCGGATGCTCTCCCTTCGATTGATTCGCCTGATGGATACCCATTCGGAGCCGCTCGGGCGCGCTCTTCTGGACATGATCACCAATTCGCCCGAATGCGCGGACCTGCGCAAGGTGCCTCCGGATCTCCTCTCCCTTCGGACGCACGAGATCTACCGCGACCTGAACGAGTGGCTGAGCGGCAAGACGCTTGCGGAGATGGGGCGCTACTACCGGAACCTGGGCGCGGAGCGCGCGGAGCAGGGGGTTTCGTTGAGCCACCTCATCTGGGCGATTCGCGCGGCCAAAAGGAATCTCTGGGAGTTCCTCGAGCGCGAAGGATTGTGGGAAAACCCCATCGAGATCCACGGCTCCCTCGAGCTGCTCGCGCTTCTCGACCGGTTCTTCGACGAGGCGATCTACAACGCCGCCGTGGGCTACGAACGGTACCACGCGGCCCGCGCTCAGGAGTCGCTCGTCGCCCACTCAGGCTGAAACGAAGCCGCGGCGCGACGGAAACGGAGCCGCGTCCAGACGGAAACGGTTCGAGCCCCGGTGCGTGCACCACCGGGGCTCGTTCGTTTCACGCCAACCTCGATCAGGCGCCCGGCTTGCTCGGCGGCATCGCCTTCATCACCGCCAGAAACGCGCCGGTGGGATCCTCGATCACCGCGAATCGCCCCACTCCGGGAATGTCGGTGGGTTCGACATGGACCTTACCGCCGCTCCGCTTCGCGCGGGCGACCGTCGCGTCGGGATCGTCGACCGCGACGTAGGGCAGCCAGTGCGGCGGCATGCCTTTCGGTAGATGGCCCATCACTCCGCCTCGCCCTACGCCGTTCTTCGAGGACAGGACGTGGTACTCCTCGCCAGGACCCATGGGCATCGTCTGATGGGTGAAGCCCAGCAGGGGTTCGTAGAACGTGAGAGCCCGTGCCGGGTCGGTCGTGTGCAGCTCGTTCCAGAAGAAGGTCCGTGGAGTCGGAAGCTCCTGGCCCGACGAATCCGGCGGATCTCCGGAATCACTCCGGAACAGGTACAGCTCGGCGCCCTGCGGATCGGCGATGCGGGCCGTGCGCCCCACGCCGGGGATGTCGTGAGGCTGCTCGAGCACCTTGCCGCCGCTGGAGGCCGCGGCTTTGGCCCCGGCGTCGACGTCCTCGACCGAAACATAAGAAACCCAGTGCGCATGAGAATGGCCGCTCGGAAGCTTCGTGTAGCCGCCGACCATCGATTCCGGGGTGTCGCCCGCCTGGATCATCTCGTACGCGCCTTCGGCCCATGGCAGGACCTTCCAGCCGAGGACCTCGGCATAGAACGCCTGCGCCTTCTTGGCATCGTTGGACGCATGCTCGAACCAGACGAACTTTCCCGGGCGCGTCCGTCGCTCTGTTTCATGGCTGACTTCTGGTGTCATGGTCGTGATCTCCTTTCACTCGGGCGGCCTCCGACCCGCCGCAAGGCTCGATGATAGCGCGGGAGAAAGGCTCTGGCCGCGATTGAATGCCCCCTTCCGGTGGCGATCAGAACGCCTGGTCGGAGCCGAACGAGAGGACCGGCCCTCCGCGTCCGTCGTTCGTCGGCGCGAGAGGCCAGGCGACGTCGAAGCGGAGCACACGCTTGTGCGACGAGCGCGGAAGCGAGAGGCGCAGCCCCGCGCCGATGTCCTCGAGCCATCGCGAGCGCGACGTTCCCGCTCCCCAGGTGCGCCCCGCGTCGAAAAACCCCGCGAATCCGATCGACACGACCTGGAGAATGTCGCGACCCACGATCACCCGATCCTCGACGTTGAGGCGCAGCGCATGCTCGCCCGCGAGCGCTTCGACGGGGTAGCCGCGCAGGCCGCCGAGCCCGCCGAGGATCGCCTGCAGGTCGCGGGGCCCGCGCGACTCGCCGAAATCCTCGGCGGACACGACGACCGTCTGGCGCGGCAGCCGCTGGTCCGCCCAGAATGCGCCGACGCTGGTCGCCGTCTCGCGCGGACCGTGCGCGAGAAGGGTCGAGAAGGCGCCGCGGATCCATCCGAACGAATTCGCGTCGGGCGTGACGCCCCAGCTCAGATTCGCGGCGGCGTACCCGGCGTCCTGCGTCGCGCCGAGCGCGCGAGGGGACCAGCCGCCGACGATCCGAACGGACGATCCGAGGTCCAAGTCCTCAGTTCCATCGATGTGATCGACCCCTCGCTTCACGACGTATCGCGGCCGCCACAAGCGAGCCTCGCCGGCGAGGCGGCGCTCGCGGAAGTTCTCTTCGCCGCCGCGGAACGTCGCGACCGCTTCGGGCGCGACCCGGCTCGGACCGAACCGCCGGTTCAGGAGAAAGAAGGAGGCCTCTTCCCGGAGGATTCCAAGCCGCGTGCGCGCGCCGTGGGCCACGGCGGCTCCGACCGTTTCGATGCGCCGGTCGAAGTTGGCGACGTCGACCCCGTCCTGGTAGAGATGCGCCACCGAGGTCGAGCGCTCGGTGCCCAGCGCGCCGGCGTGCCTCGTGTCCTCGGCGTAGAAAGGGAGCCGCAGGTTCGCCGCGCGGAAGGCGCCGTCGCTCTGCGTGCCCGCGGAGACGCTCGCCTGAAACCGGGAGCCGAACAGGTTCGGGTCGCTGTATCCGGCGGAACGGACGATGCGGGTCGGCTCTTCGTCGTAGGAGGCGTCCACTTCCTTTCCCATGCCGAGGAGGTTCCATTCGGTGAGCACGACCGAGACCAGCACCTGGCCGCCGCCCCCGCGCAGGGCGAGCTCCGGCGTGGTGGACCAGGCGTCCCGCGTTTCCACGACGACGTCGACCGAGTCGCCGGCGCGTCGGGCGTTGATCTCGTTCGGCTCGACGAAGCGGAGCGCGCGCAGGGCCCGCTCGGTTTCGCGCGCGCGCGCGTCGCTCCACGGGTCGCCGGGCGCGAAGAGGAGCTGGTTTCGAACGACGTTCTCGCGGGTCTTGAAATGGAGGCTGTTCGCGAGCCGGTAGAGGGGTCGGAAGGCGCCGCCGGGAAGCGGGTCGAAGATGGTTCGGGTGCGGACGCCGACGCTGCGGATCGGGAGCCCTTCGATCGAATCGGCGCGCGCAGCGCCGAGCGCGCGCGGGGCCGCCGCGCGGCACGGAGACGTCGCGCCGCAGGCCACCAGGAGGGCAGCCGCCAGTCTCATGATGACCGGGGGCAGGCTGGAGCCTCGACCGCGCCGGTAGTCGGCTATGTTCCTTCCTCCGATCGGCTCTCGAGGTCCAGGGTCATCTCCATCATCGTCTCCCTGAACCCGAGACGATGAAACAGGGCCTGTGCCTCCTGATTCCCCGACTTGCTCCAGAGCACCACCTGCCGCTTGCCGCGGGAGCGGATCCAGTCGATCGCCGCGCGCAGCAGAGCCCGCGCGATTCCCTGATGTCGCGCCTCCTCCGTTACGTAGACGTCGTGGACGAAACCGCCGGGGCCGCGCAGGTCTCTCCAGCTGATCTCCTCCACGGTGGCGAAGACGTAGCCGAGGACGCGGCCGGCGCGCTCGGCGACGAGCACCAGGGTGTCGGGATCTCCGACCTGCGAGACCAGGAACCGGCCATATCCCCGCTCGGGATTCTCGGTGAGGATGAAGCGGCGGGGATCGGACGCATGGTGCTGCCGCATGAGCGCGGCCCCGTAGCGGCCGAGCGCTTCGCGGTCCGATTCGGTCGCGGGCCGGATCGCGATGTCCTTGTTCCCTTCGGTTGGGCTCATGGCTGCTCGAGCGGAGACATCGCGGGAGAATATACCGGAGGTCATGCCCGCTTCGCGCTCTCTTCGGCCCGCCCGGGGAAGGCCGAACGCCGCGGGAGAATGCTCTCCGATGGGGTGTATGAGTTGATTATGACCCTCAGAGGATTCCTTCAACTGACGATCCTTGCCGCCGCCCTGGCATGGCCGCTCGCGGCCGGGGTTTCCGAGGCGAGATCCGAGCGGACCACGTCAGGCAAGATGTTCGCGTCCCTGGCGCCCGAAGCCGGCGGAATCCGGAGATTCGCGGAGATCTGTCCGGGGCTGGCACGCGGGGGCGAGCCCGGCGAGGAAGGCATCCGGTATCTGAAGGACCACGGCTATCGCACCGTCGTGAGCTTCCTGACCGACAAGGCCGAGAGCGCCGCCGTGGTCCAGTCGGGCATGAAGTACGTCCACATTCCGATGCGCTCGAGCTTCTTCTACGCCAATCCGCCCACGGACGAGCAGGTGCGCCAGTTCCTCTCGCTCGTGCGCGACACGACGCACTACCCGCTCTTCATGCATTGCCATGCGGGCAAGGATCGCACGGGCGCCATGTCCGCGATCTATCGCATGGAGGTGTGCGGGTGGACACCGAACGAGGCGGTTCAGGAGATGGAGGCCTTCGGCTTCAGCGGCCGCTATCAGCGCCTCCATCGCTTCGTCGAGGTCTATGCGGTCCGCCCGGGCGCGGCCCCTCTACCGGTTGCCGCCTCCACCCCCGATTCGACGACCGCGGAGCCCAGCACCGCCTCGATGTCCCACTAGCTCCCCGCCAGTGTCGGCAAATCCGCCGCCGATCCGATCCGACGCATCTTTGACCGTTCATTTCCGGCCGTTCGGGCGTCTTGAATATGACGGAGCACTTCCGTCGCCTCCGTCCTGACTCGGAGGTCCCGGAGCGGAGCGGGAGCACCTCGTGGAAGTATCGGCCGGTCGGGGGGAGACCAGGGACGGGGTCGCCCCTCGGCCATCCGGGAAACCGCCTTCCCAGACGCCATCAGCGTTCCTTTGCTTGAACGCCTCCCTGCGCGATCGCTACCATGCCCCGGTCAGCGCGTAATGGAACCGTGTAGCTCCGCCCCAACCGTCATTCGGTTACCGAAAGGGGAAGTCGATGAGGCGGTTCATGACGCTCGCGATCCTGTCCTTCGCCCTCACGTCGTGCTCGGCCGAGCCCAAGTCCACCACGACTCCCACGCCGACGCCGCCGCCCCAGCCAACCGCGAATGCGGCGCCGTCCGGGTCCCCGGCCGCTCCACGGCCGGCCCGTAAGGGGACGCCTCTCGTCAAGAAGCTGCCACCCGGCGTCGAGGGCGTGGAGCTGGCGGATGGGGGACTCCGGCTGCTCAAGGGATATGAATTCGTGAAGAATTCCGACAGTACGTTCGCGATCGCGCGGATGCGCGATGGGGGTCGGACCGGGACTGGGGGCTCGTGCGGTTGCTCCGGCGGCGGCGGCAAGTGCACGGACGGCGATCGGGGCGGAATCATCGTGTGCGAGGCGGACAGCGCCTGCACCAACTGCGGGCTGCGGCTGACCATCGGGGGCGTCACGACAGAAATCTTCAGGTATTGATCCCGGGCGTGGGCGCCATCCGACCGGTGACCCGGCCGAACCAGCTGCGGCAGGTCATCGTCGCGTCCTTCATCGGCACCACGATCGAGTGGTACGACTTCTTCCTCTACGGAACCGCGGCCGCGCTCGTGTTCGGCCGCGTCTTCTTTCCCACGCTCGACCCGCTCGCGGGAACGCTGAGCGCCTACGGGACGTTCGCGGTCGGCTTCGTCGCGCGGCCGCTCGGGGGGATTGTCTTCGGCCACTACGGCGACCGGGTCGGCCGGAAGGCGATGCTCATCTGGTCGCTCGTCATCATGGGCGTCGCGTCGGCGCTGATCGGAATTCTCCCCGGTTACGACCGGATCGGGATCTGGGCGCCCACGCTCCTCGTCGCGCTCCGCTTCCTCCAGGGGTTCGGCGTCGGAGGCGAATGGGGAGGAGCGGTGCTCCTCGCGGTGGAGCACTCGGGTGGCGAGCGGCGCGGCTTCCATGGATCGTGGCCACAGATGGGCGTGCCCGCGGGCCTTCTTCTCTCGACCGGCCTCGTCTCGGCCCTCTCGGCCGGCCTTTCGAACAGCGCGTTCCTCGCCTGGGGCTGGCGCGTGCCGTTCATCCTCTCCGTCGTACTCGTTGGGATCGGGCTCTTCGTCCGGCTCCGCGTGATGGAGTCGCCCATCTTCGATGCCATCCGGGGCTCCGCGCGCGAGTCACGCGCGCCGCTGCTCGACGTCTTTCGCCGCCATCCGCGCGAGGTCCTGATCGGAGCCGGCATGCGCTTCGCCCAGAACGTGCTCTTCTACGTCTACACGGTCTTCGTGCTGAGCTACGGCGAGAAGTCGCTCGGGTATCCGCGCGGTGTGGTGCTTACGGGCGTGGTCCTGGCCTCGGTGGTAGGGCTCTTCTCGATCCCGTTCTGGTCCCATCTCTCCGATCGCATCGGGCGGCGCCCCGTCTACCTCGCCGGGGCGATCCTCTCGATCCTGATCGCCTTCCCGTTCTTCTGGGGTTTCCAGAAGGGCGGCGCGTTCGTGGCGCTGGCCATCGTGGTCGCGATGATCCCGCACGACATGATGTACGGCCCCATGGCGGCCTACTTCGCCGAGCTCTTCACGACGCCGGTGCGCTACAGCGGCAGCTCCCTCGTCTACCAGCTCACGTCGGTCTTCTCGGGCGGCATAGCACCGCTCATCGCGACCCTGCTCCTCGCAAAGCACGGGTCCGGCGCGGTCGCCGCCTACGTGGTCGTCTGTTGCGCGATCACGCTCGTGGCGACGTGGTTCGCGCCGGAGACCCATCGGGCAACGATCGAATAGTCCACGTCACGCCCGGTGAGCCTCGAACGCAGCTCCAAGGGCTCCGCCGCTTGACACCCGCCGATTCCATCGCCTAGCTTCGAATTTGGAAGGCGCCTTGGGGCTCTCCCCACCTGGGGCGGTTTCGTGTTTTCGGGAGTCCAACTTCGGCCTCCATGGACCCCGTCGCGCCCAATCCCGGCAGCGGCGCGGACCGGCCCCCGGAATCGACCGTCGAGCTGATCGTAAGGGCTCGCGGCGGGGACGGCTCCGCCCGGGAAGCTCTTGCCCGCCGGTACCTTCCGATACTGAGACGGCTCGCGCACGGGCGTCTGCCGCGGGACGCGCGGTCGCTCCTCGATACCGACGACCTCGTGCAGAATTGCATGATCCGTGCGTTATCACATCTGCACGAATTCGAGCCGAGGAGCGAAGGCGCCTTCCTCGCCTTTCTCCGGCGCATCCTCGTGAATCATCTCCGCGACGAGATCCGGAGAAACCGGCATGGCTCCCGACTCCCGTTCGACGACACGATCCCGGGGAAGAACCGGTCTCCGCTCGAAGAGGCGATCGGGGCCCAGATGCTGGAGGCCTATGAAGAGGCTCTATCGCACCTTTCGGAGCTGCAGCGGGAGGCGGTGATTCTTCGCATGGAGTACGGAATGACCCATCCGGAGATCGCGGTTTCCATGGGGAGCCCCACGTCGAACGCGGCGCGCATGCTCGTGACGCGGGGCCTCGTGCAGCTCGCCGCCTCCATGCGGGGCAAAGGCTTCGGCCGATGAGCGAGCCACGCGAGGACATCGACCGGATCGCGGAGAAGGTGGCCGACGGCGCGCCCGTGGAGTGGGTGGTCGAGGAAACGCGGCACCCGGAGCTGAAGGAGCTGCTCGAACCGCTTCGAGCTCTGGAGGCGCTGGGGCAGGCGCATCGCACGGCAGGCGGACCGGTCGCTCCCGCCCCCGCCGCATCGGGCGGCGCCAGCGCGCCCAGGGCTAAGGGGCGCGACCCCCGCAGCCTCGCCGGAGAGCTGGAATCGGCCCCCCAGCTCCCTCCCGGCGACCGGGAACGCTTCAACGGTTATGGCGTCATGGGCCTGCCGTTCACATCGGGGCACATTCTGGCCATGCGCCGGTTTTCGGCCTCGTCCGTCGGGCCTGGATACGCATCCGTGTGGCATCGGAGTCCCGGGGGCGCGTGGACCTTCTACGCGGACACGGAGCCGAGGGTCACCTGCACGCGCTATTTCGGGCGCGCCGCGGCTCGAGCCATCGAGGCGCCGATTACCGTCACGTGGCCGGAGCCTCATCGCCTGCGCATCGAGATCCCATCGGCGCGTCTCGAGTGGGACCTGGAACTCGAGTCGACGTTCGCCACGTCCGTTCTCAACCGGATTGGAGGCTTCCTGCCCGAGCCGGCGTGGCGAAACCCTGCCGTGCTTCGGGCCATGACCGTCGTCGCGGGCTCGCTTCTGAACGCGGGTCACATCGGCTTGAGCGGCGCCGTCCCCAACGGGCAAAGCTTCGTGGCGAGCCCACGCGTGCTCTGGGTCGTCCGGGCGAGCCGGGCGTCGCTCGGGGGAACGGATCTGGGGACTCCCGGCCCCGTCCGGCCCCAAGCGCGTCTCGGCGATTTCTGGATCCCGCAGCGCGGAATCTTCGCGCTGGGCCAGTCCTACTTCGATCCCTTCGACCCGTCCCGGCATTCCTCATCGACGGCCGCCGCGGGCGAGAGCGCGCCGATCGCGCCGTAGATCGCGTCCCGCAGCGCCTTCTCCCTCGGATCGTCGATCAGGTAGAAGTCCATCTTGTTCATGACGTACGCGTAGCCGAGCCGCGCGTCCGGGTCGGCGAAGGCGAACGAGCCGCCGGCACCCGGCGCTCCGAAGGCGCGCTCGGACACGCCGAATCCGACGTCGGGACCGGGGCGCAGGAACCCGAGCGAGAACCAGCTCGGTACTCCCATGACCACGTCCTTCTTCGGGTCCGTGACGGGTGGCG
The DNA here is from genome assembly GCA_050257045.1 of Bacteroidota bacterium. Classification (GTDB taxonomy): domain Bacteria; phylum Eisenbacteria; class RBG-16-71-46; order SZUA-252; family SZUA-252; genus DASQJL01. The sequence goes on along the minus strand of JBLMWD010000015.1, from coordinate 35,231 downwards.
CCACGATCCGCGCCATGGTCTCCGGTCCGATGCCGAGCTCGCCGCCACCCTCGGCGAACACCGAGTAGAGACGCGCGATCGCCCGAGCGGTTCCGACCCCGTTCCCCGCGGGGATCTCGACTTCGAGGTAGCGGCGATCGTTGGGCTCGGCGTCGGCGAAGAGCATCGACTTCCGCAGGAGCGACCAGGGCCAGAGCACCCGGAGGGCCAGCGGCCCGGGCGTGGTCGGAAGCGCGCGGAGGGCGCGTCCCGGCGTGAAGTGCTTCAGCGTGGCCAGCCGGTCGTTCGGGATCTCGGGCGGCAGTCCGATGTAGAAGTCCAGCCCCAGCGGCGCCGCGATCTCCTCGCGGAAGAACCGCCCCAGCGTGCGGTGGCTGGGATCGGCGCGCCGGACGATCTCCTGCATGTAGAGCCCAACCGTCATGGCATGGTAGCCATGCCGCGTCCCCGGGACCCACGCCGGTTTCTGGCGCGCGAGCACGCGGGCGACGTCGTCGAGGTCGCGCAGCCGTTCGATGCCGAGCTCCTCGTCGAGCCAGACGAGACCGGCCTGGTGGTCCAGGAGCTGACGGATCGTGATCTCGTCCTTGCCGCACTGACCGAATTCCGGCCAATATCGGGTGACCCGGGCATCGTAGTCGAGCCACCCGCGCGCGTTCGCCACGGCCACGGCCATCGCGGCCATACCCTTCGTGGTGGAGTTCACGAGAACCATCGTGTCCCGCTCCCACGGGTCGTCGTCCTCGGGGGAGCGCCTTCCGCCCCAGAGGTCGACGACCTTGGCACCGCGCCAGTACGCCGCCACCGCGGCTCCGATCTCGCCCCGCTCCCGGAAATTGCGCTCGAACTCGACCCGCACCTGCTCGAAACCCGCCGCGACCTGTCCCCGCGCACGTGGATATGCACCCGAATCAGCCGTGCTCATCTCGCTCCCTCCGGTCGCTCGGACGTTCCGAGCGACGGCAAATGAACGTCAGGGTCCCAACCGGTTCGGAGGGCATGGGACATGCCAGCCGGCCGCGGAGGCCCGGTCCCGCCCGATCCTTGCGCACCATGGGGATGGACGGTGGCCACGCCGCCGCGGGGGGCCGGCTGCCTGACAGATGGGCCCGCGATCGTGCCAGGCTGGCAGGGAACCGGTTGCGCCCAAGGCCGCGCCGGAGCAGAATCGGTCGGCGTTCGGAGCGGCCCCCTGGCCGCCCGCAGGACCGCGCCCCGGGGCAGGGCCGCGGCCCGGCTGTGGATGCCCTTCCAGGAGGGAACTCGATGAAGTACCCGAGACTGTGGACCCTGCTGCTCGCGCTGGCTCTCTTCGCACTGCCGCTCGGCGCTTACGGCCAGCAGGCGCCCGCCGCGGGCGCGGACAGTGGCGCGGCCGCGAGTCCGGCGCCATCCAAGGCCAAGCACCACAAGACGACCCGCAAGACGACCCATAAGACGACCGCGGCGAAGGCGGAGGCCAAGCCGAAGATTGACATCAACTCCGCGAGCAAGGACGAGCTGATGACCCTCACGGGCATCGGCGAGGCCACCGCGGAGAAGATCATCGACGGGCGCCCCTACAAGACCAAGGCCGAGCTCAAGTCGAAGAAGATCGTCACGGCGAAGGAGTACGCGAAGATCAGCAGGCACATCATCGCAAAGCAAGAGGCCGCCGAACCCGCTTCGAAGTAGCGTCTCGGCGGATCGTCTCCGCAGCACCGAACCCCGGCGCGCATGCCATCCATACGGCGTGCGCCCGGGGCTCTCGATTTCCGACACCGACATCCGAGCGCGAAGGAACCGGACCCAGGAGATCCCATGCGCCACTCCTCTCTGATCCCATTGCTCCTCCTCGCCATCGCTGCTCCGGCCGCGGCGCAGCTCAATACCTTCTACCGCGGCACCCAGGTCGTGGACGGCAAGGAGATTCCCGTCACCGCCCAGTTCTCGATCGAAAAGGGGCGGATCGCGATGGTCATGAAGGGCGCCCGGTCGGCGCGGATGATCTTCGTGGAATCGGATCACCGGCTGCGCGTGATCGACGACGAGACCAAGTCCTACTTCGATCTGGACCGGGCGGGGATGCAGAACGACGCCGCCTCGATGATGGCGGAAGCTCAGAAGCAGATGGAGAAGCTCCCGCCCGACCAGCGGGCCATGGCGGAGAAGATGATGCAGGGAGCCCTCTCGGCGCAGGCTCCTCCCCCCACGAAGTACGTCTGGTCGCAGGAGAAGAAGACGATCGGCGGATACGACTGCACGCGCGTGGACGTGATGCGCGGCGACGACAAGCGGGCCGAGTACTGGGGAACCACGTCCAAGGATTTCACGATGAGCGACGCGGAGCACAAGACGATCCTGGCGATGCAGGACTACTTGCGGAATTTCCTCATCATGGTCCAGCCGGCCGGCGGCGGATCGGGCGGCGACAGCCCGCGCGCATTCCAGTGGGACACGAGCGTGGACGGCTATCCCGTCGTGACGCGCTGCTTCGACAACGGCAAGATGACGCTCGACATGACGCTCGCGTCCTTCGACCGGAAGGCGCTCGCGAAGGATCTCTTCGAGACTCCGTCGGGGTACAAGAAGCAGGACGTGTCGCTGAAGAAGTAGCAGGGCTGGTGAAGACAGGCCCCCTGCGGGCGGATAGACTCCGATCATGAAGCTCGCGACGGCCGTCATCGCCTGCATCCTCCTCATCTCATGCGTTCCCGGATCCGCGCGATCGAGCACAGCGCCGCCGTTCGGGGCGCCCTTGAAGCGCACTCCGCTTGCGCCTCCGCTCGCGGTCACCGGCGGATTCGGCGACTACCGGCAGAACCACTTCCACGCGGGCTTCGACTTCAGCACGGGACGCCGTGTCGGAAAACCGGTGCGCGCCCCCGAGAGCGGCTGGGTGGAGCGCGTGCGCTGCTCCGGCGTCGGCTACGGGCGCTCGCTCTACATCCGGGCGAAGGACGGCCGCACGTTCCAGCTCGGCCACCTCGACGCCTTCATGCGTCCGGTGGACCGCTACGTTCGTGAAGCTCAGGACTCGAGTGGTCAGTACGAGCAGGACCTCTGGCCCGGGCCGAATCAATTCCCCGTTCGCGCGGGCCAGGTCGTCGCCTGGTCCGGGGAAAGCGGCGCCGGCGGCCCCCATCTCCACTTCGAGATCCGTCGCGGCGACTTTGCCTATCAGCCCGAGCGCGCCGGTCTCGTCCTCACGCGCCGGCGGGCTCCGAAGCTCCCACGCGTCACGCTCGAGCCGCTCGACGACTCCTCGAGCGTCGCGGGAGGAATGGGCCCGGTCACGATCACGCTCGGTCGCGCGGACACGGTGCGCGCGATCGGCCGGCTGCGCGCCGTCGTCGACGCGCGCGACGGGTCCTGGAGCGGCGTCGACCGGATGGTCCCTTGGGAAGTGGGGCTCGCGTGGCGAGGGAAGTCGACGATCTGCCGCTTCGACAGCGTCTCCTGGGCCACGGACATGGTCGAAGGAGAGTACGTCCACGACTCGGGCCGGGTCGTGGGAGGGAAGGGGCTCGTGCTCTGGGCGCCTCCCGGGTTTCGGCCCCGGTTCCTGCGCTCGGACGAGCCGCACTCCGAAGCTGCCGGCACGATCGACGTGCGTCCCGGGGATCCACCCCGAACCCTCGAGCTCTGGGCACGTGACGTCGCCGGCGGCATCGTTCGCAGAACGATCGTGCTCCGCGTGGACGAGCCGCCCGCGCCCCCTCGCTCCGGATGGTGGAAGGGGAATGTCCCATGGACCGACCTCCCGGGGGAGATCACGTCGCTTCCCGGCGGGAACATCCGATGGAGCATCCCGGCGGGCGTCGCTCCTGGCGGGGCCGATCTCCAGGTAGGCCCCTGGTCCCGGCGCGCGACGCGAGTCGGAAACGAGTGGTGCGCCGTCTTCCGGCCGCCACTTCCCGGCGCACCGGGGCATGCCGCGACGGTGGCGGTCGCGTCACGCTTGACGGCGCTCGACGGGAAGTCCCGCCAGGCAGGAGGAGTCGTGCTCGGAGCGTGGGCCGCGCCCGGCGATTCCCTCGAGATTGGCGACGAAGGACAACGGCTCCGAGTCCCCGCGCACGCACTCTTCGAAACGGGATTCGTCTTCGCCAACCACGGCGCGGCTCCGGGACAAACGGCCGGCCTCAGTCCGGTCAGCCGGGCCTGGGAAATCGGCCCTCGCACGCTGCCCCTGCGCCGCCCGGTGTCGGTGACCCTGGTCATCCCCGTCGGAATGCCGGCCGACCGCGTCGGGGTCTGCCGCCTCGACGGGGGCGGATGGGACTGGATCGGAGCGGATCGCGACAGCCTGAAGAGAACCGTGAGCGCGGAGACGCGCGGGCTCGGGCCGTTCGCACTGTTTCGCGACACGACCCCGCCGCGTGTCGCGCTCGTGAGCCCGCTGCGCCGCGCCGCGCACGGGCCGTATAGCCGATGGTCGGTCGAGGCGTCCGTGGTCGAGCAGGGGAGCGGCGTCGACGGGCGCGCCTCCTGGCTCGAGATCGACGGCGCGCGGGTCCCGACCGAGTGGGACCCGGAGACCCGCCGCCTTCGGTGGCGGCCCGTTCAGCCGCCGAAGCCCGGCTCCCACGAGGTGCTCATCGTGGCGACGGACCGGGCCGGCAACACGACGAGAGAGCACGGGACGTTCCAGGCTCCGCGGCCGTGAGCGGGGCGTTCAGTCGCCGGAAACCGGAGCCTCCGGTGTACCATTCCTGACGGCAACCTCGAACAGAGCCAGCCGTCCCGCTCGGACGTTCACCGATCGGGATCGACCTCGACCCACCTGGGAGCCAAGATGAAGATCCTCGTGACCCTGATCGTCCTCCTCGTCCTCGTCGTCGTGATCGGTCTCGCCGGCATGTACTCGGGCGCCTACAACGTGAGCACCTCGAACCATGACAACTCGCTCGTGAACTGGGCGCTCGACAACGGGATGGTCCACTCGGTCCAGAAGCACGCGCGCAATATCACGGCTCCGCCGCTCACCGATTCGGCGATGGTCGAGATGGGGTTCCGCCACTACGACGAGATGTGCGTCGGTTGCCACGGCGCCCCGGGCATCAAGCCGGGAGACATCGCGCACGGTCTCTGGCCGGAGGCTCCGGACCTTGCGGAGAGCGCGCCCGAATGGACGCCGGCCCAGATCTACTGGATCATCCGGAACGGGCTCAAGTTCAGCAGCATGCCCGCCTGGGGCCCCACGCATTCCGACAAGGAGCTCTGGGCCATGACCGCGTTCGTCACGAAGCTTCCGCACCTCTCCGCCGCGGAGTACAAGGCGATGCAGGTTCGGGCGGCGGCGTCTCCGCCTGCGATGTTGATGCACTAGTCGCGCTCCCTGGGGCGCTCGCTCAAGGTCTCATCCGGATCGGCCGATCCTTACGGGGTCCCGTTTTCTCCCGTTCTCGCGCCGATCCGGAGAGCCCGTGAAGCTCGTCGCCTGTCCCCAGTGCCACGCCCAGTACGACGCTGCGCAGGCGCAGGGTCCCACGATCCACTGCCGCTGCGGCGCGGCCTTCCCGGCCGAGCCGCCGCGCGCCAAGGACGTCGCGGTCACGCGCTGCGCCGCCTGTGGGGCGCTGGTCGGCGATAACGAGCGGGTCTGCTCCTACTGCGGCGCGGCGGTCATCCGACGCCCCGCGCCCTCCGGCCCGGTCTGCCCCGAGTGCTACGCGCAGAATCCGGAATCGGCCCGCTTCTGCGTCGCCTGCGGCCTGGCGTTCCTGCCCCAGCCGATCCGGACCCGCACCTCCAGCCTGCAATGCCCAGTCTGCGCGGATGCGACACTCGCCTCGCGCAACCTGGGCGGAATCTGGGTCGATGAGTGCCCGTCGTGCCTCGGGCTCTGGACCCCGGGCGACGTGATGGACCGCCTGATCGACCGCATTCGCGTGCGGCTCCAGGCGCAGGGAGCCACCGCGCCCGACGCCGCGCACCACGAGCGTCGGTCGAAGTGGCAGCCGGAGTTCACCTACCGGAAGTGCCCCGAGTGCGGCGTCATGATGCAGCGCCGGAACTTCGGCCGGCGCTCGGGCGTGGTGGTCGACTGGTGCGCGAGCCACGGGACCTGGCTCGACGCCCACGAGCTGGAGGACATCGCCGATTTCGTGATCCAGGGCGGCCTGCGCGTGACCGACGGCGAGGATTGGGCCCTCACCGCCGACCCGAAGCGCGTCGCCGCGGTCGCGGCGGCGGAGAGCATCCTGGGCGAGGAGCGGCTCCACGATTCGCGACAGCGACCGGTCACCTTGAGCGATGTGCTCCTGCAGCTGCTTCAGCGTCGCGTCTGACGACGCGGCGTTCACACGGAGGGACCGATGGGAATCGTAGAGAAACTGCGCGGCGAGCTGGTCGACATCGTCGAGTGGGTGGACGACTCGCGCAACACGCTCGTCTGGAGGTTTCCCCGCTACCACAACCAGATCAAGAACGGTGCGCGGCTGGTCGTCCGGCCCGGGCAGTCGGCGGTCTTCGTGGAGCAGGGGCGCATCGCCGACGTTTTCGCGCCCGGCACTTACGCCCTGACGACGCAGAATCTCCCGGTCCTGAGCACCATCCGCGGATGGAAGTACGGCTTCGACAGTCCGTTCAAGGCCGAGGTCTACTTCGTCGCGACCCGCCAGATCACCGAGCTCAAGTGGGGGACGCCCAATCCGGTGATCCTCCGCGATCCCTCGCTCGGCCCGGTCCGGGTGCGCGCGTTCGGCACCTACACCCTTCGTGCGGCGAAGCCCGAGGCGCTCCTGCGCGAGCTGGTCGGCACCGACGGCTCGTTCCAGGCCGACGAGATCGACGTCCTCCTCCGCTCGATCATCGCAACGACCTTCTCCGAGCTGATCGCCTCGAAGCAGATCGCCCTCACGGACATCGCGACGAACTACCTCGCGCTCTCGGAGGAGCTCCGCTCGCGCGTGCTCGCCCAGATCGACGACGAGTACGGCCTCGACATGCCGCAGCTCTACATCGTGAACGTCTCCGTCCCCGACCAGGTGGAGCAGGCGCTCGACGCCCGCTCCAGCATGGAGATCGTCGGCGATGTCGAGCGCTACCAGCGCTATCAGGTCGGCGCCGCGACGCCCGTCGCGGCGGCGAACCCCTCGGGCGGCGTGGCCGGCGCGGGCGTGGGGCTTGGGATGGGGGCGGCGTACGCGAGCGCGGCGGTTCCACGTCCGGCGACCGCGGTGATTCCCCCGACGCCGCAGGCCGACGCGGCCTGGTACGTCGCGACGGCGGGGCGCTCGAGCGGGCCCTTCACGGTCGACCAGGTCCGCCAGGCCGCCGCCCGCGGCGAGGTCACGGCGCAGAGCCACGCGTGGACGGTGGGAATGGCGGCGTGGGTCCCGATCACGTCGGTGCCCGATCTCGCGCGGCTGCTCGTGCCGCCCCCTCCGCCCGGAGCCTGATCGGGCCGGAAGGGAGCCTCCGGGCGTCTCGCGCGGCCGGACCAGCCGCCGCTCCGGGGCGGTCCTCGTGTACCATCCGGGCGTGGCCAGAGACGACCTGCTCGATCACCTCGTCGGATCCTGGACCCTGACGGGACGGCGCGGCTCGGAGGAGCTGCGGCAAGACGTCACCGGTGAATGGACGCTCCAGGACCAGTACGTCCGGATGCACTTCCGGGAGACCCGGGCTCCGGAAGGGAAGAGTCCGTACGAGGCTCTGTACATGCTCGGCTATGACCCGGGAGACGGCACCTACGTCCTGCATCTTTTCGATCGATTCGGCGCGGCGTATTCGCGCGTCCTTGGCGTCGGAACGCGGCGCGGAGACTCGATCGAGTTCCTCTTCGAATACCCGGACGGCGAGTTCTCGAACACGTTCACCTGGCAGTCAGAGCGCGGCTGCTGGGAGATGCTCCTGCGCGAGCGGACCGAAGCCGGCGAATGGCGGCTCTGGGCGACGAAGACCCTCGCGCCACGAATCTGAGCCGCAGAACGCCTGCCCAAATCGGCGGCACCGTTATTCGCAAAATCCAACTTCGTGAAATGGTTGCGCGTCTTCGACGCGGCCGGACGCGAGCACGCGATCCTCTTCGATCGCGTGCTCGACCCCAGGCCCAGGCGCGCCGATTCAGCTCTCCGCCCGCCCCGCCGGCGCCTTCATCGGCGTTCCGACCGACTTCTCCCAGTTCACGAAGAGGAATCCTCCCGGCGAATCGAACGGCTGACCGTTCGGCGCCGGCGTCACCTGGAGCTGAAGCTCCTCGACGGGTCGACCGGAGCAGTCCCAGCAGTCCAGAGCCCAGTCGCCGGGATGGCGGGTCCTCGAGAGCAACATGATGTGGACCATCGCGTGATCGGCCGCGAGCCGGCCGTCCTCGTACACGTGGGCGAAGGCCCAGAGCGCGAGCGAGCTCTGGATCGTCGGCACGAGCGGCGTGTGGACGTTCGACGCGCCGTGATAGTAGAGGCCCATGATCACGCCGCCGAACCGCGGATTGAACGGAATGTCCTGGGTCTGGACCCCGTCGAGGACGACCCTCCAGCGCTTGCCGTCGCGCCCCGTGAAGGCCGCCTCGCCCGAGACCGAGTCGCCGTGGGCTCCCCGGTCGAAGGCCGAGAGCGCGATGTCGCCCTGGATCGCGGCCACATTGTTGGAATAGGGGCCGAGGTGCACTTTCTTGTCGAGATCGGCCATCTGATCGGCCGGGCGGGTCTGGATCACCGCGCGCGCGCTGTCGGCGAACGGGAAGGGGCCGGGGAGGATCTGGATCACCGGCCCGCCGCCCACGACGCGCATCGCCTGGACCGCGGGCACGCCGTCGGCCATGCGCATCTCTTCGTGTGCGTCGGCCATGGCGGTATGAGCGCTTCGCGCGGCCCGCGCCGGCCGGACCGTTACGGTACCCTTCATTCCCAGCATCTCGTGCGATCCTTTCCCGACCGGGCAGTAGGCCTCGTACGATCCCGGCTGGAGATTCACGAGAAGGGTGGCGTCCTTTCCGGGATAGAGCGGGGACGTGCTCCGCTCGACGCCGCTACCCTCCACCTCGAAGGCGTGGCCGATGGTTCCCGCGTTGGTCACGTGGAAGGAGACGGCCCCGGGAGGCACGGTGGAGGGAGTGAGCGTGACCTTCCACTCCGAGAGCCGCACCTCCACGACTGTGGGCGCGGACTTGGCATCGGCGGGATGAGCCGGCTTCATACGGTCATGGGCGCTCGCGACTCCGGCGAGCAGGAGCGCGAGCGTGGGAGCGAGCAGCGTGAGGGCAGGGGCGTGATTTCGGAGCGGGGTATTCATCGTATGCCTCCGGATTGGGGTCGGGGCACCCTGCCCCCCGAGCGGGAGCCGGTGTGCCGCTTCGCACGACCTGACGCGGGGGCGCACGAAGTTATTCCCCGCGCCAAAATCCCCCGGAAAGCGGGAATAAACGGACCCGCCAACGAGTCCAGAACGGTGGAATGCAGCTCATGATCTTCGGCCGGAAGCGAGACGATGCCGGTTCCGGATCGGAACTCTCCGTGGAGGCGCGGCGTCGCTTCGACGTCGAGGTGCTTCCGCACCTGGACGCCGGTTACAACCTGGCGAGGCACATCATGCGGGACGCCGAGGACGCGGAGGACATGGTCCAGGAGGCGTTCCTGAGAGCGATCCGACACTTCGCGGGGTTCCGGGGCGGCGACGGACGGCCCTGGCTGCTCGCGATCGTGCGCAACGTCTGCTTCACGGAGCTGCGCCGGCGGCGGGCTGCGGGAGAGCGGATCGTGTTCGACGAGGAGCAGCACACCGAGACCGACGCCATGCCCGGGCCGGAGGTGGACCTCGATCGGAAGGCGGCCGCGGACTCGCTCGACGCCGCGCTCGCCCGGCTGCCCGTCGAGTTCCGGGAAGCCCTCGTCCTGCGTGAGCTCGAGGAGATGTCCTACAAGGAGATCGCGCAGATCACGGGCGTGCCGGTCGGCACCGTGATGTCGCGCCTCGCGCGCGCCCGGGAGCGGCTCGCCCGCGCGCTCGGCGTGCCGGGGAAGGAGGTTCGCGATGGAGTGTCGTGAGACGCGGCAGCTTCTCGCCGCGCACCTCGACGACGAGCTCGATCCCGCGACGAGCCGCTCGGTCGCGGCCCACGTGCGCTCGTGCGCGGACTGCGCCACGGCGCTGCAAGCGCAGCGCCGGGCGAGCGATGAGGTCCGGCGCGGGCTCGAGTACCATCGCGCGCCGGCGGCCCTGCGGGCGCGCGTGCGCCGGGAGCTCGCCCACGCGACGCCGCGGCCCGCGCTCGGCATGTGGCGTTGGGTCGGGGCGGCGGCCGCTTTCGTTCTCGTGGCCGGAGGGGCGTGGCTCGCCGGCTCCCGCTCGTCGGACTCGGACGCTCTCGCCCGTGACGTCGTCGCGAGTCACGTGCGCTCGCTGATGGCCGGCCACCTGACCGACGTCGCCTCGACCGACCAGCACACGGTCAAGCCGTGGTTCGCGGGGAAGCTCGACTTCTCGCCTCCCGTGACGGATTTCGCGGCGCGGGGTTATCCTCTCGTCGGAGGTCGGCTCGACTACCTCCACGGACGCGCCGTCGCGGCGCTCGTCTACGAGCGGCGCCGGCACGTGATCAACGTCTTCATCGAGCCCGCTTCCCAGGGAGGCGAATCGATCTCCGCTCCGGATACGCGTCAGGGGTACCACGTGATCCGGGGGAGGGGCGCGGCGATGGCCTACTGGATCGTCTCGGACCTGAACGGGGAGGAGCTGTCCCAGTTCGCGCGGCTTCTGATTCCATCCCGGCCGTAGGACGCCGCGCCCGGATCACGGGCTCCCGGTGAGGTTCGATCATCTCCGGGGACTGCCGGCCGCGGTCGTCCGCGCGCCGTTCACGGCCCTCCTCGACGCCGCCATCCTCGTCATCGCGCTCACGAACGGCTCCGCCGCGGGGCGATTGGACCGCGCGATCCGCTACGAGTGGGGCTTCGGCCCGCTCTACTTCTGGCAGGGGCACTGGCACAGCCTCTTCACGAACATCCTCCTCGTACGGAATCTCCTGATGCTCGTGGGCATCCTCGCGTTCCTGATCGTCTCCGTGGGGATCTACGAGCGGCGCTTCGGTACCCTGCGCGCGATCGTCCTCTTCTTCCTCGCCAACGTCGCGACGCTCCTCCTGACCGCGGCCCTCGTGGTCTATCCGCTCCACCTCGCGGGCGCGCCGGTCCAGTGGGACTGGGCGCCGGCCGGGGACGTGGGCGCTTCGTTCGGCGGATTCGGATGCATGGGGGGATGGATTCGCCGGCTCGAGTACCGGACCCGAACGCGCTGGCTCGCCGTCGCCACGATCGCCCTCGCGGCGAAGCTCCTCGTCTATCCCGAGCGGTTCGGCGACATCGGGCACATCATCGCGCTCTACTCGGGCGTGGGGCTCGACCGCGCGCTCTGGGGACAGAGGCGCTGATGCCGCTCCCGCTGCCGGCTAGGCCTCGCGACCCATTTTCCGGAGGAACTCCTTCCAGCGCGGGTCGCCGTGCAGCGGACGAAGGCGGGGGTTGGGCAGCATTCCCGGGAGCCCGCTGTCCCGCTGCTCGAGCGCCCGGTCGAGCCAGGTGAACGCGGCATCGACGTCGCCACGCACGGCGTAGATCAGCGCGATCTGGCACGCGCAGTCGCCCGCATGGTCGCGGATCAGCTCGTGCAGGGCTTCATCCGACTCGAGGTGGAGACCGAACAGGTACCGGACGATCGCGAGCGCCCAGAGGCGGATCTCCGGATCCCGCTCGGCGTCGGCCTCGGCCAGCGCCTCCTCCCGCCGTCCGAGTGCGGCCAGCGCCAGTGAGAGCAAAGCACGCGTGAAGAAGCTCTGGGGCGCGAGGTCGAGAGCCTTCCGGCAGGCCGCCACGCATTCGTCCCAGCGATCCACTGCATAGTACATGTGGCCCATGTTGTGGTGCGCCAGCGCGTCGAGGGGGTCGAGCTCGATGATGCGGCGGTAGCAGCGCATCGCTTCGTCGGTCTGGCCCATGAACGAGGCAAGCCCGCCCGCCCCGTTCAGGGACCGCACATTGTCCGGCGCGAGCTCGAGCGCACGCTGGTAGGAACGTCTGGCGCCCTGCCAGTCGTAGTCGTGGACCATTTGGAGCCAGCCCAGGTACCCGTACGCCTCGGCCAGGTCCGCCTCGATCGAGAGCGCCCGCCGCAGCGCGTCCCGGGACCGGCGCGCGGCGCCATCCGGCGGGACCCAGCCGAAGCCGCCCTCCCTCCAGTAGGCGCGCCCCAGCTCCGCCCACGCGAGCGCGAAACCGGGATCGATCTCGAGCGCCTTCTTCAGATACTCGATCGTCCTGGCGGTGTCCTCACGCGTGAACCGGTTCATGAACTGCCTCGCCTGCAGGAAGAGCCGATGCGCCTCCGGGTCGGCGGCCCGGCCCTTCACCGCGTTCAGGACTTCCGCCTTGAGCTTTCCGCTCGCGTCCGAGTCGGGGCTCTCGCCGAGCAGCGCGGCACGCAGCTCCTGGACGACGCAGCGCGTGATGTCGTCCTGCACCGCGAAGATGTCGTCCAGCGTGCGGTCGTAAGCGCCGGACCAGATCTGGTAGCCATCCGAAACGTTCACGAGCTGGACGGAGATGCGGATCCGGTTCCCGGCTTTCCGGAGGCTCCCTTCGAGCACGGTCGCCACGTTCAGGGCTTTGCCGATCTCGGCGACGGTGGCGTTCTTTCCCTTGAACGTGAACGCCGATGTGCGCGCGACCACGCGAAGACCGCGAATCTTCGCGAGGACGTTGAGGAGCTCGTCCGAGAGGCCGTCCGAGAAGTACTCGTCCCCCTCGTCGGGGCTTCGATTCACGAACGGGAGCACCGCGATCGACGCCACCTTCGCGACGGCGGGGCGCTGCGGAACGCCGCCCTCCAACGCGCGCCGGATCGCACGGAGCTCGTTCGATGCGTCGAGCGCGGTCTGGAGGCGCTCGCCCGGGTTCTTTTCGAGACATCGCTCGACGAGACGCACCAGATCCGCGGGAAGCCCGGGTCGGATGGCCGGCAGAGGCTCGGGCGCGTCCCGGAGAATCGAGGAGGCGACGTCGGCGGCGGTCCGGCCGTGAAACGGGCGGCGCCCCGCGATCAACTCGTAGAGGATGATCCCGAGCGCGAAGATGTCGCTCCGGGCGTCGGCAGGCTCGCCGCGCACCTGCTCGGGCGCCATGTAGGGCACGGTCCCGAGCACCTGCCCTTCATGGGAGAGCGGCGAGTCGAGCGTCGAGCCGGCCGGGTCCCCATCGTCGGGAGCGGCCACCTTCGCGATGCCGAAATCGAGGACCTTCACGCGCCCCTCGCGCGTGACCATGACGTTGCCGGGCTTGAGATCGCGATGAACGACACCCCCTTCGTGGGCGGCGACGAGCGCGTCGGCGAGCGGGACGGAGAGCTCGAGCAGCCGGGCGAGGGGCAGGCCGCCGGGAACGACGAGATTCGACAGGGACTCGCCCCGGACGAGCTCCATGGTCAGGAAGCGGGTCCCCTCGTCATCCTCCACCGAGAAGATCGTCACGATGTTCGGGTGGTTCAGGGCCGCGACGGTCCGCGCCTCGCGCTCGAACCGGGCGATCCGCTCGGCGCTCGAGGAGACCTCGGAGGGGAGCACCTTGATCGCCACGTCCCGGCCGAGGCGAAGGTCCCGGGCGCGATAGACCTCGCCCATGGCGCCGGCGCCAATCGCTTCGAGGACCTCGTAGGACCCCAGGCGGGTTCGTGGTGCGAGGGGCATGGGCCAAGAGTCTAGGCTCCGGGGCCGGGCATGTCAGCAGAGGCGGCGCCCGCGGCGGGCCGTGGCGCCGGGAGCCCCTGCGTAGTACGTTGAGGAGCCACCGGTTCGAGGCCCGCGGCGCCCGGGTGAGGTTCGACGTTCCCACGCAGCGTGGAGGAGGGAGATGCCCGAAGAACAGGAAGTCGATCTCGATCGCGTGCACGAGACCATCCACGAGGAGGCGCATCACGGCGCGGATTCGTTCCTGAGGCGGATCGCGCTCACCACGGCGCTGATCGCCGCGCTCGCGGCCGTGGCCTCGCTCCAGGCCGGAGCGACCGCGAACGAGGCGCTGGTGCTCAAGACGGACGCGGCGCGGATCCAGGCCGAGGCGTCGGACCAGTGGGCGTACTACCAGGCGAAGGGGATCAAGGCGGCGATCGCCGAGGCGCAGGAGGCCCCCTGGATCGCGGGCGCCAAGACGCCGCCGGCCACGATGGAGGACCGCGCGAAGCGCTACGTGCAGGAGCAGGCCGCCATCCAGGAGTCAGCGCGGAAGAAGGAGAAGGAGCGTGACGCGAAGTCGGCCGAGGCGGACCGGCTCCTCGAGCGGCATCACCGGTACGCGAACTCGGTCGCCCTCTTCCAGGTCGCGATCGCGCTCGGCGCCGTGGCCGCGCTGACGCGGATCCGCCTCGTCTGGTTCGGCTCGACGCTCATCGGGCTCGCGGGGCTCGGGCTGTTCCTCGCAGCCGCGATCCACTGAAATGCGGCGCCGGTGACGTCATGAAGCGGAGGGAGTCGCCATGATTCTCGTCGTTCCCATGGACCCGCAGTACCTGCCCGAGGCCGGGCTGCTGTTCGGCGGCCTCGTCGCGGCGGTCACCCTCGTTCATTTCCTGCGCACGCGACAGATGCGACAGGCGCTCCGGTCCGGCGTCATCGCGGTCGGCTGCGTCGTTGCCGCCACGGTCATGGCGGTGACGCTCCACAAGCCGCCCGGACCGCCCACGCTCCTCCCCGCCATGGAGAGCTCGATGTCCCTCGTGCTCGGCGACGTGGTGCTGCGGGTCGCGCCCTCGGAGCGGTACGTCCTCTCGGCGGACGGGAAGGAGTTCCTCGTCCTCGACCTCCGCCGCTCGGGTCTCAAGGTCAGCGGCGTCGTGGGCGCGCACGACCGCGTCGCGACCGGGATCCAGGAGAATACGTTCCCCTTCAGCCGGCCCGCAGGCGTCCGTCCCGCGCGCGACGCGCACACGCTCGTCGTCCAGGAGGGAGGGAAGGAGATCGTCCGCGTCGCCTACGCCGAACCCCGGCGGATCGAGGTGACGGGACAGTTCTTCGGGCGGCGCTCGGACGAGGCCGCGCTCATCTCGCTCGAGAACGGGATCTCATGGCGCGGCGGAGCGATCGCGCGCGGGACCACGATCGACCTGACGAATCAGGGTTCGGGACGGATCGACTTCGGGCGCTCGGGTGCGATCCGGGTGGTGCCGCGAGAACCAGGTATCCATACGTAGCGAGCCGCGCGCCGGCTTCGAGCATGACCGGGCGGATTCCGATCCCGTCCATGTAGCCCGAATTCCGGTCCTTGAATCCGGGCTGGAGCAGTATACTGGACGCTACTGTCTGTATATCTGAGGCCCGCAGTACCGCGGCAATCGAGGTTGCCTGCGGATCTTCATCGGGAGAGCCTGCCGATCGCTCTCCCCCACAACGAGGGGTGTGCCTCCCGGGGGGGTCGGCGCGGATCAGCGCCGGCGCTTCGGATCGCGCGCTCACGGGGGTGAAGGTTCGACTCGATGGCCGATCCACTGGATGTCATCGCACGGTCCGGCGCCGCCGCGTTCGCCACCGACGAAAAGGGTCGGATCGCGGTCTGGAACAAGGGCGCGGAGGCCATGCTCGGCTACTCCGCCTCCCAGGTCCTCGGCAAATCGTGCCACGAGATCATCTGCGGTCGCGACGTCTTCGGTAATCGCTTCTGCGACCGCCAGTGCTCGCTCGTCTTCATGGTCGAGCGGCACGAGCCGGTGCGTCACTTCGAGCTCGACATCCGGGCGCAGTCGGGCGCGATGATTCCCACGCACGTCTCGATCGTCGTGTTCCCGGGCCCGCGCTCCCGGCAATTCACGCTCGTCCATTTCATCGAAGCCGTGGATCGCCATCGCGAGGCCAACACCCTCGTCCGCCGCATCCTCACGGAGCAGCACCCCATCGTGAGCGCTCCGGTCGCGACCGGAGCGGCGGCAGCCGCGGCAGCGTCGCCCTCGCCGCAGCTCACGTCGCGGGAGATCCAGATCCTCCGACTCCTCGCCGAGGGCGCCAGCACCCAGGCGATCGCCGATTCACTCTTCATCAGCGTCACGACGACGCGGAACCACGTCCAGAACATCCTCCGAAAGCTGGAGGTCCACAGCAAGCTCGAAGCCGTCTCGCTGGCGCTGCGAACGCACTTGCTCTGAGGGCGGCCCCGCCCGTCTGATGCATCTGCATCAGCAGAATGATTCCTTGTGCGGATTGTGGCTGCACCGCGCGCCGCCTAGTCTTCCTCTCGTCCACCGAACCACAACCGAGGAGGAAGAGTCATGCTACGCGCCGGATGGAAGCCCGCCCTCGAGGGGTGCAGGAATCTCATCCTCATGCTGGTCGTGCTGCTTCCCGCTTCGCTGTTCGCGGCTCGAAGCGTCTACGCGATTCCCGCGTTCGCGCGCAAGTACCAGACGAGCTGCGCCACCTGCCACGTCGCTCCGCCCGCGCTCACGCCGTTCGGGGAGGCGTTCCGGCTGAACGGGTACCGGTTCCCGGCCGGCATGGACGAAGAAATGACCAAGATCCCGCCGGTGCCGCTCGGGGCGGAGGGGTACAAGAAGCTCTGGCCGAAGGCGCTGTGGCCCGGAACGATTCCCGGCATGCCGCCCGTCGCGGTCGTCTACACCAGCACCATCGATTACGACCACGCGGCCAAGGCGGTCACGTTCCAGGGCATGGGTGGCGAGCTGGAGATCTTCGGTGCGGGCACGCTCGACGAGCATCTCTCGTTCTGGGGATCGGTGGATTTCTCGCGTAATGGAGCTGACGTAGAAGGGATTGAGACCGCGATGGAGCGGGTCAACGTGCAGGTCCGCCCGCTGAGCGGGCCGGAGCTCCAGTTCAAGGTCGGTTCGTTCGAGCCGGGCCTCATGCTGGTCTCGACGCATCGGTCCATCTTCGACCAGGAGCTGATGGTCCTCACCGCCCCCGCGGGGGACAATCCGTGGGCGCCGGAGGGATTCCAGCAGGGACTCGAAGGGTTCGGAGTCATCCAGCACCGGCTCCTCTACAACGCCGGGGTGGTCGAGGGCTCGGGGAGCATCGGCGACGCCTCGAAGGACGTGTACGGCCGCGTGGCCTACAAGTTCGGCGGCCTTCCATTCGACGGCGTCACGAAGGGCGGAGCCGAAGCGGCGATGCCCGGCGGCACGAAGCCGTGGAGCGAGACGTCGCTCGCCATCTCGGGCTTCGCCTATCGCGGAAAGAGCTTCCTCGGCGACCCAGCCGACCCCGAAAACCCCCACGACAAGTTCCGTCTCTATGGGGCCGACGCGGCAATCAACTACCACGACCTCATGGGTCACGCCGGGTACGTGCACCGTACCGATGACCAGCTCTTCATCGCCGATCCCACGGCCACCGACGTGCCCACCAAGGACAAGTTCGCCGAGCTGACCTGGGTGACCTACCCGTGGCTGATCCCGGCCGCCCGCTGGGAGTCCTACAAGGTGGACGACGGGGACACGCAGCAGATCTCGCTCACGATCACAGGGCTCGCACGCGCCAACGTGAAGACCTTCCTGGCCGCCGACTGGGTGAAGGACCCGGGCGGCAAGTACGTCAACGAGGGAGGGACGCTCGGGGTCTTGATGGGGTTCTGATTAACGCCAACTGAGGAGGAGAGCATCATGCGCTTGCGATTCGTATCGGCTCTAACCGTTTCTCTACTCGCCGCGGCCTCGGTCGCCGCGGCCGGGACGCTGAAGGGCGTCGTGACCGCCACCGGCCAGAGGACCAACGCCGACGCGGTCGTCTACATCGACGCGATTCCCGGGAAGACGTTTCCCGCTCCCACCGCCCACGCGAAGATGAACCAGAAGAACCTGGTGTTCGCGCCCCATGTCCTCCCGGTGCTGGTGGGAACGACCGTCGATTTCCTGAACGGCGACGCGGTGGCCCACAACGTCTTCTCGCCGGACAAGTGCTGCGACCAGTTCAACCTGGGAAGCTGGCCCCAGGGGCAGAGCCGCAGCTACACGTTCAAGGCTCGCTGCATGGCGACACTCCTCTGCCGGGTCCACCCCGAGATGGAGGGGTTCATCGCGGCGGTGCCGACGCCGTGGTTCGCGGTGACCGACAAGGCCGGTGCCTACGAGATCCATGACGTTCCCGACGGGGCCTACACGCTCAAGGTGTGGCATCCCAAGTTCAAGGCCGAGACGAGCAAGCCGGTGAAGGTCGCCGGAGCGACCACCGCGGACGTCGTGCTGAAGAAGTAGCGATGCCTGATTCGGAACGCCGCGTCGATCGAGACTGGCTCGAGACCAACTTCTCCTGCTTCAAGGCCTGCCCGGTGGGGACCGAAGCCGGGCGGTACGTGGCCCTGATCGCCGAGGGGAAGTACCACGAGGCCTACGCCGTCGCGCGCCGTCCGAATCCACTCGCCTCGATCTGCGGCCGCGTCTGCGCCGCGCCCTGCGAAACGGCGTGCCGCCGCGGCGCGCTCGACGAGCCGATCGCGATCCGCGCCCTGAAGCGCTTCGTCACCGAGCGCTTCGGCGTCGAGAGCATGATGGACGTCGACCAGCTGCGGGAGATCTACGGCGAGCGCCTCCTCCGCCATCCGGAGGATCGCGTCGCGGTGATCGGCGCGGGGCCGGCCGGGCTCGCGGCCGCGCACGACCTCGCGCTGCTCGGCTACCCGGTGACCATCTTCGAGGCCCAGGCGGTCCCGGGCGGAATGCTGCGCCTGGGCATTCCCGAATACCGGCTGCCGCGGGAGCTGATCAAGCTGGAGATCAACGCGATCCTGAATCTCGGGGTCGAGCTGAAGCTCGGCATGCGTCTCGGACGGGACCTCTCGCTCTCGGACCTCCGGCGTGACGGGTTCCGCGCGGTCTTCCTGGGTCCCGGCGCTCAGCGGAGCCGTGACCTCGAGATCCCGGGCGCCGATCTGGACGGCGTGCTGAAGGGGGTCGACTTCCTCCTCAACGTGAACATGGGTTATCGCGTCGAGCTCGGCCGCCGGGTGCTGGTGGTGGGCGGCGGAAACGTGGCCGTGGACGTCGCTCGATCGGCGCTCCGGACGCCGCTGCGGGACGACATCGTGAATCCGACCGTGAACATCGTCACGGCCTTCGACGTGGCGCGCTCGGCGATCCGGTTCGGCGCCAAGGAAGTCCTGATCGTCTGCCTCGAGCCGATGGATTCGATGCCGGCGGACCGGGAGGAGATCCGCGAGGCGCAGCGTGAAGGCATCGTGATCCACGCCGGGCGCGGGCCGCAGCGGATTCTCGGCGAGGGCGGCCGCGTGACCGGACTGGAGACCATCGAGTGCGCTTCGGTCTTCGACGAGCAGGGGCGGTTCCGCCCGACGTTCCGCGCCGGCACGGAGCTGGCCATCGCGGCCGACACCGTCGTGCTCGCCATCGGCCAGGCATGCGATCTCTCGTTCCTTGAGCCCGAAGACCAGGTGGCCGTCACGCCGCGCGGGACGATCCAGGTGGATCGGAAGACGCTCGCCACGACCGCGCCCGGAATCTACGCCGGCGGGGACGCCGCGTTCGGCCCACGCATCGCGATCGAAGCGATCGCCGACGGAAAGCGGGCCGCGGCCTCCATCGCCGCTTATCTCCGCGGCGCCGCGGCGCCCCCGCCGCCCGTGGAGGTGCTCCTCGAGCCCCTGCCGGGGTACCGGCGGCCGCTCGATTACGAGGGGGTGCCGCGCCAGCGGCCGCCCGTCCTGCCGATCGAGCGGCGGATCGGAATCGCCGAGATCGAGCACTGCTTCTCGGAATCGGCGGCGCGGCTCGAGGCTTCGCGATGCCTCCACTGCTGGGTGAACACGATCTTCCATCAGAGCCGCGAGCAGGGCACCGAATGCATCCTGTGCGGCGCGTGCGCCGACGTCTGCCCGGAGAATTGCATCTCGTTCGAGCCGCTGGAGAGCGTCGAGATCGAGCCCGGCCTGATGGACCTGGTGCGCGCGGAGCAGGGGGACTCGGGAGCGGCGGCGCTCGCGAAGGGGACCGGCACGGTGCTCATCAAGGACGAGACCATCTGCATCCGATGCGGGCTCTGCGCCGAGCGCTGCCCGGCCGGGACCATCACCATGGAGCAGTTCCTGATCCGGGAGCCGGCCCGTGTCTGACGCCGAAGCCGAGAAGGCCGGCGAGAAGGCCGGACCGATCCTTTCACGCCGCGGTTTCTGCGTCGCGGCGGGCTTCGCCGCCTGCGCGATGGCGGCGGCGGGAGCGGGAGTGGTCCTCGCCGATTTCCTGAAGCCGCGCGCTCTCTTCGAGCCGCCGACGGCCTTCTCGCTCGGGCGTCCGGAAGCGATCGACGTCGGCTCGGTCGTCACGAACGTGGAGCACCGGGTCTACGTGATCCGGATGACGGAGGGATTTCGCGCGCTCTCCGCCGTCTGCACCCATCTCGGATGCATCACGCGCTATCAGCCGGACCGCAACATCATCGCCTGCCCCTGCCATGGCAGCCAGTTCACGCTGGCCGGCGACGTGGTGGCGGGGCCGGCGCCGCGTCCCCTCCGGTGGCTGCAGATGAGCCTCTCGGAGAAGGGGGAGCTGATCGTGGACACGGCGATGGAAGTTCCGGCCGGCACCACCTACCGCTTCTGAGAGGATCGCGATGAGGCTGCCCGAATCGATCGTCGAAAGCAGGGTCTGGCGCTCCGTCGTGCGCCATGGCGTCCGCGCGACGAACCGAAACCGAGTGATGCTGATCATGGAGAGCCTGGCCCTCCATCTCCACCCGGCCAAGGTCCGGCGCCGCACGCTCGAGGTCTCGAGCTCGTACTACCTCGGGGCCATCGGGGTGATCCTGTTCGCCATTCTCACCGCGACCGGCCTCCTCCTCATGCTCTACTACCATCCGTCGGTCCCGCAGGCCTACAACGACATGAAGGAGCTCCAGTTCACCGTGAGCAACGGCATGTTCCTGCGGAACCTGCACCGGTGGCCGGCGCACCTGATGGTGCTCGTCGTCTTCCTGCACATGCTGCGCGTCTTCTACCACAAGGCCTACCGCCCGCCGCGCGAGTTCAACTGGGTGGTCGGCGTCGTGCTGCTGCTGCTGACGCTGCTGCTCAGCTACACCGGGTACCTGCTTCCCTGGGATCAGCTCGCCTTCTGGGCGGTGTCGGTCGGGACGAACATGGTGAAGGCGATGCCCATCCTGGGCCCCAAGATCCGTTACCTCCTGCTCGGGGGAAACATCGTGGGAGCGAACGCGCTCCTCCGCTTCTACGTCCTCCACTGCGTCATCCTGCCGCTCTGCCTCGTGCTCCTCGTGAGCCTGCACCTCTGGCGCGTGCGCAAGGATGGTGGGCTGGCCGGCTCGCGCGGCGCGGCCCGGCCGGGAGTCGAGGAGTCATGAGCCAAGACCGGCTCGAATCGAGCAGCGACGCCACGGCAACGCCCCGGCGGCTCGCGGTCCTGCGACCCGAGACTCCGGCGCGCGTCCTCGCCGACCGGGAGGAGAGCGTCCTGTCAGCGCCGCACCTCCTGGTCCGCGAGGTCATCCTCGTCCAGGCATGCGTGATCGCGATGGCGCTGCTCTCGCTCCTCTTCGACTCGCCGCTCGAGGGAATCGCCGACCCGACGAACACGCCCAACCCGGCCAAGGCGCCCTGGTACTTCCTCGGACTTCAGGAATTGCTCCATTACTTCCCGCCCATCGTCGCGGGCGTGCTCATTCCCGGGCTCGTCGTGGTCGCGGTGGTCGTCATTCCGTACTTCGGGACCAATCTCCAGAACGTCGGCTTCCTCGAGTCGCTCTCCAAGAGGAAGCTGGCGTGGGTCACCTCGGTCACGGCCGTGATGGTCGCCTTCCTCACGGCCTGGAAGGTCTGGCCCGTCCTGGTCCCGACGGTCCTCCTCTATGGAGCCATGATGGCCGCTTCGACGTCGTGGCTCCGGCCATCCTGGCGCCGGTGGCTCCTGCGGGTCCGGCTGAGCGATTGGATCATGACCTGGTTCGTCGCCGTCGCCGTCATCCTGACGCTGATCGGCACCTTCTTCCGCGGGCCCGGGTGGAAGTGGATCTGGCCGTGGCAGGGGTCGATGCACCTGTGAGCCCGAACCCTCCGTCCTCCGACCGCCTCTGGTTCTGGTTCTTCCTCTCGAGCGTGGCGTTCCTCGTGGTGCTCGCGATCTCGCCGATCAAGGACTACTTCCGCGAGTACCGGCATTACCAGAACGACTACCGACGCCGGCTGATCCAGACCGCGTCCTCGCTCAAGGAGCTCAAGACGGCCCAGGCGCGGGAAGTCGAGGTGCGCCAGATCTGGATTCCGGAGCTGGACGACCACGTGGACCGCTGCACGAGCTGCCATCTCGGCGTGGAGGACGCGCGCATGGCCCGCGCCCCCGAGCCATTCCGGACGCACCCGCGCACGCCGCACACGCCCGGCGATTTCGATCGGTTCGGATGCGTTTCGTGCCACCTCGGCCAGGGACGCGCGACCACCAAGGCCGAGGCGCACGGAAACGTGCGCGACTGGAGCTCGCCCATCCTTCCGGTGCGCTATACCGAGGCGGCGTGCGGCCGCTGCCACCTGGGCGACACCGTTCCCGAGGCCTCTCTCCTCTCCGAGGGGAGGGCGCTCATGACGCGCGTCGGCTGCTTCGGGTGCCACAAGGTGGCGGGCCACGAAGGGTGGAAGAGCGAAGCGCCCGACCTGGCCGGTCTCTCTCAGAAGACGAATCCAGCCTGGCTCGCCGCCTGGATCCACTCGCCGCGCTCGCTCCGGCCGACCGCCTGGATGCCCGATTTTCGGCTCAGCTCCGGCGAGATCGATTCGCTCGTGGCCTTCCTCTGGGTGCAGCCGCCGACGGTCGACCTCGAGGCCGACTCGGCGCGCGTGACGGCGGCCGGCAACAGCGACCGCGGGAAGCTCCTCTTCTCCGTCTCGCGCTGCATCTCCTGCCATACCGTCGAGGGGCGCGGGAACGGGAGCGCGCCCGAGCTCTCGGGGATCGGCTCGAAGGTGACCCGCGCGTGGCTCCTCGCGTTCCTCGCGGATCCGCAGCGCTTCTACCCCGAGACGAAGATGCCGCGGTACCACTTCGACGCGCAGGAGGTGGCCGATCTCACGGCCTACCTGATGCAGGAGCTCACGGATCCTTCCGCTCCGGCCGCCACACCGGGGCTTCACCCCGCCGACAAGATGGTGGAAGCCGGGGGGACGATCTTCCGGCGCGTCGGCTGCAACGGCTGTCACCGGATCGGCGGACAGAGCATGGGCACGTCGATCGGCCCCGAGCTGACGGGCATCGGGGACAAGCCGGTCGATCGGCTCGACTTCGGTCTGCGGCGTGATCTCCCCCGCACGCTGCCGGCCTGGCTCGCCGCGAAGGTCTCGAACCCGCGCTCGTTCCGCGACGGTCTGAAGATGCCCCGCTTCGGGTTTACGGAGCACGAGACGGAGGCGCTGACCATGGCCCTGCTCTCCTTGGGGCGCGAGCCTGTGCCCGTGGCCTACCAGGTGCCGGAGCGCATGGCCGTCTACACGCCGCCGGGGCGCTTCGGGGCGCTCCTGAAGCAGTACCGATGCATGTCCTGCCATCAGATCAACGGCGCGGGCGGCGACATCTCGACGGCGCCGCTCACCGCGGAGGGGAGCAAGGTGCGCGAGAGCTGGCTCGCCGGGTACCTCAAGCTCCCGACCACGGTGCGTCCGATCCTCGAGGAGCGGATGATCCCGCTCCAGATGCCCGACGAGCAGCGGGCCTTCATCGCGAACTTCGCGGAAAACGTGCTGCGCGACGACAGCATCCCCGAGGAGGTGTTCCCGAAGGCTCCGGCCGCGGACGAGGTGGAGCGCGGGCGGAAGCTCTTCCACGAGCGCTACGGATGCCAGGCCTGCCACATGATCGGCGGGAAGGGGGGCTACTACGGCCCCATGCTCGATGGAGCGGGACAGCGCCTGAAGAGCGGCTGGATCTACTCCTGGCTGAAGGGCCCGCAGCGCTGGCGAAGCGATGCCCGCGAGCCCAACTACGGGCTCGACGACGCCGACGCGCGCGCGCTCACGGCCTACGTGGGCTCCATCCCGCCTCTGAAGCCCTCGGCCGCGGGCGCCGGGGGATCCCCGGGCGCCGGCGGTGCGTCCGGTGCGGGAGCCTCTCGATGAAGCCGATGCGGCGCGCGCTCGGGCTCCTGGCGATCGTCCTGGTCGCGTGGGTGGGCGATGGCTGCCGCGTCGCGAGCCATCCGACTCCACCCAGAACCGCAAAAGAGGGTCCGGCCGCGTCCGGCGGCGCCGATTCCATCTACTCCGCGTCGGCGTTGCCGTCCCCCGACCTCGGGTACAACGCCCGGGAAGGCCGGGCCCTCTATCGTCACTACTGCCTCAACTGCCACGGGGAAGCCGGCAAGGGCGACGGGTTCAATGCCTACAACCTGGATCCCAAGCCGCGCTCCCTCGCGGATTCCAGCTTCCAGGCGCAGCGCTCCGACTCCGATTTCGTGGTCGCGATCCGCTCCGGCGGCGCCGCGGTCGGCCTCTCCAACGGCATGCCGCCCTGGGGACGCACGCTCCCCGAGCGGCAGATCCAGAACGTCGTCGCCTATCTGAGAACGCTCCCCTCCGCTCCCTGAGCGGCCTCCCTTTGTAGCGCGAGCGCGGTCCGTCCCGATCCGAACCCCGCCGGGGACGCCCGGGCCATTGCCGCGCCCTTCAACCCAATGAGTCCCAAGACGATGGAATGACGGGGGCGGAGTCTCACCCCTGGCACCTGGCTTGCTCGGAAGGAATGTCGCCCGGAAGGGCAGGGAATGTACGGGCGGAACCCTCCAACTGGAGCTGAGCCATGAAACGCAGCCTGATCACTCTCGCCATGCTCGCCGTCCTGGTCTCACCCGCGATGGGCCAGACCTCGACCGGCACGAGCAGCAGCGGCACCTATAACAACAACACGGGCACGACCGACACGAATGCCCGGAACAACAACACGACGGGCACGACGAGCAACACGTCGGGCACGATGAACAACAACACGAACGCGACCGACAACGGCACCGCCACGAACGCCACCACGACGACCCGGCACCACCGGGCGCGGCGGCATCACCGGATGGCACGGATGGCGCACAAGACCCACAAGAACCTGCCGAAGACGGCGAGCCCGCTTCCGTTCCTGACGCTGAGCGGACTCGGAAGTCTGGCGACGGGGCTCTGGGCGGGACGGCGGCGGCGGAGCCAGAGCTGAAATGTCCGCCCGAGAAGGGGCGCGCCGGATCGTCTCACGCGTCCTGATCACGGGCGGAGCCTTGCTTCTCCTGTTCGTCGCCTCGGTTTCGATTCGTTCGTACCTGCTCGCGCGCGAGAACGAGGGCTCGCCGCGCGTAGCAGCTTTCGCCGCCACGTCCACCGCGGTTCGAAGGTACGCGGCCACCACCGGCCGGATCGGGACACTCGACATCCCGCGGCTCGGCTTGCGCGTGCCCGTGGTCGAGGGCGACGACAACGAGTCGCTGTTGTCCGGCGTCGGGCACGTCCCCGACACCGCCTATCCCGGCGAGCGGGAGAACGCCGCGCTCGCGGGACACCGCGACACCCACTTCGCCAAGCTCCGCGGGATCGAGCCCGGAGACAGCATCCGGGTGGAGACTCCCGGCGGCACCTACCTCTACCAGGTCGATTCGGCGTTCGTCGTGATGCCCGATCGGGGAGATCTGCTCGATCACACGGGCCGGGCGACCCTGACGCTGGTGACCTGCTACCCCTTCCACTGGATCGGCCCCGCGCCGAAGCGGTTCATCGTGCGCGCGCATGGGCTCGGATAAGATCATAACTCGCTGAAATCGCGCATATTGCGGAAGGTGTCGATCGAGGTCCGAGCGTGATAAGCTCGCTCGAACCGCTGACCCATCGACCCTTTCGAATCGAGGAATCCATGCGCCACGCACGTCCCAGGTTGCTCCCCGCCGCGCTTCTCGCGGCCACGCTCCTCACGATCCCGGCCGTCGCTCCGCGCGCGTTCGCCGCGGGGAAGATCCCCATCACGAAGCTCGCGGATCTGCCACCGCACACCTACAAGATCCCGGACAAGCCGAGCGTCGTCGTGACGAACAAGGCGGCGCTCATCGAGCTCGCGAAGGCCGTCGAGAAGGATATGAAGGCCGATCTCGACAAGTACGACATCCAGGATCAGACGGCGACACGGCGGATGTACGGCACCCTGCTCACGATCGCGATGCTCGAGGAGGACTACGCCTCGGCGAAGCCGCTCGTGAAGACGGTGCGCGACCTGCAGGAGAAGCCGGCTCAGAAGCTCACGTCGGGGATCCTGGCCGACGCCATCATGCAGACCCACGACGCGGGCGGTGATCCGCACGCGGGGCTCCGCTCGAATCTCGAGACGGCGTTGAAGGCGCTCCCGTACCAGGACGTGCAGGAGGTCCTCAAGTCGAACAAGGGGAGCCTCGAGGTCATGTCGTCCAACCTGGTCATCGGGAGCATCGCGGCGAGCGTCGATCCCGCGTTCACGAACGGGACGATCAGCCAGGACCTCGCGATCGGGCTCATCCAGGCCGGCTACGTCACCATCGACGTCATTCCGTTCAAGGCCGACATCGTCGGCGCCTACGCGGCCGTGCTCGACGCGAACAAGGCGGCGCTGAAGCCGGACATCTGGGCGGCCCGCGACGTGGCGCTCGACGGCTCGTCAAAGCTGACGCCCGTGACAGTCGGGATCTGGGATTCGGGCGTGGACGTGACGCTCTACCCGAACCAGCTCTGGGCCAACACCAAGGAGATCCCGGGGAACGGCAAGGACGACGACAAGGACGGCTACGTCGACGACGTGAACGGGATCGCCTGGACGCTCCATTCCGATCCCGAGGTTCCGCTCCTCTTCGACATCCAGAAGGCCGGGATCGACAAGGACCGGTACAAGGGGGACCTCAAGGGCTTCGAGGACGTGCAGGCGAACGTCGATTCGCCGGAGGCGACGACGCTGAAGCAGAAGATGACGATGCTGAAGCAGGATGAGGTGAAGGCGTTCATCGAGGGGCTCACCGCCTACTCCCAGTACGCGCACGGGACGCACGTGGCCGGGATCGCGGCGCGCGGCAACCCCGCAGCGCGCCTCCTCGCCTGCCGCATCACGTTCGACTACCACTCCATCCCGGAGAAGCCGACGATCGAGCAGGCGACCAAGGATGCCGACGCCCTGGCGAAGTGCGTCGCCTACTTCAAGAAGAACGGTGTGCGGGTCGTGAACATGAGCTGGGGCGGCGATCTCAAGTCGATCGAGACGGCCCTCGAGCTGAACCGCGCCGGCGGGACGCCGGAGGAGCGGCGCGCGCTGGCCCGGAAGATCTACGACATCGGCTACAAGAAGCTCTTCGACGCCATCAAGGCGACGCCGGGCATCCTCTTCGTCGTGGCGGCCGGGAACTCGGACAACAACGTGAAGTTCGACGAGGTGATGCCGAGCTCCTTCAAGCTCCCGAACGTCCTCGTGGCGGGCGCGGTCGATCAGGCCGGGGAGCAGACCTCGTTCACGAGCTTCGGGAATGTCGACGTCTACTCGGACGGCTTCGAGGTGGAGAGCTTCGTGCCGGGCGGCGACAAGATGAAGCTGAGCGGGACGAGCATGGCCGCTCCGAACGTCACGAACCTCGCGGCAAAGCTCTGGGCCGTGAATCCGAAGCTGACCGTGGCGCAGGTGAAGGAGACCATCGTGCAGAAGGCGGACGAGCAGAAGTCGGGCGACAAGACGTTCCGGCTCCTGAATCCGAAGGCCTCGCTGACGGCGGTGACCGGCCCCAACCCGTAGACGATCGCGGTCCGATCGACGGGCGCCGTCCGGAATCCTCCCCGGGCGGCGCCCGATCCGTTTTCGCTCAGCGCACGACCACCAGCTTCCGGGTCAGCGCCTTCCCGGCGCCCTCGAATCGCACGCAGTAGACACCCGCCGCGACCGAAGAGCCGTGGTCGGTCCGGCCGTCCCAGAGCACGGCGTGACGGCCGAGATCGCGCCGCTCGTCCACGAGCCGGCGCACGAGCCGCCCCGAGACGTCGTGGACCGTCACGCGCGCGGGTCCCGCCTGCGCGAGCTCGAAGGCGATCGTCGAAGCGCTCCCCGTCGGATTGGGCGCGGGCGCGAGCAGCCGCGTCACGGCCGGCGTTGCCTCCTCCAGGACGGCCGTCGGATGCACCAGCGCGACCATGATGTCGTCCACGAAGAAATCGGTCGAGCCGAGCGGCTGGTAGGGGAGGACCAGCTCAACCATGTTGAACGGCGTCGCCGAATTGAAGGAGAGGGTTCCCATCGGCATCGTGCTTCCGATGTAGGCGCCATGCGCCGACGCGGTGCCGATGACGGGCGACGCGGTCGAATTCTCGTACGCCGTGAGCTGAAGCGTGGTCGGCGTCTCTCCCTGGTTGAAGTCGGCGGTCGCGAACGTGAGATAGATCCCGGTCAGCTGGTGCGAGAAGAGGATGTCGATCGCGTTCCGGTTCAGATTGTTGTCGTAGACGTAGTGCCCCGAGAACCAGGCCATGTGCCACCCGGTGCTCGCGTCGCTCTGGATCGAGAAGGCCGCGCCCTGGGGCGAGCCGAAGTACGCGTTCACGCTGTCCGCCGACTGGGTGAGCGGGAAGCTCTGGCCCGATGAGAGCGCCGGCGTTCCGGTGTCGAAGTCGAAGAGCGCGCTGGGCGTGACCGGCGTGAAACGGGCGACGAACGCATGGTTCATGTCCGAGGGGAAGCTGTAGGCGGCCGACGTGCTCACCGGCGTCCCGAATTCGGTCCATTCGACGAACGCGAATCCGGTGTCGGGGATCGCCTGCAGCGCCACCGTCGTCCCCTGGTTGTAGAGGCCGTCCCCGGCCGTGGTCCCGCCGTAGAGCGGCGTGGGTGTGGTGGTGACCGTGTAGGCGGCCGTGAAGTTCGCGACCAGCGTGCGATCGGCCGCGACGGTGAACGCGTAGGCGGACGAGGTGCTCACCGTGACACCCCCTTCGGTCCAGTCGACGAACCCGAATCCGGCGCTGGGCGTCGCGGTGAGGGTGGCCGTGGAGCCGGCCGGGTAGGGGCCCGCGCCGGTGATCGACCCTGAACCGGCCGGCGCCTCGCTCGCGGTGATCGTGTAGTTCACGCCGCCGGTCCCGACGAGGGCGAAGACGGCGTCGCCCGAGATGACCTGATAGAGGGTGCCGCCGCCGAGCGTGCCGCCGGTGACCGCGCGGAAGTGCGATCCGTTCCCGCCTGTTCCGACGGCGAATCCCCAGTCCGGCGGCCAGTAGTAGAACGGGGTGAGCCCCTGCGAAGCCTCGATCTGGAGCCAGTAGGTCGTCCCCGCCGCCGCCATGAACGCCGAGGGGAGGACGTACTCGTAGTCGTACATCGGCGTGCTTCCGAAGATCCCGGCCGGGGTTTCCCCGGCGTTGCCGCCCACGCTGTACTGCACGAGGGGCGCCGCGAGGAAGTCGGGCTGCGAGCCGCCCCCGATCGAGGGATAGATCGAGACCGTGAAATCGAAGACGGGGCTCTCGCCGGCCCCCGAGAGGAGATTGGTGTAGCCGCCGCGCCACCGGATCGCGGTGATCGCCCCGTCGTTGGGCAGCGTGAAGCCGTCGTACAGGTACTCGTCGCCGTCGAGGCCGTCCGGCGGATACCACGCCGACTTGAAGACCTGAGCGGATCCCGAGTGCGGCTGCTGGTAGATGACGACGGACTGCGCGCGCGCGACGACCGCGAGCGCGGACACGAGCAGGACGGCGAGGCCGGAGCGGACAGCGGCGGAAGCGGACCAGATGCGGGGTGCGCCGAAGGCCATGGCTGCCTCCCGGCGCGAGCCGCGTCTCGCGCGCGGCAAACAGGACGCAGGCGCCCCGCGGATCGGGGCGCCGCGCCCCGAGTGGATCACGCCGGGATGGTGCTCCGGAGCGCCGCGTTCGTCAAGCGCGGGAGGCGCGCGAGCCGTCTACTGGAAGCGGCGCGCCCACGCCTCCAGGACGAGAACGGCCCAGAGGAGCCTCGTCGCGCCGCGTCCGCCGGCGCGCTGGTCTCCCCACACGCGCCGCAGCCCATCCATGTCGAGGAACTGGGATACGAACGGGTTCCCGGCGAGCACCTGCTCCTCGAAGCGGGAGCCCATCGGCCCTTCGAACCAGCGGCCGACCGGCGGCGTGAAGCCGTGCTTCTTGCGGTCGAGGATCGGACGCGGGACCACTCCGCGCAGCGAGGCTTTGAGGAGGCCCTTGCCGCGTCCCCAGGAGACCTTCTGGGACGACGGGACCGAAGCGATGAACTCCACGAGCTGGTGATCGAGGAGCGGAACCCGCACCTCGAGGCCGTGCGCCATGCTGGAACGGTCCACCTTCGTGAGAATGCCGTCGGCGAGATAGGTCTTGAAGTCGGCGTACTGGAGACGCGACGTGGAATCCCACGGCTTGGAGAAGCCGGGGTACTCCTCGAGGAGCGCGCACGGGTCGCGTCCCGAGAGCGCGGCCTGATAGGGCGCCCCATAGAGGCTGCTCCGCTGCTCGCGATCCGAGATGGCGGTCTCGCTCCAGTAGGTCTCCATGGAGGTCTTGGCGGCGCCCCTGAGGAGCGAACGGAATCGGAGCGGCTTGGGCACCCACGATCCGTGGGGCGCGAGCGCGGCCGCCGCCTCCAGCACGGTGGACGCGTGACTCTCGGGAACGAGCTGCCGGACCGCGCGGCGGGCGGCTTCGTCGCGATAGCGCCGGTAGCCGCCGAAGCTCTCGTCGCCGCCGTCACCGGAGAGGCAGACCGTCACGTGCCGGCGCGCTTCCTCGCAGACGGCGAAGGTCGGGATCGCGGAAGGATCGGCGAACGGCTCGTCGAAATGCCAGGCGAGCCGGTCGAGGAGCTCCGGCGAAGGCTCGCCGACCTGGATCTCGTGCCATGGAGCGCCGAACGCGTCGGCGGCGAGGAGGGAATACGAGCGATCCGGATCGCGGTCGCTGGAGAAGGTCGCCGTGAACGCCGGGACGCCCGCGTCGAACCGCCCCGCCATGAAAGCGAGCACCGCGGTCGAATCGATCCCGCCGGAGAGGAGCGTGCCGACCGGCACCTCGGAGCCGAGCTCCGACGCGACGGCGTCCTCGAGGAGTCGGCCGACCTCCTGGGGCAGCTCCTCCCGCCGCGGCTCCCGCGACGGCGTGAAATCGAGATCCCAGTAGCGGCGGCGCGTGAGGCCTTCCCGTGTCACCATGACCGCCTGCCCCGCTTCGAGCTTCTCGATGCCCGCGAGAATGGTGCGCGGCGAGGGCACGTACCCGAGCGTGAAGTAGTCGTCGAGGCCGCGCTCGTCCACGACGCGCGGCGTACCCGGGTACTCGAGGATGGCCTTCAGCTCGGAGCCGAAGACGAGGAGGTCGCCGGTCCAGCGGTAGTAGAGCGGCTTGATGCCGATGCGGTCGCGTACGAGCCAGAGGCTCCGCCGCCGCTGATCCCAGATGACGAACGCGAACATGCCGCGAAGCCGCTCGACACACGCCTCGCCCATCGACTCGTAGAGCTGGAGCACGACTTCGGTGTCGCTGTGGGTCCGGAAGGTGCGCCCCTGCGCCGTCATCTCACGGCGCAGCGCGTCGTGGTTGTAGATCTCCCCGTTCAGCACGATCGCGGTGCGGCCGTCGGCGCTCACGATCGGCTGGGCGCCGCCAGCGACGTCGATCACCGCGAGGCGCGTGTGGGCGAGGCCGACCCCGTCCTGGACATAGGTGCCGACGCCGTCGGGGCCCCGGTGGGCGAGCGCCCGGTTCATGCGATGGAGGATCGGGGCGGGATCCTCGCCGCCTTCACCGAACCGGCAGAACCCGGCTATGCCGCACATGATGTCACCATTGGAAGTGGGCGCATCCTAGCATCTCCGCGACGGCTACGTCCGGTGTCGACGCCGGTAGCCACAAGTACCATCATCAAGGAAACCGGTGCGCTGGTACAGGTCATGTGACGACGCGCGCCCATTCCCGTGAAGCGAGGCCCGATCGATGGAACCCTTTCCGCACCATCTCTATGTCTGCGACCAGAAGAAGCCCGAGGGGATGCCGAGCTGCACCGCGAACGGCTCGCTTCGAGTCATCGACGCGCTCCGGCGCGAGCTCGCCGAGCAGGGAGTCGCCGCCTCCGTGCAGGTGACGGCCTGCGGCTCGTTCGGACTCTGCGACCGCGGGCCCAATCTGGTGGTCTACCCCGAAGGGGTCTGGTACTCCCGGGTCCGCCCCGAGGATGTCCCCGAGATCGTCCGGGAGCACCTCCGCGGCGGCCGCGTGGTGGAGCGGCTGCGGACCGGAGACCAGGCCGCGGTGCGCGCCGTGATCGACGAGAACGGGAAGAAGCGGGTGGAGGGGATGAAGGCGCGCGACAAGGCCGGCGTCCTCCCGGACGACTTCCAGCAGACCCTCCGCGGCTTCCAGGAGAGCCGGGCGCTGCTCACCGCGATCGAGCTCGACCTGTTCACGGCGGTCGGCGCCGGCGCCGACGCGGCCACGGTCGCGCGGGCCATCGACGCCGACCCGCGCGCCACGGAGATGCTCCTGAACGCGCTCACCGCGATGGAGCTTCTCGAGAAGCGGGACGGGCGCTTCACCAACGGCGCGACGGCGGCGCGGTTCCTCGTGGCCGGCGCCCCTGACGACTCGCGCGCGGCACTCCTCCACACGGCGCACCTCTGGTCGCGCTGGTCGACGTTGACCGAGTGCGTGCGGCGAGGCACGTCGGTGAGCGTCCAGGACGGGGCGGCGCGCGGCGCCGACTGGACCGAGACGTTCATCGCGGCGATGCACAAGAACGCGGCGTTTCGCGCGCCGATGGCGGCGCGGACCATCGGGCTCGACGGGGTGCGCCGCATGCTCGACGTGGGCGGCGGGTCGGGAGCCTACGCCATCGCCTTCGCCCAGGCCGAGGCGGGGCTTACGGTCGACATCCTCGACCTCCCCGACGTGGTCCCGATCGCCGAGCGCTACATCGACCAGGCGGGCCTCGGCGCCCGCGTGAAGGCGCGCGTCGGCGATCTGCGCCGGGATCCGCTCGGGTCGGGGTACGACCTGGTGCTCTTCTCGGCCATCTGCCACATGAACAGCCCCGAGGAGAACCGGGAGATGCTCGGAAAGGCCTTCGCGGCGCTCGCCAAGGGCGGCCGCGTCGTGATCCACGACTTCATCCTGAACCCCGACAAGGCGGCACCCAAGACGGGCGCGCTCTTCGCGCTCAACATGCTGGTCGGGACGCGCGCCGGGGATTCCTACAGCGGGGAGGAGTACACCGAGTGGCTGCGCGGCGCGGGATTCGACGACCTCCGGCGGGCGGCGCTTCCCGGGCCGACCGCGCTCGTGATCGGGAAGAAACCGTGAGAAACGGGATCGCAACACTCCTGCTCGCCGCATCGAGCCTCGTGGTGCTCGAGATGTCGCCCTGAGTTGCGTGTAGCGGTCACGGCGGCCACGCGCCCCGTGATGGCAGGAAACGTGGGATCGTTGTCATTGTCTCATCGCACGATCCGCGGCATCCTCTTCCCATGCCAGCCCGGAAGCGCACTTCTCGAAGGGAAGCCCCGGCGGATCGGACGCGCCGGATCGCGGCCCTGGCCTACCCCGACGTCCAGATCCTCGACGTGGTCGGCCCGCTCGAGGTCTTCTCCCGGACCTCCCGCTGGCTGGTCGATCACGGGCGCCGCGCGGATCCCGCCTACCGCGTCGAGATCATCGGCCTGAATCGGGGCGCGTTCCGCGTCTCGTCGGGCCTCCGCCTCTACGCGGACCACGGGTTCGGAGACGTCGGAAGCGGGATCGACACCCTGCTGATCGCCGGCGGAAAGGGGACGGCCGCGTTTGCCCGCGACCGGAAGCTCCTCGCGTGGATCCGCCGCCAGTCTCGATCCGTCCGCCGGTTGGCCTCCGTCTGCACCGGGACCTTCTTCCTCGCGGAGGCGGGACTCCTCCACGGGCTCCGCGCGACCACGCACTGGGGGTCCTGCGGCGAGCTGGCCCGGCGCTTCCCGGACGTCCAGGTCGAGCCCGACACCCTCTTCATTCGCGAGGGACGCGTCTACACGGCGGCCGGGGTCACCGCGGGGATGGACCTGGCGCTCGCGCTCGTCGAAGAGGACCATGGGCGCGACGTCGCGCTCGCCGTCGCGCGGGAGCTCGTCATGTTCCTCCGGCGCCCGGGCGGCCAGGCGCAGTTCAGCGCGCAGCTCGCCGTGCAGCTCGCCGATCAGGAGCCGCTCCGCGACCTCCAGATGTACATCCTCGAGAATCCGGGCGCGGACCTGTCGGTGGAGAGCCTTTCGCGCCGCGTCGCGATGAGCCCGCGAAACTTCGCGAGGGTCTTCACGCGTACGACCGGCACGACGCCGGCGCGGTTCGTCGCCTCCACCCGGGTGGAAGCGGCGCGCCGGTTGCTCGAGGAATCGTCCAAGGACCTCCAGACGATCTGCGCGGTGAGCGGGCTCGGCACGACGGAGTCGATGCGCCGGTCCTTCATTCGGCTCGTCGGGGTCACGCCACGCCAGTACCGCGAGCGTTTCAATCGCAGCCACGCCGGAACGCGCTCCACCCAGGCGCGTCCTCGAATCAGGAGGTACTCATGATCCGCCCCCTCCGTTCCCCCGCCTTCCGTCCCTTCTGCCTGGCCGCGCTCGTCCTCGCGGCGCTTGCCTTCGGCTCGGCGGGCGTCTCGGCCGACGAAGCCAACGCGCAGGCCAAGCACTACGTCTGTCCGCCCTGCGGCCTCCCGTGCGATTCCGGGGTCTTCGACAAGCCCGGCGTCTGTCCGAAGTGCGGGATGACGCTCGTCGACGCGGCTTCCGTGAAGGCGCCTCCGAGCGACCGCAAGAAGGTCGCCATCCTCCTCTTCGACGGGGCCCAGATCATCGACTTCGCCGGTCCGTACGAGATGTTCGGCGCCTACTGCGACGTTTACACGGTGGCCGGGACGAAGAGCCCCATCACGACGTCGATGGGCCTCACCGTCGTTCCCAAGTACTCGTTCGCCGACGCGCCGCAGCCGGACGTGCTCGTGGTCCCTGGGGGCGGCGTGAAGGCCGCGAGCGAGGACCCGGCGACCCTCGATTGGGTGCGGAACGTAACGGCCCACGATCAGCGCACCATGTCGGTCTGCAACGGCGCTTTCATCCTGGCGCACGCCGGGCTCCTCGACGGGCTCTCCGCCACCACGACCGCCGGGAACATCGACCGGCTCGCGCGCGAGTTCCCGAAGACCAAGGTCGTCCGGGACCAGCGCTACGTCGACAACGGGAAGATCATCACCACGGGCGGCCTCACGGCGGGGATCGACGGGGCGCTCCACGTGATCGGGAAGATGTTCGGCGA
>JBLMWD010000014.1:0-52372 GCA_050257045.1 Bacteroidota bacterium | reverse complement strand
GGACGCCACTCCTGCGTCCGATGGCGAACGGCTTCTACGTGCTCGATCGGGACGGAGCGACGATCTACCTCGCGGGCGCCGGCGCTTCGCCCGGCGGAGACCGTCCCTTCCTCGACCGCTTTGACCTGAAGACGCTGCACGCCGAGCGTCTCTTCCGGTGCGACCCGGACGCGTACGAGTTTTTCGCGGGTTGGGAGGGACCGGGTCGCTCACGCCTGCTGACCCGGCGCGAGAGTCCGAAGGATCCGCCCAACTACTACGTGCGCGCGATCGGCGCGCCGCGCGCGGCCGCCGCGGGCGAGGCCGCGTGGACTTCCGTGCCGAAGCCGGTCACCCGGTTCGCCGATCCCACCCCGGAGCTGCGCGGCATCACGAAGCGCCTGGTCACCTACAAGCGCGCCGACGGGACCCCGCTCTCGTTCACCCTCTATCTGCCGCCGGGATACAAGCCGGGAACGAAGCTCCCCACGGTGCTCTGGGCGTACCCCCTGGAGTACTCGGACGAGGGGACGGCCGGACAGGTGAGCGGCTCGGACCGGCGCTTCCTCACGATCACGGGCGCTTCCCCGCTCTTCTTCACGCTGGACGGCTACGCTGTGCTCGACAACGTGGCGATGCCGGTGATCGGCCATCCCGATAGCGTCTACAACGACTATCTGGACCAGATCGTGTCGAACGCGAAGGCGGCGATCGACAAAGCCGTCGCGCTCGGCGTGACCGACCCCGACCGGGTCGGGGTCGCGGGACACAGCCACGGCGCGTTCATGACCGCAAACCTACTCGCCCATTCGGATCTCTTCCGGGCCGGCATCGCGCGGAGCGGCGCGTACAACCACACGCTCCGGCCGTTCGGCTTCCAGACCGAGCGGCGGAGCTACTTCGAGGCGCCGGAGTCGTATTTGCGATTGTCCCCGGAGTTGCACGCCGACCAGATTCGCGAGCCGATCCTCATCATCCATGGCGAGGACGACGCCAATCCCGGCACCGTGCCGCTCCAGTCGGATCTGTTGTATCGCGCCGTGGTCGGAACGGGCGGGACCGCGCGGCTCGTGATGCTCCCGCTCGAATCGCACAGCTACGAGGCCAAGGAGTCCATCGAGCACACGCTGTGGGAGATGATGAACTGGTTCGACCGCTACGTGAAGGATGCCCCCGCGAGGGACCGTGCGGCGGGAGCCGAATCGGCGCGCCCGAACGGTTCGAGTCGATAGCGCTGGTTGCGTTCTGAGGTCCTTCGGTTCTGGAACGTGCTCCCGCAGGTACTTGTTCTCGGCTTCCCTACCCATTCTGTTTCTCCGAACCTCCCATGAGGCGTTCAGCTGTGCTATAAAGAAGTCCCCCGCCCGACGCTGGGCCCAGCGTCAGGCAAGAGCCCGCCCCGTGAGCAGGTGTTCCCATGTCGAAGCACACGTTGACTCATCTGAGCGATGCCGTTCTCCTTCGCGACCTCACCGCACTCGTCTTGCGGGACCGCGCTACGACCGCGGAGCTTCTCGCGCACCTGGCGGAAGTGGACGTTCGACGGCTCTACGCGCCGGCCGGATACCCTTCCATGTTCGCGTACTGCATCGAAGAGCTCCGGCTGTCCGAGGACGCGGCCTATAGGCGCATCCGCGCCGCCCGAGCGGCCCGCCAATTTCCCGCCCTGTTCTCGGCTATCGAAGATGGCCGGCTCCATCTGGCCGCGGTGAGCCTGCTGGCGCCGCACCTCACTTCGGAAAACGTCCAGGAGTTGATCGAGGCGGCCACGCATCGCCGGAAGATCGAGCTCGAAGAACTACTCGCGCGGCGCTTTCCTGCCTGGAGTCTGCCCCCTCGCGACTTCAGCTCGATTCGACCCTTTCCGCAATTCGGGTCGGCTGCCGATCGTGTCAATGGACGTTTGCCTCTGCAGGACCTCCTCGGGAGTGAATCACCGGCTGGGAACGATCCGAAGAGCGAACAACTCGTCCCGGGGCGAGTCGCGAGCGGAATTGCGGCTGGTCCTGAGATGAGCAGCGAGGAACTCGTCCCAGGACGGGTTGGCGGCG
This sequence comes from Bacteroidota bacterium, assembly GCA_050257045.1. GTDB lineage: Bacteria > Eisenbacteria > RBG-16-71-46 > SZUA-252 > SZUA-252 > DASQJL01. The sequence continues at coordinate 50,342 of JBLMWD010000014.1, read as the reverse complement.
CACCCGCGGGGGGTCCCCTGGCGAACGATCATGAGCTCGTCCCAGGACGAGTCGCTGGCGCCCGATGCGAGGCTCCGGCTCGACCCGAGCGATATCTGGTTCAGGTCACGATCTCGAAGAACACTCATGACAAGTTGCGTCGAATTCAGCTCTTGCTCAGCCACGCGGTGCCCTCGGGCGATGTGGCCCAGGTCCTCGATCGCGCATTGGACGCGTTGCTCGAGAAGCTCGAGGCACGAAAGCTGGGCAGCAGCTCGACCGGCTCCATAAGGCAGCGAACCACCCATGCGCAAAAGGGTTCGGGCAGGGGCCGCTACATCCCGGCACATATCCGGCGTGCCGTATGGGAGCGGGATGAGGGGCGGTGCACGTTCGTCAATGCGTCGGGGAGCCGGTGTACGGCGCGGCGGTTCCTCGAGTTCGATCACATCCGGCCATTCGCGCTCGGCGGGAAAGCGACGGTTGAGGGGTTACGCCTCCGCTGCCGAGCGCACAACCTGCTCGAAGCCGAACGGACCTTTGGGGCCGGGTTCATGATGGAGAAGCGCGCGCGTGCGCGACGCGACAGAGAGGAGCGCGTGAGGGCGGCAGGGGCGCACGAGCCGGCGACTGGGGCGCACGAGCCGGTGGCAGGGGCACACGAGCACGAGCCGGCTCGGATGGGTTGTGCTAGGGAGCAGGATCGAGGAATTTCGAGAGGACCACACTCCGGAAGTTCGTGATCGGCCATTGGGTGTGGCCGATCAGGCGGTAGCCCTCACGGCCGTACCAAGAGCGCAGATGTTCGGCCTGCTCGGCCGTGTCGCATGCCAACTCAGAAGCTCCCTGCGCGCGCGCGCGGCGCTCCAACTCGCGCAGGATGCGGACCCCGATGCCGTTCCGCTGGAGATCCGGGCGGACGCCGAACTGGCCGAAGTGAAGGACGTCTGGCCGGCGATACCAGGGCACCGGCGAATCGGGCCGGGGCGGGTAAAGCGTGGCGGTCCCAACGAGTTCCCCGCGTAGGAAGACCAGGAGCGCAAACCCGCGCCCGAGGCGACGCGCCGTGATGACGTCGTCCTGATGGGTGGCGACGTAGCGCAGGCCGCGCTGGGCCAGATGCGCGTAGGCCGCATGAAGGAGCTGGGTCAGCTCGGGAATCGAATCGCTGGACGACCAGTCGCGGATGTGGAGATCCGACACCTCCCGCCAGGGTCTCGCCTCTTCCGGAGGGAGATCCGACTCGCCGCTCTTGCCGGACCCGTCCGTCACCGCGGACGCGGCGGGCGCAACATCAGCTTCACGCAGCGGCATGGGTACCCGTTGTTTTCACCATCGAAGGTGAGCGCGGGGACGAACCCCTCGCTCTCGTAGAGCCTCCGGGCGCGCGTGTTCCCCTCGAGCGCCACCGTCCAGGCGTCAGGACCCGCCGCCTCCATCGCGACGTGCAAAAGCCGGCGCCCGATTCCCCGGCCGTAATAGTCGGGATCGATGTACAGCCAAGAGATGTAGTTGTCCCGCGCGCCGGTGAAACCGACCGGGCGGTCGCCGTCCACGGCGACCCACTTCCGCGACATGCGGAAGTCCTCGATGGAGCGGTAGTCCTGGGCGAGGGGCAGGAAGCCGCGCGGATCGCAGGAGCCGATCAGCTCGTCGGGACGCGACCGGTCGTGGATGGCGAAGCAGGCTGGCTCGTCCTCGGGCCGATAGTCGCGAATGATGGTCTCCGGCTCGGGCATGCGTGCTGGCTCAGTCATAACCACTCACACTCGCACGCACGTCGCCTTCCCCCACGCCACGCGCTCGCCCGACTCGGCATCGAATGCCTCGGCCTCGGTGACCACCGCGCGGCCCCGGTCCCTGACGAGCCACGCCTCGAAGCGGTAATCGCGCCCGGCACGCAGCGGCTTCAACAGCTTCGTCTCCATCGTTCCGGTCACAGCCGCGACCCCCCGCAGATACAGCATCCGGATCATCACCTCGTCGAGCACCGTAGCCACGAGGCCGCCGTGGACGATGTCCTTGAACCCCTGATGCTCCTGGCGCGGCCGCCAGACCGTTCGTGTACGACCGTCGGGCCCCTCGTCGAACGCGAGCTTCAGCCCGATCGGGTTCTTCGAGCCGCAGCAGAAGCACATCTGGTCGTCGTCAAGAACGAGATCCGCCATATCCGCGAGCCCCCTACTTCCGCCGCCTCGACGTGTGACCTCCGTGCCCGTTCGCGCCGGTCGGCGCGCCGTCTCCGGCCGCGCCTCCGCCCCGGCGTCCGCGCGGGGCGGGATACCCTTCGCGCTCCCAGCGCACCACGAGGTCCTCGAGCACCTCCCCGGCGTGCTCGACCACCTTGGTCCAGTAGTCCTTCGCCTTCTTCGCGTTCAGGATCGGATCGCTCCGCTTGCCGTTGTAGTAGACGAGCGACCCCGGCTCCGGGAACGCCAACAACGCATTCCGGTGTTCGAACGCGATCGACGGATCCCATCGGTCGGGAAAGACCTGCTCGGGCGCGACCGCGAGCATGGCCGCGGTCTCGTCCGCGCCGGCATGTCCGCCCGGCACGCCGAGCTCCGCCTCGGTGATCGGATAGCAGTCGGTCCACCAGTTGTAGACTGCGAGGAACGCGCCGGTCTGTTCATGGACGCGACGCGAGGCGTCGCGCAACGCCTCCGTATTCCCGCCATGCCCGTTCATCACGACAAGATTCCGAAAACCCTGATGCGTCAGGGCGGTAAACACAGCGGAGACATACTCGCCAAAGGCCGCCGGCGGGATGTGCGTCCCCCCGGGCAGCGCGCCGAGATGGGCGGTGACTCCATACGGAATCGTGGGCGCGACCAGCGCGTTCAGCCTCGGCGCGATCGCCTCGGCGAGCCGGGCCGGGATCTCGCAGTCGGTCCCCAGGCTCAGGATCCCGTGCGCCTCGAGCGTCCCCACCGGCACCAGCACCGTCTCGATCTCGCGCGGGACCCACTCCCCCATCTCCATCCAGTTCATGCGGTCGAGGCGGCGTTCGGACAGCTCGGGACGGGATCTGCGGGGGCTCACCGCGGCTTCCTTTCGGGGCTCATCGCGTTCTCCTCTCGGGACACGGCGTCGGGACGGACCCGGGATTGTACACCGGGCGCGGTTCCGATAGGATTCCCCGAGCGAAACGATGTTCCCGCCTTCTCCTACGGAGCCCATACCCTGAGCCGACGCGCCCCCATCGAAGAGCTGCGCCGGCGCCGCCAGGCCGTCCTCGAAGGGGGCGGCGAGGAGCGCATCGCCAAGCTCCACGCGGAAGGGCGCCTCACCGCCCGCGAGCGGATCGAGCTCCTCCTCGATCCCAACTCATTTCAGGAGACCGGGGTTTTCGTCGAGCACCGCACCACCGACTTCGGCATGGCCGACCGGCGGATCCCCGGCGACGGCGTGGTCTCCGGCTACGGCACCATCGACGGCCGCCCCATGTTCGTCTTCGCCCAGGACTTCACCGTCTTCGGCGGAACCCTCTCCGAAGAAAACGCGAAGAAGATCACGAACGTGATGGACCTCGCGCTCGAGAACGGCGCCCCGATCATCGGATTGAACGACTCCGGCGGCGCGCGCATCCAGGAAGGGGTGCAGTCGCTCGGCGGTTACGCGGAGATCTTTCTCCGGAACACGCTCGCCTCCGGGGTCGTGCCGCAGATCAGCGCCGTCCTCGGGCCGTGCGCGGGCGGCGCCGTCTACTCCCCCGCCATCACGGACTTTGTTTTCATGGTGGAAGGGACGTCGCACATGTTCGTGACGGGGCCCAACGTCATCAAGACCGTCACCAACGAAGACGTCACGTTCGAGGATCTCGGCGGCGCCATGACGCACAACTCGAAGAGCGGCGTGGCGCACTTCGCGGTGGAGGACGACGAGGCCTGCCTCGCGGCGATCCGCCGCCTCCTCTCCTTCCTGCCGCAGAACAACGTGGACGATCCACCGGTCCGGCCGACGGACGATCCGCCCGACCGCATGGACGCGCGCCTCGACGAGATCGTCCCGCCCGAGCCGAACAAGCCGTACGACATGAAGGAGATCGTCCGACTGGTCGTGGACGACGGCGACTTTTTCGAGGTGCACGAGCACTTCGCGCGGAACATCGTCGTCGGCTTCGCGCGCCTCGACGGCCGTCCCGTCGGGGTGATCGGAAACCAGCCCGCCGCGCTCGCGGGCGTCCTCGACATCAAGTCCTCGACCAAGGCGGCGCGCTTCGTCCGCTTCTGCGACGCATTCAACATCCCGCTCGTCACGTTCGAGGACGTGCCGGGGTTCCTGCCGGGCACCGAGCAGGAGTGGGGCGGGATCATCCGGCACGGCGCGAAGCTCCTCTACGCCTACTGCGAGGCCACGGTCCCCAAGCTCACCGTGGTGGTGCGGAAGGCCTACGGCGGCGCGTACGACGTCATGTCGTCGAAGCACATCCGCGGCGATTACAACGTCGCGTGGCCCCAGGCCGAGCTCGCGGTGATGGGCGCCGACGGCGCCGTGAATATTGTGTACAAGAGAGAGCTCGACGGGGCGAAGGACCCCGTCAAGGCGCGCACCAAGCTCGTCGACGAGTACAACGAAAAATTCGCCAACCCCTACGTCGCCGCCGGACTCGGCTATCTCGACGACGTGATCGAGCCCCGCGAAACGCGGCCGCGGCTGATCCGCGCGCTCCGCATGCTCGCGCACAAGCGCCAGTCGCTTCCGCCGAAGAAGCACGGCAACATCCCGCTCTGACGGGACGCTCATGAATCCTTCCCGACCCGCCCGGACGATCCGGAAGGTCCTCGTCGCGAACCGCGGCGAGATCGCGATCCGCGTCTGCCGCACGCTCCGCGAGATGCAGATCCGCTCGGTCGCCGTCTTCTCGGAGATCGATCGCGACGCGGCCCACGTCTACGCGGCCGACGAGGCCATGCTCCTGGGCCCCGCGCCAGCCTCGCAGAGCTACTTGAACGCCGACGCGGTGCTCGGCGCGGCGCGCCGGGCCGGCGCCGACGCGATCCATCCCGGCTACGGCTTCCTCTCGGAGTCGGCCGACTTCGCCGAGGCCGTCGGCCAGGCCGGGCTCGTCTGGATCGGTCCCGCGCCGGAGGCGGTGCGCGCCATGGGCGACAAGGTGCGCGCCCGGGCGCTCGCGATCCGCGCCGGCGTGCCCGTGCTCCCCGGAACGGAGGGCCCCGTCGCGGACCCGAACGAGCTGCGGCGCGCGGCGGAGTCGATCGGCTATCCCGTAGTGCTGAAGGCGGCGGCCGGCGGCGGCGGCAAGGGGATGCGTCGCGTGAACCACCCCGACGAGTTCGAGCACGCCGTGCGGCTCACGCAGGGCGAGGCGCGGAACGCCTTCGGCGACGACCGCCTCTATCTCGAGCGCTGGCTCGAGAAGCCGCGCCACATCGAGGTGCAGCTCCTCGGCGACACGCACGGCACGGTGATCGCCCTCGGCGAACGCGACTGCTCGATCCAGCGCCGGCACCAGAAGCTCGTCGAGGAGTCGCCTTCCCCCGCGCTCGCGCCCGACGCGCGCCGCGCGCTCTGGGAGCTCGGCGTGAAGGCGGCGCGCGCCGGCGGCTACACGAACGCCGGCACCGCGGAGTTCCTGATGGACCGCGAGGGGCGCTTTTATTTCCTGGAGATGAACGCGCGGCTTCAGGTCGAGCATCCGGTCACCGAGATGGTTCTCGGGCTGGATCTCGTGCGCGAACAGGTCCGCGTGGCGCGCGGAGAGCCGCTCGCGCTCACGCAGGACGGCGTGCGGCCGCGCGGGGCGGCGATCGAGTTCCGGATCTACGCGGAGGACCCAGACGCCGGCTTCCTGCCCCAGGCGGGAACCGTGCGGCGGCTCACGCTGCCGTCGGGCCCCGGCGTGCGCGCCGACTTCGGCCTGCGCGAGGGGGGGACGGTTCCCTTCCACTACGATCCGCTCGTCGGGAAGATCATCGTCGTGGCGGCCACGCGCGAGGAGGCGCTCGCGCGGGCGCGGCGCGCCCTGGGCGAATGCCGCATCGAGGGGACCCCGACGACGCTCCCCTTCCATCGCTGGCTCCTCGAGCAGTCGGCGTTCCTCGACGGGTCGTACGACACCGCCTGGCTCGCCCATCACTTCCATGGCGTCGAGCCGCCCCCCGCGGGACCGGAGGAGGACGACGCGGCGGTGCTCGCGGCCCTCTTCGCCGAAGTCGAATTGTCCGCGCCGCGCGTGACGCCGTACGCGCCGCCCCCGAGCCGCTGGCGTGGCGGGGCGACACTCCGGACGCCGCCCCGGGAAGGTGGCGCGCGATGAGATTCGCGCCGCGACGCCCGGGAGACGAGCGATGAAGTTCATCGTGGAGCGGGGCGGACGGGAGCGGCTGATCGTCATCGAGCCGAGCGGGGCCGGGCACACCGCGCTTCTCGACGGGCGGAGGCTCCAGGTCGAGGGCTCGATCGGCCGCGCGACGCGGGTGCTGCTCGACGGGCGCCCCGTCGAGGCCTCGATCCGCCGCGACGGAGGCGAGATCGTGGTCGAGCTGATGAACCGGGCCGGAGGCGCCTACGCCTTCCGCGTGCGCGACGCGCGAGCCCCCAAGCTCGAGCGCCGCGGACGGGGCGCCGAGCGCAGCCGCGGCGAGCTCCACGCCCCGATGCCCGGCCTCGTGGTCGAGGTCCTCGCGCGCGTGGGCGACGAGGTGGACGCGGGACGGCCGCTCGTCGTGGTCGAGGCGATGAAGATGCAGAACGCGTTCGTGGCGCCCCTCTCGGGACGCGTGACGCGGATCGAGGTGAAGCCCGGCATGCCGGTCGAGTCGGGGCAGCTGCTCCTCGCCGTCGTTCCCGACGCGGGCTGATCGTGGCGCTCTCGGATCTCGCGCGCCGGCCGCCGAACGGCGCGCCCGCGCCCGGGCTTCCCGGCGAGCCGCCCTACCTCCGCGGCGTCCACCCGCTCATGTACCGCTCGCGGCTCTGGACCATGCGCCAGTACGCCGGGTTCGGAAACGCCGAGGCATCGAACGCGCGCTATCGATACCTCCTGGCCCACGGCCAGACCGGGCTCTCCGTCGCCTTCGATCTGCCGACCCAGATGGGCTACGACTCCGATCACCCGCGCGCCCGGGGCGAGGTGGGACGCGTCGGCGTCGCGATCGCCACGCTCGACGACATGGAGCGGCTCCTCGACGGGATCCCGCTCGACCGGGTCTCGCTCTCGATGACGATCAACGCGACCGCGATGATCCTCCTCGCGCTGGTCGTGGCCGTCGCCGACCGGCGCGGGATCCCCCGGGAGAAGCTCGCGGGCACGGTGCAGAACGACGTGCTCAAGGAGTACATCGCGCGCGGCACCTACATCTATCCCCCGGCGGCCTCGCTCAAGATCGCCACCGATCTCTTCGAGTTCGGCGCCGACGAGGCGCCGCAGTGGAACACGATCTCCGTGAGCGGCTATCACATTCGGGAAGCCGGATCCACGGCCGTTCAGGAGGTCGCCTACACGCTCGCGAACGGTCTCGCGTATGTCGGCGCCGCGACGGACCGCGGACTCGAGGTCGACCGCTTCGCCCCGCGCGTTTCGTTCTTCTTCAACGCGCACAACGATTTTCTCGAGGAGATCGCCAAGTTCCGCGCGGCCCGCCGCCTCTGGGCGCGGCTCATGGAGGAGCGCTTCCATCCGCGGGATCCCAATTCCCTGAAGCTCCGCTTTCACGCGCAGACGGCGGGCTCCACGCTGACGGCCCAGCAGCCGCACAACAACATCGCGCGCGTGGCGCTCCAGGCGCTGGCCGCCGTGCTGGGCGGCTGCCAGTCGCTCCACACGAACTCGTTCGACGAGGCGATCTCGCTCCCAAGCGAGGAGGCCGCGACGACCGCGCTCCGGACCCAGCAGATCCTCGCCTACGAATCCGGCGTGGCCGCCACGGTCGATCCCGTGGGCGGAGCCTTCGCCCTGGAAGAGACGACCGACCGGATCGAGGGCCTGGCGCGCGCCGAGATCGAGGCGATCGACGCGATGGGCGGCGCCGTCGCGGCGATCGAGCGCGGCTACCAGGCGCGGCGGATCGAGGAGAGCGCCTACGAGACCCAGAAGGAGATCGAGCGCGGCGAGCGGATCATCGTCGGGGTGAACCGATTCGGCGACCCCGACGACATGGGGCGTCCCCTCTTCCACCTCGACCCGGCGCTCGAGGCGGCGCAGGCGGAGCGCGTGCGCGTGTTCAAGGCCACGCGTGACGCCGCGGGAGCCGCGGCGGCGACGGACCGCGTCGAGGAGACCGCGCGGCGCGATGGAAACCTGGTGCCCGCGGTCATCGACGCGGTGAAGGCCGGGGCCACCCTCGGCGAGATCAGCGACGCGCTCCGGCGCGTCTATCGGACGTACGACCCCTCGGGGACCTCATGACTCCCATCCAGGCCGCGATCCTCGGCATCGTCGAAGGGCTCACGGAATTCCTCCCGGTCTCCTCGACGGGCCACCTGATCCTGGCCGGGCACGCCCTCGGCCTCCAGGGGAGCGCCGTGGACGACTTCGAGATCGTCATCCAGGCGGGCGCGCTCCTCGCGGTGCTCTGGCTCTACCGGGCGCGCGTGGGCGAGCTCTTCGCCGGGATCTTCCGGAACGACGCCGGCGGCCGCGCGCTCCTCGTGCGGCTGATCGTGGCGTTCCTCCCCGCGGCCATCGTCGGCCTCCTCACGCACGAGTGGATCAAGACGAACCTCTTCGGGCCGCGGCCGGTCGCGGTGGCGCTGCTCATCGGCGGAATCGCGATCCTCGTCGTCGAGCGGATGCGGCACCATGCGGGCGCCAAGGTGCGCGCCGTCGTGACCGAGATCCCGGTCTGGGGCGCGCTCGCGATCGGACTCGCCCAGGTGCTCTCCCTGTGGCCGGGCATGTCGCGCGCGATGACGACGATCCTCGCCGCGCTCCTCGTCGGCTGCACGCCCGTGGTCGCGGCGGAGTTCTCGTTCCTGCTTGCGCTCCCGACGCTCGGCGCCGCCACCCTCTTCGATCTCGCGAAGCACCACGACGAGCTGCTCGGCCCGGCGCTCGGCGGCCCCGCTCCGCTCGTGATCGGCCTCGTGACCGCCGCATTCGTCGCGGCGCTCGCGATCCGGGCGTTCCTGAGCTATCTCACGAGCCGCGGCCTCACGCCGTTCGGCTGGTACCGGATCGTGGTCGGCCTCCTGCTCATCGCGGTGCTGTGGGGACATCCCGGGTCGGCGGCGTGAGCGCCGGAAGCGAGCCTGTCGCCGGCAAGGCGTCCGCCCAATGATCCGGGGGCTCGCCCACGTCGGGATCGCGGTCCGATCCCTCGAGCCCGCGATCGAGCGCTGGACCCGCGCGCTCGGGTTCACCCACGAGAGCACGGAGAGCCTCGATTCGATGGGGCTCCGGCTCGCCTTCCTGAGGGGCGGCGACGCCGTGGTCGAGCTGCTCGAGCCGACCCGCTCCGACGCGGCCGTCGCGAAGTTCCTCGAGAAGCGCGGCGAGGGAATCCACCATCTCGCCTTCTATGTCGACGACCTCGGCCTGGCACTCGCGGAAGCCGAAGCGGCCGGGCTCGAGCTGATCGACCGCACGCCGCGACACGGGAGCCACGGCCTCGAGGTGGCATTCCTCCACCCGCGCGCCCTCGGCGGCGTGCTGGTGGAGCTCTGCCGGCGAACGAAGGGCTGAGCATGCCGCCCCGCATCGCTGGGAGCGTGCCGCCCCGCATCGCTTGGAGCGCGCCGGCCCGCATCGCTTGGAGCGTGCCGCCCCGCATCGCCTGGAGCGCGCCGGCCCGAATCGCCGCCGGGCTCCTCCTCCTGGCTCTCGCCGCGGGCTGCGCGGGGACCGGTTCCGGGCCGCCCTCCACGACCACGCTCGTGGCCGGGCCCGGCTCGGGCTTCCTCACCTCGATGCCGTCCTACCTGAAGCCGCTCCGGGACGGCGTCACCACGCTTCCGATCCTCACGGTCGGCGACACCGTCGTCGCGGCCCGCCCCGAGGATTCGCTCTTCGTCTTCTTCCCGCGCCCGGACGGGATCGCCGCGCGCTCGGGAGGGAACGGCCTCGTCGAGCTCTACGTGGCCCACGACCTCGAGTGGGAGGACGGCGCGGGCTACTCGCGCGTGTCGCGGCTCGTCCTGAACCAGCGCTCGGCGGGCGTCCTGAACGCGGACTTCCTGCTCGACGGAACCGAGCGCTACAGCGACCTCGCCGCGCTCACGCTCGTCGGATCGCACGAAGGATTCCTCGGGCCGACGCTCCTCGTGAACGAGACGTCGATCGACGGCCCGCGCCACGGCATCGCCGCCGCTCTCGAGGTCCGGCCCAGCGTCATCACCGACCTGCCGCACTTCGGCCGTTTCCGGCACGCCGCGACGGCGGTGCTCCAGCACTCCTCGGGAAGCGTGATGGCGATCGAGACCGAGGAGGGGCTCCCCGGCGAGTCGCAGCTCTGGATGTATCTCGGGAACAGCGCGTCCGATCTCGTCTCGGGCCGCGGCCGCCTCTACGTGCTCCGCGCCGACGGTCCGCGATTCGGGATGAACACGCGCTACGCCTCCATGGCCTCGCGCAGCCGTCCGCTCACGGGGCGCTTCGTCCCCTGCGACAACGCGGCCGGCCTCGCGTTCGAGCGCCAGGCGCAGGAGCTGGAGGACCGCGCGCAGCAGGCGGGATGCCTCAACTTCGTCCGCCTCGCGGGCGTGGCCCTCGACCCCGACCACGAGAACGCCTTCTACTTCACCGACCTCGGCTATCCCTCGCCCGCCGATCCCTCCTCCGGACGCTCCGTGACCGGGAACGGCCGCCTCTACCGGGTCGAGCTCGATCCGATCGACCCGACGCGGGTCGTGAGCCTCGAGGTGGTCCTCGACGGCGACCAGGGGGACGACATCTACCGTCCCGACGACATCGCGACGTCCGGCGAGATGATGATGATCACCGAGGATCCCCGCGCGCGCGGGCTCCACGCGGCGCGCGTCTTGCGCTACGACACCCTCACCCGGCAGCTCGACCCGATCGCGGTCTGCGCGGAGCGGGACGTGCAGGGACGCCTCCTGCCGCAGGGGACGGGGGGCGCGTGGGAGGCGACGGGGATCACCGACGCGAGCGACCTGTTCGGGGTTGGAGCGTGGCTCGTCGCGGTGCAGGCGCCGACCGACTGGAGCACGCCGTTCCACCGGGTCGGCGGGGGCCAGCTGCTCCTCCTCCGGATTCCGGGATCGCGGCGCTAGCGACGGGCGCGGCGCCCGTTCGGGCGGCGCTGGCGACTACTTCGATACGGTGGGCGGCGGCGGCGCCAGCGGCTACTTCGAGTCGCTGGGCGGCGGAGGCGGCGGAGGGGGGAACTCGTTGTCCGCGTTCGAACGCGGGACGACGTCCCCTTCCTGGGGCGCTGCGTGGGCCGCGGGCTGCGCCGACACGGCCTGGGGCGTCCCGGGCTCTCCCTGGTACTGGAGCTGGATCTGGACGCGCACGCGCTTCGGCGTGCGGAGGGAGTAGCCGTTGTCGAGCAGCAGCACGAGCGGCGTCCCCTGCGGCAGCTCCTGATCGAGGCGCACGGCGCGCTGGCGCGACGAGGACCAGATCGGGTCCGCCCGGTGGCCGCCACGGCGCTTGAGGAAGTACTGGTAGTCGGCCGAGCGGAAGATCTGGACGATGATGTCGTGCCGCCCGGCGACCACGCTCACGTCGCCGAAGATGTGCGCGGCCACGGCCCCGCCCTGGGAGTGGATCGGGAGGTCGAGCGCGAAGAACTGGCCCGGCTCGACGAAGTAGGTGGTGTCGAGCACCTCGGCCATGAAGCGCCCCGGCGGCACCGGTTCGGAAGGCGGGGTCGCCTGCGGCGCGCGGGTCGAGGGAGCGGGCGCCGTCCCGGCGGGAGGCGCCGGCGCGGCGTCGTCGCTCGAATCGGCCGGCGGCGGAGGAGGCGGCGGCGAATCCTGCGCCGACCCCGGGCACGGCAGACCGAACGCAAGACCCGCGATCAGCAGGACCAGCGCCGTGGTTCGAATTCTCGTTCGGTCCATGCAGGCCTCCGGACTACTCCTGCCCCTTCGGCTCGTACTCGCGGAAGAGGCGCCCCCAATCGGTCTTCATGATGTCGGCCTTCCGGCGCGTCCCGACGAAACGGTACCAGTAGCCGTCGTGGTAGAGCCGCGACGCGAAGTACGACCACGGCACCAGCGGGCTCTGGAGCAGCATCTTCTCGAGCGGCTTCAGCGGCCCGTGGTAGATCAGCTTCTGCCCCTTCGACGCGAACGTGTTCTCGTTCCGCGAATAGCCGAGATTCACGCCGCTCACGTCGTCGCCGACGAGATCGATGCAGCGCGGATCGCCGTTCCCGAGCTTCGCGTCGTTCGCGAGGCGGATGAACCGGATCGTCATCGGATCGAAGCCCATCAGCTTCGCCGCCACCGCGTCGATCGCCACCTGGTCGCGCGAGGCCAGCATCAGATTCGTGACGCGGAGCCGCATCGCGCGCGGCCCGGGCCCGTCCCCCGAGATCGTGCCGTCCATGACGGCGAAGATGCCGGGGTGGATCTCCTTCTGGATGGTGAGCAGGTCCACGAGCGTCTCGTGGATCACGCTGTGCGTCCAGTGCCGCTTCAGGTGGAGGAGCCCGCCGAACGCGTTCTTCATCGCCCCCGTCATCTCCGTGAAGACGTGCGTCTTCAGGGTCGGGAGGTGGACGATGTTCGCGCCGATCAGGCTCTTCGGAATCATCAGCCCGTCGGGATAGACGTCGTTCAGGACGAGCATCTTCCCTTTGGGCTCGTAACGGATCCAATCGGCCTCGGACTCCTTGTCGTTGAGCCAAATCGACCGGATCCCGTACTTCTGTAACACCGGCTCCAGCTTATTGTTCCGGACGCCGACGTGGGGATCGACGACCACCGTCGAGTTCTGGGCCGCGAGGATCCGGCCGGGGTCGAAGCCGGCGGCCAGGAGCGCCTGGATCACCCCGTCGAGCTGCCAGGGGCTGGTGGAGCAGGCCGGGTAGTAGACGTGCCACGAGATGTTCACCTTGAGGAGGGTGGTCGCCTCGGGCCGGAGCTCCGCCCGCATGTCGGCCAGCTCCATCAGGCGGCCGAAGTCACGCACGGCCGTTTCCGGAGTCGTCTTGAGAACGGCGACCTTGGATCTCACACGGACACCCTTCCGTCTTTGGGATGCAGCATCGAGTGGGCGATCACGATCCGCTGGATCTCGGACGTCCCCTCGTAGAGCTCGGTGACCTTGGCGTCGCGGTAGTAGCGCTCGACGGCGAACTCCTTCGTGTAGCCGTAGCCGCCGTGGATCTGCACCGCCTTGTCGGCGCAATGCCGGGCCGCGGCCGAAGCGGCCAGCTTGGCCATCGACGACTCGGGGCCGTGCGGCAGCCCCTGGTCCTTGAGCCACGCCGCGCGGAGCATGAGGAGGCGCGCCCCCTCGATCTCGGTCCGCATATCGGCGATCATCCACTGCACCGCCTGGAATTCGGCGATCGGCTTCCCGAACTGGACCCGCTCCCGCGCATAGCGGACGGCCGCCTCGATCGCCGCCTGGGCGATCCCGATCGCCTGCGCGGCCACGCCGATCCGGCCGGCGTCGAGCGACGTCATGGCCACCCGGAATCCATACCCCTCTTCCGAGAGCCGGTTCTCGGTCGGGACCCGGCAGTCCTCGAAGAAGAGCTCCACCGTATCCGACCCGCGGAGCCCCATCTTGGGGATCTCCTTGCCGACCCGGAGGCCGGGCGCGTCCTTCTCGACCAGGAAGGACGTGATGCCCCGGTGCTTCTGCTCGGGGCTCGTTCGAGCCATCACGAGGAATACGTCGGCGTGCTTGCCGTTCGTGACGAACGTCTTCTGGCCGTTCAGGACGTAGCCCTCGTGGTTCTTGACCGCGCGGGTGGTGAGCGCGGCCGCGTCCGAGCCCGAGCCGGGCTCGGTGAGGGCGAAGGCGCCGAGATAGCTCTGGGCGAGGAGCGGGAGCCACTTCGCGCGCTGGGCGTCGGAGCCGAACGTCTGGATGGGACCCGCGGTCACCGAGTTGTGGACCGAGACCGTGATCGCCACGGCCGCCGAGGCGCGCGCGAGCTCCTCGAGGATCAGCGTGTAGGAGATGTAGTCGACCGCCGACCCGCCGAACGTCTCGGGGATCAGGAGCGAGAAGAAGTTGTTGTCACGGAGCGCCTTCCAGAGCTCCGGCGGGAGCGCCCCCGACTCCTCGATCACGGTCGCGCGCGGCGCGATCTCGCCGTCCGCGAAGGAGCGCGCGAACGACCGGAGCATTTCCTGCTCTTCCGTGAGCTCGAAATTCATGTTCGGGCGCCGCGGTTACGGGGCGTATTCGTAAAACCCCCTGCCCGACTTGCGCCCCAGACGCCCCGCCGCCACCATCGACTTGAGCAGCGGGCACGGCCGGTACTTGCTGTCCCCAAAGCCCCGGTGCAGCACTTCCATGATGTCGAGGCAGACGTCGATGCCGATGAGGTCGGCCAGGGCGAGCGGGCCCATCGGGTGGTTCATGCCGAGCTTCATGACGGTGTCGATCGCCTCGCGGTCGGCCACCCCCTCCATCAGCGCGAATGCCGCCTCGTTGATCATCGGCAGGAGCACCCGGTTCGACACGAAGCCGGGCCGGTCCGAGACCACGACCGGCGTCTTGCCGAGCGCCCGCGCGAGGTCCACCGTCTCGGAGACGGTCGCCTCGGTCGTGTCGAGTCCGCGCACCACCTCGACCAGCGGCATGAGCGGCACGGGGTTCATGAAGTGCATGCCGATGAACCGGCCGGCGCGCTTGGTTCCGGCGGCGAGCTCGGTGACCGAGATCGACGACGTGTTCGTGGCGAGGATCGCGCCTGCCGGCGCCATCTCGTCGAGCATGCGGAGCACGTCCCGCTTGATCTCGATCTTCTCCGGCACCGCCTCGACCGCGATGCTCACGTCGCCGAGCGGGAAGCCGGACCGCTCGGTCTGGATCCGCGCGAGCGCCTGGTCGCGCGCCGCGCCCTCGAGCCTTCCCTTCTCCACGAGCTTCCCGAGGCTCTTCGTGACCGTCGCGATTCCGCGCTCGAGGGCGAACGCGTTCGCCTCGAGGAGCAGCACCGGATGTCCCGACACCGCGAACGTCTGCGCGATGCCGTTCCCCATCGTTCCGGCGCCTGCCACGATGACCGGTTTCGCGGACACCGGGCTCTTTTTGGCCTCGGCCGCGCTGGGAGCGCCTGCCGGCGCGGGCGCGGGGGTCATACGGCCTCCACGCTCATCGCCACGGCGTTGCCGCCGCCGAGGCAGAGCGTCGCGAGCCCGGTCTTCGCCTTCGTGTCGCGCATCGCGTAGAGAAGCGTCGTGAGGATCCGCGATCCCGAAGCGCCGATCGGATGCCCGAGCGCCACCGCGCCGCCGCGCACGTTGAGCCGCTTCGGATCCCAGTGGAGCTCCTTCGCGTCCACGATCGCCTGGGCCGCGAACGCCTCGTTCGCCTCGATGAGATCCCACTCGTTCGTCTTCCGGCCGAGCTTCTCCGCGAGCTTCCGCACCGCGATCACGGGCGCATAGAAGATCATCTCCGGCGCGACGCCGCCCGTGGCGTAGCCGTTGATCCGCGCCATCGGCTTCACCCCCGTGCGTTTCACCGCGGCCCCGGACATCACGATCACGGCGGAGGCCCCGTCGTTCAGCCCGGGTGCGTTCCCGGCCGTCACCGTCCCTTCCTTGTCGAACGCGGGGCGGAGCTTCCCGAGCGTCTCCATCGACGTATCGGGGCGCGGCCGCTCGTCCTGGCAGAAGCACTTGGGCTCGCCCTTCTTCTGCGGGATGAGCACCGGGACGATCTCGTCCTTGAAGAGGCCCTGCTTCTGCGCCGCCACGGCCTTTTGATGGCTGTCGACCGAGAAGCGGTCCTGATCCTCGCGGGTCACGTCGAACTTCCGCGCGATGAACTCCGCGGAGTTCCCCATGTGGTGCCCCTTGAACGCGCACCAGAGCCCGTCGAAGACGACGCCGTCCACCAGCTCGCCGTTCCCGAGCCGGTAGCCGGTGCGGGCCTTCGGCAGCAGGTAGGGCACGTTGGACATCGACTCCATGCCGCCGGCCGCGATCACGTCGGCATCGCCGGCCTTGATCGCCTGGGCGGCCAGCATGACCGCCTTGAGCCCCGAGCCGCAGACCTTGTTGATCGTGGTCGCGCCCACGGTGTCGGGGATCCCGCCGTGGATCGCCGCCTGGCGCGCGGGCGCCTGTCCCGCGCCGGCCTGGACCACGTGCCCCATGAGCACTTCCTCGACCTGCCCGGGCTCGATCCCCGCGCGCTTCACGGCTTCCTGGATGACGACGGCGCCGAGCTGCGGCGCGGTCATGGACGAAAGCCCGCCGAGGAACTCGCCGATGGCGGTCCGGCAGGCGCTCACGATGTAGGCGTCTCTCTCAGCCACGATATCGATCTCCTTTCGGCGGGTTCGTTCCGGGCTCGGCCGGGGGATCAGCCTCCGAAGACGTGTCCCGCCTCTTTCAACAGCTCGCGCGCGACCAGGAGCCTCTGGATCTGGGAGGTCCCTTCACCGATCTCCATGAGCTTCGCGTCGCGGAAATAGCGTTCCACCGGGTGGTCGGTCATGTACCCCGCGCCGCCGTGGATCTGCACCGCCGTATCGGCGGCGCGCATCGCGACGGTCGAGGCCTTGAGCTTCGCCATGGCGGCGTAGCGGGTGAAGGACACGCCGCGGTCCTTGAGCCGCGCCGTCGCGTAGACGAGAAGGCGCGCCGACTCGAGCTCCGTCGCCACATCGGCGAGGAGGAGCTGGATCGCCTGGAAGTCGCCGATCGCCTTTCCGAACTGGCGCCGGCTCATGGCGTAGCGCACCGAGGAGTCGAGCGCGGCCTGCGCGATCCCGAGCGACATCGCGCCGATCGAGATCCGGCCGCCGTCGAGCGTGATCATGAACTGCTTGAAGCCGTTCCCCTCGCGCCCGTCCTGGTCGAGCAGGTTCTCCTTCGGAATCCGGAGGTTCTCGAAGATCAGCTCGACCGTGTTGCTCGCGCGATGCCCCAGCTTCTTCTCGGGGGGGCCGGCCGAGAATCCGGGCGTCCCCTTCTCCACGACGAAGGCCGAGATGCCGCGCGCGCCGAAACCGGGTGCGGTCACCGCGGTGAAGACCGCCGTCCCGGCCACGCCGCCGTTCGTGATGTAGATCTTCCGACCGTTGACGAGATACTGCTCCCCGTCCTTGACGGCACGTGTCTTCGTTCCGCCGGCGTCCGAGCCCGCTTCCGGCTCGGTGAGCCCGAACGCGCCCAGCTTCTCACCGGAGCAGAGACTGGGAAGGTACTTCCGCTTCTGCGCCTCGGTGCCGAAGAGATAGATCGGGACCGTGCCGAGGGAGACGTGCGCCGCGAGCGTGATCCCCGTCGAAGCGCAGGCGCGGCTCACCTCCTCGACGGCCATCACGTACATCAGGGTCTCGGCGCCGGATCCGCCGTACTGCTCCGGGAAGATGAGGCCCATGAGCCCCAGCTCCCGCATCTTCTTCACGTTCTCCCAGGGGAACTCGCCGGCCTGGTCGTTCCTGGACGCCGTGGGAGCGATCTCCTTGTCGGCGAACTCGCGGAGCGTCTCCTTCCAGTCGCGCTGCTCCTCGGTCAGCTCGTAGATGTCGTCGTGCCGGGTTCCAACAGTCGTCATGTTCGTCAGGGTCTCCTTCGAGCCGCGAGCCGGGGCCCCGCGGCGCGGCGGCGGCGCGCGCGGATCATACGGGCATCTCGGCGACTTCCTGGACGCGCAGCTCGGCCTCGGTCGCCTTGAGGATCTGGTCGACGGTCACGCCGGGCGCCCGCTCCACGAGCTGGAGCCCGTGCGGGGTCACGTCCATCACGGCGAGCTCGGTGATGATGCGGTTCACGACCCGGCGGCCGGTGAGCGGGAGCGCGCACTTCTTCAGCACCTTGCTCACGTCCCCCTTCGCCGTGTGGAACATGGTCACGACGACGCGCTTCGCGCCCGCGACCAGGTCCATCGCGCCGCCCATCCCCTTCACCATCTTCCCGGGAATCATCCAGTTCGCGAGATTCCCCTCCTGGTCCACCTCCATGGCGCCCAGGATCGTGAGGTCGACGTGTCCGCCGCGCACCATCGCGAACGACTCCGCGCTCGAGAAGAAGGCGGCGCCGGGGAGCACGGTGACCGTCTCCTTCCCCGCGTTGATCAGGTCGGCGTCCTCCGTCCCCTCCACGGGGTAGGGGCCGACGCCGAGGATGCCGTTCTCGGACTGGAGGATCACGTCCATGCCGGGCGGGATGTAGTTCGAGACGAGCGTCGGCATGCCGATGCCCAGGTTGACGTAGAACCCGTCCTTAAGCTCGAGCGCCGCCCGCCGGACGATTCGTTCTCTTTTCGATTCGCTTGGGTCCATACGTCCCCTGGAAGATGTGGTTCACGAAAATGCCGGGCGTCACGACATGGTCGGGATCGACCGCGCCCGGCTCGACGAGATGCTCCACCTCGGCGAGCGTGACCCGCCCCGCCGTGGCCGCCATCGGGTTGAAGTTGCGGGCCGACATCCGGTAGACGAGGTTCCCCATCCGGTCGCCCGTGTGGGCCTTCACGAACGCGAAGTCGGCGCGGATCGGCTTCTCGAGCACGTACTCGCGCCCATCGATGGTCCGGGTCTCCTTCCCCTCGGCGACGACCGTGCCGACGCCGGTGGGCGTGAAGAAGCCGCCGATCCCCGCGCCGCCGGCGCGGATCCGCTCGGCCAGGGTCCCCTGAGGGCAGAGCTCCACCTCCAGCTCGCCGGAGAGGAACTGTTTCTCGAACGTGGCGTTCTCGCCCACGTAGGAGGAGATCATCTTCCGGATCTGCCGCGTCTGGAGCAGGAGCCCGAGCCCCCAGTCGTCCACCCCCGCGTTGTTCGAGACGCAGGTGAGGCTCTTCACGCCCGAGTCGTGGAGCGCAACGATCAGATTCTCCGGGATCCCGCAGAGACCAAAGCCTCCGAGGACGATCGTCGCGCCGTCCTTGATGTTCGCCCGCTCGATCGCCTCGCGCGCGTCGCGCACGGCCTTGTTCATTTGGATGCTCCCGCCGCCCCGGCCGGCGCCCGGTGTTGCTTCACCCACCCCTGCACGTACTCGATGATGGCCGTGGTCGGGGTGCCGGGGCCGAAGAGCTCGCCCACCCCCTGTTTCTTCAGCGTCTCCATGTCCTCCTTCGGGATGATGCCGCCCCCCGTGAGGAGCACGTCGTGGAGCCTCTTCTCGCGCATCAGCTCGAGCACGCGCGGGAAGAGGGTCATGTGGGCGCCGCTCAGGATCGAGAGCGCCACCGCGTCCACGTCCTCCTGGACCGCGGCCTGGACGATCATCTCGGGCGTCTGGTGGAGCCCCGTGTAGATCACCTCGAAGCCGGCGTCGCGCATCGCGCTCGCGACCACCTTCGCGCCGCGGTCGTGCCCGTCCAGCCCCGCCTTCGCCACCAGCACCCGGATCTTCTTCGCCATGCTCCCCCCTCTAGAAGACCGCGGGCTCGCGGTAGACGCCGTACGCCTCGCGGAAGATGTCGCAGACCTCGCCCAGCGTCGCCTCGGCGCGCACGGCGTCGAGCACGAACGGCATGAGGTTCTTCGTGCTCATGCAGGCGTCGCGGAGGGCCGCCATGGCCTTCGCGTGCGGCTCCTTCGCGCGCCGCGCGCGCACCGAGCGCACCCGCTCGATCTGGGAGCGCTCGATCTCGGGGTCGATCTTCAATACGGGGATCGTGATCTCCTCGTTTTCGGCCTGGAACTTGTTCACGCCGACGATGACCCGCTCGCCGCGCTCCACCTGCTGCTGGAAGCGGTACGCGGAGTCGGCGATTTCTTTCTGGGGATAACCCTTTTCCACCGCCACGACGATGCCGCCCATCTCGTCGATGCGCCGGATATAGGCCATCGCCTCTTCCTCGATCTTCGCCGTGAGCGCCTCCACGAAATACGAGCCCGCGAGCGGGTCGGGCGTGTTCGTGACGCCCGTCTCATAGGCGATGATCTGCTGGGTGCGGAGGGCGACCGTCGCCGCTTCCTCGGTCGGGAGCGCGAGCGTCTCGTCCATCGAGTTCGTGTGGAGCGACTGCGTGCCGCCGAGCACCGCCGCGAGCGCCTGGAGCGCCACGCGCGCCACGTTGTTGAGCGGCTGCTGGGCGGTGAGCGAGACGCCGGCGGTCTGCGCGTGCGTGCGGAGGAGCAGCGAGCGCGCCTCCTTCGCGTGGAAGCGGTCGCGCATCACCGTGGCCCAGATCTTCCGCCCCGCGCGGAACTTCGCGATCTCCTCGAAGAAGTCGTTGTGGACGTCCCAGAAGAAGGAGAGCCGCGCCGCGAAGGAGTCGACGTCCATCCCGCGCTTCACGCACTCCTCGACATAGCCGATTCCATCCGCGAGCGTGAACGCCAGCTCTTGAGCCGCCGTCGCGCCCGCTTCCCGGATGTGATAGCCGCTGATCGAGATCGAATTCCACTTCGGCATGTTCGCCGCGCACCACTCGATCATGTCGACGCAGAGCTTCACCGCGGGGCGCGGCGGGATGATCCACTCCTTCTGGGCGATGTACTCCTTCAGCATGTCGGCCTGCACCGTGCCGCCCAGCTTCGCGATCGGAATCCCCTTCCGCTCGCCGACCGCGGCGTACATCGCGAGGAGCACGATCGCCGGCGCGTTGATCGTCATCGAGGTCGTGACCTCGTCGAGCGGAATCCCGCGGAAGAGGATCTCCATGTCCTCGAGCGTCGAAACGGCGACCCCTTCGCGCCCCACCTCGCCGAGCGCCATCGGATGGTCGGCGTCATAACCCATGAGGGTGGGCATGTCGAACGCGGTCGAGAGGCCGGTCATCCCATGTTTCAGCAGATAGTGAAAGCGCTCGTTCGTGTGCGCGGCCGAGCCGTAGCCCGCGAACTGGCGCATCGTCCAGAGTCGCGTCCGGTACATGCCGGGATGGAGGCCGCGGAGATACGGAAATTCACCCGGGGGTGCTAAGCGCTGATCGATGTCCCTGGGAAGGTCGGATTCGGTGTAGAGCGGATTCACCGGAATGCCCGAGAGGGTCTCGGGCGGGATGCCGGGGAGTCCGCCGTCCCTGGGCCCGGACGTGGGGGCGGCCTTCTTCGGCTCCGCCGGGGCGTGATCTATCTTCGAATCAGCTCGCGTTTCCGCCATGTCGCGTCATCCTTTCGATCACGTCGCGGGCCGCGCGGTAGGGCGAGACACCCCCCGTCAGGACCTGGTCTGCGGCGGCTTCGATCCACGATTCTAGCCCCTGGCGCGCCGCCCAGGAGTCGAGAAGTCCCTCCCGCACGGCGAGGCGGACGCGGGCCCGGGCACGCTCGTGCCGCTTCCGCTCCGCGTTCTCGGGGCGCTCAGCCCACGCGCGGTGCTCCTGGATCGCCGCGTGCATCGCGTCGATCCCCTTCCGCTCCGTCGCGACCGTGCGCACGATGGGCGGCGTGAAGCCGCCCTTCGGCCGGAACGCGAGCGACGAGCGGAGGGCGGCCTCCATCTGGTCGGCGCCGGGGTGATCGGCCTTGTTCAGGACCAGCACGTCGGCGATCTCCATGAGGCCCGCCTTGAGCGTCTGGATCGCGTCCCCCGATTCGGGGGTCAGCACGACGACGGTCGTGTCGGCCGTCTCGGCCACGTCCAGCTCCGACTGCCCCACGCCCACCGTCTCGATGAGCGTGGTCTCGCTCCCCCAGGCGTCGAGCAGCTCCGCGAGCTCGCCCGTGCGCGCCGCGAGGCCGCCCAAGCTGCCCCGCGTCGCCATGCTCCGGATGAAGACCTTGCCGTCCGTGGCGTGGTCGCTCATGCGGACGCGGTCGCCGAGGATCGCCCCGCCCGTGAACGGGCTCGTGGGATCCACCGCGACCACGCCCACCTGCCGGCCCTGCGCGCGCAGGAGCCGCGCGTATTCCGCGACCAGTGTGCTCTTCCCCGCTCCCGGCGGCCCGGTGAAGCCGACGCGCGGCGCGGCGGCCTTCTTCCCGTAGAGCGCGTCGAGGAGCGGCACCGCTTCCGGCGCGCCGTTTTCGACGAGCGACATGCCGCGGGCGAGGGCCCGGGTATCGCCGCTCAGGATGTCGGTCGCGAGCGCCTGCGGCAATGCTGCCGAGGTAGCAGCCGCGGGGGCCGTCAAAACTCCATCCCGGCGCGCGATTCGATCCCCTTCTTGTAGTGGTGCTTGATCTCCTTCACTTCGCTGACCGTGTCGGCCAGCTCGATGAGCCCGGCCGACGCGCCGCGTCCTGTCAGGATGAGGTCCATCCATCGTGGTCGCGCGCGCGCCAGCTCGAGCACTTCGTGCTCGGGAAGAAGGCCGTAGCTCGCCACATAGATGATCTCATCGAGGATGAGCATGTCGTGCTGCCCGCCGCGGACGATCTCCCACGCCTTGTCGAGCCCCTGGCGCGCGAGCGCGAGGTCGCGCGGATCGGGATTCTTGGGATCGACGAAGGCGTTCCGCCCGAACTGCCAGACGTCCACGCCGAGCCGGTCGCGCAGCACGAGCAGCTCGCCGTAGATCCGCCCCTTCATGAACTGGACGACCGCGATCTTGAAGCCGTGCCCCAGCGCGCGCAGCGCCGTCCCGAAGGCGGAGGTCGTCTTCCCCTTGCCCGTCCCGGTGACGACGAGAAGGACGCCCTTACGGGTCTCGCGGGGCTCGGAGGAAAGCTCCGATCCCGCTGCAACGGCGTCAGTTGCGATGGTTTCCGGCATCAAGAGATCGTAGCACCGGGGGTGGGTCACGTCAACCGGACGGAGGGGAACTGGTGCCAGCGTCTACTTGGCCCGTTGCAGGCCGGAGTGTTACCGTCACGGCACTCCCCCAGAAAAATCGAAGCATCGCCGCAGAAGGGAGGCCACATGGCCGCGATCCCGTCCCCTCGCCGGTCGTTCGTCGTCGCCCCGGCAGGCCGTCACCCTGACCTTCGACCCGCTCCGGCTGGTCCACGGGAACGCGGACGAGAATCCCGTCGAGCAGCCATGAGCCGGGACGCTGATCCAACTCTCCCACACCCCGCTCCGCATCCGAGGGAGGTCCCTATGTCTTCGCGAAAGCCCAGAACTGGGCGACGATCAACTTCCGCCAGACCACGCAACGCAATCCTCGCGGTTTGCGCGACCGCATTCTTCGGTCTTGCCGTAGCCTCCAGCTTCGTCCCGCCCGCGCTCGCCCAACTGTCCCAGACGGGAGCCATCTCGACGTTCCTCGATCCCTCGATCGAGGACAGCGGCATGGGACGCGCGAGCGTCGCCGTCTTCTGGGAGGACGACCTGAACGACTGGTCGAATCCGGCGGTGCTCGGCTACCAGCGCGGCATCCGGTACAGCTACGGGAAGACAAGGCTCGTTCCCAGTCTTGCCGCCGACGTGTTCTTCAAGAGCGATCGGATCGCGATCGGCGCGTGCGGCGTCGGCGTGTCGTTCGCCGGAAAACCGTTCCGCGCGCTGGGTCGGCTTCGGCTCGATTACGGCGTGAGCGAGGCCACCAACGAGAACGGGGACGTCGTCGGCACGTTCAGCTCGTACGAGGAGATCCGGCAGATCGGCGTCGGCGTGAGCCTCATCGAGCTGCTCGAGAGCGTGGTGAATGCGACCGGCGGGACGCGATCGAACTTGAGCCGCTACGCCGACCTGTCCCTGGGACACAACTGGAAGCACGTGGTCGTCGACCTCGCTCCCGCCTACATCACCCTGGACCAGAGAGCCGGTCGCGGCGAAGCCGATCAGAGGGATCGAGGCGCGTTGCTCCGGGTCACTCCCGTGGGCGCGATGCGCGGGCCGGTGAAGCTCGATCTCTCCGGAGGGTTCTCGCAGCGGAACTACGATGAGGTCACGATCAGCTACATCGACGTCAACCAGGCCGACCCGATCGTCGAGGAGCGCCTGGTCGGGGCGGCGGCCCGCCTCACGTGCACGCTCCCGCACGAGCGCGGACCGATCTGGGATTTCCTTTCGCCGACAGTGAGCGCGGGCGCGACCTGGGAGGAAGCCAAGTACTACTGGAAGGGCGATCGCATCGGGGGTCGCACCGGGCGCACCGGCGAGGAGATCACCCTGCTCGGATTGGTCTCGCTCCGGCACGGCTTCGTGAACGATCCGACCGGTGAGATCGTGAACGACACCTGGGGCTACGGCGTCGGTCTCCAGTACCGCGGGATCGCGAGCGTCCGCTATGACTGGGCGCAGGTGCCGGAAGCCGAGGCGCCGGATTTCCGGTTGCCCGACGTGCGCCGCTGGGGCATCACGGTGTCCTTCGACCCGTATCGGCTGATTCGTTCCGGGCGGAGCGAAGAGGGAGCCGTCGCCGCGCGTTGAGCGCGGTGCCCCGGGCGACGCTCAGGCGATGTGGAGCACCCGCCTCTCCTTTGGAAACGGGTGCGCATCGAGGCCCACGGTCGGGGCCGTCTACGCGATCGAGGCCCTTGACCCCATCAGTGCTCGCGCCACGTCGTGCGAGGATCGCGGCCTTCCGATCCTTCCCGCCGCCGCGCGCATGACCTCCAGGTACTCCGGATGCATGACGAACGTCATGAGCCGGTAGTGCAGCTCCTCGTAATCATGCACCCGCACGCCGGCGCCGGTCTCCTGGAGGAAGTCGCAGTTGCGCTCCTCCTGGCCGGGGATGGGACGGAAGACGATCATCGGGAGGGCGCGCGCCATCGCCTCGCTCATCGTGAGCCCGCCCGACTTCCCCACCATCACGTCGGCCGCCGCCATGTAGAGGTCGACGCGCTCCGTGAACCCGGAGATCTTGATCCGGTCCTCGAGGCCGCGCACGCGCGTGGCGAGCCTCCTGCGGAGCCCCTCGTTGCGCCCGCAGATCACGGCCGCCTGGACGCGCTCGGGCAGCGATAGCACGACCTCGAGCACCTGCTCCATCGGACCCCATCCGAAGCCGCCGCTCATGACGAGGACCATGGGCCGCGAGGGATCGGGATCGAGGCCGAGCTGGCGCCGCGCGTCGGCGCATCCGATCGGAACCGCGAACTTGGGGTCGATCGGAATCCCGGTCACCAGCACGCGCTCGGGCGGGACCTCGCCCGTGTCGACGAGCTGGTCCTTCGTCGTCTGCGTCGCGACGAAGTAACGGTCCATCCCGCGGTAGACCCAGATCGGGTGGATCATGAAGTCGGTGACGACCGTGGAGACCGGAATCGCGAGCTGTCCTTCGTCACGCAGCGTCGCGTAGACCTCGGAGGGGAGGAACTGCGTGCAGAGGATCGACTCGGGGCGGAAGCGCTCGACCGCGCCGAGGAAATCCTTGCAGAAGAGCATCGTGAAGCGGGTGCGCGACCGCGCGCGGAAGCCGTGCGGGCGCGTGCCGGCGCGGCGATACAACGCGCCCCAGACCCGCGGCGTACGCGCCAGCATGCGGTTGTACGACGACGCGTAGAGCAGGCGCAGCGGCCACGTGGAGAACTCGAGGGCGTCGTGGAGAACCGGGTCGCAGCGGGGGTCGATGTCGCGCATGGACTGGGCGACGGCCCGCGCGGCGCGCTCGTGCCCCACCCCAGCCTTCACGTAGAGGATGAGCACGCGGCAGTTCGAGGCGCCTGCCGGGATGGCCTGGGGCGGTTCCAACGTGGCTGCGGGCTCCATGGGCCTCCGCGTGACGGAACGGGCCGCGTCCGAGCGACGGATCGACCATACCTTGTGCTCGAGGATTTTACGACCCCCGACGGAGATGCTGATTCTCCAAGCACCGGATGCCGGGTACGCCGATCCGGCTCGGCAACTCGCCCGGGGGCCAGTTGCGCCGCAGGCCGCAATTGACTTGCAACCAATTATTTTACATTGGATTGCGGTTCTTACCTGCAGCATTAGACGAATATGCGCTGGCGCATGTCGTCTCGGAGCAAGGCCGGGCGAGCGGATCTAGAACACCCGGTAGATCCCCGCAGCGCCGCCTGGAGCGGGCTAGAAGAAGTGCCCCCCGCATCCGGAAAACGCGTTTCGTACGTGCTCCACACCCAGGCGGGAGCCCTCGCCCTCCCACGTGATCCCGACCACGTCGAAGCGGACGGGCCGGTCGGTGAGCCCGCGCGACTGGAGCCATCGCGTCGCCGCGCGCTCCACGTCGATCCGCTTCTTCCAGTTCACCGCGGCGAGAGCGGCCGCGGGATCGCTGCCCGTCCGGAGCTTCACCTCGACGAAGACGACCGTGTCGCCGTCGCGCGCGATCAGGTCGATCTCGCCGCGACCCGAGCGGACGTTCCGGTCGAGGATCGCGAAGCCCCGGAGGCGGAGCATCTCTTCGGCGATCCGCTCGCCGGCGCGCGCAGCGCGCTCGCGCCACCGCGCCGCGTCCTCGCGGTCCCCCGGCCGCTCCCGCACCACCCAGTCCATCCCGACCTCCCCATACAGGCGCAACACGCGGTCAAGACAACATGCCCCGGGGCATGTGCCGGTCCGGCTCAAATGCTTATCGGGGGAGTACGGCGGGAGGACCCGGGGGGAGACCGTGGGCCGACCGGGGCCGGCCGAACTACAACTCCAGCGTCACCTGCTCGTACAGCATCTCCCACACCGGGCGGAAGCTCTTCCGGTGGATCGCGCACGGCCCGTGCTCACGCAGCGCCGCGAGATGCTCGGGGGTTCCGTATCCCTTGTTGTTCGCGAACGAGTACATGGGATACGAAACCGCCTGCTCCACCATCATGGCGTCGCGGGTCACCTTCGCGACGATCGACGCCGCAGCCACCGACAGACTCTTCGCGTCGCCGTCCACGACGGCGGCGCAGCGCAGGTCCGCGCTGAAGACGTCCTTCCCATCCACGAGAAAGCCCTGGGGTACGAGCCCCAGGGCATCGACTGCGCGCCGCATTGCCAGCAAGGAAGCCATTCGGATGTTGAAGGCGTCGACCTCCTCCACGCTTGCCACGCCCACGCCGACGCCCAGCGCCACCGCCCGTATCTTCACGACCGCCTCGTCGCGCTCCTCGGCGGTCATCTCCTTCGAATCGCGCACTCCCCGGAGGCCGCGCGCGTCGGCGGGAAACACGACGCACCCCGCCACGACCGGGCCGGCCAATGGCCCCCGCCCCGCCTCATCCACCCCCGCGACGAGCTCGCCCCACTGCTCGCGATACCCGTCGTCGAAACGAGCCAGCCTGCTGCGCCCCATCGCCTCCCTGCGGCTCGCGCTACTCTTGGGCTACTCCTGTCTGAGCGTCTCGCGTTTCTTCATTACGGACCAAGCCCGTTCGAGCGCGTTGCGCTCGAGACTACGCCTCGTCTCCCCCGATCGTCTCGCGCTCCGACACCTTGGCCGCCTTTCCCTTGCGGCCGCGCAGGTAGTACAGCTTCGCGCGACGGACCCGTCCCTTGCGCGCGAGGTCGATCTTGGCCACGGACGGCGAATGGAGCGGGAAGGTCCGCTCGACGCCGATCCCGGCGGAGATCTTGCGCACGGTGAACGACGTGCGCATGCCGCTCCCGCGGATGTTGGTGACGACTCCCTGGAATACCTGAGACCGCTCCTTCTCGCCCTCGATGACACGCACGTGCACCTTGATCGTGTCGCCGGGGCGGAAATCGAGCGTCCGGTCCGTCTGGAACCGGGTCTCGAACCGTTCGATGGCGCTCATGACTGATCCGCCTCCTTCTCCATCTCGTCCATCAGTTTTCGATCCTCCGCGCTCCAACTGCGGCCCCGGACGATATCGGGCCGGCGCGCGAGGGTCCGTCGGATCGCTTCCCGACGTCGCCAGCGGCGGATCATTTCATGGTTCCCGCTTCGGAGGACTTCGGGGACGGGGAGCCCCCGGAATTCGTCCGGGCGAGTGTACACGGGCGCGTCCAAGAGCGCCTCGGAAAAGGAGTCCGCCTCCGCGGACTCCGCATCTCCCAAAACTCCAGGCTGCAAACGGGATACGGCATCGAGCAGGACCAGCGCGGCCGGCTCCCCGCCCGAGAGGACGTAGTCGCCGATCGAGAACTCCTCGCCGCCGAGCACTTCCACGGCGCGCTCGTCGATTCCACGATAGCGCCCGCAGACCACCGCGAGGTGCTTCTCCAGCGCCAGCTCGCGCACCCATTCCTGCGTGAGCGCGCGCCCCTGCGGCGTGGTGATCAGCGTGCGCGGCGCCGCGTCGGGCGCCGCGCGCACGACGCTCTCGTGCGCCGCGACGATCGGCTCGGGCTTCATCACCATGCCCGCGCCCCCGCCGTACGGATAGTCGTCGGTGGTGCCGTACCGGTCGCTCGTGAACGCCCGGATCGGCACGAGCACGACCTCGAGCGCCCCCTTCTCCCGCGCGACGCGGATCATCCCTTCATCCAGCGCCCCGCCGAAGAAGCCGGGGTTCAGCGTGACGATCGAGACGCGCACGGGCGCTACTCGTCGCCGATCCCCGGCAGCCCCGGCGGCGGCTCGACGACGACCGCCTTTCCATCCAGGTCCACCGAGACGATCACCCCTTCGAGCATCGGGATCAGGATCTCCCGCTCGTCGTCATCCACGACCAGCACGTCGTTGCTTCCGGTGCCGAAGACGTCGGTCACGCGCCCGAGCGGCTGGCCCGAGGTCGTCCGCACCGAAAGCCCCATCAGCTCGAACCGGTAGTGCCGCCCCTCCGGGAGCGGCGCCACCTGGCTCCGCGGGATCGTGAGCTCCTGCCCGTGCAGGTTCTCCGCCTCCTCGCGCGATTCGATCCCCTCGAAGCGCACGAGCAGCCGGCCCTGGAAGGGCCGCGACGCCGCGACCCGAAGGGGCCGCGCGTGCAGGCTCTCGGGCGCCACGGCGGTCATCTCGCTCCCCGCGGCGAAGCGCTCGGGGGCGTCGCTCAGCACCTCCACGACCACCTCGCCGCGGAGCCCGTGGGCGCGGGCGATCACGCCGACGAGAACGCGGGAGGGCTCGTCGTCTTCAGCCGGCATCGGGGTCGCCCTGCATCCGCCGCGTTCCGCCGCCTTCCGGCGGCGGGAGCTAATCCGCGATCTCGAGGATCGCGCGCCGGCTCTGCGCCGCGGCCGCCGCGCTGAGCAGCGCGCGGAGTGCGTGCGCGGTCCGCCCCTCGCGCCCGATCACCTTGCCGAGATCCCCCGGCGCGACGCGCAGCGTGAGCACGGTCGTCTCGCCCGTGTCGTGCTCGTCGACGCTGACGCCCTCCGGGTGATCGACGAGCTGCCCCGCGAGATACTCGATGAGCGTTTTGAATTTCATCCCGACCTTTCCGACCTCCGGCGCGGCGCGGCGCCACGGCGCCGGGCCCGCCTCGGTCTCAAGCCTTCTTCTTGCGCGGTTTCTTCACGGCGCGCTTCGGCGCGACCCCGCTCTTCTTCTTCGCGCGGGCCTTGGCCTTCTTCGCCGCGCCCTTGGTGGCCGCCTTCTTCGGCGCCTTCTTCTTCGCCGCGACCTTCTTCTTCGCGGCCTTCCTTGCCGGAGCCGCTCCCGACTCGGCGGGGGCCGGCATCTCGGCCGCGGGCTGCGGCACGAGCGGCACGGGGCGCAGCGCCTCGGGCGCATGCCGGGCCATCATCACGCCGACCGACTCCGACGGCTTCGCACCCTTGCGGATCCAGGCCGCGAATTTCTCCGCGTCGACCTGGAACGTCGCCGGTTCGGTGAGCGGATCGTAATAGCCGAGCTGCTCGATATAGCGCCCGTCGCGGCGGCTCCTCGAGTCGGCGACCACGACCCGATAGAACGGACGCTTCTTCGCGCCCGCGCGCTTCATGCGGATGACGACCATTCGGTTCTTCCCTCCGTCGTGGTTCGGCCCGGGCTCCGGCGCGTCAGCGGCGCGGCATGCCCATCGGCATGCGCCCCTTCGGCATCTTGCCCAGGCGTTTGAGCATCGTCTGCATCTCGTCGAACTGCTTGAGGAGCCGGTTCACGTCCTGCACGGTCGTGCCGCTCCCCTTGGCGATCCGGCGACGCCGGCTGCCGTCGATGACCCGCGGCTCCTCGCGCTCCCCGCGCGTCATCGACTGGATGATGGCCTCGATCCGCTTGAGCTCCCGCTCGTCGACGTTCGCGCCGGCGGGAAGCCGCACGCCCGGGATCATCTTCACGATCTCTTCGAGCGGCCCCAGCTTCTTCATCTCCTGGAGCTGTCCCAGGAAGTCCTCGAGCGTGAAGCGCTGCTTCCGGAGCTTCTTCTCGAGGTCCTCGGCCTTCTTGAGGTCGACGCGCTCCTGGACCCGCTCGACCAGCGTCACCACGTCGCCCATGCCGAGGATGCGCGACGCGAGCCGGTCGGGGTGCATCGGCTCGAGCCCGTCCAGCTTCTCGCCGACGCCGAGATACCGGATCGGCTTCCCCGTCACCGCCCGGAGCGAGAGCGCGGCCCCGCCCCGCGCATCGCCGTCCATCTTCGTCAGCACGAAGCCGGTGACCGGGAGCCGCGCGGTGAACGACTCCGCGATGCTCACCGCGTCCTGCCCCGTCATGCCGTCGAGGACGAGGTAGGTCTCCTGCGGCGCGAGCGTCGCGTGCACCCGCCCGACCTCCTGCATCAGGTCGTCGTCGACGTGGAGCCGGCCCGCGGTGTCCGCGATGAGGAGGTCGAAGCCTTCCTTGTCCGCGCGCCGTCGCGCCGCCTGCGCGAGGCCCACCGGGTCCTTCGTCGCGCGGTCGAGGTGCACCGGCGCGCCGACCTGCTTCCCCAGCACCTCCAACTGATCGACGGCCGCCGGGCGCTGGAGATCGAGCGCCGCGAGCAGCACCTTCTTCTCGCGCTTCATCCAGAAGCGCGCGAGCTTGGCCGCGGTGGTCGTCTTGCCCGAGCCCTGGAGACCGGCGAGGAGCAGCACGGCCGCGCGGTTTGCGGGGAACTGGAGCCCGGTTTGCGGTCCTCCGCCCCCGAGCAGCGCGACCAGCTCGTCGTGGACGATCTTCACGACCTGCTGCCCCGGCTGCACGCTGTGCAGCAGGTCGGCGCCCACCGCGCGCGCCTCCACCGCCTTCAGGAAGTCGCGCGCGACGTTGAGATTGACGTCCGCCTCGAGGAGGACGCGCCGGATCTCACGGAGCGAATCCTTGACGTCCTGCTCGTTCAGGCGGCCCCGGCCCAGCATCTTCTGGAAGATGCCGCCGAGACGTTCGGTCAGATCTTCGAACATGGCGCTCGCAGCGAGTGGGTTACGGTCGGGGCGGCCAGACGCCGCGACCGGCGAGGCCAAGTACCACAAACGGGGGAAGATACCATCTCGGCGGCCCAGCGGCAACTGGAGACGCGGGACGTCGAAGAGGAGCGCCGCAAAAACGCCGGACCCGCAATCGGGCCGAAGGAGCGCCGGCGAGCCTAAGATTTCCTCGAAAGAAGAGTTACACATCCATGAGCGAAGGGGCGATGGTGACCTTAGTCACCGAATCGTGACACCTCATTCCACGGCCCGGCCAGCCGGATTGCGGCTTGAAGTCGAAAATGGTTGACAGCGATTTTCACTGTGAGATAACTTTTGGGGTGAGCGGAGTTCCCTGCCGCCTCGTGCCCAATCCGCAGCTAAAACCTAGTCCATCAGGCCGGTCGTTTCTTGCGGGGTTTTACGTTGCGAGCCACGTGGATGTGCGGGGAACTTCCTCATATTTTTTTTGCGTTCGAAGCCCCTCCTCTGCGATTCTGACGTCGCGTCCCCCGAAGCCATCGTTCCCCGCTGCCGGATAGGAGCGACGTTCCCCTGCGCCATTGGCTCTTGATCGCCGTGGTCGCGCTCGTCGGCTGCAGCGCGGACGGCATCCATTCGACCCAGACGTTCTTCCCCGGATCGACGCTCACCGCGTGGGATGACTGCGGCAAGTTCGGTCCCACCTCGAACACGATCGCGATCTGCGCACAGACCGGGATCAACCCGGCCACTCAGGTCAACTCCTACAACATCTCGTTCTTCATCCCGAGCCCCGAGCACGTCCGCATCGCGGTCTTCGACGAGCACGCGAACCTGGTCAAGGTCATCTTCGACGCCGACGAGCCGGCCACGCTCGAGGGCACCTTCCGCACCCCGCCGGTTCCCTGGGACTTCACCGACGCGGCCGGGCGGCCGGTCGCCTCCGGCGACTATCGCCTCTACTTCAAGGCGGGCGATTACGTCTCGACCAGCGACGTGACCGTCCCGTGAGACGGCTCGCGGCGCTGCTCCTGGTCCTCGCGGCGGCCGCGGGGCGGCCCGCTTCGACCTCCGCGCAGAGCGCGGCGCCCGACACGACCCTTCTGCGCGCGGCCGCCGAGGAGCGCGCAGCGGCACAGGCGACCCGCCACCTCGACACCGGCGATTCCACGGCGGGACAGCCCGCGCTCGGAAACGAACCGACCGGACCCGCGTCCGCGGTCGCCCCCGAAGGCGGAGCGGTCGCGTCGCCCCCGGACACGACCACGCCCCCGCCGCCGTCTGACGCGCGGCGGGCGCGCACCCTGGTCGGGCTCGACGCCGACCGCCTCGAGCTGGGCGCCGCGATCGTGGACGGTCCCTATGCCGCGATTGGCACGTTCGGCTACCATCGCTACGTCCGGACCGGCTATCCGTTCGAGCAGTGGGCCCATCTCGAGATCTCGGGCGCCGGGACGAGAATCCTGAAGGAGGGGACGGTGAGCCTGGGCTACCTGCTCCGTCCCGTCTCGAGCGTGCACCGGAGCTGGCGCGTCCGCCCGATCGTGGAGTTCGGCCCCGCGGCGCATCTCGTCGTCCAGGTGGCGGACGTCCAGGGGTTCGGCCAGAGCGCGTTCCACGCGCGCATGTACCTGAAGACGCACGCCTATCTCGGGGTCGAGGCGCTGCTCGGGCCCCGCTGGGGCTTGCTGGCGCGGGGCCGGGGCAGCGTCCCGGCGCACCGGCCCCTCGACTACGCGCAGATCGCGCTCTTCCTGAGATAGGCGCCGGTGGCCGAGCGCTCGTCGCGCGTGAACGCGGCGGGCGGCCCCTCGGCCGTGATCCGGCCCCCCTCCTCGCCCGCGCCGGGACCCAGCTCCACCAGCCAGTCGCAGGCGGCCAGGAAGTCGAGGTTGTGCTCCACCGTGATCACCGTCCCGCCGCGCCGGACCAGCTCCCGGAGGACCCGGAGGAGCGTCGCAACGTCCTTGCGGTGGAGTCCCACCGTCGGTTCGTCGAAGAGATAGAGCGTCTCCCCCACCGACCGGTCCGACAGCTCGCGCGCGAGCTTCACCCGCTGCGTCTCGCCTCCGCTCAGCGTCGAGAAGGGCTGGCCCAATCGCAGGTATCCGAGCCCCACGCGCTCGAGCACCCAGAGCGGCGTGGCCACGTCGGGATCGTCGCGGAAGAGCGCGATCGCCTCCTCCACGGTCTTGTCGAGGAGCGCGTCGATCGAGAGGCCGTGCACCGTGACCTCGAGCACCTCGGGGCGGAACCGCCGCCCCTCGCACGCCTCGCAGGGAATCCAGAGGTCGGCGAGGAAGTACATCTCGACGCGCACGACGCCGGCCCCTTCGCACGTCTCGCAGCGGCCCCCCGCGACGTTGAAGGAGAAGGTGCCCGGCGTGTACCGGCGCTGGCGCGCGAGCGGCGTGCGCGCGTAGCGCTCGCGGATCTTGTCGAACGCCTTCACGTAGGTCGCGGGGTTCGAGCGGGCGCTGCGCGCGACCGGCGACTGGTCCACGAACGCCACGCGGCCGAAGGCCTCGACGCCGAGGATCGCGTCGTGTGCTCCCGGAGCGGGGGCGTCCTGATCGAGCGCCCGGGCCGCGGCGCGCCAGAGGACGTCCTCGACGAGGGTCGACTTCCCCGATCCCGAGACGCCGCAGACGCCGACCAGGGCTCCGATCGGAAAGCGCGCGTTCAGGTCGTGGAGGTTGTGCTCGCGCGCGCCGCGGACCTCGATCCATTTCCGTTTCTTCGAGGCGGCATAGGGAGCGCGGCCCTCGGCCGCGATCTCCGGCGGCTCGGTCGCCTCCACGCGCGAGGGCCACGCGCCGACCGGGCCGGCGTAGAGGAGCGATCCGCCGCGCTGTCCCGCCCCGGGGCCGAGCTCCACGATCCAGTCGGCCGAGCCGATCACGTCGGGGTCGTGCTCCACGACGAGGACCGTGTTGCTCCGCTCCCGGAGCCGCTTCATGACCCGGATCAGCCGGTCGGTGTCGCGCGGGTGGAGTCCGACGGTCGGCTCGTCGAGGACGTAGAGGGCGTGCGAGAGAGAGCCCCCGAGCGCGTTCGCGAGCTCGATCCGCTGCGATTCGCCGCCCGAGAGGGTCTTCGAGGCGCGGTCGAGCGTGAGATAGTCGAGCCCCACCTCGCCCAGGTACTCGAGGCGTCCTTCCGCCTCGGTCCGGATCGAGGCGGCGACCGCCTCCCGCACGGGGTCGAGCCGGAGGCCCGCGAAGAAGGCGCGAAGGTCCCCGACGGTGGCGCCGAGCAGCTCGGCGATGTTCCGGCCTCCCACGCTCACCTCGAGCGCCTCGGGCTTGAGCCGCGTGCCGCCGCAGACCGCGCAGTCCACGGCCTCCTGGTAGTGCTTCACGAGGAACCGCGCGCTCGACTTGTAGGCCTTCAGGCGGAGCCGCTCGAGGAAGGGGAAGACGCCGCGGAATCCCGGCGCGCCGTGCAGCAGGATCTTCTGCTGCGCCTCCGGCAGGTTCGCGAACGGCACGTCGAGAGAAATGCCCCGCTCCTTGGAGAGGGCCTCCAGCTTGGGCATGAAGTACGCGCGCCAGGAGTTCTTCCAGGGGTCGAGCGCCCCTTCCCGCACCGTCTTCTCGGGATGCGGGACGACGCGGTCGAGGGTGAAGGTGAGGACGTTCCCGAAGCCGCGGCATTCCGGGCAGGCGCCGTAGGGGCTGTTGAACGAGAAGAGCTGCGGACGCGGCTCGGGGAACGAGCGGCCGCACGTGACGCACGTGCGCCCGTCGGCGAACGTGTGCGCCTCACCCGAGGGGCGCTCCAGGTCGAGGCGCCCCTCCCCTTCGCGCCAGGCGAGCTCGATCGCTTCCCGGAGCCGCATCCGGTTCTCGGGGACGGCGCGCACCCGGTCGATCAGGATCCGGACCGGTCCCTTCGATCCCGAGGGGAGCGGCTCGTCGAGACGGAGCCACTCCGCGGCGTCGCGCGGCTTCCCCCGCACGAACCCGGCCGCCAGGGCCCTGGCCCAGACTTGCGGCGGACGCTCGCCGGGCCGCGCCGGGAGCGCGGTGGAGACCGTGACCTCCTCGTCGCCGAGACGGAGCGCCGCCTCGAGGACCGAGTCGACGCTGTGCCGCGGGACGAGCGTGCCGCACTGGCTGCACCGGGTCTCGCCCACGCGCGCGAGGAGGAGCCGGAGGTAGTCGGCGATCTCGGTGACGGTGCCGACCGTCGAGCGGCCGGTCTGGGCGGCCGCCCCCTGGCGGATCGCGACCGCGGGGGAGAGCCCCTCCATGCGGTCGACGTCCGGACGCGGGAGGCGGTCGAGGAACTGCTTCGCGTACGTCGAAACGCACTCCACGTAACGCCGCTGTCCCTCGGCGTAGATCGTGTCGAAGGCGAGCGAGGACTTCCCCGACCCGCTCACCCCGGTGATCACGGAGAGGGCGGCATGGGGGAAGGCGACATCGATGCCCTTCAGGTTGTTCTGGCGGGCTCCGAAGAGCCGGAGGTAGGTGTCGGGAGCGACGAACTCTCGGCGTGGCACGGACCCCATTGTAATGCACAGGGCCGCCCGGCGGTTGCCGAGCGGCCCTCAGGACGTGCCCAATCCGCAGCAGTCGTTACTTCTTCTTCGCGGTCTTCTTCTTCGCGCTCTTCTTCTTCGCCGGCATGTAATTCACCTCCTCCCGGGTTGGATTCGAGTTCTCGCCTTATTCCGGCCTGGAATTGCCGCCGGGTCCGATCAAGCTCCTTACTTCGTCCACCAGCGCCGTCAGGTCGAAGGGCTTCTTGAGATATCGATCGACCTTCAGCCGCCGCGCCTCGCTCTTCACGTCCGGCGTCTCGTACGCCGTCATGAGGATCACCTTCGACGGAAGCGCCCGATCACGTAGCCGCTTCACCATCGCGAGTCCGCTCTCGCGCGGGAGCCGGACATCCACCACGATCAGATCCATCGGCGATTCGCCGAAGGCGTGTCGCTCGGCTTCTTCCGCCGACCCCGCTACGACCGTTCGGTAACCCGCTTCACGCAGGACGGTGGAGAGGGTGCGCGCCAATAGCTGCTCGTCGTCCACGATGAGGACGGACTTGTGCAATCCACACCTCCCCCTCTCCTCGATCGCATCATCGCTATTAGTAGATTGCAGGAAGCAGGCCAACACGCGCGCGACAGCGCGGTGGGCGCGTGCGACGAACGCATCGCGCGCAATTCGCGCTGCTTAGACGCGCGCCTTCACGCGCGACACGAGGTGCGCGCGCGGCGCGCGGCGCGCGCTCGACTGTCGGGGAAATGGACAGCGAATCGCGCGCGCGAGCGTCGCGAGACTCGCTTCACGAGGGAAAACAGCGGCGCTGTCGCGAAAGACGACACCTACAGAAAGGCTACATATGTACTCGCGCGCCGCAGCGCGCGAGAACTGGGTGGCGGGGAGGGGAGCAACGATGCCGAAGAGGAACAGCCTGAAGAACGCACTCAAACCGAACGATTAGAGAGAGGGCGGCACTCCGCGTCGCGGCCAGCCGATCAAAGCGACGAGAGCGATCCCCGCGTGGCCGCGATCCGCTTCAACCGCTCGATCAGGCTCTGGCGCGAGATTCCGAGAAGGCGCGCCGCGTGCGAGCGGTTCCCCTGCGTGAACTCGAGCACCTTGAGGATGTGCTCCTGCTCCACCTCGGCGAGCGTCGGCAGCTCGCCTTCGCCTTCCGCGCGCGCGGCGATCGCGTCGCGCAGCACCCGCGGGAGCGCCTCCACCTGCGCCACCATCTCGGCGGGAAGGTGGTCCTCGCGCAGCGCCTCGTCGTTCTCGAGAAGGACGATCCGCTCGATCAGGTTCTTCAGTTCGCGCACGTTCCCCGGCCAGCGGTAGGCGCGGAGGATCGTCTCCACCTCCGGCGCGATCGAGAGGAAGCGCTTCCGGAATTTCTCGTTGTAGAACGACAGGAAGTGCCGGGTGAGGAGGAGGACGTCGTCCCCCCGCTCGCGCAGCGGCGGGAGGAGGATCGAGACCACCTTGAGACGGTAGTAGAGGTCCTGCCGGAACTTTCCCGACTGGACGAGCTGCTCGAGATCGCGATTCGTGGCGGCGACGACGCGGAGGTCGACGGCGATGTCGACCGAGCCGCCGACCCGCTTGAACGTGCGTTCCTCGATGAAGCGGAGGAACTTGGCCTGCGTCGCGGCCGGCAGGTCCCCCACCTCGTCGAGGAAGAGGGTCCCCTCGTCGGCCAGCTCGACCAGGCCGCGCTTCGGCTCGCGGGCGTCGGTGAAGGCGCCCCGCTCGTGGCCGAAGAGCTCGTTCTCGAGGAGCTGCTCCTGGAACGAGGAACAGTTCAGGGCGAGGAAGGGCGCGTCCCGCCGCCCGCTCTCGAAGTGGATCGCCCGCGCGACCAGCTCCTTCCCCGTTCCGCTCTCCCCTTCGATCAGCACCGTGGTGCTCTCGCTCCGGGCCACCTTGGACGTGAGGTCCCAGATGCGGCCCATGGCGGGCGACTCGCTCACGATCTTGGCCTTGAGGAAGGTCTCGAGCTCGCTCCTGCGAAACGCGTCGAGCTGGGTCTCGCGGACCACGCCCGCCTTCAGGCGCTCCATCGCGAGGAGCACCTCCTCCATCTCGTACGGCTTCTTCAGGAAGTCGGTCGCACCCCGGCGCATCGCCTCGACCGCGGTCGGGAGGTCGCCGAACGCCGTGATGACGACCACCTTGAGGTCGGGGGCGAGCGCCTTGAGGCGCGGCAGGAGGTCGAGACCGCTCCCGTCGGGGAGCCGGAGGTCGAGCACCAGGACGTGCGGCGGGTCGCGGCGGACCGACTCGACCACCTCGTGGGCGGTCGCGACCGAGTCGACCTGGTAGCCCTCGGCCGACAGGAGCTTCGTGAGCGATTTCCGGATCAGCTCCTCGTCGTCGGCGATGCGGACGCGCAGGATCACGTCGGCTCCTTCACCTCGCGGGTCTCCTTCGCTTCCTCCGGCTCGACCGGCGGGAGCATCGCGGGGAGGCTGAAGCGGAAGGTCGCCCCCTGGGTCAGGTTCCGCGCCGTCAGGTTCCCCCCGTGCTCCCGCGCGATCTGGAGCGAGATCGAGAGCCCGAGCCCCGTCCCCATGGAACGGGTCGTGAAGAAGGGATCGAAGATCTTCTCCTTCACGTCCTCGGGAATGCCCGGCCCCGAGTCGGTGATCGAGACGTCCACGTAGGCCTTCTTGTAGCGGGTCCGGCGGAGTCCCGTGCTCGCCCGGAGGGTCCCCCCTTCGGGCATCGCCTGGATCGCGTTGATCACGAGATTCAGCACCACCTGCTGCGCCATGTCGGGGTCGACCATCACCTGGGGCAGCGGCGACTCGGGATCGAGCTCGCGCTCCACCTCGATCGAGGCGTCCTCGAGCCGGCGCGCGAGGTTGTCGAGGACCTTCTCGACCACTTCGCGCAGGTCGGTCGCCACCGGGCGGGCCGCCTGGGGCCGCGCGAAGAGGAGGAGGTCGGTGATGATCTGCTCGATCCGGTCGAGCTCCTTGAGCACGTCGTTCAGGTCTTCCCGGCGCGAATCGCCCGCCCGAAGCTTGGACGCCACGAACTGCACGGTGGTGCGCACCCCGGTGAGCGGGTTCCGGATCTCGTGGGCGACGCGCGCCGAGAGCTCGCCGAGGGAGATGAGGCGCTCCGTGTTCCGGAAGACCTCCTCCTCGGTGTCCGCGTCGACCAGGTCCTCGACCCGGACGAGGAGCGCGCCGCTGTCGCCGAGCGGGGTCGAGCTGTAGCGCATGAGGACTTCGCGGTCGGCCACCGCGCCGCGGGTCTCGCGTGTCGAGCGCCCCTCGGCCCTGGCGCCGCGCTCGGGGAGGTACCAGCGCTCGGTCTCGGCATGGAAGATCTCGGAGAGCGGCTTTCCGGTCACCTCGTCGCGGTCGACGCCCCACCCGCGCGCGAGGGTTTCGTTCAGCGCGACGATGCGGCGGTCCTCGTCCAGCGCGAGCAGCCCGGTGTCGAGCGCGTCGAGCGCCTGGAGGAACAGCTCGCGCTCGATCTCGGGTGTTTCCAGACGCGCCATGGCCCCCCTCCACGATGTCGTTCGCCCCGTGAACTCACGTTGCCGCGACCACCGGCGGTCGTCAACTCAAATCGGCTCCCACGGGAGCCGAAACCCCGCTCCGACGCGCCGCTTGCATGGGCGCGCCCCCGTTGCTAGCCTTGGAGGCGATCCCAGACACATGCGCGGCGCCGCTCCGGCGCCGTATGCGTTCACCCCAGAAACCATCGAGGGTTTCCCGTCATGATGCAGTCGTTGCGCGACAACATGAAGCTGATCATCTGGATCACGGCCATCGTGTTCCTGGTCGGCTTCGGAATCCTCCAGCTCGGCGGCGTCTTCGGCAACCAGCCGGGACAGCAGCGCGGGCCGACCGGCGTGATCGCCGAGATCAACGGCGAGCCGATCCATCTGCAGGAGTTCAACCAGCTGGTGACCAACATGACCCAGCAGCTCGAGCAGACGCGGCAGCTGCAGCCCGGCGAGGATTCCTACATCCGCGAGCAGGCATGGCAGACGATCGTCCGCAACCGGCTGCTCCTGCAGGAAGCGAAGCGCCGCCACCTCGACGCCACCCCCGAGGAGATCAAGATGGCGCTGCGGGTCGCGCCCCCCGACTTCATCGTGCAGTCGGGCGCGTTCAAGGGGGCGAACGGACAGTTCGACTACAAAAAGTACCTGGCCGAGCTGGACAATCCCAACTCCCAGGTCCCGTGGGACCAGGTCGAGGCGCTCGTCGCCGAGAACCTGCCGCTGGAGAAACTTCAAGAACAGGTCGTCGCCTCGGCCAAGGTGTCCGAAGGGGACGTCCGCGATCGCTTCCTGCTGCAGAACGACCGCATCAAGATCCACGGGATCACGTTCCCGGCCGACAGCTTCGCCATCGACACGAGCCGGATCGGCGGCGCCGACATCGAGGGCTACTACAAGAGCCACCCGGACGAGTTCACCGGGCCCGAGGACGTGAAGATCTCGGTCATCCTGGTCCCGCGCAAGCCCGACGCGAGCGACTTCGCGGGTGAGAGGGAGCGCCTCCGGGCGGTCCTGGACATGGCGCGCGCCCAGCCCGACTCCTTCGCCTCCCTGGCGAAGTCCCACAGCGATATCCAGAGCTCGGTCCGGGGCGGTGATCCGGGCACCGAGCCGTTCTTCGACGAGATGCGGCCGATCTTCCGCCAGGGTCTGCGGAACGTGCAGCCGGGCCAGATCTCCGACATCCTCCAGGAAGAGCGCTCGCTCCACATCTTCAAGGTGGAGAAGCGCTACATGGATCCGGCGACGAAGCGCGAAAAGATCAAGTACCGCGAGATCGCGGTGAAGGTCGATCCGGGTTCGAACGCCGTGCGCGCTGCCCGCGACGTGGCCACCAAGGTGGAGGCGGAGGCTAAGAAGTCGGGGGAGCAGGCGACCGCCACCAAGTTCGGCATGCGGACGTACACCTCGGACTACTTCTCCTACGGCAACAGCCAGAACGACGTGCTGGCCCGCTTCCCGGAGGTGGAGACCTGGATGTTCCGTTCCAAGCCGGGCGCGATCTCGGCGCCCGTTCCCACGGAAAACGGCTACTTCATCTTCGAGGTGGTCGACCACCGGGCCGCCGGGCTCCGTCCGCTGAACACGGTGGAAGTGGAGGCCAAGGCCCGCCTCATGCATTCGCTCCGGTTGCAGCGCGCGAAGGAAGCGGCGGAGCAGGCGCGCCCGGCCCTGGCCGGCGGCGCTTCCGCGGCCGAGGTCGCCGCCAAACTCCACGGCAAGGTGACCGACGCGGACGGGGTGACCCGGAACGGCTACATTCCGGCGGTCGGCGATCGTGAGCCCAAGGTGGTCGGCGTGCTCTTCGCGATGCAGCCGGGGGCGTGGTCGCCGCCTTTGGTGGGTCAGACCGGGGCGTTCGTCGAGCAGCTCGTGGAGCACAAGGCGCCGACCGAGGAGGATTTCCAGAAGCAGGCGCCCCAGGTCCGGCAGTCGCTCCTCAACGAGCGGCGCCAGGTGACGTTCGTGGAATGGATGCAGAATCTCCGCCGAAAGGCGAGCATCAAGGACTATCGCGACCAGTATTTCGAGGCCTGACGCTTCAGGCGGGCGGCGGCTGCTTGGGCGCCGCCGCCCGCCATCCCGCTACTCCGGCTCGTTCCCTTCCAGGCGCCGGCGGGCCCGGCCGCGGGCCGGGACCCGAGCCGCAGCGCGATCCTCGGCCTGGAGCTCGCGGTTGATCGCGACCGCCGCCTTGGCTCCCTCGGCCGCGGCCACCACGACGAACTGCACGTCCCAGGATGCGTCCCCCGCCACGTAGACGCCCGGCACGTTGGTTCGCTCGCGCCGGTCGGCGCGGATCGCGGCCTTCGGCGTGAGATGGCAGCCGAGCCGGACCGCGAGATCGCAGGTCTGCTCGTTTCCGGTCGAGAAGAACAGGGCGTCCCTCTCCACCGGCTTTCGGGCGCGGAGCACGACGCGCCGGAGCCGGCCGCCCTTGCCCTCGAGCGCCACGATGCGCTGCCCGACCACCTCGACGCCGCGCGCGAGGAGCTCGGCGCGGCCTTCGGGCGGAACCCGCCCCGGCCCGTCCGTGAAGAGGACGACGTCGCGGCTCCAGGTCAGGAGCGAGTGCGCGAGCGCCACGCCGCCGGGACCGCGGCCGTAGGCGGCGAGCCTCCGGTCGCGCCATTCCCAGCCGTCGCAGTAGGGGCAGTGGTGGACGCTCGAGCCGTAGAGGGATT
Organism: Bacteroidota bacterium; assembly: GCA_050257045.1. GTDB lineage: Bacteria > Eisenbacteria > RBG-16-71-46 > SZUA-252 > SZUA-252 > DASQJL01. Next base: position 8,640 of record JBLMWD010000014.1, on the reverse strand, counting down.
CGATTCCGGGAAGGGGCGGGATCCGGTCGACCACGCCCGTGGCGAGGAGGAGCTTCCGCGCGCCGACGCTTCGTCCCTGGGCCGGCACGATCCGGAACCCGGCGCGGCCGAGCGGCCGCACGCTCACGACCTCTTCGGCGCGGATCGCGACGCCGTAGGCCCCGACCTCGCGGCGTCCGATCGCGATGAGGTGCGCGGGGCGGATTCCGTCCCGCGAGAGATAGCCGTGCATCCGGCGGGACGCCGCGTTCCGGTAGCGCCCGTGGTCGAAGACGAGCACCCTCCGGCGCGAGCGGCCGAGGACGAGCGCGGCGCTCAGTCCCGCGGGTCCACCGCCGATGATGACGACGTCGTACGCGTCGCGGTCGCTCGCGGCCACCGCGGCGTTCCGCCCCTTAGGGCTTCCGCTCCTCGGCCGTCGTCTGCGACGGAGCCGCGGGGGCGGGCGGCGGCGGGGGTGCCGTGGGCTTGTCGCTGAGCTGGAGCTCGGTCTCGACGTCCCGCATCCCCTTCTTGAATTCCTGGATGCCTTTTCCGAGCGAGCGTCCGATCTCGGGAATCCGTTTCGCCCCGAAGACCAGCAGCACGATCAGGAAGAGAAAGAAGAGCTCCTGGGGTCCGATGTTGCCGAACATTCTCTGGTTTGCCTCTCCGAGCCGGACTACGCCGGACTCCGTGGGGTCATGGCGCCTGTGTGAAGCGCCTCGCGTCGCGGCCCACGATGACCGTGACGTCGATCATCTCCTGGGATGAGATCTGCTGGATCACGTGGCGCGTTCCCAGGTACTCCGCCACGATCCGGCCCGGTTCGGGCGCTCCGGTCCGATTCACCACCAGCGTCGTGCGATAGTCGGACCGGTCCGCGTTCGATACCTCGAGAACGTCGAATCCGCCGTCGCGGAGATACGACGCGAGCTCGCCCGCGAGCCCCGCGCGGCCGCTCCCGTTCAGGAGCTCGATCCGGATCGGCTGCTTCGGGCGGCCCGCCGACGACTGCGGTTTGACCCGAAGCGCGACCGAGACCGCGCAGAAGGCGATCAGCACGAAGAGCCCGACGATCGAGAAATCGAGGACCGGGCTCCCGGGCTTCCCCTTCTTCCCCATGGCCGGCTCCCGCGCCCGTCAGCGCGCGCGGCGCGACGGCCGCGTTCCGCCGCGAGCCCGCGCGTCGAGCGCCTTCCGGAGCCGCCGGTACGTGCTGTCGAGCGCCTCCGGAAGCACCTTCGTCTCGGCGAGGACGGGCATGAAGTTCGTGTCCCCGTTCCAGCGCGGCACGACGTGCCAATGGAGGTGCCCGGGCACTCCGGCCCCCGAGACCCTGCCCAGATTGGCCCCCAGGTTGAATCCGTGCGGTCGGTATTCCCGCCGGAGCGCCTCCACCACGCGCCCCAGCCAGACGTTCACGTCGGCGGCTTCCTCCGCGTTCAACCCCGCCGGCGTGGCCAGGTGCCGCCGAGGCGCCACCATGACGTGCCCTACATTGTACGGGTAGAGGTTCAGCATGACGAGCGTGAGCGGGGTAGTCGCTAGGACCAGGTTGCCCCCGGCGGGCTTCCGGGCCGCGACCTCGCAGAACAGGCAGCCCCCCTTGGCCTTGCGACCGGGTGTCTTCTTCGGCGCGACGTACTCGATCCGCCAGCCCGCCCAGAGGCGATCCATGTCACCCCTCTCCCCACGCGCGCAGCGTCTCTTCGACCATGCGGAGCTGATCCGGCGTGTTCACGCCGAAGCACTCCCGCGGGTCGGCCGCGCGCTCGACGCCCACCCGCTCGCCGCGCCTGCGAAGGATCTCGAGGGTGTCGGTGAGATAGTACTCCTTCTGCGCGTTGTCCGCGCGGAGCTGGCCGAGCGCCTCCTGGAGGCGGTCCTTGGCGAAGCAGTAGATCCCCGAGTTCACCTCCCGGACGGCGCGCTCTTCGGGCGTCGCGTCCTTTTCCTCCACGATCTTCCGGAACGCGCCGTCGGGACCGCGGATCACCCGGCCGTATCCGGCCGGATCGTCGAGCTCGGCCGAGAGCACCGTGACCGCGTTCCTCTCGTCGGAGTGGCGGACGAGGAGGCGGCGGAGGGACGCCGTGCGGACCAGCGGCATGTCCCCCGCGAGGACGAGCACCGTCGGCGCGCCGGGCCCGGTCTCGGCCCACGCCATCTGCACGGCGTGTCCCGTTCCGAGCTGGGGCGACTGCGTCACGAACCGGACGCCGCGACCCCGGAGCGCCTCGCGCACCAGCTCCTCGCGGTGCCCCACCACCACGACGACCCGGTCGGGATGGAGGGGAGCGAGCCGCCCGAGCACGTGGCCGATGAGCGGCGTCCCGAGCGCGGGATGGAGGACCTTGGGGAGATCGGAGTTCATCCGCTTCCCGAGCCCCGCGGCCAGGAGGAGCGCGGTGAACGGCGGGTCCGCGCCGGGAGCGGGGCCGGAAGCGGACGGATTCGAGCCGGAGTCAGCGGGCATGGGCGGCAATCCTAGGGCGCGACGGGCAGGTTGTCGATGAGGCGCGTGCGCCCGATGCGGACCGCGGCGATCAGGAGCCCGCGCCGGTCGAGGCGCCGGAGCGGCTCGAACGTGAGCGGATCGACGAGCGCGAGATAGTCGACGGCGTCGGGGCGCGCGGCGTTGCGGAGCACGGCCTTTGCGGTGGCGAGGATCCGGCGCGCGTCCCGTGAGCCGGCGCGGGCGGCGACCTTTCCGGCGCGCAGCGCGCGATAGATTCCCGCCGCGCGGGCCCGCTCTCCGGCGTCGAGGTAGGCGTTGCGCGAGGAGAGGGCGAGCCCGTCCGCCTCGCGCACCGTCGGCGCCACGTCGAGGCGAGCGGGCACGTCGAGGTCCCGCATCATCGCGCCGACGAGCGCCGCCTGCTGCGCGTCCTTCCGGCCGAGGACGAGGGTGTCGGGCTCCACGATCTGGAGCAGCTTCAGCACCACGGTGAGGACGCCGGTGAAGTGGCCGGGGCGCGCGGCGCCTTCCCAGCGCGCGCCGAGCGGCCCCGGGACGACGCGCGTCTCCGACCCGGGCGGGTAGAGAGCGCGGGTGGTCGGAAGAAAGAGCCAGTCGACGCCCGCCGCGCGGCAGATCGCGGTGTCGCGCGCGAGCGGGCGCGGATAGCGCGCGAAGTCCTCGCGCGGGCCGAACTGGAGCGGATTCACGAAGATGCTCGCGGCGACGCGCCGGTGCGCGCGGCGCGCGCGATCGAGGAGCGAGCGGTGCCCCGCGTGGAGCGCCCCCATCGTGGGAACGAAGCCGATCGACTCGCGACGGGAGCGGGCGCGGCGCGCGAGGGCGCGCATCGCGTCCGCGCCCCTCACGATTCGCACGCGGATTTCTCGGGTGCTTTGGGATCGCGGGGGGGTCCCGCCGTGTACGTCTCGTCGGCGCTCGGGTACCGCCCGGCGCGCACGTCCTCGCGGAACGCGGACACGGCGCTCCGGATGGTGTCCCCCACCTCGGCGTAACGCCGGACGAACTTGGCCGGCCGCCCGAACGAGAGCCCGATAAGGTCGTGGATCACGAGCACCTGGCCGTCGCAGTCGACGCCCGCGCCGATCCCGATGGTCGGGATGGAGAGCGCGCGCGAGACCTCGGCGCCCAGCTCCCGCGGGATCCCCTCGAGCACGATCGCGAACGCGCCCGCGCGCTCGAGCGCCTTCGCGTCCTCGAGGAGCGCCTCGGCCGCGTCGCGCCCGCGCCCCTGCACGCGGAAGCCGCCGAAGGCGTGCACCGATTGCGGCGTGAGACCGAGGTGGCCGAGGACCGGGATGTCGGCGGCCAGGATCGCCTCGATCTGGGGCAGGACCCGCCGCCCCCCCTCGAGCTTCACCCCCTCGGCGCCGCGCTTCACGAAGCGGGCGCTGTTCCGCACGGCGTCCTCGGGGCTCGCCTGGAACGAGGCGAACGGCAGGTCGGCGATCACGAGCGCGCGCGGCTGCGCGCGCACCACCGCGCGGAGGTGGTGCGTCATCTCGGCCATCGTGACCGGGAGGGTCGAGTCGTACCCGAGGACCACGTTGCCCAGGGAATCGCCCACCAGGATCAGGTCGACGCCGGCCTCGTCGGCGAGACGCGCCGTCGGATAGTCGTAGGCCGTGACCGAGACGATCCGCTCGCCGCGCTCCTTCATCTCGCGGATCGTGCGGACCGTGACCTTGGGACGGTCGTATGACCGGTCGTCCCGCGTGGTGCCGGAGCTCATGGCTTCTCCCCCGCCGTCCCGCTGGGGCTCAGGTAGGCGACCCCTTCGGTGTGGCTCTCGATGCGCGCGACCAGCTCCTCGAGGTCGGCGCGGCGGTCGACGAAGTTCATCTCGTTCGTGTTCACGACGAGGAGCGGCGCCTCGCGATAGTGGAAGAAGAAGTAATTGTACGCCTCGGCCAGCGTCGCCGTGTACTTCGGGTCCATGATCCGCTCGTAGGGGCGGCCCCGCTGCTGGATGCGGCTCCAGATCACATCCGGGCTCGCCTGGAGGTAGACGACGAGGTCCGGCATCGGCAGGTCGCGCTCGAGCACCGGCGCCACCTTGTCGTAGAGCTGGAGCTCGCGGTCGCTCAGGTTCAGGTTCGCGAAGATCCGGTCCTTCTGGAACATGTAGTCGCTCACCACCGCGTGGTGGAAGAGGTCCGGCTGGCTCAGCTCGCGCAGCTCCTGGTAGCGGCTCACGAGGAACCACATCTGCGTGGCGAACGCGTGCCGGCGCGGATCCTGGTAGAAGTCCTCGAGGAAGGGGTTCTCCTCCGGCTCTTCGAGGAGGAGCCGCGCGTGGAGCCGGTCGGCGAGGAGCTTCGCCAGCGACGTCTTCCCCACGCCGATGACGCCCTCGACGGCGACGTAGCGCCCGGGAGCGGGCTTGACCTCGCCGGTCAGTACCAGAAACGCCCCAGCTTGCGAACGGGCGGGTTGGGCGGGAGCTTCTGGATCATCCGCCGCACCGTCTCTCCCGTGACCGGGTGCCGGAAGTTGGGATCCAGCTCGAGGAGCGGCAGGAGCACGAACGCGCGCCGGTGCGCCTCGGGATGCGGCACCTGCAGGTCGGGCTCCTCGATCACCTCGTCGTCGTAGAAGAGGAGGTCGAGGTCGATCGGGCGCGGCCCCCAGCGGCGCGACCGCACGCGCCCCATCCGCTTCTCGATCAGGAGCATCTGCCAGAGGAGGTCGCGCGGCGGGAGCTCGGTCTCGATCCAGGCGACCGCGTTCAGGAACGGCGGCTGGTCGGTCTCGCCGACCGGATCGGTGTCGTAGAGCGAGGAGACGCGCGAGACGTTCGTCTGCGGGAGCAGGCGGAGCGATTCCACCGCCTTCCGGATCAGGAATTCGCGGTCCCCGAGGTTCGAGCCGATGCCGACGTAGACGCGGCGCATCATCGGACGCGCTCCACCTCGACTTCGGGAAGTCCCGAGAAGTCGGCGACCGGGATGTGCATCTTCCGGAGGCGCACGCGCACGCGCGGCGGGTCGAACTCGGCGAGGAGCGCGAGCGCAACTTCCTCGGCGAGCGTCTCGAGGAGCCGGCAGCGCGCCATGGCGATCTGCCCGCGCACGAGCCGCGACAGCTCCTCGTAATCGACGAACGCTTCGAGCGAGTCGGGGCGGCGTTGCGCCTCGCGCGCGTAGGCGATCTCGATGTCGGCCTCGAGCCGCTGGCCGAGGTCGCGCTCCTTCTGCGTCACGCCGAGGTGCCCGTACGCCTGGATGCCGCGCAGGCGGAGCCAGTCGAAGCCGGGGCTCATCGAAGAAGCGGACCGGGCCGCGCGCTTGGCTCCCGCGGACCGGGCCATGCGCTTGGCCCCCGCGGACTTTGCCGCGCGCTTCGCGTTACCGGATCGCGGCCGACGGGGAGACATCGGGGGTCCTCCAGGGCGTGAGCGCTTCCAGCTTCCCGAGCGCCCTCCGGATCACGTCCACGGAGCGCGTGAGCGCCACGCGGAAATAGCCTTCCCCCTCCTCGCCGAATCCGGTGCCGGGCGTGAGGAGGACGCCGGTCGCCTCGAAGATGCGCGCGACGAAGTCCATGGCGCGCTCCCCTTCGGGGGTCCGCCCCCAGACGAAGAAAGCGCCGCCGGGCGTGCGGACGGGGCATCCGAGCGCGCGCAGTCCGTCGAGCGCGGCGTCGCGCCGCTCGCGATAGACGGCGCGCAGCGCGGGGCCGTGCGCCGGCAGAGCGGCGAGCCCCCACGCGGCCGCGATCTGGGTCGCCTGAGGCGCCCCCGAGTCGACGTTCGCCTTGAACCGCACGAGCGCGTCGACGAGCGGCGCAGCACCGGCCGCGAAGCCGATCCGCCATCCGGTCATGTTGAAGGTCTTCGAGAAGGAGTGGAACTCGATCGCGCGCTCGCGCGCCCCCGGGATCTCGAGGACGCTCGGGGGCGGCTCGTCGTAGTACAGCTCGCTGTAGGCCGCGTCGCTCGCCACGATCAGATCGCGCTTCGCCGCCCAGGCGACCAGCTCCTCGTAGAAGGAGCGCGGTGCGGTCGCGCCGGCCGGGTTGTTGGGATAGTTCACCCAGACGATCCGCGTGCGCGGCGTGACCCGGCGGTCGAGGTCCTTGATCTCGGGGATGAAACCGTGGGCCTCCCGCAGGGGGTAGCGGACCGGCGTCGCGCCCGCGAAGACCGCCCCGGCTGCGTAGACTGGGTAGCCTGGATCGGGGACCAGCGCCTCGTCCCCCGGATTCAGGAACGCGAGCGGCAGGTGCCCGATCCCCTCTTTCGAGCCGATCAGCATGGCCATCTCGCGCCGGGGGTCGAGCGTGACCTGGAATCGCGAGGCGAACCAGGCCGCGATCTCGGTCCGCGCCGCTGGCATCCCCGCGCTCGAGGGGTACTGGTGATTCCCGGGATCGAGCGCGGCCTGTGCCATGCGGTCGAGGATCGGCCGCGGCGTGGGCAGGTCGGGGTCGCCGATCGAGAGGTCGATCACCTCCCGCCCGGCCGCCTCGGCTTCCGCGCGCTTCCGCTCCAGCTCCGCAAAGAGATATCGGGGGAGGGCCGCCAGCCTCCCGCTCGGCTCGATGTTCATCATGGTGATGTGACGGTATCGGGGTTTGGCGGGGGGGTCAAGTAGCCCGGGGCCTAGACCGCGCCGGGCGCCGGCGGGTCGATCACGACCATCACCTCTTCCTCGAGCGTGATGCCGTTCGCCTGCTCGACGCGCCGCTTCATCTCCTGCGCGACCCGGAGCACTTCCTGGGCGGAAGCGCCGCCGCGATTCACGATGTAGTTCGCGTGGTAGGCGTGGACGCCCGCGCCCCCCTCGCGGATCTCCTTCGCGCCCGCGGCCTCGAGAAGCTGCCCCGCGGCGATCTTCGTGCCATCCGGGAGAACGGGATTCTTGAAGAAACAGCCCGCGGTGTGGAGGCCCTTCTCCTTGCGGCGCGCGCGCTGCGCGGCATGCTGCCCCATGATGCGGTCCATTTCGGCGCGGTCGCCCGGCGTGAGCGCGATGTCGCACTCCACGACGATGTTCGTGTTCGTCTTGAGATTGCTGTGCCGGTAGGCGAAACCGAGCTCCGAGGGCTTCCGGTCGACGAGGTTCGTCCCCTCGAGGAGCCGGACCCGGGTCACCACGTCGCCGATCGCCCGGCCGAAAGCGCCCGCATTCCCGCGGATGGCACCGCCCACCGTGCCCGGGATGTCGATCGCGAACTCGAGCCCCGAGAGGGCGTGCTCGCGCGCGGCCTCCACGACTTCGCCAAAATCGCACCCGGCGCCCGCGGTGATGCGCGTTCCAAGGACGCGGAGGTGTTCGATCCGGTTCACGATCACGAGCCCGCGGAAGCCGGTGTCCCCCACGAGGAGGTTCGATCCGCCCCCGATGAGGAGCCAGCGCATGCCGGACTCGATCGCGCTCCGGACGACCTCCTGGAGCGCCTTCTCGGTGTAGACCTCGGCGAGGACGTCGGCGGGACCGCCGATGCCGAACGTGGTGTACGGGGCGACGGGCGCCCCGCGCTTGACGACGAGCTGTTCCTTGTCGAGGGTCGGCGCGGCGAAGGTCACGTGGGCTCCATGGTGTGCCGCCAGAATAGGCTCTGGAGCGGCCCGCGGCATCCCCGGAATGAACGGGGACGGCGTATCGCAAGGATTATCGGCCGCGGGAGCCGATTTCTAAAGCGAGGAACACACGCCCAGCCGGCGAGCCGGTCCTCGAGCGATCACGAACGGCGTCTGGGAATGGTGAGCACGGGACAGCGGACCCGGTGCCGCAGCCCGGAAGTGGTCGCGCCATGGATGAGGTCCCCGAGCAGCCGGTGTCCGTGCGAGCCAGTGATGAGCAGGTCCGCCTCGGACTCCTCGACCATCCGCACCAGCTCGGACTTCACGTCGCCGTTCCCGAGCATGACGCGCGCGCGGAGACCCGACACGCCCAGATCGCCCGCCAGCTTCTCCAGCGCGTCCAGGTCCTCGCGACTCTCCTCGTCCAGGCTATCGGGTCCCAGGTAGCGGCTGGCCGCGCTCTCGGCGACGTGCATGAGCACCACCTCGGCGTCCGCGGGCAGCGCCATGCCGCGCAGATGCGCGAGAACCGCCGGGTCGGCCGGCCCCAGCTCGAGCGCCACGGCGACCCGGCGCGGGCCGCTCTCGGCGATGACGCGGGTGGCGGGCAGGATCGGGCCGCCGCCGAGCCACGCCGGAAACGTGGCCCGCG
>JBLMWD010000013.1:0-20677 GCA_050257045.1 Bacteroidota bacterium | reverse complement strand
TCGAACCGCGTCCGCACCCATCGCGCGGAGAGCGGCAGCAGCAGCGCGATCGACGCCAGCGCCAGCGACCCGCGCCCGATCGCCGCCGCGCCCGCGTGCCCCGACGCCCACTCGACGGGCGCCGCGAACCACATGCTCGGCAGCGCCCATTGCAGCCACCCCAGCGCATCGAGACGCGGCACCGAAATGCGCGTCAGCTCCTGGCGCGCGGCGATCAAGCCGAGGTAGAAGACGAGATAGGTGATGTGCGCGACCGGGATCAGGCGGAGGAGCGCCTGGCGGCCGCCCCACGCGATCACGAGCGCCGAAACCACCACGCCCCCGGCGGAGACGACGATCGTCAGCGCGGCGGCGGAGAGGGCGAACGCGACGCCGACCCACACGGAATGGAAGGCGAAACCGGCGCCGATCGCGGGGATCAGGAACAGGCTCGCGGCGAGCGCGGCGAGGCTCCTCCCGATCGCGACGATCTTGGCCAGGATCACCGACCAGGCGTCGTGCGGATGGGCCGCGATGACCTGGTACTCGCCCGCGTCGGCGAGCAGGTCGAACTTGTCGAAGAGAAAATCGAGCACGAGGAAGCTCGCCCCCGCGGTCAGGACCAGCGCCACGCCGAAGATGGGCGACGCGGAGCTGACGATCCAGGCGAGCATCATCACGCTGAAGACGGCCATCAGGAAGCAGCGGAGCTGAAAGGGCGTGATCCCCTTCGTGGCCACGCGGCCGCGCCCCGTCCCGCGACCGAGGCGCGAGCGGCGGGAGATGAGGATCGACTGGGCGCGGAGGATCGGGCGGTAGACGGCGGGATCGGCGCCCAGGACGCGGATGACCGCGTCGCCCGCGCTCATCGGGCCAGGGTCATTGGGCTCTCGCCCGAAACCGCGCCTCCCGTGAGCCCGAGGAAGATATCGGCGAGCGTCTTCCCCGGATGGCTCGCGAGGAGCGCCGCCGGGGCGCCGTCCGCGACGAGCGTTCCGTGGTCGATGATCGCGACGCGGTCGCAGACACGCTCCACGACCTCCAGGATGTGCGACGAGTAGACGACCACGCCGCCGCCCGCGGCGTGCCGGCGGATCACGCCCTTCAGCGTCTCCTGCGCGGCCACGTCCAACCCATCCAGCGGCTCATCGAGCAACAGGACGCGCGGCTCGTGCTGGAGCGCGGCGATGATCAACAGCTTCTGCTTCATCCCCTTCGAGTACTCGCCGATCGCGCGACCCGCGTCTCCCCACAGCTCGAACGCTTCCAGCAGCGGCCGCCGCCGCGCGTCGGCCACGTCGCGCGGCAGGCGGTGGAGATCCGCGACCAGCTCGAGGAACTCGAATCCGGTGAGCGCGTCGTAGAGATCGGCACCCTCGGGCACGTAGCCGATGATGCGGCGCACGTCGTCGGGCTTCTCGACCACGTCGAAGCCGCCGACCCGCACGGCGCCTCCCGAGGGCCGGATCAGCGTGGCGAGGATGCGTAACGTGGTGGACTTGCCGGCGCCGTTCGGGCCGAGGAGCCCGAAGACCTGTCCGCCGGGCACGGACAGCGTGAGACCGCGCACCGCCTCGAACGCGCCGTAGCGGCGCACGAGGGCCTGGATTTCGATCATGGGACGGTTCCCCTCTCTGCCGTAGACTGCTCCCGAACCGTGCCGTTGTCCACCCACGAGGGCGGTCGATGAGCAGCTTGCGCGTGGTGCGCGATCCCGAGACGCTGAGCCGGGTCGCCGCCGAGGAGTTCCTCACCTTCGGCGCCGAAGCGATCCGCGACCGCGGACGCTTCACGGTGGCGCTTTCGGGCGGTACCACCCCGCGCGCCACGTACGAGCGGATCGCGGAGACGTGGCGCCAGGGGCCGGAGGGCCCGCTCGACTGGACGCGCGTCCACCTTTTCTGGGGGGACGAGCGGACCGTTCCGATCGACGACCCCCGCAGCAACTACCACATGGTGAACGAGGCGATGCTCGAGCGCGTCCCGATCCCTTCGGAGAACGTGCACGACGTTCCAGCGGCGCTCCCCGACCCGCGGGAGGCGGCGAACGTCTACGAGGCGCGGCTGGTCGAGTTCTTCCGCACCGGCGAGGGAGCAGCGCCGCGCTTCGATCTGGTCCTCCTCGGCCTGGGACCAGAGGGGCACGTCGCCTCGCTCTTCCCCGGCACCGAGGCCCTGGAGGAGACGGAGCGGCTCGTCTGTGCCAACTGGGTCGAGTCGCACCAGACCTGGCGGATCACGCTCACGTTGCCCGTCCTGAATGCCGCGGCTCACGTGATGGTCCTCGTCGCGGGAGCCGAGAAGTCCGAGGCCCTCGCGCGCGTGCTGCGCGGTCCGCACGTTCCGCCGCTCCTGCCCGCGGAGCGCCTCGCACCCACGGCCGGGACGCTCCTCTGGCTCGCCGACCGCGACGCCGCGGTGGCCCGGGATTAACGATTGGCGCATTCGGGGTTGTGCGATTTCGCGCCATGGGGCAAACTGCGAGGTGAGTGGGCGCACCCCGGGTCGGCACCCTCACATTTTCCGCCAGGAAGGCGGATTCGGCCGGGCACCAGGACCAGGAGGAAGAATCCATGAGAGACGGTTACAGCTTCGGGCGAGCCGCGCGCTTCGCGATCCTGTTCATGACGGTGGCTCTGGCCGGCATGGCCGGAACGGCCCAGGCCCAGTACCTCTGGATGGACAGCAACGGTGATGGCGTCTTCACCACTGCCGACCGCATGAACCCGAACGGCAGCCCGACCACGGTGGACGTCTACCTCAACACCAACCACAACCGGGACGGATCGCTGGCCACGTGCGACACGGGGGACGGCAATCTCGACACCTGGAACTCGTACGCCGTTCACATCAATGTCCTCAATGGAACCGCGACGTTCACGAATTTCACGAACGACGTGGCAGCGTTCAATGTTGCCTGCTCCTCGGTCCTGGGCGGCAGCACCAACGAGTTCTTCCAGACCAATGGCAGTACGCAAATGGCGGCGTGCGCCTTGACGGGCACCCCGACGCCCAATGGCGGGCAGAACCAAAAGCTGTTCACCATGACGGTGACAGGCGCGTCCGGTACGCCCGCGCTCGAATTCATTCCCCTGAACGATCTCGACCAGAACTTCACGTCGTTCGGGACCCCGTGCAGCGGTCTCGACAGTGACAGCACGTACAAGCTCGGACCGCTTCCGGGCGGCGCCGGACCTGGGGATTTCCTCGACGCCGACGGACTCCCCGCGGCAGCGGGCACTCCCGTGACCGAGACCACCTGGGGCAAGATCAAGTCGCTGTACAAGCCGCAGTAGCGGCGGGGAGCGGGGAGCTCCCTAACCCGACGTGCAGTTGAAGCGGATCGGTCCCGTTCCGTGCAGCAGCTCTTCGAGCCTCGCGCGCACGGCGGGAACGAGCGGGCTGCCCGGATGCCGATGCATGAAGTAGCGGAACTCCGACTGCACGGATCCGGACGGCCCGCACGCGCATGTGGACCGCGTCAGCTCGTCCGTGATCCGCTCCAGCTCCCCGTTCACCACCGCCGCGTACTTGTCGGGGTGTAGCGCGCGGTAGTGGCTCCACTCGCCGTAGAGCGCCGTGAGCTTCCCGGCGCCGAAATCGGTGCAACCCCCTTCGTCGGTCTGCTGCCGCACGTAGGCGGGGAAAATCGAAACGGGGTACGTGCGGTGGTAGAGACGGAGGAGGAGCCGGTCCTCCGTGCTCCCCTTCCTCTCACCGAGCTGCTCGAAGAACGCGGGATCGGGCACGGCGAAGACGCCCTCTTCGCGGCCCACGACCATGCCGCGCAACCGCTTCTCCGCCGCCGCGAACTCCTCGTCCGACAGGTCCTCGAGCGGCGAGGAGCCGCCCGCGCTCGCGGGCTGGACCAGCGCGTCGCGCAATCCATAGGCGAGGGAGAAGAGCCGTTCCAGCGAGACGCGCGAGGGCGCGCGCTCCACCCGGTCCAGCTCGGCGCAGTAGATCTGGACGGCGGTCTGGGCGGTCGCCGGTAACGTCGCGCGCGCGGGAGCCGGGCGGAGGCCCACGCCGGCGGCCACGGAGAGCGCGGCGACGATCCGGACGGCATCGCGCGTCGATCGGTCGGGGAGTGAAGGATGCTTTCCCATGGAACGGGAGCTTCTCATGCGAAAACTATGCCCCTCGCATGGAGCCCGCCGCAACCGGTGATGAAGAGGGACCGCCGGGCTGCCGATGCATGGAGAGCCGGAACCAAATCGGCTCTTCCCCTGATTCACATGAGGCGTAGTATCGTGCCGTTCCGGTCGGGACGGCTTCGTCCCGCAACGTGAGGGGAGTGCATCGTGCCCTCGAAGAAGCGCCCGCATCCCGCGACGCCGAGCCCGCGCTCCGCGTCGAAGTCGTCCTCGGCGACGCAGCTTCTGACACCCCCTCGCCCGCACGCGCCCGCCCCCGCTCCGCTCCCTGCTCCCGAATCCGAATGGCTCGAAACGGACGGACTCGGCGGCTTCGCCTCGGGCACCGTGTCGGGGATCCGTACGCGGCGCACGCACTCGCTCCTCCTCGTCAGCACTCCGCGCGGACCGGTCGTGCTGGTGAACGGGCTCGACGCGCGCGTCGCCACGCCGCAGGGCGCCTTCGAGATCACCGCGCACCGCTACACGCCCGACGTGATCTACCCGGAGGGAAACCGGCGCCTCGAGTCGTTCACGACCGACCCGTGGCCGACGTGGATCTTCCGGCTGGACGACGGAACGCGGATCGAGCAGCAGCTCTTCAGCGTGAGCGGCGCTTCGGGGGTGATCGTCACGTGGCACGTGGTCGACGGCTCGGCGAACGGCGTCCACCTGATGGTGCGTCCGCTCCTTTCCGGCCGCGAGGCGCGCGCGCTCCACTACGAAAATCCGCACTTCCGCACCGACGCGGTGGTCTGCGACTCGGCCGTGGAATGGCACCCCTACGACAGCGTTCCCGCGGTCCTCGCCGGCTCGAACGGCCGGTACGCGCACGTTCCCTTCTGGTATCGGAACTTCCTCTATGAGGAGGACCGCGCGCGCGGGCTCGAGCACGTCGAAGACCTGAATTCCCCGGGCGCGTTCCACTTCGACCTCTCGCGGGGCGAGGCCGTGCTCTACCTCACCACGCGTGAAGGCCTCCGCGCGATGCAATCGACGGCCGCGGCGCACACGTCGGGACTCCCGGGCTTCGTCGGCCCGTCGCGCGGCGACCCCGAAAGCGCGCTCGAGGCCCTGCGCGAAGGGGAGCGCGCGAGCCGCATCGCGCTCGCCTCGCCGCTCCATCGCGCCGCGGACGCCTACCTGCTCCGGCGCGGCGACTCGGTCGGGATCGCGTCGGGGTATCCCTGGATGCGCGACGCGAGCCGCGAGACCTTCGCCGCCGTGCGCGGGCTCTGCGTCTCCACCGACCGGCTCGAGCTGGCGGAGCGCATCCTCGAGGGCTGGGTTCCGACGCTCTCCCAGGGGATGTTCCCCGCGGAATTCCCGACGGAGGGACGGACGCCGGAGTACGACACGGTGGATGCGGCGCTCTGGTTCGTGATCGCGGCGCACGAGCTGTTGCGCGAGGCGGAGGAGACGCGGACGCACCTCTCCACCGCCGCGCGGAGCGCCCTCCACCACGCGGTCGGGACGATCGTCGCCGCCTACGCCGAGGGGACGCGGTTCCGGATCCGCATGGACGAGGACGGGCTCCTCGCCGCGGGCGAGCCGGGCAAATGGCTCACCTGGATGGACGCGGCCTTCCCCGAGCGCGCGCCGCGGATCGGAAAGCCGGTCGAGGTGCAGGCGCTCTGGCTCAACGCGGCGCGCATCGCGGCCGAGATCGATCCGCACTGGGGCGACGTCTACGAGCGCGGGCGCGCTTCGTTCGAGCGGCGTTTCTGGAACGATCCCGCGGGCTCGCTGCACGACATCGTGGACGCCGGGCACGCGCGCGGAACGGTCGACTCGGCATTCCGCGCGAACCAGATCCTCGCGGTCGGCGGCCTTCCCTTCCCGATCCTCGAGGGAAAGCGCGCGCGCCAGGTCGTCGACCTGGTCGAGGCGAAGCTCTTGACGCCCGGGGGGCTCCGCGCCGGCCCGGCCGACGAGGGCTCGATCTCGAGGGTCGCATGGCCATGGCTCCTCGGCCCCTTCGTCGAGGCCTGGTCGCGCGTCCGCGGCGACACCCCCGAGGCCCGGAAGGAGGCGCGGGAGCGGTTCCTCGATCCGCTCCTCGCGCAGCTCTCGCGCGGCGGCCTGGGGCACCTGCCCGAAGCCGTGGACGTCGACCCGCCGCACGGGGAGCGCGGCGCTCCGTTCTACGCCTGGTCCGTAGGAGAGGCGATCCGACTCGACGCCCGTCTCGGAGCGCGATGACGGTTTCGAATCCGGCGGCCGCGCTCGGGCCGCTTCCCACGGCGGCGCCACGCCGTTATTCCTGGCAGCGGATCGCGCTCTCCCTCGCCGTGGCCGTGCAAGGGGTGGTGAACCTCTTCTCGGCGCTGCTCTCGCATCCGCCCGACCGTCTGCTCGCGCTCCGCCGGCTCGTCCCGACCGACGTCATCGATCAGAGCCGCACCTTCACGTTCGTCGCGGGGGTGCTCCTCATCGCGACCGCGTGGGGGCTCCGGCGCGGGAAGCGCCGGGCCTTCGTGATCGCCCTCTTCCTCGCCGCGCTCTCGGTGCCGATGAACCTCCTCAAGGCGATCGATTTCGAGGAGGCGACCGCGGCGTCGGTCCTCCTCTTCGTCCTCGGGATCAGCGGCGACGCCTTCCGCGTGAAGAGCCGCGAGCTCACGGCGGGGGCGATCGGGGTGCGCACGCTCCTCTTCGGCGTCTTCTTCCTGGCCTACGCCGTCCTCGGCTGCTGGTGGCTCGAGGTCCGGTACGGCACGAGCCCCTCGATCGGGCATGCGGTGGCCGAGGCGGCCTACCGCCTCTTCGGAGTCGGCGCCCCCGCGCTCCAGATCCACCTCCCGCGCGGGACCGGCGTGATCCGCGTGGCGCACTGGTTCCTCAACTCGCTCGCGCCGATCGGCGCCCTCATCCTCGCGGGTTCGGCCCTGGCGCTCCTGCGTCCCGTGGCCCATCGCGAGCGCCACCGAACCGAGCGGGAGCGCGTGACGCGGCTCCTCCGCCATTACGGCGACTCCTCGATCGGCGCCTTCGCCCTCGAGGACGACGTCGACTATTTCTTCAATCCCACCGGCCGCGCGGTGCTCGCCTACAAGTTCGAGGCAAATGTCCTCCTCGTCCTGGGCGACCCGATCGGACCCGACGACGAGATCCCGGCCCTTCTCTCCCAGTTCGCCACCTACTGCGCCGAGCACGACTGGACGTTCGCGCTCTTCCAGGCGCGCCCCGAGCGGCTCGCCGTCTATCGCGACGCCGGCTGGCGCGCGGTCCACATCGGGGTCGATCCGATCATCCGCACCGACCGGTTCACGCTGGAGGGCTCGGCGATGGGCGACGTCCGGCGGTCGCGCAACAAGCTCGAGGCGGCGGGCATGGAGGCTCACCTCTATCCCCCCGACACGCACCCCTTCGACCCCTCGCGCGAGACGTGGCTGCGGGACCAGCTCGCCGCCGTCTCGGGCGAGTGGCTCAAAACGCGCAAGGGGGCGGAAAAGGGGTTTGCCATGGGACGGTTCGACCCGCACCGGTTGGCCGACACGTGGCTGGCCGCAGCCGTCGATCCGGCCAAGGGCCGTGTTGAAGCTTTCATCACTTTGGTGCCGGTCTGGGAGCGCCACGGCTGGGCGCTCGATCTCATGCGCCGGCGGGATGGGGCGCCGCCGGGCGTGATCGAGTTCCTGATCGTCCAGTGTGTCGAAGCGGCACGGGAGCGGGGGGATGAGATGATCTCCCTTTCGCTTTCGGCCCTCGCCAAGACCGAGGCCGACCCCGCGGACGCGGGTGACCGGACCCGGGCCTTCCTGATGGAACACCTCCGGCGGTTTTACGACTTCGAGGGACTGTTCCGCTGGAAGTCCAAATTTTCCCCGGAGTTCGAGCCACGGTACCTGGTCTACGCCGACCCCATGGCGCTCCCGCGGGTGGTCTACGCCCTGGCCCGAGCCCAGAGCCCTGGTGGATTCCTCTCCTATTTTCGCAAGGCGGCGTGATAGCGTGTGCGGCCACGGATGGGCCGCTCGGGCAGGAACCGGGTAAGTAGATCGGTGTATGCTCGCGGTGAAGCGCCGCGGAGCGTTTCGCGGCATCTAAAGGAGACGATGAAACCGCTTCGGTGGTTCCTCATAGCGCTCGCAGCAGGTTGTGCCGGCATCCTGGCCGCGCCGCTCACGGCCTCCGCCGCCACTTCTGCCGCTTCCGCTTCCCATATCGCGTCCGCCCGCACCGCCGCCGTCGCGTCGCACACGGCGACGACGCCGCGGCGTCACCACCGCCATTTCGGGCGTCACGCCACGCCCCGCTTATCCAGGGGGCACGCCGTCCCCGCGTCCCGCACCGGCCATCGCCTCCCGGTTCCGAGCCCGGCGAACCGGTCCAAGACGCGCCACGCGACCGTCACGAGCTCGCGTGGTCGTGGACATTCGAGCTATGGAGTTCTCCCCCACGCGCCGAACGCGGCTCCCGATGACCGCTACGGCGCGCTTCGCGTCGGGGCCATGGACGATCCCGGCGCGCGCTTGAATCGGATGCTGGAGAGCCGCGGTCCGCCGCGGGCGGGTCCCCATTGGATCCCCGCGCATCGCGGGTCCTACCTCCCTCTCCCGCGCACCTCTCCAGCTCCGACCTTCTCGCACCTCGACATTGCACAAGCCGCACCCCGGGCCGCAGTGCCCTGCCCGGCGGTCTCATCCCCGACATTTTCGACGTGGTCCGCTTCTGGGGACCTGATCTTGCCGTCCGTTTTCGAGGGCGCGGCGGCGGGACATGATATGCCCTCATCCGGAGGAGTCACCTCATGAAGCGCAATCTGATCATCTCGTCTCTGGCCGCTCTCAGCGTGGCGTTCCTGCTGCCGATGGGCGCGCACGCGGCGACCACGACCGCGACGACGGCGAAGCATCACGCCGTCGCCAAGAGCGCGACGGCCACCAAGGCGACGACGACGAAGAACGCGTCGGCCGCCAAGACCGATGCCGCCACGCCGGCCAAGGCCGCGACGGCCACGAAGAAGCACCACCACCGCATGGCCAAGAACGCGTCGGCCAGCAAGAAGATCGACGTCAACAGCGCGACGAAGGACGAGCTCATGACGCTGCCCGGCATGGACAGCGACACGGCGGACAAGATCATCGCCGGCCGTCCGTACAAGAACATGACCCAGCTCAAGTCGAAGGGCGGGGTCTCGGCGGCTGAGTACAAGAAGCTCCGCACGAAGGTCACGGCGAAGCAGTCGACGGAGCACTCGGAAGCGCCGGCGAGCGGTGCGCAGAGCTCGGACAACGCGGCCAGCCAGGGCGGCAACACCACCCCGAGCGGGTCCACGGACAACACCACGAAGTAGCGCACCGGCTCAGTACGCAGCACTCCGGCAGCCGGTGGCCGGCCCCCGGCACCCTCGGACCCGCGCGTGCGGCCGCAAGGTCGTGCGCCGGGTCGCCGGGTGGAACCACCCGAGGATGTTTTCGAGGAAACGCTCTCGCCGGCGATGTCGACGACACACTGGAATCACACGGCCGAACGGACGGCACGATGCCGTTCCCGTTCGGCCGTTTCGTGTCGCCGCCCCGGAGTCAGCGGCCCTGGGGGCGCGGCGCCGTTCGACCGTAGAGGCGCCGCAGCTCGATCTTCGCCAGGCGGATGGCGCGTCTCCGGGACTCGGAGAGTTGCCGGCCCGCGCGGTTCTCGTAGAAGGTGAGCATCGACATGGCCGATCGGTACGGCGAGGATTTGCGGCGCCGGCTCTGCTCGGCCGAGCGCTTCAGTGAGATCGCCATCTGCCGTGGGCTTTTCGTGAAGACGTGATCCTCGAGGTCCAGGGCGTTGCTGCTGTGAGTCACTTCCGCCGACCAGCGCCGCGGTGAACGCCTTCGAACGACGCGTGCCGTTTTGGCCGACTTGAGGGAAGTGGTGTTTGCCATGGCATTTCCCTCCTCGGATCAGGGTTCCTACGCGGCCCCGTGCCCCCTTCCTCCATTCGGGTGCATCGCCTGTGCCCGCGGTGATATCCTGCGCCCCTGCAGACTGGACCCCCGGCCAAGGAGGAAACGATGCAATGTCCCGCCCGCTCCGCTCGCGTCGTCCCGATGCTGTGTTCCCTGTTCGCGCTCGGCACCCTGCTCCTGGCGCTCACCGCGCCGCCGGCGTTCGCCGTCGACAAGACGAAGAAGACGACGACCACGAAGGCCGATGCGAAGCCGGCCCCTGACGCGAAGGCCGCGCCCGACACGAAGGCCGCGGGCGAAGCCCCCGCGGCGGCCGCGAAGCCGACCCAGGAAGAGATGATGGCCGCCATGATGAAGCTCGCGGCGCCAGGACCCGAGCACTCCGCGCTGAATCCCCTGGCCGGATCGTGGAAGACCGTGATCAAGACCTGGGCGGATCCCAGCGCCGAGCCGGTGGCGAGCGATGGGACCTGCGACCGGAGCTGGATCATGGGCGGCCGCTACCTGGTCTCGAACTACAAAGGGAACTTCCAGGGGATGCCGTTCGAGGGAATGGAAGTGCTCGGCTACGACAACATCAAGAAACAGTACGTGAGCTCGTGGGTCGACAACATGGGCACCGGGATTCTGTCGAGCCAGGGGGGCGCCATGGACCCCGCGACGCACTCGTTCACGCTCAGCGGCACCTTCCCCGATCCGTCCGGCAAGGAGCAGTCCGTCCGACAGGTCACGAACATTGTCGACGGAAACACGTATGTGATGACGATGTTCGCGAACGCGGGCGGGAAGGAAGCGAAGATGATGGAGATCACCTACACGCGCGCGAAGTAGCGCCGCGGCTTGACCGCGAGCCGCGTGAGCGACGATGGGGCGCCCCGGCCACGACTCGGATCGGGGGCGCCCCTTTTCATGGCCATCGCGGCCACCCTGCTGACGTGGTCCTCCGCGTACGTGGCGATCCGCTACGCCGTGCGAGGCTTCCCGCCCGCTTCCCTCGCGCTGATCCGGTTCACGGTCGCTTCAGCGGTCCTCGCGCTCTGGACACTCCCGACCGGGAAGGTGCGCGTGGGCGGGATGCCGCGCCGGGACGCCTGGGGATTCGCCCTGATCGGTCTCATCGCGATCGGGATCTACCACCCCGCGCTGAATGCCGGCGAGCGCACGGTGAGCGCGGGCGCGGCGAGCCTGCTCATCAACACGGGGCCGATCTGGACGGCTCTGGTGGCACGGGCATTCCTGGACGAGCGGCTCGGTGCTCGAGGCTGGATCGGCACGGGCCTGGCGTTCGTGGGCGCCGTGATCCTCTCGGTGGGCGCCGCGGGCGGGATCCGCTTCGAGGGGGACGTCGGCTTCGTCCTCATCGCATCGCTCTGCCAGGCGTTCTACTTCGTGCTGCAGAAGAACTACCTGAGGCGGTACGGAGCGCTCCAGTCGACCTGCCTCGTCATCTGGCTCGGGACCGTGTTCCTCTTCCCCTTCGCGCCCGAGCTGTTCCGCGCGCTTCGGACCGCGACGCCGACCGAGATCTTCTCCGCGATCTATCTCGGCGTCGCTCCGGGCGCGGTCGGTTACCTCACCTGGACCTACGTGCTCTCGCGCATGCCCGCGTCGCGCGCGGCGAGCCTCCTCTACCTCGTCCCGCCGTTCGCGTATCTGATCGGTTGGGTCGTACTCGGCGAGCGTCCCGACGCCGCGGCGTTCCTCGGAGGCGTGCCGATCATCGCGGGGCTGGCGATGGTGAATTCGACGCGCTCGTCGAATCCGCCGCCGCCCGGTGGACGTACAGGCGGGATCCCCCCGGAAGAAACACCGGGCCGCTGAACCCTGGGATCGGCTCGTTTCGATCGATGATGCCGACCCAGGTCGTGTCCCCGTCCGCCGCATTACGCGCCCGCGCAGCGGGCGAGAGAAAGATCGCCGCCGTCGGATGATCGCGCTCCACGCGCGCAAGGTCGCGCGCGAGCGGAAGAAGGAGCGCGGTGCGATCCGCGTGCCATGCGACCCAGTCGGGGACGTCGGAGAGGACGAGCTGATCGCGCGGCCAGGCGCCCGAGGAGGCCGCCGCGTTCAGCGCCGCGGCGGCCTCGGGCGCGAGCGGTGGGAAGCGACGCGGCGCCTCGCGCGTCTGGAAGGCAACCGTGAGCGCCCGCTCGGCGATCAGGAGCGCGAGGAGCGCGACGAGAGCTCGATGCCCGCGGAGCCGGTCGAGTGCCGGCGCGGCGGCGATCCCGATCATCACGCAAGCGAGCGGCGCGACGGGAACGAGGAACCGCGGGCTCCGCTCGAGCGCCGAGAACGCGGCGACCTGGAGCGCGATGGCGACCGCGAAGGGGATCGTCGGCCGGAGAGACCCCCAGCGGCCCGCGGGATCGCGCACGAGGAGACCCGCGATGCCGAGCCCCACGGCGATCGGCCCGAGCCCGCCGAGCAGATCGAGTCCGAAACCGAGGAAATCCTTCATCCAGCGCATCGCGAACGTGGCGGGATGCGCCAAGACGTACGGTATTGCGGCCGGCATCGCGACACCGTAGCTGCGTGAGGACGAATACCCGGGATACTCCGGCGTGTAGAGGAGCATCGGGTTCCCCTGGATCGACGAGGCGTGCCCCGTCGCCTGCGCGAGGTAGATCGGCCACGGCGCGCAGAGAACTACGTATGCCGCGACGAACCACGCCGCGCGCTTCGCGCTTCCGCCCGGTCCGCGCCACGCAGCCCAAGCCCAGAGCGGCGCCATCAGCATCGATTCGCCGCGGAGATACCACGCGGCCGCGGCAAGCGCCGCCGCGAAGATCGCGGTCGCAAGCCCACGCCATCGCAGGAGGAAGAGCCAGACGAGGAGCGCGAGCGCCGCGGCCGGCACCTGGCTCATGCCGGGGCTGTAGGCGTCGAGGAAGAGCGGACAGGCGAGCGCCGCGGCGGCCGCGATGTGCCCCGCCCGCGGAGATCCGAGGTGCGCGCCGAGAAGGAACACGAGCGCGACGAGCACAGCGTGCGACTGCGCGACGACGAGGAGGAATCCGAGCGGGAGCGGCGCGCCCGTCTTCAGCGCCATGGCGCCGCGCGCCGCGTAGAGCGGCATGCGCCAGCGCACTGGAAACGGCGGCTTGTCGCGCGCACCGAGATGCGTCGGGTAGGTGTAGAGCGACGTGAATCCCTGGCCGCGCTCGATCTGCCGCGCCTCCTGGGAATAATCCCAGAGGTCGCTGGATGGGCCGATGGAGCGATGGATCGCTACGGTGAAGAGGAGCGCCGCCGCGAGCGCCCCGAGCGCCCAGAGAATCGCGGAGCGGATCGGAAGACGTGGCGCCTGCGGCGATGCGTGTGCGGCCGGGGTCACGAGGGCGCAGCATACGAGGCGGCCCGACGAGGCGCAAAAAATAACTCCCCGCCGCGCATCCGACGGCGGGGAGCTTCGTGTCGGCCGCGGTCTTGCGGTACCGCGGACCTATCGGTTCCAGAGAGCCCCGTCCGACGCAGCGGTCCCCGGCAGGAGGTGGGCCGGTAACCATTTAGGACTTCAGCGACTAGGTCGCCGGACTCTCTACCTCCTTAGACCCTCCCAACCCCAAAAAAGTTTCCGTTTCTTGACGAATCGTAAACCACTGTCAGAGCGCAGGATACGAGCCGTAGGGGATACCCCAGGCGGTGGAATTATAGTCGTCCCCCGATTCGGTCTGGAGCGTCCGGGCGTTCAAGACGTCCACCGCGAGATGGTGCCGGCCGACGTCCTGGACCTTCCACTGGGCCGTGTAGACGCCGTCCCCGGCCGCGGCGTCGCCACCCGTACCATCGTCGTGCATGAGGATTCGCACCTGGTCGAACGGTCCCGGGAAGGGCCGCGTGTTCGACGGGACGTGGAGATAGACGTACGACGACGGGCGATAGCTGTGATCAGTGTTCGTGACCGCGGCCGTGACCGTGACGGTCTCGCCGAGGCGCACCGTGGGAATCCGCGGCGTGCCCGTCCGGACCGCGAGGAGCGCTCCGGGGTCGGTGATCGTGGTCGTCCCCTCGGTCGCCGTTACCGTCACGGAATGGATCTCCACCGTCTGGCGCGCGGGATCGATCATCGTGAAGCGGACCGGCGATACGCCGACGAGGCGCCATCCGAAGACGGAATCGGTCGCGCTCGAATCGGGGTGGAACCAGATCTTCCGGAAAAGCGCGATGCGCGTCGCCTGGTCGCGGAGCGGCTTCTTCCCCGGATTGCGCAGATTGTCGTCGGTGCGATCGACGAAGAGCCAACCGTCGTAGCGGACCGTCACGCGCACGACCGCGCGGCCGCTGTCGGGCGGAAAGACGAGCTCGACGATGCGCTCCGGCGGGCGGTCGTCCGAAACGCGGCGACGGCCCCAGTGAATTGGCGCCGTTGCGGTGATCCCGGTATCGGCTGGCGCGGGGAGCGGACCCGCTGCCGAGGAGGATATGGCGGGCTCGGCCGTTCCGAGCAGCTCGCCCGCATCGTCGGTGAAGTCCATGGCGAGCTCGGGCGAGGCCGCGACGGCCCGAAGCAGCGCGGCCTGGTCGTCGGCGCTATTGGCTGCTGGACGTGAGGGATTCCGTCCGCATCCCGCCAGCCAGAAGCCCCAGGCAATGATGAGAACGGCGGCCACGCGTTGTCGAACCATGATGTCGCTCCAGGAGGTCTACGCGAAGGCGACAGGCGAGGCGGACCGGTGCAGCATTGGTGCCATCCCGCTCGGGAGGGGGGGACCCGCGGCGGTAACGGCCGTCGTTCATCAATCACACCGCAGGCGCGAGGAGGTTCCCGTTTCGGCGCACACCCGCGCCTTCCCCAAGGCCCGTCGGCCGGGAGGTCAGGAAGCGATCGAGCCGGCCAGCACGAGCGCCTCGCCGGTCCAGATCCCTGCAACCGCAATGCATGCGACCGCGGCCACCAGGAGACGACTCCGTGGCATACCGCGCAGGAGCGCGCCCGCATCCACCGCAAACTTGGCCGCGACTGCAAGGAGGAGCGGCATTACCGGGAAGCGGAACCGGCTGCTTCCGAAAAATACGAAGCTCCAAAGCGCAATCGCGCCGAGAAGGCTCCAGAAGAGACGGCCTTCGATCCCGCCGCAACCGGCGGCAAGGCCGAGGATGCCGAAGAGAAGGATCGCCGCGCTCGGAGCGCTGACCAGGATGCGGAGCCACAATGGCACGGCCCGATAGCGGTCACGGAACCGCACGCCCGGGACGGCGGCGCGGAACGTGCCGGCCGCGAGCTCCGCTTCGGAGCTCGTGAGGAGCACGAGCTTGCGTATCCCGACTGCGAGCGCGTGCAGGGGATGTTGCCGGATGGCCCTGACCGAGACCCTTCCCGCCGCGCGGTCGGCCTCAGGCTCGTCGCCCCCGGCGGCCGGAGCGCCATCAGCCGGGCGGATCGCCATGTAACCGCCGGTCGCGTGCGCGTTGTTCCCGACGAGCAGGTTCACGCCGATGCTCGTGGTCACCGCGGGCGTGCCCATGACGACGACGTTGCGGAAGATCCAGAGCGAGAGAGGGAGCACCGCGATGGTGAGGATCGCTCCCGTCGAGCGCCCGGATGGTCGCCGGAGAAGCCCGATCGGAATCGCTGCCGCGAAGAAGAGCGCCGAAGGCTTGGTGATCACCAGCGCGCCCAGGACGAGCCCGGCGATCCAGTCCATCCACACGCGATCGCGCTCGACGAGAAGGGCGAAGAGGAGGACGCCGAACGTGAACAGTGTCTCGGAGAGGAGATGGTCCGTGAAGAGAATCGCGGCCGGAAACAGCGCCCAGCCCGCTCCCGCGACGATCGCGGCTCGCGCGTGGCGGCGCCTCAGGAGGAAATAGAGCAGCAGGGCGGTGAGCGAGTCGAGGACGTCCTGCGCCACCTTGACCGCCATCGGGCTTCGACCGGCAAACGCGTACACGCCCCCGATGAAGATCGGATACCCCGGGACGCGGAAGGCGGTGGGCGCTCCGTGCATCGCGTAATGGCCGGTCTGCTCGAGCGCCCATCCGAGCTGATCGTAATCGAGCTCGTCAGACTGGAGTGGTTTGGGATGGACGAAAAGGAACGCGAGGCGAACCAGGAGCGCGAGCGCGAGGATCGCGATCGCGACCACCCGCCCCGCTCTAGCCCTGGCTCTCGGATCCGTGGCGGAGCGAGCGTCCACAGGCCCATAGTAACCCGCTCGCGAGAAGACCGGGATAGATCGGTTCCAGATTCAGGGGATACGTACCATTACCGAACTTCGCCGCGAGGAGCCACGCGAGCGAGACGATCCCTCCCGCGGCCATGGAGGCCACGGCGAACGCGGAACGCGCGCGCCAGGCCGGCCGGTAGGACGTGACGAGCGGGACGAGGAGTGCGGAGACGCCGACCGAGCCGACGTCGTGCCAGATGTCGACGGCCGACCGGAAGAAGAGCGCGAGCGCCACCGAGACCACCGCGGTGATCACGAACCCGACCTGCACGTAGCGGTTCACGCGCGACTCGTCGCGCTCGCGCCTCCAGCGCCAGACGAGATCCCGGCCGAAGTTGACGCCGCCGATGAACGTGTAGCCGTCCACCGTCGACATCACCGTCGCGAAGAGTCCAAGGTAGAAGAGCCCGCGGATCACGGGCGGGAGAAAGCGGATCGCGAGCTCGGGATAGGAAGCCACGGGATCGGCGAGGTGCGGCATGAGCGCGCGCGCGTACATGCCGGTGAACGTGGAGAGGAAGTCGAAGAGCACCCAGAAGCCGATCGAGATCCAGACGCCGCGCACCGCCGTCTTCTCGTCCTGCGCGGCGAAGGCGCGCTGGTAGAAGGTCGGCTCGACCAGCGTCTGGAGCGCGATCAGATACCAGACGAGGACGTACTGCGGCGCGTTTCCCCCGTGCCAGACGAAGTGGGTATGAGGTAAGTGCGTGACCAGGAACCCGAGGCCGCCGTAGCGCGCGACGAGGAGCGGCAGCGCGACCAGGAAGCCCGCATACATCAGCACGAATTGAAGATTGTCCGCGCGCACCACGGAGCGGAGCCCGCCGCGGAAGGAGTACGCCGTCGAAAGCGCGGTCCCGCCCACGATCGCGAGCCAGAGCGGGCCGCCCAGGATGAGCTGCGCCAGGATTCCGACCATGAGGACGTACGGTGCGGGCGACGAGAGAAACTGGATCACGATCGCGCCGATGATGGCCGCTCCGCGGCCATAGGCGGCATCGAGCAGGTCGGGCACCGTGTACTGCTTGGAAGCCCGGGCGCGGCGCGCGATGAAGAGCGCGAAGAGGGCGGCACCCACGTAATACGGCACGCCGAAGACGAGCCAGTTCGAGATGCCGTAGCGGTAGGAGTACTCCCCGACGCCGAGGACGCCGCCGTACCAGGTCGAGACGAGCGTCATCACGAACGACGGCAAGGAGAGCCGCCGCCCCATGACGAGGTACTCGTCGACCGGCTTCCGGACGGTGCCGAAGAGGCGGAAGCCGAGGTAGAGCAGGAACCCCGCGTAGAGCGCGAGGAGTGCCGCGTCGACCGGCGCCGTGCCTAGAACTCCGCGCGGATCGCCGCGAAGAAGCTCCGCTTCGAGGCGGGGTAGAAGTAGGGCACCTCGTCGAAGACATATCCCGACGTCTCGTAGCGGAGGTTCGTGAGGTTCATCCCATGAACGTCCAGCGCGAGCGAGCGCTGCCCGAGCGCGTGGGTGCCGACGATGGGCGTGAGGTCGAGGGTGAACGCAGCGTTCAGCACCGCGTGTTCGGGGACGAACTTATGCTGATATCCCGGAGCGTCACGCAAAGCCGGGTCCTTTCGATTGTCTTCCGTGTTGTCCAAGTACTGCCGGCCGGTCTCGACGGCGGTCATCTCCACGCGCGAGCCTCCCCGGCGATAGCCGACCGTCACGTTCGCCATCCGGTCCGGGAAGAGCGCGATCGCGTTCCCGCTGTAATCGTTGAACACGCCGGGCGCCGTGAACTCGTGATAGTCGCCGAACCGGCTCCGGCTGAACGTGGCGTTCCCCTTCAGCTCGAGCCCGCTCCGGTGCTGGTAGCCGAGCTCGGCCTCGACGCCCTTGTGCGCGGAGCGTGCCGCGTTCCCGGTGATCGGAACGCCGAGCGCGTCGATCTGCCCCGAAGGGACGATCTCGTTCCGGAAGTCCATCCAGAAGCCGGTCAGGCGCAGCCAGGCGTTCCCCTGGCGCCAGCCGAGCCCCGCCTCGTAGTCGCGCAGGTTTTCCGGATCGATGAGGGGATCCTGATAGACGTGGTTCGCGACGTCGACGACGCGGAATAGAGGCGCCGCGGTCGGATCGTCGGCGGCGTAGATCTCGCTCAGGATCGGCTCGACCTGCACGTACGCCCACGACGCGAACGCGTTCCACCGCTGGTTCGGATTCCAGTTCACGCCGACGCGCGGGTTCAGGAACGAGTAGTTCAGATGGAAGTCATAGTTGTTGAAGCGATCGTTTCCGATCGCGTATCGAGTGCCCCGCCACTGGAGGCTCCCGGTGAGGCGCACGGTCGGGCGCAGGTCGTAGGCCTCCTGCGCAAATCCCGAGAGCACGCGCACCCGCCCCGTGTAGTCGTACATGACGAAGTTCGGCGGCGTGCCGGGCGGGAGCGCCGCGCCCCACGTGAGCTCCCCCCAGTGCCGGCCGTCGTGCTCGCGCCACTCGCCGCCCACCGTGAGCTGCCCGTTGTGGTGCTGGAAGCGCGCGCGCGGCACCCAGCCGTAGTGCCGGTCCCGCACCCAGAGCCGCTGGGTCATGTCGGTGCCGGTCACGAGGAACTGTCCGTTCGGCTGGCGCACGGGCGTTCCGGTGCTGTCGGTCAGGTAGTAGGCCGCGGGATAGAGCGAGTCGGACGGGACGTAGAACGACGGGAGGTGGCGCGACTGGAAGTCCTGCGGGCCGTACGGCATGTCGTCGTAGTAGCCCTGCCCCGGCGTGTAGAACGCCGAGGAGGTGAGCGACGCCTTGTCGGTCAGGCGGATGTCGTTGATCAGCTCGTAGTGCGGCTCGAAGAAGTTGTCGGTCTCGCCCGGCCAGTTGAGTGGATTGACGCGCCGGTCGCGGTCGGGATCGCCCGTGTAGAGGCCATCGAGGTACGAGCGGTCGACGGCGTAGTAGGCCAGGTGTAGACGCTCGGGTCCGCCGTAGAAGTTCACGCGCGTGGTCATCCAGGGGTCGAGCCGCGCGGCCGTGAACTGGTACGACCAGAGGCGTGACCACGACTGCTCGCGGTAGCCGTCGCTCACGATGCGCGCGTAGCGGCCGGTGATCGAGTACTTGTCGTCGAGGAGCCCCGATTCGTAGAGAGCGGTAAAGCGCGTCGTGCCGTAGGATCCCCCGCCCGCCTCGAACGCGAGCCTTCGCTCCGTCGGCACCGCGAGCAGCTCCACATTCACCGAGCCCCCCACCGCGCTCGCCCCGTAGAGCGCGCTCCCCGCGCCGCGCTGCACCTGCACCGAGGCCGTCCCTGAGAGGAGGTCGGGGTGATCGACCCAGTAGACCTCGTGCGACTCGGGGTCGTTCAGCGGGATCCCGTCGATCGTCACCGCGACCCGGCGCTGCGCGAAGCCGCGGATCTGCACGTACGAGTAGCCGACCCCGTTCCCCGCGTCGGAGTAGGCGTAGACGCCCGGTGTCTCAGCGAGGAGCATCGGCGCATCCTGCGCCCAGTAGCGCTCCTTGATCTCGGGCTTCGGCAGCTCCGTGAACGGGACCGGGCTCTCGCGCTCGACCGCGCGCGTCGTGGAGACCTCGACGGGCGCGAGCGGGACGGCGCGGGCCGTGAGGCGGATCGTGAGGGACGCCGCCGTGGTGTCGCTCACGTCGTAGGCGACGCGCGCGGTCTCGAAGCCCTGCCGTGACACCTCGATCGTACCCCGCGCGGAGGTGAGGTCTTCGAGGCGGAAGCCGCCGTCCGCGCCGGTCACGGTCTCACGCGTGGCTGCGCGCGCGGCGCCCACCGTGCGGACGCGCGCCTGGGCGACCGGCTGCCCGGTCGCGGCGTCGAGAATCTGGCCGGCGAGAGAGGGGGTTTGCGCAAACGCGCCCCGCGGAGGAGCCGCGAGGAATGCGGCGGCCATAGCGAGGACGAGGAGGAGAACGACGAGTGGACGGCCGGAGAGCGGGACAGCCTGCGACGACATCGGCGACCTTCCTTCCCGAAACAATCGGGCCGCGCACCGGAAGGTCGCGGCCCGACGAGAAGGTTCTTCTGTCGTCCCGTTTCCCTACGCTGGCATGACCCAGATCAGGTTCTAGGGTTTGATCTCAGGCCGGTATTCCGGCCACCCCTAACGGACGGTGAGACGATGCGCCGCGTCGCGCGGGTTGTCAAGGATCGCCTAGAAACAGCCGATAGTCGGGTCATGAGCATCCCGGCCGCCCTTCTAGGCGCGCTCCTCGCCGCGGCGCCTCACCCCGCCGCAAGGGAGGTTCGCGGCCCCTCCGACGTGCAGGGACGCATGGCGCCGGCCGCTCTTCGATTCGAGCCCGCCGCGTATCTGGATTCGATCACCGGCGTCTGCCAAGCGGCGCTCTCGCCGATCGGCGTGATCCTCCCGGGCGCCGGCGTATCGAGCGACTGCTACGGACCGCCCCTCGTCCTCGCGGACGACTGGCGGGACGGAAAGCCCGGAACCTACGTCTTCCTCGACCTGCCGCCGTGTCCGGACGACTGGTGCCGCGCGCTCCAGACGTCCGACAAGC
>JBLMWD010000012.1:0-6234 GCA_050257045.1 Bacteroidota bacterium | reverse complement strand
TCTGGTTGTTGTCGAAGTTCCCGCCGATCGCGGCCGTCGTGGCGTCTGCGGAAAGCGAGACGGAAACGCCCTGCTGGGCAAAGCCCGTGGCGCCCGTGCCGACGAGCTTGCCCCCCTGCTGGGTCCACGTGCTTCCCGACCGGGTGAACACCCAAGCCGCACCGACCTGGTTGTTGTCCACCGCCCCGCCCTCGAGCAGGGTGTTGCCGTCGGCGCTGACCGAGACCGAATAGCCTTGATCTCCCTGCCCTACTCCGCCGCTTCCGACGAGCTTCGCGCCCTGCTGGGTCCAGATTCCCGCCGAGCGCGTGAAGACCCACACGGCGCCAACGAAGGAGTTGTCGGCCAGGCCTCCCACGACGAGCGTGTTGCCATCGGCGGACAGCGCGACCGAGAAGCCGAATTGCCCGGCGCCCACTTCCCCCGTCGGGACGAGCTTGGCGCCCTGCTGCGTCCACGCGCCCGCGACGCGGGCGAAGACCCAGACCGCTCCCACTCCGGAGTTCTCGTTCGCGGCGCCGATAGCGGCCGTGTTCCCGTCTCCGGAAATTGCCACCGAGGACCCCTGTCCGGGATTCACGCCGACGTACCCTGTTCCGACCAGTTTCGCGCCCACCTGGCTCCAGCCTCCGGAGACGCGCGTGAAGATCCACGCGGCACCGACATTGCCATTGTCCGAGTTGGCGCCGGAGATGAAGGTGTTCCCGTCGCTCGTCATCGAGCTGGAGAACCCCATGCTGGTGCTTCCGACGTAACCCGAGGGCGTGATCAGCGGCCCCTGCTGCTCGTACTGAGCCGCAGCGGGATCAGCGACGAGGACGAGGAGAAGCGCGAGGAATGGCGTGGCAGCAAACGTGGTGAACCGCATGGTTGCCCCCCAGGACACGCGGCGACTCAAAGCGTTCGCCCGAATCCCTCCTCGCAGGGACTGAGCGCATAAGAGACTGTGCAGTATACACTTCTGGCCACGTCATGTCAACACCAAGGGCCGCCTGCTCACGTGTCGACTGGCACCACGCCCGCCCGGCTCAATGGCTTCGTCGACACGATCCTGCGTCCAGGCAAGCACGGCGTTCCGTCCGAGACCGATCCGGCGAGCCGGTCGAGGTCGTCGCTGGAAGGCATCACGATGATTCCGGGCTACGTGGCATGAGCCCGACTACCCTGAGACGCTTCGTGCCTTCTCCCAGAACTCCACGCTCGTGAGGATGGGGATGACCTCGAAGTCGACCAGGTCGGACCAGCGGCGCGTCCACTCGCGCATCAGCTCGACGCGAGGGGCTTCCATGAGCTGGAAGCAGCGGGTGCCGGTCAGATCCATCCAGCTGTCGATGTACTCGACCCCGTCGGGCATCAGGCGGCCTTCGCGACGGAACCGCTCGCCGACCGGCTTCCAGTCGCCGCCTTTGGGTATCTCGATCACCATGAAGAGCATGGATCTAGTGTAGCGCTCCGGGGGACCGGGATGGAGCTACCAGGGTAATGGGACGGGGCCGCAACGGGCAGAGAAAGCCGGCGGATCAGCCATCGCGTCGAACGGCTAGCTCCACGCCTAGATCCCGTCGAGCCGCGTCTCCGTCTTGTCCTCGTGATCGGCCCGCTCCTGCACCCACTTCTCCGCGGCCGCCAGGTCGGCCCCGAGCAGGCTCGCCGCCTCCGACCACGAACGCACGACCTCGACGTTGGCCGCCCCGTAGATGACGTGGACGATGGCGTACATGCGCGTGAAGCCATAGAAGAAGTCGTTGGGCGCGACGAAGACGGTGCGCACCTTGGGAGGCGCGAGGGCGGGGCGGAGCCCCTCGATCTCCTGGTGGATGAGCCTGGCCGGCACCTCGGTCCACCGCGCATTCGATAGATCGACCACGCTGGCCTTGGGGTGATGCTCCGGCATCTCCCGGACGCGTCGGGTGATCGTGTCCAGAATGTCGAGGATGGACGTGGTGCCCCAGTAGGCCGTGACCACGATGGAGCTTTCGTCGAAATACTGGTAGTCGCCGGGCATGCTCGGTCCCCCCAGATCGAGGCGGTCGGACCCTCCCCCACACGCCACAGGTGGCGCCGAGGCGGGCAACCCCCTCGGAGAGACGCATTCTACCCCGGCCGTCCGACCCGAGTCAGCTTCCCGGGAACGGCCCCCCATGGGGGGGAGCCGAAAGGCAATCCTCGCTTGAAACCAGACGGCACAAACCATTCGGAGCGCCGAGGGGGGCCACCCCGACGCGACCCCCCAATTTTCTACGCATAACCACCTAATTTATTTTGTGCTGGCCGGCGGGATCGCTAGAATTTCGGGCGTTCACCTACTCATTTCCGAGGCGGCCCCGGATGCACCGTCCCCACCGGAATCTGAGCATCGGCCTCACCGTGGCGCTCATGGCCACTGCCGTGGCGACCCTCGTCCGCTTGGCCCTCGCGCCGATCATGGGCGGCGGCGCGCCCTTCACGATCCAGTTGGTCGCGGTGGTCGTCACCGCCTGGTTCGGTGGTTTCTGGCCGGGCCTCGCGGCTACGCTTCTCGGCTACTTCATCGGCGAAGACCTGTTCGTGCACCCGCTCCACTACGCGGCCGGCCCGATGTCGGAGGCGCAGCCCGAGGCGCTGGTGCGCTTCTTCTCGTACGCCATCGTGGGCATCGCGATCAGCTTCGTAAGCGAGCAGTGGCATCGCGCCCGCCTGCGCGACCTCGCGCGGGCGCGGCGTCTCGAGCAGGAAGTCGGCGAGCGCCTCCAAGCCGTCGAGGAGCTGCGCCAGTCGAAGCAGACGCTCGAGGCGCTGATCGCGACCGCGCCGATCCCGATCGTGGTGATCGAGCCCGACCGCACGGTGCGTCTCTGGAATCTCGGGGCGGAGCGGGTCTTTGGATGGAAAGCCGAGGAGGTGCTCGGGCGCGACATCCCGATCGTGCCGGCCGAAAAGTGCGCGGAGTGCGAAGCCTCTCGCGCGACGGTCAGGCGGGGCGAGACCCTGGGGCCAGTCGCCACCTACCGGAAGCGCCGCGACGGGGAGCGGGTCTACGTCGAGCTCTCGGCGGCGCCGCTCTACGGCCGGAATGGCGCCGTCGACAGCATGGTGCTCCTGCTGAACGACGTGACCGAGCGGCGGCGGGCGGAGCAGTCGCTGCGCGAGAGCCAGGAGATGCTGCGCGAGGCCAACCGGCGGAAGGACGTATTCCTCGCCACGCTCGCGCACGAGCTGCGCAACCCGCTCGCCCCGATCCGGAACGCGCTCCAGATTTTGCAGCTCGCCGGCACCGACCCCGATACGCTCGAGCGATCGCGGGCGATGATCGCCCGTCAGCTCGCGCAGATGGTCCGGCTCGTCGACGATCTCCTCGACGTGAGCCGCATCACGAGCGGCAAGATCGAGCTCCGGAACCAGATCGTGAGCCTGCAGGAAGTGATCCGGAGCTCCGTCGAGACGAGCCAGCCGTTGCTCGACTCGATGGGGCACAAGCTCACGATCTCGCTCCCGGAAGAGCCGATCGCGATGCACGCCGACCTCACGCGCCTCGCGCAGGCCTTCGCGAACATCCTCCAGAACGCGGCCAAGTACACCGACCGCGGCGGGCGGATCACGCTGCACGGGCGGCGCGAGGACGACCGCGCCGTGGTCACGATCTCGGATGACGGCATCGGGATGTCGCCCGAGCTCCTCCAGCAGGTCTTCGGGCTCTTCGTCCAGGGGAACACGTCGCCCGGCATGTCGCGCGGAGGGCTCGGCGTGGGGCTCACGATCGTGAAGCAGCTCGTCGAGGCGCACGGCGGAACGGTGGAGGCGCGGAGCGCGGGCGCGGGGCGAGGCAGCACGTTCGTGGTGAGGCTGCCCGTCCTGGAGCGGCGGCCGGTTCCGGGCAACGACGGTGAGGTCGATGGAGGAGCGCCGGCGGCTGTAGGAGCTCCGGCGGCTGTAGGAGCGCCGGCGACACATGGCCCCGCAGAGGACGGCGCGTCGCCCCCCGCCGCGACCCAGAGCCCGGCCCGGCGCCGGATCCTCGTCGTCGACGACAACGCCGACGCGGTGGAGAGCCTGGCCGCGCTGATCCGTCTCATGGGGCACGAGTGCGCGACGGCGCTCGGCGGCGAGGAGGCGGTCGGGAAGGCCCGTGTCTACCGGCCCGATACGATCCTGCTCGACATCGGGATGCCGGGGATGAACGGCTACGACGCGTGCCGCGTGATCCGCGCCGAGTCGTGGGGGAAGGAGATGCTCCTCGTCGCGCTGACCGGATGGGGTCAGGCCGCGGACCGCGAGCGGACGCGGGGGGCCGGCTTCGATCTCCACCTGGTGAAGCCGGTCGAACCCAGCATGATCGCCGAGCTGCTCCAGGAGCCGGTCGGCGCGCGACCCGTCAGCGCCGCGCGTTCCTAGTTTCCGGGCCTTCGCTGGCGCCCCACACACCTAGTTCCCGGCGCCAGCGCCCCGCGGCCCAGGCCTAGTTTCCGCCCTTCACCACCTCACGCCCCGAGCCGCCCTTCGCCAAAACCACCATCCGATCCTTCGGGCCGAGCCGCTTCTCCGCGCTCTCGAGGCATTGCGCGATGAGCGCGCGGCCTTCCTGGACCCGCCCCATCTGGACGAGTCCGTTCCCGAGCGCGAGCTGGACCTCCGCGATCCGCGAATCGCCGGCGGGCAGCGCCGCGCTCCGCACCGCCGCCGCGTGGCGCAGCAGCGGCTCCCCTTCGGCCGAGCGGTGCGTCATCACGAGCAACCGGCCCAGGTGGTACTCCGTGCTCGCCGTGTCCATGTGGTCGGCACCGAGATCCTTCGTACGGATGGCGAGGACATCGCGCAGGATCTGCTCCGACTCCCGATAGCGCCCCTGCTCGCGGTAGATCACGGCGAGATTGCCGCGCCCGGTCAGGATGCCCCGGTATTCGGGTCCGTTCGTATAGCTCCAGATCCGGAGCGCCTCCTGGAGGTGCCACGCCGCCGAATCGAGGAGCCCTTCCCGGAACAGGACGATCGCGAGCTCGTTGTGCGTGTGCGCGATGAGGGGATCCTTGGGATCGAGCGACCGCCCGCGGATCGCGAGCGCCTGGCGGATGTTCGACTCCGCCTCGGGAAGCTGCCCCTCTTGCGCCAGCTCGGAGCCGATGTTGAGGAGCGAGTGCGCGATATCAGGATGGTCGGGCGCGAGCCCCTCGCGCCGGATGGCGAGCGCCCGGCGCATCAGTGCGAGCCCGGAATCGGGCTCGCCGCACTTCGCCAGCACCATCCCCATCTGGTCGAGCCCGGTCGCGATGTCGAGGTGCCGCGGGCCCATCACCTTTTCCCGGATCGCGAGCGCGCGCGCGACGTAGGGCCGCGCCTCCTCGTACCGGCCGTCGTAGAAGTAGCTCATGCCGAGGTTCGAGACGTCGGTCGCCGTGTTCCGGTTCTCCATCCCGAACGTCAGCGAATCGATCGCGATCACGCGGTGATAGAGCGACTCGGCGTCGGCCCGCGCGCCGGTCCGCTCCTTCAGCACCGCGAGCTCGCCGAGCACCATGGCCACCCGCGGATGAATGTCGCCGAACGTCCGCCGCTCGATCCCGAGCGCGTCGTCGAGCGCCCGCTCGCCTTCGGCGTAGTCCCCATGCTCGAAGAGCGACGCCCCGAGCTCGCGGAGGCTGGTGGCGAGCAGCGTGTCGGGATGCTCGGGATTGGCCCGGCGCGCCGCGACCGACTTTCGGTACGTCGCGATCGCCTGCGGGAAGAGGTCGAGGCTTCGATAGACCGACCCGAGCAGGTCCCAGACCTCGGCCTGGAGGCGCGGATTCCCGGCCAGCTCGCGGTCCACGCGCGCGGCGCCGCGGTCGAGCAGCTCGCGCGCCGTGACGTTGGCGCCGTGCCCCACCTCGGGGTCGGAGACCCGGAAGAGGCTGAGCGCGAATTCCTTGATCTCGTTCGCCTTGGCGGCCTCCTGCCGCGCGCGGTCGCGCTCGCGCGCGGTGGCGTAGAGGCCGGCGAAGAGGGCGAGGACCACGAGCGCGGCGGCGCCCAGCGGCACGCGGTAGCGCCGGACGAACTTCGAGGCGAGATAGCCGAACGTGCGTCCGGACGCCCGCACGGGACGCCCCTCGAGATGGCGCGCGATGTCGTCGGAGAGCGCCTCCACCGACGAGTAGCGCCGCTCGGGTTCCTTTCGGATCGCGGTGAGGACGATCGCGTCCAGCTCGCGCGGGATGGCGCGTGCGGCCGGCGCTCCTGGACTCGTGGCCGGCGCCCCTCCACTCGCGGCCGGCGCTCCCG
>JBLMWD010000011.1:0-27869 GCA_050257045.1 Bacteroidota bacterium | reverse complement strand
TGGTCCTGCCGGTCATGGTGGCGGCGTTCTTCTTCGGGCTTCAGCAGGTCGGCGAGGGCTTGCTCGGCTCGGGCGGGGCGTCGGCCACTTCCGAGAGGCGCGCCCAGAGCGAGTCGACCTCGCGGCGCAGCGACTCGTAGCGCGCGAGCAGCTCCTTCGTGCGCGCGCCGTCCGCGTAGACCTCGGGATCGGCGAGCGCTTTTTCGATCTCCTTCAGCTCCGCCTCGCGCGCTTCCAGCTCGCCCGTGAGGCGCTCTTCTTCCTGCTTTCGCTTGCGTGAATCGGGTGGCCGCTTCACGGCTGCCGGCTTCTCCTTCGCCGGAGGGTGCGCCTTCGACTTCGCGGCGTGTCCGTCGCCTTTCGAGGGAACAGCGCTCTTGGCTGCTGAGGTCCCGTCCGCTTTGCCGGCGTTCGCTTTCGCGCCCTTGACGCGATCGTCGGCAGCCCCGCCCGGCGTTCCACGGCGGGCGAGTTCCATCTTCGCCACGCGCGCGGTCTCGTAGTCGTCGTACCCGCCCGGGTACGGCACCACACGCCCGTCCTCCACCGCAAGGATCCGCGTCGCAAGGCGCGCCATGAGCGACCGGTCGTGCGTCACGACCACGACCGCGCCCGGATACTGGATCAGCGCCTCCTCGAGCACTTCCTTGCCGGCGAGGTCGAGATGATGCGTCGGCTCGTCGAGGAGAATCAGGTTCGCGGGCTGGAGCAAGAGCCGCGCGATCGCGACGCGCTGGCGCTCCCCTCCCGAGAGGATCCGCGAGCGCTTGAAGACGTCGTCCCCGATGAAGAGGAAGTTCCCGAGCAGCGACCGGAGCCGGAGCCGCATGTCGTCCGAAGCGACCTCCTCGACCGCCTCGAGCACCGTGAGCGAGCCGTCGAGCGTCTCGGCCGCGTGCTGCGCGAAGTACCCGAGCCGCGCCTGAGGGTGGATCTCCCGCTCGCCGGTCCGCGGGTCGAGCTGCCCCGCGAGCACGCGCAGGAGCGTCGTCTTCCCGGCGCCGTTCGCGCCCACGATCGCGATCTTCTCCCCCTTCTGGATCTCGAGGGTCGCGTCGCGGAAGATGTCCCGCCCCTTCTTCTCGTAGGCGAACGCGGCGTCCTTGAGCTGCACCATGACGCGACCCACGTGCGGCGGCGCCGGGAACTGGAACCGGATGCTGCGGGGCTTGCGCGGCAGGACCACGCGGCGTGACTTGAGCCGCTCCGCCTGCTTCCGCTTGCTCTGCGCCTGGGCGGCCTTCGAGGCCTTGGCTCCGAAGCGCGTGGCGAAGCGCTCGAGCTGCACGATCTTCTTCTCGAGCTGCACGTTCTGCGCCTCGATCCGCTCCCGGCGCGCCTCCCGCTCCTCGAGATACTCGGTGAAGGTCATCGCGTACTCGGTGAGCTGCTCGTGATCGAGCTCCTGGATCTCGGTCGTGACACGATCCAAGAAGACCCGGTCGTGCGAGACCACGACCAGCCCGCCGCGGAAGTCCTCGAGGTAGTCCTCGAGCCATTCCATCGCGGGGAGGTCGAGATGGTTCGTCGGCTCGTCCAGGAAGAGCAGCGTCGGGTCGGTGAGGAGCAGCGCCGCGAGCGCCGCGCGCATGCGCCATCCGCCCGAGAACTCCGAGAGCGGCCGGTCCTGATCCGCCGTCGCGAATCCGAGCCCCGCAAGGACGCGCCGGGCCTCGGGCTCGATGGCGTGCTCGTCGTGCTGTTCCAGGTGGTGCTGCAGCTCGCCCGCGCGATCGAGGAGCCGCTCCATCTCGGGATCGTCCGGCTGGAGCGTCGGGATCTGCTGATAGAGCGCGTCCAGCTCCTCCCGCATCTCGATCAGGTGCCGGTGCGCATCCAGCGCGCGATCGAGCACCGTGCCGTCGAACTTCTCGGCTGCCTCCTGAGGCAGATATCCGAAGCGCGTCCCCTTCGAGAGGACGCGTGTCCCACGCTCGGGCGTGATCTCGCCGAGGATGATCTTCAAGAGCGTCGTCTTCCCGGCGCCGTTCGGCCCCACGAGCGCGACCCGATCGCCCGGGCCGATCGCCCAGTCCACGCCGGCAAAGAGCGAGCGCGTGCCGATGGAGTAGCCGATGTCGTTCAGCCGGATCAAGTTGGGGTCCCTTGGAGAGGTGGGAGCATCAGGCGCTTCAGGCGCCTGGAATCCCTCAGTCTACGGGGTCCAGCCTTACCGTTCCACCCCCGGGTATGTCACCATCGTCGGCGCGATGCGCTGGATGTCCCGTGTCCGGCTCCTCCACGGAGGAGTGGCGAATCACATAAAGGAGGCTCCCATGCTCAAGAGAACCCTGGTTTTCGCAGCGCTCGTGACTCTAGTCGTTGCTGGCTGCAGCGCCGACGTCAGCAGGCAGATGAGCACGAGCCCCGAGACCCAGTCCAAGGTGATGGACACGATCGCGAAGAACGCCGACATGGCCGGCGCCATGATGGACCGCCTGATGGCTTCCGACACGACCCGCACGCTCGTCATGGACAAGGTCATGGCCAACGGCGACGCGATGCAGGGCATCATGAACCGGATGGCGAAGGATCAGACCATGGTCGACGGCATCATGAACATGGCCGCCCAGGATTCGATGATGCACGACCACATGATGGGGATGATGAAGGGCATGGCGACGATGGGTGGTGGCATGTCGATGATGAAGGGGTCGCAGACGACCAAGACCACGACGACGACCAAGAGCACGAAGACGATGCCCTAGGCGTTCTGCATCCTTTTCGGAATGTGAGAACGGCGCCGCGCGCACGCGGCGCCGTCTTCTTTTCAGTTTCGGATTTCGCGCCGCACTCGGAGGGCTTCCATCTCAGGCGACGTACACCGTTTTGACATTGGTGAACTCGCGGATGCCGAAGGCGGCGAGCTCTCTTCCGTAGCCGGACTCCTTGATGCCGCCGAAGGGGAGGCGCGGGTCGGAGTGGACCTGCGCGTTGACGAAGCAGGAGCCGGAATCCAGGTCGTGCTCCGCGATCCGCTCGCCACGCTTGCGGTCGCGCGTGAAGACGGCGGCGCCGAGGCCGAAGGACGAATCGTTCGCGATGCGGATCGCGTCTTTCTCGTCGCGCGCGGCGATGAGCGACGCGACGGGACCGAACATCTCCTCGTCATAGGCGGGCATCCCGGGGCGCACGTCGGCCAGTACCGTTGGCGGATAGTAGGCGCCGGGGCCCTGCGGCACCTTCCCGCCGAGCAAAACGCGCGCGCCGCCCTTCACGCTCGCCTGCACCTGATCGTGGAGCTGATCGCGGAGGTCGTGACGCGCGAGGGGGCCGAGCTGCGAGCCGGGATCGCGCGGGTCGCCGAACTTGGCGGCGCCCATCTTCGCTACGAAACGCTCCGTGAATGCCTCGCGCACGGCGTCCACCACGATGAACCGCTTCGCCGCGATGCACGACTGCCCGGTGTTCACGAGGCGCGCGGCCGCGCAGATGTCGGCGGCCTGGTCGAGGTCGGCGTCCTCGAGCACGACGTAGGGGTCGCTCCCGCCCAGCTCGAGGACGGTTTTCTTGAGCGCGCGACCCGCCGCGGACGCGACCGCGCGGCCCGCCGGCGTGCTGCCGGTCAGGGTCACCGCGTGCACGTGCGGGGATGCGATGATCGAGTCGACGGCGGCGCTCCCGACCAACAATGTCGTGAACACCCCTTCGGGCGCGCCGGACGCGCGGAAGATCCGCTCGATCTCGACCGCGCATCCGCTCACGTTCGAGGCATGCTTCAGCATGCCGACGTTTCCCGCCATGAGGGAGGGCGCGGCGAACCGGAAGACCTGCCAGAAGGGGAAGTTCCAAGGCATGACGGCGAAGACGACGCCGATGGGGCGGTAGGCGACGTACGAATGCGAGGCGTCGGTTTGGATCTCCTCGCTCGCGAGGAGGCGCTCGCCGTTCTCGGCGAACCAGTCGCAGACCCAGGCGCACTTTTCGGACTCCGATTTGCCCTGGGAGAGGGGCTTGCCCATCTCGTCGGCCATGAGCTTCGCGAAGTCGGCGGCGTGGTCGCGGAGCATGGCCGCCGCCCCGCGCAGGACCTTGGCGCGCGCGGCGAACGGCCGCTCCCGCCACGAGCACCAGGCTCGATCGGCCAATTCCAAGGCGGACGCGATCTTCCCGGCGTCCGCTTCCTCGTACTCATGGATGGTCTTCCCGGTCGCGGGATCGATGGATCGGAGCATCCCGGCACCTCCCTCAGAACGAGCCGGGTCGTCGACCCGGCTCTGGCAACTGACGTATTTGCAATCGACTAAAGCTGATGCCCGGCGCGCGGTTCCGTGGCATGATGAACCGCTTGGCCTCCGTCGGCAAGGATCGCAAGCGGTTGCGAGGGTATCTAATTCCAAGGGGGCGGTGGCATGCCTTTCGCCTTGCCACCTGACTTACGACAGACACGCCTTTCGAAACTCGAGGACCGGTTGACGCCATGGCAGACGGTAAGCAATCCCCGAACACGCTGAGCCTCCCGTTCGTGGAGGCGCTCTACGCCCAGTATCTCCGCGATCCCCTGGCCGTTCCCCAGGAGTGGCGGAGCTACTTCGAGCGGCTCGCGGAGCCGAACGGCTTCGCGGCGGATCCCAGACTCGACCCGTCGTTCCCGCGCCGCACGCTCTACGGCCGGATCGAGGAGCGAAACGGCTCGCGCGCGAACGCGCCGATCATCTCGACCGAGCTCGAGCCAGCCTACGCCCCGGCGCCTGTGGCGCCGGGCGCGTCCGCGGCAGTGCCTTCTACACCGCGCATCACGCCCGCAATACCGGGTCGCGCGGCTGGGTCGCCCGCGCCCCGGCCCGGCTTTCAGCCGGCCGCGGCCAAATCCGCCTTTTCGCTGATCCAGGCCTATCGCTCGCGCGGGCACCTGGCCGCCCGCATCGACCCTCTCGGCACGGTACGTCCCGACCCGCAGGACCTCGATCCGGACTTTCATGGCTTCACCGAAGCCGACCTCGACCGCCCGGTCCCCGACACGATCGGCGGACGCCCGGCGGGCACGCTGCGCGAGCTGATCGCGCGGCTGCGCGAGATCTACTGCGGGCCGGTCGGCACCCAGTACAACCACATCCACGACGTGGTCGTGCGCGAGTGGCTCGAGTCGCGCCTCGAGCGGCCCGAGTTCCAGACGCCGCTCTCGCCCGAAGAGGAGCGCCGCGTGCTCGAGCGGCTCACCCACGCCGCCGTCTTCGAGGAGTTCATCCAGCGGAAGTACATCGGGTCGAAGTCGTTCTCGCTCGAAGGCTCGGAGTCCCTGATCCCGCTCCTCGACTCGGTCGTGGAATCGGCGGACCGCCACGGGCTGAACGAGATCGTCTTCGGCATGGCGCACCGCGGCCGGTTGAACGTCCTCGCGAACGTGCTCGGGAAGGAGCCGCGGCAGATCTTCTACGAGTTCGAGGATCAGGACCCCGAGCTCTACCACTCGCGCGGCGACGTGAAGTACCACCTCGGCTACAGCAAAGACCGGAATCTGCCTTCGGGGCGGACGATCCACCTGTCGCTCTGCTACAACCCGAGCCACCTCGAGTTCGTGAACCCGGTCGCAGTCGGGCGCATGCGCGCAAAGCAGGACCACATCGGGGACCACGCGCGCGAGCGAGGCATGGCGCTTCTCATGCACGGCGACGCCGCCTTCGCAGGCGAGGGGATCGTCCAGGAGACGCTCAACCTGAGCGCGCTCCCCGGCTACGAGACGGGCGGCACGCTGCACGTGATCGTGAACAACCAGATCGGCTTCACGACCATCCCCGAGGAGGCGCGCTCGAGCCCGTATTCCTCGGACGTGGCGCGGATCCTCCAGACGCCGATCTTCCACGTGAACGGCGAGGAGCCGGACGCGGTGATCCGCACCGCGCGGCTCGCGATGGAGTTCCGGCGCCAGTTCCGGCGGGACGTCGTGATCGACCTCTACGGCTACCGGCGCCACGGCCACAACGAGGGGGACGAGCCCGCGTTCACGCAGCCGCTCCTCTACCAGGCGATCGCGGCGCGGAAGCCGATCCATCTCCTGTACCGCGACCGGTTGATCGCGGCGGGGCGCCTTACGAAAGAAGACGCCGAGGCGATGATCGAGCGCACGCGCTCGTTCCTCGAGGCCGAGCTGCACGAGACGCGGAGCGTGAAGCGCACGGCGCTCCCGGACGCGCCGGCGGGCATCTGGACGCGCTACATGGGCGGTCCGGAATCGCGCGCGGCCGAGGTCGCGACCGGGGTCGAAGCCGATACGCTTGCGACCCTGCTCGCGGCGCAGACCGTCCTGCCCGAAGGCTTCTCCGCGCATCCCAAGATCCTCCGCGGCCTCGCGCAGCGGAAGGAAATGGCCGAAGGGAAGCGCCCGCTCGACTGGGCGGCCGGCGAGGCGCTCGCCTTCGCGACGCTCGCGGTGGAAGGCTATCGCGTGCGGCTCACCGGCCAGGACACCGAGCGCGGCACGTTCAGCCACCGCCACGCCGTGCTCCACGACGTGAAGACCGACGCGGGCTACACGCCGCTCCAGCACCTCGCCCAGAACCAGGCCGAGGTGGAGATCCGGAACAGCCCGCTCTCCGAGGCCGGCTGCATGGGGTTCGAGTACGGCTACAGCCTCGAGACCCCCGACGGACTGGTCGCGTGGGAGGCGCAGTTCGGCGACTTCGCGAACGCGGCGCAGGTCATCGTCGACCAGTTCCTCACGAGCGGCGAGGAGAAATGGCGCCGGCTCTCCGGCCTCGTGCTCCTGCTGCCGCACGGCTTCGAGGGGATGGGCTCGGAGCACTCGAGCGCGCGCCTGGAGCGCTTCCTCCAGCTCGCCGCGCGCGACAACATCCAGGTTGCGTACCCGACCACCCCCGGGCAGTATTTCCACCTGCTCCGGCGCCAGGTGAAGCGCCCGTGGCGGAAGCCGCTCGTGGTGATGACGCCGAAGAGCCTGCTGCGGCATCCCGACGCGGTCTCGCCGATGGCGGAGCTGGCGACCGGGCGGTTCGAGCGCGCGCTGGCCGACGCCGCGGTTCCGGCGGAGCGGGCGAAGCGCGTCCTCTTCTGCGCGGGGAAGATCTACTACGAGCTCACGCGGGCGCGCGAGGAGCTGAAGGAGACGGAGACGGCGATCTACCGGCTGGAGCAGCTCTATCCGCTCGCGGAGGAGACGCTCGAGCGTCTCTTCGCCGGGCTCAAGGCTGAGATGCCGATCACCTGGGTGCAGGAGGAGCCGCGCAACATGGGCGCGTGGCCCTTCCTGCGCGCGCGGTTCGGCGACCGGCTGCTGGGGCGGCATCCCTTCCACGTGGTGAGCCGCGCGGAATCGGCGACGCCGGCGAGCGGTGCGGCGAGCAGCCACAAGATCGAGCAGGAGCGCCTCCTGCTCGCGGCGTTCGACAAGGAGCCTTCGACGCATGCCGGTTGAGCTGAGAGTTCCCGAGGTCGGCGAGTCGATCAAGGAGGTCCAGATCGGCGCCTGGTTGAAGGGCGAGGGCGACCGCGTGGAGCGCGACGAGGCGGTCGTCGAGATCGAGTCGGACAAGGCGACGCTCGAGCTGCCGGCGCCCGTCTCGGGAACGATCGAGAAGCTCCTGAAGAAAAAGGGCGACGTGGTGAAGATCGGCGAGCTGATCGCCACGCTCGCCGAGGGAGCGGCCGGGGGAAACGGGGCGAAACCAGCTGCGCCGGCGCCGAAGGTGACGGCGGCCCAGGCCCAAGCGAAGGCTCCAGCGTCTGCGCCGGGGAAAGCTCCAGCGCCTGCGCCGGCGCAAGCTCCACCTCCACCGCAGCCGACTTCGAAGCCCGCAAAGCCGCGCGCAGCCCAGGCGCCGCCTCCGGCCGCGCCGCCCTCCGCCGCGCCGCCGCGCATGCCTTCGGCCGATCGTCTGATGAGCCAGCACGGGATCGCGCCCGGCGAGGTGCCCGCGACCGGCCCCGGCGGGCGCGTGCTCAAGGAAGACGTGCTGGAGCACCTCGCGCGCCGGCCCGAGCCGCCGAGCACACGGCCGGCTCCCACGGAACCGGCCGATACTGAAGAAGCGGTGCCGATGAGCCCGCTCCGCATCCGCGTGGCCGAGCGGCTCAAGGAGGCGCAGAACACCGCGGCGCTCCTCACCACGTTCAACGAGATCGACATGTCGGCCGTGATCGCGGTGCGCGAGGAGCTCAAGGAATCGTTCCAGGAGCGCTATGGCGTAAAGCTCGGCTTCATGTCCTTCTTCGTGAAGGCTTCCGTCGACGCCCTGATGCGCTTTCCGCAGGTGAATGCCGAGATCCGCGACAAGGAGATCATCTACAAGAACTACTACGACATGGGCATCGCAGTCGGAGGCGGGCGCGGGCTCGTGGTCCCGGTGCTCCGCGGCGCCGACCGGCTCTCCTTCGCCGAGATCGAGCTCGCGATCGCCGACTTCGCTGAGCGCGCGCGCACGAACAAGTTGAGCCTGGACGAGCTGAAGGGCGGCACGTTCACGATCTCGAACGGCGGCGTCTACGGCTCGCTCTTATCGACGCCGATCATCAACCCGCCGCAGAGCGGCATCCTCGGCCTGCACGCGATCCACAAGCGCCCGGTCGCGATCGAAGACCAGGTGGTGATCCGGCCGATGATGTACGTGGCGCTCACCTACGACCATCGCATCATCGACGGCCGCGAGTCGGTCACGTTCCTCCGCCACGTGAAGGACCTGATCGAGCGGCCGACCCGGATGCTCCTGGGGCTCTAACCACATGGCCGAAGCCAAGCACGACCTGGTAATCATCGGCTCGGGGCCGGGCGGCTACGTCGCCGCGATCCGCGCCGGGCAGCTCGGGATGAACGTCGCCTGCGTCGAGTTCGAGCCCGCCCTGGGCGGGACCTGTCTCCGCGTCGGCTGCATCCCGAGCAAGGCCCTCCTCGAATCGAGCGAGCGCTACCACGAGACGAAGGACGCGCTCGCCCCGCACGGGATCCAGGTGCAGGGCGTCACGTTCGACCTCGCCACGATGCTGAAGCGGAAGGACGAGATCGTGAAGGGGCTCACGGGCGGCGTCGACATGCTCTTCCGGAAGAACAAGGTCACGCGATATATCGGACGGGGCCGGATTTCCGGCCCCGGACGAGTGACGGTGGAAGGCGGCGCCGAGACCACCTCGCTGGAAGCGAAGAACATCTTGATCGCCACGGGCAGCAAGTCCGCCTCGCTCCGCGGCGTCACCGTGGACGGCGACCGGATCGGAACCAGCACCGAGGGGCTCTCCTGGCCCGAGGTGCCCGGCCGC
Organism: Bacteroidota bacterium; assembly: GCA_050257045.1. Classification (GTDB taxonomy): domain Bacteria; phylum Eisenbacteria; class RBG-16-71-46; order SZUA-252; family SZUA-252; genus DASQJL01. The sequence goes on along the minus strand of JBLMWD010000011.1, from coordinate 18,662 downwards.
CTCGTCGTGATCGGCGCCGGCTACATCGGCCTCGAGCTGGGATCGGTCTGGCTCCGGCTCGGGTCCAAGGTGACCGTGGTCGAGTACCTCGACCGAATCCTCCCCGGCATGGACACGGAGATCGCCTCCGAGGCGCTCCGGCTCTTCAAGCGGCAGGGGATGGAGTTCAAGCTGGGTGCCCGCGTCACGGGCGCCCGTCCGGACGGCAAGGGCGCCGTGGTGGAGTGCGAGGGGCAGGAGCCGCTCCAGGCCGACCGCGTCCTCCTCGCCGTGGGACGCGTCCCCTACACCGAGGGGCTCGGCCTCGAATCGGTCGGGATCAAGCCCGACGACCGCGGCCGGATCCCCGTCGACGAGCACTACCGCACCTCGGCCGCGGGCGTCTACGCGATCGGCGACGTGATCGGCGGCGCGATGCTCGCGCACAAAGCGTCCGAGGAGGGCGTCGCCTGCGTCGAGATGATCGCGACCGGCTACGGGCACGTGAACTACGAGGCGATCCCCGGCGTCGTCTACACGCAGCCCGAGATCGCCTCGGTGGGACGCACCGAGGACGAGCTCACGGCCGCCGGCCACGCCTTCAAGAAAGGGGTCTTCTTCTTCCGGGGGATCGGCCGGTCACGCGCGCTCGGCCAGACCGACGGGCGGGTGAAGATCCTGGCCGACCAGGCCACCGATCGGATCCTCGGCGTCCACATCATCGGCCCTCGAGCCGGCGACCTCATCGCCGAGGCCGTGGCCGCCATCGAGTTCAGCGCGAGCAGCGAGGACATTGCGCGGATCTGCCACGCCCACCCGACGCTCGCGGAAGCCGTGAAGGAAGCCGCCCTGGCCGTGGACGGCCGGGCGATTCATGCATAAACGGCGCGGGTCCTGAGGACCCGCGCCGAAGCGCCAACGCTCCCCTTCGCCTTCTTCCTTCGGCTTACTTCAGCAGGATCAGCTTCTTAGCGTCGCGGAACCCCGAGCCGGTCTCGATGCGGTAGAAGTAGACGCCGCTCCCGAGCCGCTGGCCCTGGTCGTTGTTGCCGTCCCAGCGCACGGTGTACTCGCCCGGCGCATGGGGTCCGTTCACGAGGGTCCGGACCAGGGCGCCGCCGGCGTTGAAGATCCGGATGGTCACGGGGCCGGTCTGGGCGATCGAGTAATGGATGACGGTGCTCGGGTTGAAGGGATTGGGGAAGTTCTGGGACAGCTCGTTCCGGGCAGGCGGCGCCCCGGGCGAGGGCTCGGTCGGGACGTCCGTGGCCGCATAGCACGCGTTTTCCTTGAAATAGCCGTTCATCACGTCTTTGGCGAAAGCGAGCCGCTGGCCCCCCTCCTCGATGTTGTCGAAGTTGAACCCCTGGAAGAAGACGCGCGCGCTGTCGCTGCCGAACGACACGTACTTGGTCGCGTAGCGCGTCGCGGCTCCGAACTGGTTCGGGTACTTGAGGCCGAGCCCATAGACGCCGTTCTGGATCGCCTGCGACGAGATGGCGAGCAGATCCGACTTGTCGATGATCGGGCAGTCGTCGTTGACGTGGAAGGTGAGCCCGTTCGTGAACGATCCCCCGAGCCCCGTGACGACCGGGTGAAGCGTGTCCTGCGGCAGGCTCTCCCACAGGTCGCGGAGGAAGCCCACGCCGCACGTGAATGTCAGGAAGGAGTTGTACTCCAGCCCGTTCGTGACGAGATCGTTGGCCACGTTGTCTCCGGCGACCCAGAGATTTCGGCTCTTCCCGCTTTGCTGGATCCAGGATTCGAACAGCGCCTGGTCCTGCGGCGAGAGGGTGAACGATGTCAGGCTCCCGGAGTGCCAGATGATCGTGGAGTACTGGGTCAAGGATGTGACCGGGGTCGCCGGCCAGTCGTAGGCACTGCCCGTTGTGGGCGCCCCTCCGGGTGTGTTCCCGAGACCGCTCGTTGGCGAGTTCACGTCCCAGACGTCTACCTTGTATCCCCATGACTTCAAGGCATCCAGCCACAGGTTCTTCGGTTCGCGGCCGGAGTAGTTGTTCACGAACAGGATCGTGGCCAGGCTGTCGAAGCAGCCCAGGGAAGGATTCGTCGCCGATTTGAGCGGCAGGATCGATGCATTAAAGTAGATGTGGTCGCTGATCGCCCCGGCCGGTAGCACCGACATCGAGTCGGTGCTGTCAGTCACCTGGAAGTAGTACTCCATGAACGTATTCGCCGGATAGTTGCCCGGAGGGACGTCCGCGTATCGGAGCGTTGGGACGGCGGGGTTCGAGAGGCCCAACGGCGTCGAGAACCACGACCCTCCGTTCATGCGGTAGAACATGTATCCGTTCTTGTAGCCGCGGGAGCAGCTCACCTCCACGATGGTGCTGTCTCCGAGGGGTGAGTTGAAATTGTCGTCCTTGAAGAACGCCGTGGTATTGAAGGTGTCGTTGAAGAGGTCCTCGTCGTGCTGGATGAAGATCGGAGGCGCCGACTGGACCACTCCGACCGCGACGTTGTCGAAGAACGTGTACACACCGTTCGCAGAAGACACTCCGTCACAGTAGATCTGGGAGTAGTCCGTGACCCCGAACTCGACCTGGATCGAGTCCTTGTTGGCCCCGCCCGGCAAGACGACCTTCTGTCGCGCCCAGTCCTTGGTCGAGCCGTAGTAGAGCAGGCGTGTCGGATCGGCCCACTCGCTCCAGACCGGGTCCCCCACGTTCCGTGTTCGGTACCGGAGGTGGTAGAAGAAGCAGGAATAGAGCGGCAGATTTCGATAGACGTCGAACGCCACGAACGCTTCCGCTGGCCGGTTGATCTGGATGGGGGGTGTTCGCAGCAGGTTGTCGAGCCGCGGGACGACCGAATAGGTGGTCGGGTCCCAGTCGGACCATACGTTGGTCCGGTTGCTCGTGCAGATGTCCTCGGTAAAGACGTTCGAGCTGATCGAGAAGAGGTCCCCGACGGGCGGATACATGGTCGAGGTCCATTGCCCCGACCCGTTCTCGCAATTGTCGGAGAACCGCACCTGGTTGCCGGCTTTGACCGTGATGTTGTCGATGCTCCAGCCGTCCCCTGGATAGAGCCCGTCCTCGGAGGAATAGGCGACGTCGCTCGCGAAATGGAACCGGAATGGGACCTTGAAATGCGCCGCAGGGTCCATGTTCGCGTACCACTCGGTCACGATCGAGTCGGGGATGGTGACCGTGACCGAATCGCACGTGCCGTTGTTGGGCACCTTGCCTGAATACTGGAGAATGGGGGTCCAATCGTCGTCCCAGTCGAGCACCTCGACGTAGGCGAAATCGTAGCCCTGCTCGATGTCGAGGTGATGGCGGAAGGACAGCTGGGCCGACTTGCCGCTGGGCAGGCTGTCCAGGTAGACCGAATTCTGAAGATAGTCGTTCCAGCTGTTGCCGTAGCCGTACCGGTTCGCATCGTAGATCCAACTCGAGTCGACCAAGCCGCACCACCAAGCGTGGCTCTGGCAACCATATACGGTGTCGAGGTGCCAATGCGGGGGCTTGGCGGAGTTGTCGATATGCGTCCAGTTCCCCTGGTTGCTGATCGAGAGCGCATTCAGGCTGTCCTGGAACACGACCACTTCCTGGAGCGGAGGAGCGGTTTTGTGGGGAACGCGTCCTGCACGCGAGCCATCGGCAGAGGGGTTGGTCCAGACAGGATATTCCTGGCGAACGACGCCCCGCTCGAGTGTCGGTCCCGATTGGGACGGAGCGGTAGCAGCAAACGCGGGTGCGGTGGCCAACAGAACCGCGGCGAAGCCGATCAAGATGCGGGAGACGCGCAGGTGCAAGCGGTTCGCCAATGGCTCGGGGGAGAGTGTTACCTACACGCTTGTCCGGTATTGTACCATACCCGGCCCGCGAAGACTATAAGGCTCTTTCACACTCCCGATGGAAGCTTTTTTTAACCGCGGCTAACTTTTTCCGGACGACCCCCGGTCAGACCGCCAGCTCGGCGAATTCCTCCAGCGGAAACGCGTCCACCTGAATGGCGTCCCGGCGCGCCGAATCCGCCTCCCGCCAGATCCGCCGCTCGTCCTCGGATAGCACCCCCGCGGATACCGCCGCCGAGAGCTGCGCCTCGGGATCCAGGTTGGCGGGAATGCGCCGGGCGCGCAGGGCATCCTTGAGCTTGCGGTCGACCGGCTGCGCGGCCATCACCTTGGCGTACGCGGCCTCGAGCCGGCCCAGACTCCCTTCGGAAGGCGGCGGAATGTAGACGTCGGACGTGAGCGCGAGCCGAAGCGCCCGGTCGTCGAGGAGGCTCCGCGCGACGACCGTGCTGAGGCGGTCGGAGGGCGCCTTGGTCCGGAAGCCAATTGGGAAGGCCGCGAACCGGACGAAGCCCGCGGCGAAGCGATTGGGAAGGTTGTCGAGCACGGCCTGGAGCGCCGATTCGGTCTCGTGGAGAGCCCACGCGCACGACCAGCGCACGAGCGGAAGGTCGCGCTTCAGCTGCCCGTCGTCCACGTAGCGCTTGAGCGCGGCCGACGCGAGGTAGAGGTGCGCGAGCGCGTCGGCGAGCCGTCCGCTCAGCCGCTCGCGGCGCTTCAGGGTGCCGCCCAGGGTGGCCATGGCCGCCTCGGACGTGAGCGCGAAGGCAGCGCTCAGGTGCGACAGCCTGCCGAAGAGCGGCCGCACCGGGCCGTCGACGGGGACGCTCTCGAACGCGCCGCCCGTGAGTCCGTCGAGGAAGGCGCGGCCGGTGGTCGCGACCACGTGTCCCATGTGGCCGAAGAACGCGCGGTCGAACGAGGCGAGGTCGCGCTTCGCGAGCGCCGCCATCTCCTTCTGGACGTACGGATGGCAGCGGATCGCCCCCTGGCCGTAGATGATGAGGGAGCGGGTGAGGATGTTCGCCCCTTCCACCGTAATCCCGACCGGGACCGCCGCGTAGGCCGCCGCCATGACGTTGCGCGGTCCCCGCGAGATCGCCGCTCCGGCCTGGACGTCCATGGCGTCGTTCACGACCGCGCGCATGCCCTCGGTGAGGTAGCGCTTCAGGATGGCCGAGATCACGGCCGGCTTCTGACCCTCGTCGATGGCGCCGAGGGAGAGGCGCTTCGCGGCTTCCATGATGTAGGTGCGTCCGCCGATCCGGCCGATCGGCTCCTCGATCCCCTCGAACCGGCCGATCGGAAGCCCGAACTGCTCGCGCACGTTGGCGTACGCGGTGACGGTGCGCGTCGCGAGCTCGGCGCAGCCGACGGCGAGCGAGGGGAGGGAGATGCCGCGCCCGGAGGCGAGCGTCTCCATGAGCATCCGCCAGCCCATGCCGGCGTTCTTGGGTCCGCCGATGATCACGTCGAGCGGCGCGAAAACGTCGTGCCCCTCGGTCGGACCGTTCAGGAACGGCACCCCGAGCGGGTCGTGGCGCGGGCCGATCTCGACCCCCGGAAGGTTCGCCGGAAGGAGCGCGCAGGTGATCCCGAGGTCCTCCTTGTCGCCGAGGAGCCGGTCGGGATCCTTGAGCACGAACGCGAGCCCGATCACGGTCGCGACGGGGCTCAGCGTGATGTAGCGCTTCGACCAGTTGAGGCGCATCCCGATCACCTCGCGCCCCTGCCAGGTCCCCTTCGTCACGATCCCGACGCTCTTCTGCGAGGTCGCATCGCTCCCCGCCTCGGGCTCGGTCAGCGCGAAGCAGGGGATCTCCTCGCCGCGCGCGAGGCGCGGGAGGTAGTGGCGCTTCTGCTCGTCGGTGCCGTAGTGCATCAGGAGCTCCGCCGGGCCGAGCGAGTTCGGCACCATGGCCGTGACCGAGGCCGTGACGCTCCGGCTCGAGATCTTGGTGATGACGGCGGAGTGCGCCGCGGCCGAGAAGCCGAGCCCGTCGTACTCCTTGGGAACGATCATCCCGAAGAAGCGGTGCTTCTTGAGGAAGCTCCAGACCTCGGGCGGGAGGTCGTGCCGCTTCATCACCTCCCACTCGTTCAGCATCCGGCAGAGCTCCTCGACCGGCCCGCCCAGGAACGCCCTCTCTTCTTCGGTGAGCGTCTTGGGACGGAACGAGAGGAGCCGCTTCCACTCGGGGCGCCCCGAGAAGAGCTCGGCCTCCCACCAGACGCTCCCCGCCTCGAGGGCGATCCGCTCGGTCTCTCCCATGCGCGGGAGGGCGCCGGCGACGAGGGGCATCAAAGGACGGGTGATGAGGACTCTGCGGATCGGGGGAACGGCGAGGACCACCACGACGACGGCGAGGACGACCAGGAACACGATCACGGCTCGGACTCCTGTTCTTGGGATACGGCGCGCGCGGCGCCATCATAACCCACGGAATCCCGTTGGCGGGACATAGTTTGCTCTCCTATTCTCATCGGCCTCTATGGTCGACTTCCGTACCCTTTCCGTGGGCGAGGACGTCCGGACCGCTTCCACGCTCCCGGGGTGGGTCTACTCGGATCGGGAGGTCTACGCGGCCTGCCGGGAGCGCGTTTTCGCCCCCTCCTGGCAGCTCGTCGGGGACGTGGACCGCGTGAAGGCGCCGGGGCAGGTCTGCCCCGTCCTCCTGCTCGAGGGGATGATCGACGAGCCGATCCTCCTCACCCGCGACGCCGAGGACCAGACGCACTGCCTCTCCAACGTATGCACCCATCGCGGGAATGTCGTGGTCGAGAGCGAAGGGGTCCAGAACGTCCTGCGCTGCCGCTATCACGGGCGGCGCTTCGCGCTGAACGGACGGTTCCACTCCATGCCCGAGTTCGAAGAGGCCCGCGGCTTCCCGACCGCGGCCGACGATCTTCCCGCCGTCCCCTTCGGGGCCTGGCGGAAATTTCTCTTCGCCTCGCTCCGTCCCGTGGTCCCGCTCGAGACCGTGACAGCGGCGATGGAAGCGCGGTGCGGCTGGATGCCGCTCGCCGACGCGACCTTCGATCCGACCCGCACGCGCGAATATCTGGTTCGGGCGAACTGGGCTCTCTACTGCGACAACTACCTCGAGGGGTTCCACATCCCGTACGTGCACGCCGCGCTCTCGGACGCCCTCGACTACGGCGCGTACACGACGGAGGTCCACGACCAGTCGGTGCTCCAGGTCGGGGTCGCGAAGGACGGGGAGGACGCGTTCGACCTCCCGCGCTCCTCGCCCGATTTCGGCCGGCGGATCGCCGCGTACTACTGGTGGCTCTTTCCAAATCTCATGTTCAACTTCTATCCGTGGGGCGTGTCGGTGAACGTCGTGCGCCCTCTCGACGTGGACCGGACCAAGGTGCTCTTCCTCGCCTACGTCTGGGATCCCTCGCGGCTCGACCGCGGCGCGGGCGCGGCGCTCGACCGGGTCGAGCGCGAGGACGAGGTGATCGTGGAGAGCGTGCAGCGGGGCGTCCGATCGCGCCTCTACGATCGCGGACGCTACTCGCCGACGCGCGAGCAGGGGGTGCATCGCTTCCACTGCCTGCTCGCGCGGGCTTTGGCCCGTCCCGCATGACCGAGCCGCGCACCGCGCGGCTCCTGCCAGGAGCGTGACGCTCGGTCCAACGAAACCGGCGCGCCATCTGTCCAATGTCACGCAGCGGGCATCCACATTGAAACCCGCGACCGCGAGAACACGGTAGTGGAAGCGTGTACGGCCCCGACGGGACCGGGCGCCGCGCCCCGAACGCCCCTCGGAGTCGGTTGGCTCAGAGCAGCAAGGAGAACGATCATGAATCCCGCAGGAGCCCGCATCGCCTCATGCTTCGCGGCCCTCGCGCTCGCGCTCGCGGCCGTTCCGGCCGCGGCGTTTTCTGGCTTTTCCGCGACCGATTCGGGATCTGTCTACCCCGACTCCGCCGACGGGCGCAGGGCCGCCCATCCGACGATCCAGGCATACCGGCTCAACGGGCAGGAGATCCGGCTCGACGGCCGACTCGACGATCCGGCGTGGCTCTTGGCGCCGGCCGCGCGCGGCTTCACCGTCTCGGAACCCGATCGCGGTGCTGTGCCCAAAGAACAGACCGTGTTCAAGGTCGTCTACGACGAGAGCTCGGTCTACTTCGGGATCGCGTGCCTGACGAGCGATCCCTCCTCGAAGATCGAGGCCACGCTCACGCGGCGCGACAAGTTCATCAATTCCGACATCGTGGCGTTCTACATCGATCCGTATCACGACCACACGACCGGGTACGTGTTCAAGGTGAACCCGCTCGGCGTGCAGCTCGATGGCTACATCTACAACAACGGCGACGAGGACGACGACTGGGACGCCGTCTGGGAAGCCGAGACCTCGCGGGACGAGAACGGCTGGTACGCCGAGATCCGGATCCCCTTCTCGGCGATCCGCTACCGTTCCGCCGAGGACATGACGTGGGGCCTCGACGTCTGGCGGTACATGCAGGGGATCGGACAGGACACGGCCTGGCACACGTGGGGCCGTGATCAAGCCGGGCTCGTGAGCCAGTTCGGCGAGCTGGCCGGACTGCGGGGCATTCGCGCGCCGCGCCAGCTCGAGGCGCTCCCCTACGTGGTCCAGCGCGCCACCGATCCCGCGACCGTCTCCTCGCCGGCGGGCCATCGGATCGAGTCGTTCCAGAACCTCGGCGCCGACCTCAAGTACGGCGTCACGTCCGACCTCACACTGAACGCCACGGTGCAGCCCGACTTCGGCCAGGTGGAGGCCGATCCGGCGGTCCTGAACCTCTCGCCGTTCGAGACCTCCTTCCAGGAGAAGCGCCCCTTCTTCGTGGAAGGGAGCCGCTTCTTCCAGCACCCCTCGTTCAACCTCTTCTACTCGCGCCGGATCGGCACGGGCGATCCGAACTCGCGGATCCGCTACGCGGGGAAGCTGACGGGGAAGACGGTCGGCGGCGTGTCCGTCGCGGCGCTCGCCGCCTCCTCGGATATCACCGGCGACGGCCAGGCGCAGAACATCTTCAAGAACGGGGACCGCCTCGCGCGCTTCTTCGTCGGCCGCTTTGGGAAGGAGTTCGCCCAGGGGCGCCATCAGATCAACTTCATGCAGACCGCCGTCCTCAATACGGAAAATCCCGACACCGCGTTCGCGCGCGGCCTCGGCGAGCGTGCCTCGCGCGACGCCTTCACGAGCGGGATGGACTTCGCGCTCCGCTCGCCGAAGCGCGTCTGGCAGCTCACCGGCTCGTTCATCGGGTCGGTCATCGACCCCAAGCGCGTGGTCGCCGATCCGACGGAGACCGGCCGGCCCCGCTTCGGCACCGGCGGCACCGCGGAGCTCGCGCGCATCGGCGGACAGTGGCGCGGGAACGCGGGCGGGCGCTGGGAGACGGCGAAACTCGACCTGAACGACATGGGCTACCTGCAGCGCGCCGACGATATTTCCACCTACGCGTGGGTGCAGCGACGCTTCAACCCGGTGGGGAAGAGCGCCCGCTACAACGCGGCGAACCTGAACGTGAACTGGAACAGGTCGTGGATGTTCGCGGGGCGGACCGGCTACGACCTCGCGACGGGGCTCCCCGCCTGGCACTACGAGCCCGGGCATCCGGAGTATCACAGCGGGAACGTGAACGGCTGGATCCAGTTCAAGAACTACCGCGAGGTGAACTTCGGCGTCCTCCTGAACGATTGGGGCCACCACCGCTACGAGACGCGCGGCGGGCCGATCATCAGCGAGCCGCTCACGTACGGCGGCTGGCTCGGCGCGACGACCGACACGCGGAAGAATCTGAACGCCGGCACCAACCTGAACTGGAACACCGACGTGCGGCACAACATCGGGTTCGACGCGACGTTCGACGTGAACTGGAGGCAGTCGAGCGCGGTGAACCACACCGTGAGCCTCGGCTATCACAACCGGCTGGACGACACCCAGTACCTCGACCAGCGTCCGGTGGCGACGTACGGCGGGCAGGGGATCGGCGGGATGGCCTACATCTTCGGCGACATCCACCAGCAGACGGCGAGCGTCACGCTCCGCTCGAGCCTCCTCTTCACGCGGAACCAGTCGCTCGAGGTCTACGCCGAGCCGTTCCTGACCGTGGGGAAGTACTACCGCGCGCGGGAGCTCGCGCGGCCCGACAGCTACGACCTGATCGACTACACCGGCCACAACGTCGACGCGAGCGGAAACCCGACGACGCCGTACGACTACCGCGACAACGACTTCACCTATTCGTCGGTCAACGTGAACCTGGTCTACCGGTGGCAGTACCGCCCCGGCAGCACCTTCTTTCTCGTCTGGAAGCAGAGCCGCCAGCGCTTCGAGGACCGCGCGATGTTCGGCGCGAATCCGGCCGCCTTCGAGAACGGCCTCGGCACCCGCACGCTCTTCCGGAACGAGCCCGAGAACACGCTCCTCGCCAAGGTGACCTACTGGCTTCCGATCTGAGCGCGGGAGCAGGACGTCCCGGCGGCGGCCCCGGCCCGCCGCCGGCCTGATCGGTCCCCCAACCGGACCGGTGCCGGTGCCGGTCGATGGATACCCCCCTTCCAACCCCCCGAGGGGCCGCCGCACGGCGGTCCCTCGACCTTTGCGGCGCAACGGCTTGGTTCGTTTCAAGAACGCGGCGCGACCGTCCGATAACCCACCGGATGAACCACCCGCACGACCGAGAGCCGAGGCGACTGTGACCGACCGCCGCACGACGGGGTTCACCGCCCTCGAGCTCGCCATCGCCATCACAGTGGTGGGAATCCTCGCCGCGGTCGCGGTCCCCAACTACCTGGGCCTCGTGCGCAACGTGCGCGCGGCCCAGGCCGTGGCCGACATCCAGGCGGTCCGCGCGGCCGTCTACATGTACTTCGCGGATCATCAGGCGTGGCCGCCCGAAGGGCCCGCGGGGGCGGTGCCGCCGGAGCTGGCCCCCTACCTTCCCCCCAACGTCGCCTTCTACAGGTCGACGTACCGGCTCGACTGGGACAACTGGATCGTCTACGACCCGCCGGTGAACGGCTCGCCCCCCGTCGCCCATTCCCGCTTCCCGAGCACCGGCGTCTACGCCGGCATCTCCCTCATCTCGAACGACCCGAAATTCCTGCAGGCCGCCAGGGGACTCCTCCGCAACGCGACGGTCGTGACCGTCGCCCCGAACCGGACGACGCTCGTCGTCGCGAACGAGACCGGTTCGCTCTAGGGGCGGTCGGCCGCGGCCGTTTCGGCGGGCGGCTTCTCGTAGCGGCGGAAGAAGGAGCCCGGCTTCCAGTGGGGTCGATCCGGACGGTCGGCCACGTCGAGGCAGAAGCGGAGCAGAAGCCGGTTGAACGCGTCGGCGGCCTCGAGGTCGACCGGCTGCCGCACGTCGTCGGATGGGGCGTGGTAGCGGTTCCGCATCCAGTCCTTGAAGCGCCGGTCGAGGGTCGAGTCTCCCGTCCGCCCGAACTCCACGAACAACGAGGGGACGCCGGCGCGCACGAGATTGTACTGGTCGCTCCGGATGAAGTAGTTCTGCCGTGGCTCCGGGTCGGGCCGGATCGCGACGTGCGCGGAGTCGGCCACGGCGCGGAACCAGTCACCGAGATCCGATTCGTCGATGCCGTAGGCCACGACCGCGCGGAGCGGCACGATCGGCAGGAACATGTCGAGGTTCAGGTCGGCGACGATGCGACCCACCGCGCGCGGCGGCGCGGCCGCGAACGCGCGCGAGCCGAGGAGCCCTTCCTCTTCGCCGGTCAGGGCGAGAAGGACGATCGAGCGGCGCGGCGGGCGCGGCAGTGCGTGGATCGCGCGCGCGATCTCGATGAGCGTGGCCACCCCGCTCGCGTTGTCCATGGCGCCGTTGTAGATCGAATCCCTCCCGACCGGCGCGCCGACCCCGAGGTGATCGAGATGGGCGGACAAGATGATGGATTCCCCGCGAAGCGAGGGATCGCTGCCCTCGATGATCCCGACGACGTTCGGGCTCTCCACTTCGCGCGCAGCGGTGCGGATCCGGGCTTTCACGCGCCAGGGGAGCGCGAAGCGCGGGAGCGGGCTCCCCGCCTGCGCCAGACGGACCAGGTCGGGCCACCGCGCGGGGCTTCCTTCGAACAACCGCGCCGCGCGCGCCGGATTGACGAAGAGGCCGAACCGCTGGCCGCGGCGCTCGTTGAGGGTCGTGTCGGCGAGGGCGAGCCCCTCCTTCGAGCGCCCGTTCCGGATGCGATCCCAGGGGAGGGACTGCCCCTTGGGATTGGGGATCGTGATGATTCCGATCGCTCCGGCCTCGCGGAGCCGCGCCCAGCGCTCGCCGGAGGACTGCGCGTGCGAGGCGATGGTGGCCGGAACCGAAGTGGGCGCGCCCCGGAGGATCACCGCCACCTTGCCGCGCAGGTCGAGGCCGTCCAGATCGTGGAGTCCCGCCTCGGGGAGCTCGAGGCCGTAGCCGACGAAGACCGCGCCCGCGTCGACCGAATCGGCGGCGTCGATCCCCGAGGAGAGGATGGCGTCGTCGCCCAGCTTCAGCGTGTCGGCATGTCCGTCGCGCGCCAGCGCGACGAAGCACTGCGGCTCGAGGTTGCGGCGCGCGACGAATCGGACGTGCTGGAAGAAGCTGTCGGTTCCGGCCGGCCTCGCGCCGGCCGCCGCGAACTCGCCCGCGACCCAGCGCGCGGCCACCAGGTAGTCGGGACTTCCGGTCTCACGTCCGCGGCGCGCGTCGTCGGCGAGCCAGCGGACGCTGTCCCACCACGGGGAATGGCGCGCGCGGGCGCAGGAAAGGGGTGCGGCGGCGGTCAGGAGGAGCGCGACGGCGAGGACGGCGCGGCGCGTGGCGGGGGCGGAAGGTCGATTCGGGCGGTGCGCGGGACGGGGCCGCACCGCCGCTACCGCGACGCGGTCGTGAGCTGCGAGCGCTTGTACTGCCGGATCACGGCGGGGACCCCTTCTTCGATCGTCGGATATTGGGGGGTCCAGCCGAGCCGCTCGCGCGCTTTCGTGGAGTCGACCTTGGGGCAGAAGGTGAATGCCTCGACGTTCCAGTCGCCCAGCATCGGGACGAGCTCGGCCTCGGGGACCGCCTTCGGCTCGGGAACGCCCAGCTCGCGCGCGACCAGGCGGGTGAACTCGCCGAGCGTCGACGGCCGGTCGTCGCCGAGGAGATAGTCCTCGCCGTCGATGCCGTGCTCGATCGCGAGCCGGTAGCCGCTCGCCGCGTCGGAAGCCTCGATGTAGTGCATCGTCTGGCTTCCGTCGCCGATGAGGACCGCCTGCCCCCGCGTGAGCGGCTCGACCAGCCCCTGCTCGAACCACCCGCCCCGTCCGTAGACGAACGCGGGGTTCACGCTCATCGCCTTGAGCCCCTTCTTCCGGTGCTTTTCGAAAACGGGGTACGTCTTGCGGTGGCGGATCCCGAAGCCGCGCCCGGAGGAGATGGCGGAGGTCTCGCGCACCCAGCCGTTCGCGTCGGGCTCGTAGAGAAGCGCGCCGAAGGTGTGCACGAGCCGGCGCTTCCGGTGGCGCACCACGTCGCAGAGGCGGTCGAGGATCGCCGCGAGCTCGTCGGCTTCGCGCTCGGCGTCCTCGTGCGTGAGCTTGCCCGCGCCGAGATCGCTCGGGAAGGCGCAGTTCACGATCACCTGTGCCCGGTCGATGGCCTGGAGCCAGCGCTCGGGGGCGCGGATGTCCCCCACCACGCCGACCACGGCGTAGGGGACCCGGTCGCGCGCTTCCTTGTCGCGGATGAGGCCGTAGACGCGGTAGCCGTTCACCACGAGGTCGCGCGCCACGGCCCGGCCGATCGCTCCGGTGACGCCGGTGACGAGAACGCTCGTCGTGTACTCGCGGGCGGGGTCGTACATGGTCGGAACGGCAGTCTACCCGACCCTCCCCGGCGGGGCTAGGTCTTCTTCTCCTTCTTCTCCGCGGCGGGGAAGAGGACGTTGTTCAGGATGAGGCGGTATCCGGGGGAGTGCTTGTGGAGTGCTAAGTCGGTGGGCGGATCGCCGACCGAGTGCTGGTAGTCCTCGGGATCGTGGCCGCCGTAGAACGTGAAGGTTCCCTTGCCGTAGTGGCCGTGCAGGTACTTCACGTCGTCCTGGCCCTGGGTCTCGGCGAGGACCGTGATGCCGGGCTTGAGGAGCGACTTCTCGAAGCCGGTGGTCTGCCCCATGAATCCGGGGACGTTCGCGACGTGGTCCTGGACCAGCATCGAGGGGACCGGGTCCTGCTTCGCCGAGAACTCGAAGAGGGTGAAGAAGTCGTTCCGCTGGCCGCGCAGGGAGGCCCGGTTCGTCGTGTCGATGTTCGAGAACTCGTAGACCATCGGGTTCATCTCGAGGTGGAAGTTCTGGAAGGCGAGGCACTCGCCGAAGTCGAGCTTGGCGTCGGCGCCGGGATCGGCCGGATCGCCGTCGTATTCCGGCCCGACGATGTCGACGTTCCGCGAGGCGAGCGCGATGTCGAACGTGTCGGTGGCCGAGCACATCGCGAACAGGAACCCGCCCGCCGCGACGTAGGCTTTGATCGCGCGGGCCACGGCCTTCTTCAGCTCTGAGACCTTCGCGAACCCGCGGCTCTTCGCCATCGCCTCGTTCTCGGCGACCTGCCGGCGGTACCAGTCGGTCGCGGCGAACGCGGCGTAGAACTTCCCGTACTGTCCCGTGAAGTCCTCGTGGTGGAGATGGATCCAGTCGTACTGCGAGAGCTTCCCGTCGAGGACTTCGGCGTCCCAGAGCTTGGTGTAGGGGATCTGCGCGTAGTCCAGCGCGAGCTGGACGGCGTCGTCCCAGGGCGGCGCGCTCGGCGGCACGTAGACCGCGATCCGCGGCGCCGTCTCGAGCTTCACCGATTCCATGTTGTTGTCGGCGATCTCGGCCATGATCTTGGCCACGCCCGCCTCGTCGACCTGCTCGATCGTCACGCCGCGCACCACCGCCTCGCTCGCGACCGCCGCCTCGTCCGGGAGGAGGAACGAGCCGCCGCGGTAGTTGAGCAGCCACTCGCCGTGGTAGCCGCGCTCGAGCGCCCAGTAGGTCAGCCCGTAGGCGCGAAGATGGTCGGTCTGCTTGTCGTCCATCGGGACGAGGTACCGCGCGAAGGCGCCCCCGGGGAGCGCTACGACGATCAGCGCGGCGAGGGAAAGGGCCGCGAAGGCGGCGCGGGAGAAACGCGACGTCATAGCTGCATCTTCTTTCGGAGCAGGAGGAGCTGCGCCCGCACGCTGGGCGCCAGCGGAGAGTCGGGATACCGCTCGAGGAGCGCCTGGTAGTACTCGGACGCCTTGGTCGCGGGGCCGCCGGAGGCCAGCGTCTCGTCGCCGGCCAGCTTGAGCGCCGCCGGAGCGAGCCGCGAGCCGGACGAGGTGTCGGCCACGGCGAGCGCCTGCACGATCGCGCCCGCGTGATCGCCGCGGTCGCGCGCCAACTCGGCGAGCGCGAGCCGGTAGTGCCACCGGAGGCGGGCGCCCGGATAGCGCGCGAGCCCCTCCGTGAGCACGACCTCGGCCGAATCGGGGTGCCCGACGTGCCGCATCGCCTCGGCGCGAGCGTAGATCCGGAGCGGCTCCCGGTCGAAGTCCGTGCCGTCCGCGATCAGGAGCATCCGCTCGAGGGCCTGGTTCACCCGGAGGTTGCGCGGGAAGCGCTGCGTGAACTCGCCGTACGCGGCGGTCGCCTGGTCGAACTGCCCCGCGAGGAAACGCGCCTCGGCATTCGTGAAGGAGCCGTCGCCGAGGGTGTCGGCCGGCCCGCGCACCATCAGCTTCCGGACGAGGAGCTGATAGCCCTCCGGCAGCCGCTCGTCGCGCGTGGGGAGCGGGAGCGCGCCGGGAGGC
The DNA here is from genome assembly GCA_050257045.1 of Bacteroidota bacterium. Lineage (GTDB taxonomy): Bacteria > Eisenbacteria > RBG-16-71-46 > SZUA-252 > SZUA-252 > DASQJL01. Next base: position 3,052 of record JBLMWD010000011.1, on the reverse strand, counting down.
AGCTGCGTCGTGGCGGGAGGCTGTGCCGGAGCGGTCGCTTCCTTCTTCGGCTTGGCGATGACCGGACCTGCGAGCGCCGTCAAGGCGATCGCCGGGACGAGGAAAGCTCCGCTCAGAAGCCGCGCGCGCCCCCTCACTTGGCCTTTCCGCCCAGGACCGACTGGAGATATTCGTCCACCAGCGCCCGATACCGCGGCGTCACCGGGTCGCGACCGGCGCGCGCGAGAAGCGCCGCGAGCGAGGGCCGAGTCTTCGTGAGCTCGGGAGAGAGGGCGCCCGGCGAGGCGCGCACCACGTCGACCCCGGGACGCGACGTCCGCTTCCGCGAGTAGTCGCGCTTCTCCACCGCGCGCGGCGCGTCGAGGAGCCGGCTCAGGATCCGCTGCTGCCGCTCGGTCGTCTCCTGCGTGAGCCGTCCGCCGCGGAGGTCCTGCTCCACCTTCTTCATATCGTCGGCGACGCCGCCCATGTCCCCCATCGTGCCGCCGTTCTTGCCGACCTTCTGCATCGTGTCCTCGAGACCGCGGCGGATCGCCTCCTGCTCGGCCGCCATCCGCTGGAGCGCCTGTCCGTCACCTTCGGTGAGGCGGCCCTGGTTCCCCTGCTGGCCGCCCTCGCCGGGCACCATCCCCATCGTTTCGTTGTTGAGCTCGCCCTGCTGGTTCGCGAGGCCGCCGAGCTTGTCCATCGCCTCCTGGAAGCCGGTCGACGACGAGGAGCTCTGCATCGACTTCTCGCTCTTGAGAATGGCCGCGGCCGCCTGGTTCAGCGCGATCGCCGCCTCCTTCCCCGAGACGAGCCCGCCGGCCAGGTCCTGGTCCGAGTAACGACCGACCGCGTTTTCCTGGTTCTGGAGCGCCCGCCCGAGCGACTGGCCGATGTCGGGGGTGATGGTCAGCGTCTGCTTCCCGATATCGGCGATCCGCCTCGTCGCCGACGACGTCGCGTCCTCGAGCCCCTTCTGCGTCTCCGCCCGCTCGCCCAGGCTGCTCTCCTGGTCCGAGAGCATCTTCTGCTGGAGCTTCCCGATGTCGAGGAGGTCCTGCGCCGCCTCCTGCATCTTCTTCGCGAGCTGGTTCTTCTTCTTGTTCTTGAAGCCCTCGCGCATCTTGTCGACGTTCATGCGGAGCTGGGAGAGCCGCTCCTTGAGCTTCTCCGCGCTCCGCTGGGAAGAGTCCTGCTCCCCCTGCTCCATGGACTGCGCGGTCTGCTGGAACTCGGGCTGGGCGCCCTGCTCGCCGAGCTGGTCGGCGAGCCGCTTCGACTCCTGCGAGGCCTCGGGATCCATCGGCCTGAGGTCGGCCGCGAGCGAGTCGAGGGCGGCGCGCTCCTCGGCGCCCAGCTTCTGGTTCTCGCGCTGGCTCTTCGCGAGCGACTTGGTCTCCTCCGCCTTCCGCGCGTGCGCGAGCGAATCGTTGATCGCGATCTGGCGCCGCTCGAGCTCCGCGGCGCGCTCGGAGGCGGCCTCGAGCTTCTCCTCGGTGCGGATCTGCTTCAGCATCTCGATCGTGCGCTCCAGGCTCTTCATGACCTGCTCCTGGTTCATCTTCATGTTCTGGAGCGCGGCTTCCATCTGCTCGGGGGAGAGGTTCTTCAGCGCCTCCTGGAGCTTCTGGATCGAGCGGAGCAGGGACTGGTCCTTGATCTGGCTCAGGAGTTGGTGGAGCTCCTCGATCTTCTGCGCGAGATCGGCGTTCAGCGCGCGCGACTGGGCGAGCTTCTCGGAGTCCTGGCTCAGCTTGTCGGCCACCTTGTCGATCTTCTGCTGGAGCTGCTGCTGCCCCTCCAGGGTCTTCTGCGCCTCCTGCCGCTTCTCCCACGTCATGTCGTGGGAGCGGCCGATGTCGCGCGAGAGCTCCTCCGCCTTCTCGGAGAGGGTCTTCGCGTCCTGCCAGGCGTCCTCGAGGGAGTGGATCGTCTCGTCCCGCTCGCCGGACATCGAGGCGAGGATCTCCGCGGCCGAGGGGAAGCGGAGGATCCGCGGCTCCGACCAGGTGGTCTGCGGGCCGTCCACCGCGTCGCCGTCCATCGCGCCGATCCGGTACTCGACCTCCTCGCCGGGAAGGAGCGAGTAGCCACCGAGCGCCCACGTGTAGCGAACCGCGAGCTCGCGGGCGGTCCCGTTCTCCTCGTGCAGGGTCTCGGTCTTCTCGGCGGCGTCGCGCACCTTGTAGCGGATCAGTACCCGCCGTACGCCGTAGTCGTCGGTCGCTCCGGCGACCACGACCGCGGTCATGTCGCGGCCGACGTCCTCGACGGATCCGGGCGAGAGGACCGAGACCGTGGGCGGCCGGTCGGGGATTGCGCGGATCTCGAACGGGCCGAGGTCGACCCTCCGGCCGCGCGCATCCTCGAGGCGGATCGTGTAGCGGTCGTCGGCGCGGACCGGGACGTCGAAGGAGGCGAGGCGCTCGCCCGGCACGCCGCCGATCCGCGTTCCAGCGTGGTCGAGGAGGATCGCGCCGCTCCGGACGCTGCGCGAGAGTGTCACCGTGAGGCGCGCGCGCGTTCCGCGCGGCGCGGCGAGATCGCCGGTGACGGCGTGGCTCTCCTCCGAATGGAGTCCGGTGTAGGCCGGATAGTCGTAGGCGACGCGGTATCCGGTCGCGCGCGGCAGGTCGCGCACGGTGAGCGCGTAGATCGGAGTCTCCTGGCCGGCCGCGCGCACGCGGTAGCGGAGGTCGTCCTTCACATTCCGGAGGAGGAGCGCGTAGGCGCGCTCACCCGACTTGGCTCCGGTGGCGTCCTCCGCCTCGTCGAGATCGGTCTCCTTCCACTCGCCGCGCTCTTCCACGCGGAGCTTCGGGCGCTGCCCCGTGCCGCGGACGTAGGCGCGGATCGCGACCGACTCGCCGCCCTCGATGTCGCGCGAGCCGGGCTCGACCCGAATCGCGACCGGCGCGAGCGGAGCGGAGCCGGGATCGGCGATGTGGCGGAAGACGGCGGGCGTCTTCGCGCCGCCGGCCACGGCGGTCACCCCGAGGAGGACGAGCGTGCCGCCGGCCGCGGCGAGCCAGCGCCCGCGGGCGTCCCAGCCGCGGAGCCGCGCGAT
>JBLMWD010000010.1:0-37980 GCA_050257045.1 Bacteroidota bacterium | reverse complement strand
CCGCGACGGTGAATCCGGCCCAGTGGGGATTGCTCGAGCGCCCGGAGCTCTCGGGATTCTGGACCAGCGACACGGGCGCGGACGGAAGGCCGCGCCCGTGGGGATTCTCGGCCGGAAGCGGACTCGGCCTCTCGATGCGACGTGCCGAAGGGCTACCGCCGGCGTCAGCCGGCGGATGGCGCCACGTGACCGATTGGCAGATCGGGCTCGGGTTCGGGAACTCGGAGCACGCGACTGGGCTCGCGCTCGGGTTTTCCGGCCCAGGCAAGGCCGCGTTCGACCGCTCAAATTTCCTCGCCCTCGGAAACGTGAACCGCCCCACGCGCTGGCTCACGACCGGGAGCACGCTCCGGCTCGCGACCGACCACGGCGACTATGACGGCAACGTCGACATCGGCATCCGTCCGCTCTCCGATCCGCGCCTGCTGCTCTTCGGGAGCTACAACCTGCGCCGCGACCAGAGGTGGGACGACGGCGATCTCGCCGGAGGCATGGCGGTCCGCCCCATCCCCGGGCTCTTCGCGGCCGCACGGTGGGAGCACGATGACCGCTTCCAGCTGACGGTCGGTGTCGGCATCGGCCGCGGCGCGTTCCGCGCCGCGCCGCGTTATCAAAACGGCGACCGCGCTGCGACCGGCTATGCCGTTCGGCTCGGGTCGCCCGAGCGCGGCATCGACCTCGACCGCGCGGTGAACCGGGGCCGGCGCACGATGGCGCTCGATCTGCACGGGCACATGGTCTACCAGTCGTACCGCTGGTTCGACCAGGACGCGCTGCCGCTCCGCGACGTGACCGAGCGGATCCAGTTCGCGATCGACGATCCCACCGTCGGCGGCATCGCCGTGCACCTCTCCGGCTTCCAGGGGAATCTCTCGATGGCGTGGGAGATCCACGAGAAGCTCCTTGCCGCGCGGCGCGCCGGCAAGCGCGTGACGGTCGTCTGCGACGAGCTCACCGCGCCGACCTTGTATGTCGCCTCGGCGGCCGACCGGATCGTGATGGACCCGCGCGGGTCGCTCCTCCTGCCCGGGGTGGCGGCCTCGCGCACATACCTCCACGACCTCCTCGGCAAGCTCGGCGTCGGGTTCGAGGAGTGGCGCTTCTTCAAGTACAAGTCGGCGATGGAGACCTTCTCGCGCGACAAGATGTCCGAGGCTGATCGCGAGCAGTACGGCGCGATCGTGCGCGCCACGTACGACGAGATGGCCCGCGCCTTCGTCGCGACCGGCCGCGCCACGCGGGAGGGGTTCGATCGCGTGGTGAACGAGGAGCCCTACGTTCCGGCCTCCCGGCTCCTCGAGCTCCACTGGGTCGACGCGCTCGGCCGCTGGGAGGACCTCGAGCGCGCCGACGTCGGCGCTCCTGCGATGAAGCCGGTCCGCTACGGGCTGCTGCGCGAGCTCCGGTGGCAGCCGCGCGAGGAGTGGGGACCCGATCCGACGATCGCGCTCGTCTACCTCGTCGGCGACTGCGCCATGGACGACGGGATCCGCGCCCGCGCCTCCGCGGAAGCGCTCCGCGGCTATCGCAAGGACCCGCGCGTGCGCGCGGTCGTCCTCCGCGTCGATTCCCCCGGCGGCGACCCGCTCGCCTCCGACGTGGTCGCGGAGCAGACGCGGAAGCTGCGCGCCGCGCAGAAGCCCGCGCTCGTGAGCCAGGGGCGCGTCGCGGCGAGCGGCGGCTATTGGATCAGCATGGACGGCGACTCGATCCTGACCTCCCCCTTTACGCTGACCGGCTCGATCGGCGTGATCGGGGGCTGGGCGTGGAACGAGGGGTTCGGGAAGAAGACGGGGCTCACCTCGGACCACGTCCAGGAGGGGAAGAGCGCCGACCTCCTCGGGGGGCTCCGGATCCCGTTTCTCGGGGCCACCCTCCCCGAACGAAACCTGAACGAGGGGGAGCGCCGTCTTATTCAGGGATCGTTCGACGAGCTCTACGCGGACTTCACGAACAAGGTGGCGTCGGCGCGGGGACTGACGCCGGCCCGGGTGCGCGAGATCGCGCAGGGGCACGTCTACGGCGGCGAGGCCGCGATCGGGCTCCGTCTCGCCGACCGGAACGGGACGCTCGACGAAACGATCGAGCAGGCGAAGCGGCGCGCGGGAATCCGTCCGAACGCGCGCGTGCGCGTGATCGAGTATCCGAAGCGGCCGCTCGTACGGCTTCCCGCGCTCTTCCAGCCGCCGGGCATCACCGCCGGGGGCGCGGACACGCGCGCGCCGGAATTCACGCTCGAGGCGCGCGCGCTCCAGTCGATCCTCGACCGCCCGGGCCGGCCGCTCCTGGTCGCGCCGGAGCCGCTCCTCCCGGACGAGCCGGAGCCCGTCCGCTAGCGGGGGCCGGCACCGCGCGCGCCCGGCCGGCGCGCCAAGGGAAGGCTCGAAGCACTCATGTCCAACGCCACGATCGGCACGCTCTACCTCCTCGTCGCGGGGCTCGTCTTCATCCTGGGCTTCGTGATCCTCCGGGAGGCGCCGCGCCAGCGGCTGAACCGCGCCACCGCGCTCATGCTCTTCTTCGCGGGGCTCGGCTCGGTGCTCGGGGCGATCGGGTTCGTCCTCGAGTCGATCTCGGCCGCGAACCGGGGTTCGAACGACCTCCTCCGGTCGTTCAACTACCTCTGGGAGCTCTTCTTCCCCTCGCTGCTCTTCTTCGCGTGCGTCTTCCCGAGCGAAAACCGCCTCATCCGCCGCGTGCCGTTCGCCGCGGCCTGGATCTTCGCGCCGCACGTGGCGCACCTCTGCCTCATGGTGCTCGGCTCGCAGGGCGCGCTCTGGGGGCGCGTGGCGGCGGCGCTCGCCCGGAACGGTGTGGGCTCGGCGCTCCTCACGTACGGGCGCATCCCCTTCGAGCTGGCGTTCCGGTTCCACCAGCTCTTCTTCTCCATGGTGAACCTCTTCTACATCGCCGCGGCGCTCACGCTCCTGTGGCTCAGCTTCCGTCGCGCGACGAACACGCTGATCCGCGTCCAGGTGCGGACGATCTTCTCGGGCCTTGCCTCCTGCGCCGGACTCTACGCCGTCGCGGTCCCGATCCCGACGCTCCTGAACCATCCCTGGCCGCCGATCATCCGCTCCGCGCTCATCGTGGCGGCGCTGATCCTCGGCTCGGGCTCCATCGCCTACTCGATCGTGCGCTACCGCTTCCTCGACGCGAACCTGATCGCGCGGAAATCGATCCTCTACGCCGTGACGTCGGGGTTCCTGATCGGCGTCTACGTCACGATCATCCGCCAGGTCGACGCGATGCTCGTCACGACGCCCGGCTACGACACGACGGTCTTCAAGACCGCGATGCTCCTCCTGGCGCTCGTCCTCTTCCAGCCGATCTTCTCCTGGCTCGAGGACGTGCTCGACCGCTACTTCCTGCGCGACCGCGGCGACCACCGCACGATCCTCCGCCGGATGAGCGCCGAGGTGCTCACGGTGCTCGAGCTCGACACGCTGGCCGAGAAGATTCTCGCCACGCTGCGCGACGGCGTCCCCGCCCGGACCACGGTCCTCCTGATCGCCCCCGAGCGCGGCGCGGCCATCGCGCGCGGCTTCGGCGGGGGCGTGGAGCTCGGCGAGATCGCGGGGATCCCGCACGCGGCGCTCGCCCGCTTCTTCGACGGCGTCCCGCTGCTGCGGCGCGAGGAGGTGCGGCCCCGCGCGGAGGAGCGCGGCGTGGAGGAGAGCCTCGAGCCGATCCTCCGGGCCGAGCCCTACCTCCTCTTCCCGCTCCGGCACGCCGGCGAGCTGCTCGGACTGATCGCGCTCGGGCGGAAGATCACGGAAACGCGCTACACGGCCGAGGAGAGCTCGCTGCTCCAGACGCTCGCGAACCAGTCGAGCGTGGCGATCAAGAACGGCTTCCTCTACCGGGAGAGCCTCGCGAAGTCGATCCTCGAGGAGGAGCTCGCGGTGGCCCGGCGGATCCAGCAGCAGTTCCTGCCCCAGGCGCTCCCGCGCATGCCGAGGCTCGACCTCGCGGCCCTGAACGTCCAGACGCGGGAGGTGGGGGGCGACTACTACGACCTCGTGGACGTGGGCGGCGGCGAGTACCTGGTTGTGATCGCCGACGTGGCCGGGAAAGGGGTGCCGGCCGCGCTCCTCGCCTCCATGGTGCAGGCGTCGATCCGCACCCAGGCGCAGGACCGGAAGCCGGTCGGCGAGCTGATGGGGCGCTTGAACCGGCTCGTCTACCAGTCGACGCCGGATGACCGCTTCGCGACCTGCTTCCTCGCCCGGGTCGGAGCGGACGCGCCCGAGCTCTCGTTCGCGAACGCGGGGCACAACTTCCCGATCGTCCTCCCCGCCGCGGGGGGGTGGCGCTACCTCGAGGAAGGCGGGATCCCCCTGGGCGTCTGGCCGGAGTTCTCGTATCCGGAGGCCTCGGCGAAGCTCCAGCCCGGGGACTCGGTCCTCCTCTACACCGACGGGATCACCGACGCGCGAAATCTGGAGGGCGAGGACTACGGCGAGGAGCGGCTCCTCGCGTTCGCCGGGTGCCTTCCGAGAGATTTCAGCGCCGACCAGATCGTCCGGGCGGTGGCCGAGGACGTCTCCCGCTTCACGGGCGGGGCCGATCAGGCGGACGACATCACCCTCGTCGCGTTGAAGACCCGGTGAGCGTCCCGGCGCGGGATTTGCTACAGTAGTCTCGTATGGGCGCGCCCTCAGGGACACCCCACCAGAACTCCGACAACAGCGTCCGGCTGGTCATCGGGAGCCGCTTCGAGAACCTGGCGCTCGTGCACGCCCTGATCGAGGGGCTCGCCCGAGAGCGCCGGCTCGACGAGGACACGACCCAGGCCCTCCTCTACGCGGTCATCGAAGCCGGCACCAACGCCATCCAGCACGGGAACGTCTTCGCCGCCGACAAGTCGGTGACGTTCGATTTCCGCCTGACCGACGGGACGCTCGAGGTGCAGGTCGACGATCGGGGCCACGGCTTCGATCCCGAGAAGCTCGTGAACCCCACCGACGAGTCGGCGCTCCTCTCCACGCACGGTCGCGGCATCTACCTGATGCGGCAGCTCGTCGACGAGGTGTCGTTCGACATCCGGCCGGATCACGGGACGACGGTGCGGCTCAAGAAGACGTTCGCCGCAAGAAGCTCCACGTAGCGGCGCGGCGCCCTCGACCTCGACGAAAACGGCGGGCCGGATCGCTCCGGTCCGCCGCATCGGTGAAAGGGGTCATTGGAGCATTCGCCAGCGAATGCTCGCTCATCAGCGCCACACGGCGCCAGAGGATTGCCCCTCCCCTACTTCTTCGTGGCGTCGCTCATGTTCATCTTCGCGGCGAGCGCCTCGTAGTCCTTGTTCGTCACCGAGAAGTGGTTGTACATGTAGTTGCTGCCCGTGAACTCCCACTGCGCCGCGTCGTTGTACTTGTGGCGGCTCGTCACGCCCTGGGAGTACTGCTTGTGGATCGGATCCGGAAGGAGCGGATTCGAGATCGTCGGCGTACCGCCCATCGGACTCTCCGCGAGATGGCCCGAGTACTCGGCGACACTCCCCACCGTGACCGTGTGCTCCTTGCCTTCGATCTTTCGCCTGATGGGGGCGTAGACGATCTTCGATTTCTCCGCCGGGGCGCCGGGAGGCATGATCTGCGTGATGATGGCCTCGAGCGCCTTCCGCTGCTCGGGATTCGCCTTCTCGTCGACGTAGGTGACGTTGAAGTTCCAGCTCCCCATCGACTCCATCATCGACTTCCCTTCGGGGCTCTGGGAGTACGCGATCACGGCGAGCCCATCGAGGGGCACCTTCCCGTAGTTTCCTTTGCTGATGAAGATCCCCATGTTGCCGCTGCACATGGCCTTCGTCGGCTTGTTCCCAAACCAGCACGGACAGGCGCCGTCGCACGAGCACGACTCTTCGAGCTCGCCCGTGAGCTTCCAGGGGGTCGCGGCCGGCTTGCCGGAATCTGCGGCACGCGCGACGAGCGTGGCGCCGCCGGCGACGATCAGCGCCGCGGCGACGATCAAGGTGACGCGAAGCTTCATGAGTGCCTCCTCTCACGAAATGGATGATGAAATGGGTGCGCTGGGGGGATGACAGCGACAGATCCTAGTGGCGGGGCGGGTCCCGTTCCACACGGATTTCGGCTGCCCGAAGGTCGTACGAGGGAGACGACCGAATGCTTGTGAATTATGTCACGAGCCCCCGGGCGCCTCGCGCCCAGCCTACCGACTGGGGCGCGGTTCCGGCTCGGGCTCGCGCTCGCGCTCGACGGCGGCCACGCGCGGCCGCATGTGCTCGAGGGTGCGCTTCACGGCGGGATAGATCTGCTCGAACGCCGCCACGACGCGCGGATCGAAGTGCGATCCCGCGTGGCGCTTCAGCTCGGCGAGGGCGTCCTCCTCGGGGAGCGCCTGGCGGTAGGGGCGCGTCGAGGTCATGGCGTCGAAGGCGTCGGCCACCGCCATGATGCGCGCCTCGATCGGAATTGCCTCGCCGGCCAGCCCGTCCGGGTATCCCGTCCCGTCGAAGTGCTCGTGGTGGCTCCGCACGCCCGGCAGGAGCGGGTGGAGGAGCGACACGGGACGCAGGATGCTCTCGCCGATCAAGGGGTGCATGTCCATCTTCTCCCGCTCGCTCACGTCGAGGGCGTCGCGCTTTCCGAGGATGTTCTCGTCGACGGCGATCTTGCCGATGTCGTGGACGAGGCAGGAGCGATGGATCAGGTCGAGCGTCGCCGACGGGAGTCCCAGCTGCTTTCCGATCGCCTCCGAGTACGCCGCCACGCGCGCCGAGTGCCCCTCGGTGTAGGGATCCTTGGCCTCGAGCGCCATCGTGAGGGAGACGATCACGCTCATGAAGAGATCCTCGAGGTGCACGCGGTGGCGGTCCTCCAGGATCGCGACCCCCGCGAGCGTGGCGAGGGTCTGCAGCGCCGCCGTCTGCTCGGCGCGGAAGCGGAGCGGCTTCGAATGATTGAGGAGGACCGCGCCCAGGTTCTCGCCGTGCGCCTGGATCGGCGCGATCGCGCCCCAGTTCATCCCCTCGGCGTAGAGGAACTCGCGCGCCCACGGAGAGCGCTGCTTCCGTTGGAAGAGGGACACCGAATCCAGAACGAAGAGCGCCTCCATGAGCTCGGCGCTCGAGCCCGAGAGGAGGTAGCCCGACCACTCGGAAAGGGACCCGTCGGCGTAGCGGAAGAGGCACTCGCCCGGCCGCTCGCGCGTGAGGATCGCGATCCCGTCGGGGGTGAGCAGCCGCCGCATCCCGGCCGCGACCTGGTGCAGGGCCACACTGTCCGAATGGAAGGGGACGAGCGAGCGGGCGACGTCGTTCACCCCCTCGATCAGCGCGAGCGCGCCGGGGAGTCCGGAGGGAACGTTCAGGTGCGCGCCAGGCTTGCCTACGCGCGCGGCGCGGGTGCTTCGGCTCGGAAGTCGGTTCTGGGTCGCCACGATGGGAGCATCGGTGCGCCCGCGGGGAATGTTTAGCGCGGGAGCGTCATCCGGTGGCCGGCAGGAAGCGTGAGAGGAACGAGACGAAGTACGTGAAGACATTCGTGACGAGCGCGATGCCGAATGCAATCAGGATCACGCCCGACACGATCTCGATCGTGCGAAGTGAACGCCGGATCCGGCTCGAAGCAGCCAGGAACGAATTGAGCCCGAGCGACGCGAGGAAGAACGGAAGCCCCAGCCCGAGCGAGTAGATGGTCAGGAGGAGCACGCCGGTCCCGACGGTCTTGGTCGTGCTCGCGTAGAGCAGGATCGAGGCGAGGATCGGCCCGATGCAGGGCGTCCACCCCGCCGCGAACGTGATCCCGACGAGCACGGATCCCAGGAGCCCGAGCGGCTTCTGCGTGAGCTGGAACTTCCGCTCGCGCGAGAGGGCCGGGATCGGAAGGATGCCCGTGAGATAGATCCCGAAGAGGATGATGAGGACGCCGCCCACGCGTCGGAGCGTGTCCTGGTGCTCGCGGAGGAACTGCCCCGTGGCGGTCGCGGTCGCGCCGAGCGCGATGAAGACCATCGAGAAACCGAGGATGAACGCGAGCGAGTGGATGATCGTGAGGCGACGGACGCGCGCGGTCTGCTTCTCGGCGGTCAGCTCATCGAACGAGACGCCCGTGATGAACGTGACGTAGGAAGGGACGAGCGGAAGCACGCAGGGGGAGACGAACGAGACCACCCCCGCGAGGAAGGCGGCGAGGAGCGAGATCTCGGGAAGCGGCGCCTGGAACAGGTCGGTCATGGAGTCGTGAGCCCGATCAGCTCGCCGTGAGCAGCGGCTTGATGGTCGCCTCGATGACCTCCGGCGCCGTGAAGCCGACGAAGCGCTGGACGATCTTCCCGCTCCGGTCGAGGACGAAGGTGGTCGGGATCGCGTAGATGTTGCCGTACGTGCGCGCGATGTCCTCGTTCCCGATCAGCATCGTGTAGTTCACGTCGTGCTCGTCGGCGAACGGCTTCACGTCCTTGGCGCCCCCCGCGTCGAGCGAGACGCCCACGATCTGGAGCCCCTGGTCGCGGTACTTCGACTGGAGGCTCACGAAGTGCGGGATCTCCTCGCGGCAGGGCGGGCACCACGTGGCCCAGAAGTCGAGGATCACGACCTTGCCGCGGAGGGAGGACGACGCGACCTGAACCCCGTTTAGATCCGCCAGCGTGAATTCAGGCGCGGGAGAGCCGATCTCGGCGCGAGCGGCGGGCGCCCCGGCCTTGCCGGCCCCGGTCTGCCCGGTCTGGGTCGAGGGCTTCCCGCACGAGGCCGCCGCGGCCGCGAGGACGCCGACGAGAAGGAGCCGCGCCGCGCCCCGAAGGGCGCGGCGGGCCAAAGACTTCGAATCGCCTCCGAGGAGGCGACTGCTAGAGGATCGGATAGTATTCATTCAACTCGTAGTCGGTCACGTAGGTGCGGTAATTGTCCCACTCGATCCGCTTGTTCTCGATGAATTTCTCGAACACGTGCTGGCCCAGCGCGTCCCGCACCAGGCGCGATTTCTCGGTCAGATCGACCGCCTCGCTGAGGCTCCCCGGCAGGCTTTCGATGCCGTTCTTCTTACGCTCGGCGGCGTCCATCTCGTAGATGTCCTCCTCGACCGGCGCCCGGAGCTCGAGGCCGCCGTCGATCCCCTTGAGCCCCGCGGCGAGCATCACCGAAAAGGCGAGATAGGGGTTGCAGGCGGGATCCGGGCAGCGGAGCTCGATCCGGGTCGCTTTCTCCTTGCCCGGCTTGTACATGGGTACCCGGACCAGGGCCGAACGGTTCCGCTGTCCCCAGGCGATGTAGACGGGGGCCTCGAATCCGGGGACCAACCGCTTGTACGAGTTCACCCACTGGTTGGTGACGGAGGCGATCTCCCGCATGTGGTGGAGGATCCCGGCGAGGTAGGAGCGTCCGGTCTTCGAGAGGTGGTGCTTGTCCTTGCCGTCGAAGAAGACGTTCTTCCCGCCGTTGAAGAGGGACTGATGGACGTGCATTCCGCTCCCGTTCTGGCCGTGCACGGGCTTCGGCATGAACGTGGCGTAGACGCCGTTCTGGCGCGCGATCTCCTTCACGACGTAGCGATAGGTGATCGTCTGGTCGGCCATCCGGAGGGCGTCGGTGTAGCGGAGGTCGATCTCGTGCTGGCTGTGCGCCACCTCGTGGTGCGACGCCTCGACCATGATCTCCATCGCCTGGAGCGCCTCGACCGTCTTCGAGCGCAGCTCGGTGCCGAGGTCGTCGGGCACCTGGTCGAAGTAGCCGGCGGTGTCGAGGAGCGAGCGGTCCTTGAGGCTCCGGAAGTAGAAGTACTCGAGCTCCGGGCCCAGATAGAAGGTGTACCCCTCCTTGTCGAGCTTCTTGAGCGCGCGCTTGAGCACGTGGCGCGTGTCGCCCATGTACGGCGAGCCGTCCGGGTTCAGGATGTCGCAGATCATCCGGCCCGCGTGCTCGCTGTTGACCTTCCAGGGTAGGAGCTGGAACGTGGAGGGGTCCGGCATCGCGACGAGATCGCTCTCGTAGATGCGCGCGAAGCCCTCGACCGACGAGCCGTCGACGCCGATGCCTTCGTCCATGGCCGTCGCGAGCTCGCGGAGCGTGATCGCGACGCTCTTCAGCTGACCGAGGATGTCCACGAACCAGAGGTGGATCATCTCGACGTCGCGCTCCTCGCAGAACTTCACCACGTCCTTCGCCGACTTCAAACCTTCCATGCTCTACCCTTCCTTTCCCCAGGGGGGCCGTGGGCGCGTCGCCCGTTCCTCCGCGCTATCGGCGGAGCATCATCGTCATCTCCCGCTCCGGTTGGAAGCCCAGCCGCTCGTAGAAGCCGTGCTTGTCCGCCGTGAGCAGGAGGAATTGGGACACCGAACGCAAATCGGGGTGATCGAGCACGAACTGCATCATCGCGAGACCAATCCCACGTCGTTGGTGCGACGGCCGAACGATCACGTCCCAGATCGTCGCGCGGAACGTGAGGTCGGAGATGACGCGGGCGAAGCCGACGAGAACGCCGGCCTCCCACGCGGTCACCACCGGATGGGAGTGGTCGAGGGCGCGGCGCACGGCGTCCGCCGAGCGTCCCTTCGCCCACCACGTCTCCTCGTACAGCGCGAGAATCCGGGTCACGTCGAGGCGCGCGCGGTCGTCGGTGATTTCGATGGACGGATGCGCGGCCGGAGGTACTACGTGCGGCATGCGGAACCATAGCCGAGGCGAAGCGGCGCCGTCAACGGGGTTCCCGGCGTCCTTCAGAACGCCCGCAAATCTGCCGATGGCTTGGCGATGGCCGGTCTCCGCACATTCCCGCGACGGGCGCGCGCCGCCGCGTTCGCGCTCGCCCTCCTCGTCGCTCCCGCGGCGGTCCGCGCGGGCTCCTACACGGTCACGATCCAGTCCACGGCCGCGAACACCGCCGACTCCTATCTGGAGCAGGACAACGTCACGGCGCTCGACGGCACCAAGCCCGAGATCCGCCTCAAGTCCAGCTCCAGCGGCAAGAACCGGCACCTGGTCGTCGCGATTCCCACCACGGCGATCGCCGGCAAGACCGTCCTCCAAGCCTGGCTCAAGCTGCAGGAATTCGGCGGCACGACGACCCCGATCGACGCCAAGGTCTATCCGCTCACCCAGACGTTCACCGAGACCCAGGTCTGCTGGCGGGATCGAGCCACCGGCCTGCCGTGGACGGCGGGCGGAGGCACCCGCGACGCGCACTGGTCGGATCGCCAGTTCGTCTCCAGCCTCACGAACAACCAGGCGGTGAGCTGGCAGGTGGGCCCGATCGTGAACGCCTGGCAGAACGGCGACCTCGCGAACGACGGACTGGTCGTGGAGAGCGATCACACCGGGAGCGACCGGGAAGAGGTGTTCCGCTCGAGCGAGTACACCACGACGCCCTCCCAGACCCCGGCGCTGGTGGTCTGGTACACCGACGAGGCGCCCGCCGTCCGCCGCGGCTATGCCGAGCTCCAGCCCCCGGCGGTGCGCTCGGGGGCGACGAACACGCCGCTCACCCTCTGGCTCGACGTGGACGCCTCCGGGTCGACTCCGACCGGAGCCGCGACCGGCTTCGACCAGATCACCATCACGCACAACGGAACCATCCGCGGGCGCAGCGTCGACCAGGTGACGATCGGCGGCGCCCTCGCCTCGCCCGGACAGGTCGCCTGGAGCGACGACGGGAAGGCCATCACGATCACGGTCCCGCGCGTCGCGATCGTGGGGACTGTGCGGGTCGACCTCCACGTCGACGTGCTCGCGAGCACGTCGCAGTCCCCCATCGCGCTTCCCGTCGCCGTGGACGACAGCGCGACCCCGTCGGTCTGGGCGCAGTCGCTCTGGTCGCGCGATGCCGACGGGATTCCGGGAAACGGGGACAGCTGGTTCCTCACGGTGGGGAGCGTCACGAAGGTCGACCTCACCCCCGACACGACGGGCGTCGTCCAGCGCCTCTGCACGCCGTTCAGCCTCTATGGCATCGACGCGTACGGGAACCGCTACCCGATCGCGGCGGACAGCTTCCGCGTCGTGCCGCAGACGGGGAACGGGACGGTAACCTCGGCGGGCGTCTTCTGCGCGACGGTGCCCGGCGTCGCCTACCTCGTCGCCTACTACAAGGGCCTCTCGGACAACTCCAAGATCACGATCACGCCGGCGCTCACCCCGGTGATCGGGCCGATCGCGCTCCGCGACCGCGCGGGGACTTCGGTCGCGGCGCTCGCGCCCGGGGACACGATGTTTCTCGACGTGCCGCTGAGCGACGGCGACGGCTTCCGCGACGTGACCGGCGTCGACTTCGATCTGTTCGATGCGGGCCACGCCGGCGACACGGGGGCACCCGCCTTCCGCGCGCTCTATCTATGGAGGCGCGGCGCGACGCCGCCTTTTTCGATCGTCGAGCCGCCCGGAACGAGCTGGTCGGTCGTGCCGGAGCTCTGCTCGGTGGACACGACCACGAACAGCACTTCGACCCAGACGGTGCGGCTCGCCTTCCGCGTGGGATCGATCGCGCGCGCCTCCTCGTCGGGCGAGTGGACGGTCGGGATCCGGGTATTCAGCGGCACCCCTCCCGACACGACCTCCGCGCAGCGCGCCGGCATCGACGCGCTCGTGAGGCTCTCGGCGGCGTGGCAGGACTCCTCGGGCGCGTTCAGCGCCGGGAGCCCCGGCACCATGTTCCTTCCGCTGCGCGATCCGGCCGACGGCAAGCTCGATCTCCACGTGATCGCCAACGCTCCCTGCTCGCTCGAGGCGGTCGTCACGGACCTCATTGGCTCCTCCCCGAGCGACACGCTCTACACGGGGGCTCCGGCGAAGCGGGTGAGCTGGGCGTTCTTCTCGGACCGCACGGGTGGCGGGCGCCTGGATACGGTCTACACGGCGATCGCCTCGATCCCCGCCGCGGCGTCCGAGACGCCGCTGGCCGAGCCGCTCTACCTCTGGATCGACTACCCGTCAGGCATCGCCGTGCAGGACTACGCCGGAAGCCTCGCGCTCCGGCTCTCGGAGCCCGGCGGGACTCGCTCCCCCGAGCGGTCGGTGCCGCTCGTGGCCACGGTGGCGAGCACCAACCAGGCCGCGCAGTCGGGCGTGGGCGAGGTGCTCCCCAACTCCGTGCAGGTCGGAGCCGCCGTTCCGTTCACCGCCTACCTGCTCGCGACCTTCGGCCTCTTCGACACGGGGATCGACTGCATCCGCACGAGCATCCCCGACGGCTACGGCGTCCCGGCAATCACGGGAGTGCGGGTCGACGGGATCCCGGTCGCCTACACCGACGCAAGCCGCGCCGGCATGGCCGAAGCGCGGCTCGCGAGCAACGTCAACTACACGCTCCTCTCGCCGAGCCGACTCATCGAGGTTCGGTTCCAGGCGGTCGCGCCGACCGAGCTCGACTCGGTCGGATCGAACTTCGTGATCCAGTACGACGACCTCGGCACGTCGCGGCCGGCGCAGCCGGCCGTGGAGGGGGACGCCGACGGCGCGCCGGATGGCAACGACTGGCGGGTGACCGTCGTGCCGGGGCCGGTCGCCTCCCTATCGGTCTCTCCCGATTCGGTCGCCCTCTATCCGGGTGAGTCGCAGGCGTTCGCGGCGCGGGCGGCGGACGCCTACGGGCATCCGCTCACACCGCCCATCGCCTGGAGCGCGCCGGACGGGAACGGCTCGATCAGCACGGCCGGGCTCTTCACCGCGAGCGCCGTGGGCGAGGGGCGCGTCATCGCGGCGAGCGGCGGCGTGGCCGACACCGCCCGGGTCACGGTGCGACCGACGCGGGGGCTCCAGATCGTCGCCTTCGCCGCGCCGACCTCGTTCTACCAGGGGCAGGATTCGGTCGCGGCCCGGATGCGCGTCGCGAACCTCGGGGCCGACTCCGTCCGTCTCGACACGCTCGCGCTCCGGTTCACCCGCATCGCGCCCGGGGACGCCGACGGCGACTTCGCCGTCTCGGTCGCCGGCGCGCCGGCGGGAGTCGGCGGGCTCGACACGGTGGACGTGGATCTCGCGTTCGACGTCTCGACCGTCGCGGCCACCGGGACCGTGCTCGTGGATGGACGCGTCGCGGGCTTCGAGGTGGCGAGCGGCGCCGGCGTGCGCGACGAGGACTCGGAGACCCCCGTGCTCGCGACCGTGACGCCCGGCGGGATCTCGGTCGCGGCGAACCAGCTCCCCGCGACGGTGCTCCCCGGCACCGGCGGAGTCGCGCTCCTTTCGGTCGCGGTCACGAACCACTACCCCGACTGGCGCACCCTCACATCGCTCCGCCTCACGAACCGTTCGACGGGAACGGGGAGCGCCGATCAGCTGGACGACGAGCTGGGGACCGTCTCGCTCTACCGCGACGCGAACGGAGACGGCGCCGTGTCCGGAACCGACCCGCTGATCCTCTCCACCGTCGCCCTGAGCGGATCGGTGACCCTGGCGCCGCTGTCGGTGCCGGTCGGCCCCGGGGCGACGGCGCGCTTCGTCGTGGCTACGCGCGTGCCGCTGCTCGCGCGCGATGGAGACGCCCTGGACGTCTCGCTGGACGACTCGACGTCGGTGCAGTTCGACCGCGCCGTGTTCGACCGCACCGGGTGGCCGCTCGCGCCTCCGGGCGCGTTCCCGGTCGACGGCATGGCCGCGGCGCAGGTGACGGTGCATCCCATCCCGGCCCGCAACCTCTCGGCCGGGTCGGCCGGAAACCTCGCGCTCGACGTCACGATCCCGGCGAACGGCTACGAGGCCGACTCGCTGCAGCGGATCGCGGTCGTCAACTTCGGCACCGCCGAGTCGGGAACCGACATCACCGGCGTGCGCGCCTGGGTGGACGACGGCGACGGCCTCTTCGACCCGCTGCGGGACCGCTCGATCGGGGATCTCGTGAACACCGGCGACCGCTGGCAGCGGACCGGCTTCCTCGAGACGATCCCGCTCGCCGGACTGCGGGTCTTCCTCACCGTCGGCATCTCCGACCTGGCTCGCCAGGGACGCACCGTCCGCTTCGCGATCCCGTACGGGCTGGACGCCGGCGTCGGCGTGAAGAGCGGCGACAGCGGACCCCTCGACCGTCCCGTGGAGAACCCCTTCGATCTCGCGATCAGCACGGTCGACCGCGTCACCCTCACCGCCGGGCTCGTCGACTCGGTCGCGGCGCGCCCCGGCGCCTCCGGAATCCTGCTGCACCACTTCATCGCGACGAACAGCTACGGCCAGGTCCGCACGCTGAGCGATATCGCCTATACGAACGCCACCTCGGGCCCCGGCACGACCGCGCAGAAGGACCGCGAGATCGAGGCCGTGACCCTCTACGCCGACGCCGACGGGAACGGCGCATGGGATCCCGCCATCGACGCGCCGCTCGGAACCTCCTTCTTCTCGGGAGGGCGTGCCGCGTTCACCGGCCTCTCGGCGGCGATCCCGCCGGGAGGGTCGGCGCACTTCTTCCTCGCGGCCGCGGTCGACCGCTCCACGGCGCGCGACGGGGACGTCCTCTCCGCGGTCCTCGGCTCGGCGCTCGACGTCGGCTTCCTCGAGGCCTCCACGACCACGGCGGCGTGGCCGGTCGATTCGCACGCGCGCGTCTCCATCGACGGCATGATCGCCGCACAGGTGACGAACGTGGGCGCGCCGGGAGCGACTCTCGGCCCCGATGACGGGCCCGCGCTCGCGCTCGACCTCATCGTGCCGCCGAACGGCTACGAGCCGGACGTGCTGCGCGGGGTCTCGGTGCTGAACCTGGGAAGTGCCACGTCCGCGGACATCGGCGAGGTGCACCTCTATGCCGACGGCGGCGACGGCCTCTTCACGCCCGGAGCCGGAGACGACCGCGATCTCGGGGAGATGATCGCGAACGGCGCCGGGTGGACCAGCGCCTTCCTCGCCGACTCGGTCGCGCTGACCGGCCAGCGGCTCTTCGTCGCGGTGCGCACCACGCACTCCCCGGCCGACTCGGCCACGATCCGGCTCGCGATCCCGCCGGACGGAATCCAGATGCGCTCCACCGACAGCGGCCCGCTCGACGTACCGATCGCGAACGCCCGGGCGATCCTGATCAGCACCTCGCCCCTCCTCGCCACGCTCGACACCCCGGCCCCGTCCAGCACGGTGGGACAGAGCATCGTCGTGCGCATGATCGTCCGGAACGCCGGCGCCGAATCGGTCCGCAACGTGACGCCGACCGCGCTCGCCCTGTCGGGGACGGCGGGGATGGTCCTGGATTCGGGGCCGTTCCCGCCATCGGCCACGCTCGCGCCGGCCGCGGCCGACACGTTCGCCTGGGCGTACCACTCGAGCAACGCGGGAGACGCGACGTTCCGCGGCGGCGCCCAGGGGATCGGGGAGGTGAGCGGGCTCGAGCGCCGCGCGGTCGAGACCTCCTCCAACGTCCACCGCGTCTACACCGCCGCGCGCGAGCTGGGTCTCTTCCCGGTGCAGTCGATGCCGTTCACGGTGGCGCGCGGCCAGACCGGCGTCGTTCCGTTCAGCCTCACCCTCACGAATCGCGGGGGGAGCGGCGCGTCGGACATCCGGCTGCGCTCCTTCCGGGTTCGCATCGAGGACGAATCGGGCGCCGGGGTGGTGCCCGCCGCGCTCCTCTCGGGGGTGCAGGTGAACGAGGGAACCAACGTCTACCTGAACCGCGCGAGCCTGGAGACCTCGGGCTCCGATCTCGATCTCACCCTGGCCTCGCCGGTCACGATCACCAGCCAGGAACCGGTCACGATCAGCCTTCGGCTCGACATCGCGACGACCGCGACGACGCCCGCGTTCCGCGTGGTGATCGCCGACAGCACCGTCTTCTCGGCCGAGGACGCCACGAGCGGAGCTCCGGTGACGGTTCGCTGCGACAGCGGCTCCTTCCCGGTCGCCTCGGGGTATGCGCGCATCGTCTCGCCGGCGACGGAGCTGGACGTGGCCTCCTCCGCCACCAATCCGGTGCGCAGCGGCCGCGGCGCCGCCGGCGTGGCGGTCGCGACACTGCGCCTCACGAACCCCGGCCTCTCCGGAATCACGTCCGACGTCCAGGTCGGGGCGTTCACGGCGACGGTGACCGACACGGCGGGCGCCCCCGTGCCCCACGCGGCGTCGCTCCTCGCGCGGCTCGTGGCCAGGACCGCGACGGCCACGTACGGGACGCACGCCGTGCTGGCGAGTGACGGGCCGGACGTGCCCCTCGTCCTGAGTCCTCCGCTCACGGTCCCGGCGAACGCGCCGGTCGATCTCTTTCTCTCCGCCGACGTCGCCGACACGGCCGCGCTCGGCTCCTACCGGATCCTGGTGCGGCCGCCTCCGTCGTTCGAGGCGCGCGACGCGAGCTCGCGCGACACGGTCCGCGTCGCCTTCGCGACGAGTCCGCTCCTCGGGCCGGCGATCACCGTGGAGGGCGCGGCGACGCGCGTCCTCGTGCGCGGGGCGCCGCTCTTCCCGAGCACCTCGATTGCCGGACAGCGCGACGTGCCCGCCTTCCGCATGGCGCTGATCCACGCCGCTCCGCCCGGGACCGCGCGGCTCGAGCTGGACAGCCTTTCGGTGACCCTCCGCGACGAGGCGCGCGCGCCGCTCGCGCCCGGTCTCTACGTCGCACGGCTCCGGCTCGTCAGGGATGGCACCGAGGTCGCGAACCTCACCGGCCTGCCGACGTCGGCCACGCCGGTCGTGATGCCGCTCGGGGGGGCGTTCCTCGAGCCGGGTGACAGCGCCGTGGTCACGCTCCTCGCCGATCTGAGCCCCTCCGCTCCGGTCGCCTTCCTCGAGCTCTCGACGCCCGGCGCGGGGATCGGGACGAGCGACGCGAATACGGGCGCGCCCGCGGTCGCCCAGCCTGCGCCCGGGGCCGAGCTCCCGGTCGTTTCCGGCCTCACCCGCGTCTCCACGCCCGCGCGCGACCTGGTCGCCGGATGGCGGAGCCGGATGCCCGCCGCGCTCGCCACCGACGGCCGTCCCGTGGACGTCGCTTCGCTCGTGCTCGAGAATCCTGCCCCTGCGGGCTCGGGAGCCATCGTCGTCGACCGGATCCGGCTCCGCGCTTCCGATCCCGCCGGCAAGGACGTTGCCCTGGGCGCGGCCGCGGCATCCGTGATCGCGACGCAGAACGGATCCGTCTGGGCTCGGCGCGACTCCCTCGCCTCCGACTCCACGGCCGCGACGCTGGTCGCCTCGACTCCGCTCGTGATCGACGCCGCTTCGGCCGTGACGCTCGACCTCGCGCTCGTGCCGCGCGACCGGCCCGGCGTGGCGGCGCTCCGGGTCGGGATCGACGCGGGCGGCATCGGCGTCGTCCAGCCGGGGAGCGCGCTCCTCACCGTTCAGGTCACGCCGGAGTCGGGCCGCTCGTTCCCCTTCTGGACCGAGTCGGGCTCGTTCACGCCCGCGAGTCTCGAGGCGAGCTGGGGGAATTTCCCGAACCCCTTCGCGGCAGGACGCGAGGCGACCGCGTTCGTCTACTACCTCGCGCAGCAGGCCTCGGTCACGCTCCGGATCTGGACGCCCACGGGCGAGCGCGTCGCGACCCTCGCCGACGGCGTCGCGCGCGCGCCGGGTCTGCATCAGGACGACCTCTGGGACGGCCGGAACGGCCGGGGCGACGTGGTGCGGAACGGCGTCTACGTCGCGGAGCTGAGCGTTCATTACGCCGACGGATCGGGCGGGCGCGTGCGGCGGAAAGTAGCGGTGGTGCGATGAGGCGCCCGGCGCAGGTCGTCCGGGCGCTCCGGCGCGCCCTCCTTCCGGCGCTCGCGGCCGCCGCCGGGCTCGGCGCCGCATCGGGCGCGCTGGCACAGGACGACTCGGGAACGCGATCGGTATTCGCGTCGCCGGCCGGCGCGCGCGGGATCGCGCTCGGCGGGGCGTTCGTCGCGGTGCCGGGCGATCCGGCCATCGCGGCCTGGAATCCGGCCGGGCTCGGCTGGGTGTCGCGACTCGAAGCGCAGGCGAGCACCGCTTCCTACGACCTCGGTTTTCGGGAGGATCTCGCCACGGTCGTCCTCCCGAGCTGGCGTTTCGGGACGGCATCGTTCTCGGTGCGCCGCTTCGGAACGGACGGCATCGAGGCGCGCGACCAGCGGGACGTCGTCCTGCCGGGCACGTTCGGAAGCTCCGAGACCGAGATCTCGGCCGGTTTCGGCCGGACGCTCGGCACGGCCCTGGGCCTCGGCGGCGCGCTCAAGCTCCAGCGCCAGAGCGTCGGCGACCAGAGCGGCAACGGCATTGGCGCCGACGTCGGGGTGACCGCGTACCCGCTTCTCCTCTTCGGCAGCTCCCTCCCTTGGGCGTCCCAGGCGTCGTGGGGGCTCTCGATCCGGAACGCGATCGCACCCGCGATCCGCCTCGACCAGGAGACGGTGCCCGACCCGGGTCTCTGGCGGACCGGCTTCGCCTACCGCACTCCCTTCGCGCTCGCCACCCTCGACCTCGAGCAGGGAGGCGGCTCCGGCGTGCGCCTTCACGCCGGCGCCGAGGCCACGCCGCGTCCCTTCCTCTCCCTGCGCGGCGGCCTGAGCGGCGGCTCGCTCGCCGCCGGCGCGGGGTTCCGCGTCGGCCGCATGACGGTCGACTACGCCTTCGAGAACCGGGCGTACGCGCCCGTGCACCGGATCGGGGTCTCCTATTCGTTCGGCCTCACCGTCGCGGAGCGCCGCGAGGCGGCGCAGCGCGAGGACGAGTCCCGCCTCCAGACCCGCCTGGCCGAGGCCTTCCAGCGCGTCGAGCAGGAGCGGCTGCAGGGGCTCCTCGCGCGCGCCGAGGAGGCCCGGGCGCGCGGCGACTTCGCCCAGGCGCTCGAGGCGCTCGGCACGATCGCCACGCTCGATCCCGGTGATCCCCAGGCCTCGGACCTGGAGGTGCGCGTCCTGCGGGAGCACGGCGCCGCGCTCGAACGGAGCGGCGACTTCGCGGGAGCGTCGGTCGTCTACGGGCGGATCCTCGAGAAGCGCCCGCAGGACCCGGAGGCCACCCTGGCCCAGGGACGCTGCCGGGCGGAGAGCGACCGCAGGGCCGAGCGCTCGGCCGAGATCCGGAAGGCGTTCGCGAGCGCCATGGACGACTTCGCGTCCGAGGATCTCGTCGCCGCCCGGGCCGGCTTCGCGAAGATCCTCGAGACGGCACCCAACGACGAGGACGCGCGCGCCATGCTCCAGCGGACGCGAGACGCCCTCTCCCGCCGGGCGCAGAACCTGATCCGCGACGCGCGCCGGAACCTGGCGGCGCGGCAGATCGACGCGGCCGCGGGCCTGGCCGAGCAGGCGCACACCCTCGATCCGGACGCGGACGGGCTCGCGGCCCTGGACGACTCCATTGGCCGCGCCCGGGCCTCCGCCCCCTCGCGCGAGGCGAAGACGCCCGAGACGCGCCCCGCGCCGGCGCCGGCCGCGCCGGTCTCGCCCCTCAAGGAGCGCGAGCTCCGCGAGCTCTACCGAAGCGGCGTCGCCGCCGTCGAGGCCCGCCGCTCGGCCGACGCGATCCGCTACTTCGAGATCGTCTGGTCGGCCGATCCCAAATACCAGCGGGTCTCCGAGTACCTGAAGCGCGAGTACCTGCTGATGGGTCTCGACGTCTACTCGAGCGGGCGGCTGGACGAGGCGGTCTCGTGGTGGGAGAAGGCGCTCACGGTGGATCCCGGCGACGCCAAGGCGCGCGGCTACCTCACGCGCGCGCAGCAGCAGATCGAGCGCTCCCGCGAGGTCATGGGGGATTCGCGATGAACCTCCGCGAAGGCACGGGCGCGCGGCGCGTCGTGAGCATCCGCTGGATCGTGACCGCGCTCGCCGTCGGCCTCACGGCGGGCGCGGTGATCAGCGTGGGGACGGTGGCCGAGCGGAGCGCCCGCAACGCGCTGGCCTCGGAGCTGACGAGCCGCCTCCTCCTCGAATCGCGGAATCTCGCGCTCACGAGCGCGGGCGTGCTCCTGAGCGACTACCCCGAGCTGACGCTGCATCCGCTCATCAAGGAAAAGCTCGCCGACCAGCCCGAGCTGTCGTTCGCGGTGGTCGTCGACCGCTCGGGCGTGATCCAGGGGGACGCCGACCCGCACCGCCTCGGCGTCCGTTACGCGCCGCCGCCCGGGCTGCGTCCGGCCGAGGCTCCGATCCGCCCCGGTCCCGGCGAGCGTCTCGAGCGTACGGCGCGGGAGCTGGTCGCGACCGTGCCGATCACGCATCCGTCCGGGAAGGTGCTCGGCCAGGTGATCGTGGGCATGCGGACGAGCTACCTCGACTCGGTGCTCGCGAACGCTCGGCGCCAGCAGACCCTCGTGCTCCTCGGGTTCCTGATCGCCGGGATCGCGGTCTCGTTCCTGGTCGTGTCGCACGTCCTGAAGCCGGTCGTCGCGCTGCGCGCCGGCATCGAGCGGATCGCCGGCGGAGACCTCGATACGGCAATCCGCGTGCGCGACCGGACCGAGCTGGGGCTCCTCGCCGACGCCGTGAACGACATGGCGGCGACCCTCAAACGAGCGCAGGCGGAGATGGTGGAGCGCGAGCGCCTCGCGCGCGAGATGGAGCTCGCCCAGGAGATCCAGACCTCCATCCTCCCCTCGGAGCGCATCGCCGCGGGAGCGTTCGTGATCGAGGGGGCGCAGCGCCCGGCGTCCGAGGTGGGAGGCGACTACTTCGACTACTTTGCGCTGCCGGACGGGCGGATCGGACTCGTGGTCGCCGACGTCTCGGGAAAGGGGCTTGCCGGCTGCCTCGTCATGGCGATGCTCTCGGCCCTCGTACGCGCGGAGCGGGCCGCCGGCGACTCGCCCGCGGCGCTCCTCCGCGCGCTCGACGAGCGCATGGCCGTGACGCTCCGAACCGGCAGCTTCGTGACGGTCTTCTACGGCGTCCTCGATCCGAGCACCGGCCGTGTCGTCTACGCTTCGGCCGGACACAACCCGACCCTCGTCTACCGGCACGCGACGCGGCACGTCGAGACGCTCCGCGCGCGCGGCATTCCGCTCGCGTCGGTGCGGGGAGGCGCGGTCGGGGCCACGCTCGAGGACCTCGAGACGGTGCTCGAGCCGGGAGACGTGCTGCTGCAGTTCACGGACGGGATCAGCGAGGCGTTCGAGCCCTCGGGACGCGAGCAGCTGGGCTCGGAGCGGATGGAGGCCGCGCTGCGCGGCTCGGCGGAGGGCGGCCCGCGCCGCGTGATCGAGGAGCTGTTCACGACGGTGAGCGGGTGGACCGGGAACGGCCCGAGGCTGGACGACGAGACGCTCCTCGTCGTCCACCACGACCCGATGGTGCGCGCCACGCCCGTCGAGGAGTCCGGCCCGGAGGCGATGGTCGAGGCGGCGCGGCGGCGCGGCGCGCGGCTCACGCTTCGGGCGGGGACGGATCCGCTTCGGTCCATGCGCGACTGGCTCGCCGCGCACGTGTCGTTCGGATCGCTTCCGGCCGCCGAGCGCGAGCTCCTGACGACCAGCCTCTACGAGGTCTGCGCCAACGTCGCCGAGCATGGATATGGCCGCGAGGCGGACAAGGAGTACGACCTCTGGTGGGTCCCGGGCGACGAGGCCGGGGCCTCCGGATCGGAGACCGGTCGGGTCGACGGTCCGAAAACGCGCGCGGGGCGGGACCCGGGGGTCCTCGATCCCGAGGAGGCGCTCCGCCGCGTGCGCGCGGGATGGTTCCTCGTGGTCGATCACGGGAGCCCCTTCGAGGGGAACGCTTGGAAGGGCCAGGACCTCGCGGACTCGGCGGTGCGGCGCCGCGGACGCGGTCTCGGACTCGAGATCGTCCACCGGGCCATGCGGCGCGTCGTCTATCACCCCTCGAGCTCCGTCGGGAACGTGACCTGGATGTGCTTCGGGATGTGCTCCGTCGACCCGCGGGAGGTCCGCCATGCCGGATGAATTCACCATCGTCGAAGAGGCGTGCCGCGGCCGGGCGGCCATGCTGCGCGTGCGCGGCCGCCTCGACGCGCGGAGCGCTCCGTCCCTGCTCCGCGCGGGCTCCGCGGTCCGCGACCGGGCGGAGAACCTGATCCTCGACCTCTCGGGCGTGACGTTCATGGCCTCGAGCGGGCTGGGATCGCTGCTGAGCCTCACCGAGGAGTTCCGCCAGCGTGGCCTTCGCGTGCGACTCGCCTCTCCCTCTCCGGCGGTCGACTCGGTGATCCGCCTCCTCAACCTCCACGACTTTCTGGCCATCGATCCGTCCGAGGAGGCCGCGCTCCATGCCCTCGACGCCTGACCCCGGGATTCCACGGCCCGCCGGCCTGGAGCCGCTCGTGCCCGCGGAACAGCCCGGCGAGTCGAACGCGGACGCGACGGGCGCGCTTCGCCTCGTCGCGCGGCGCGAGCACGAGATTCTCGCCCTCGCCGAGCTGAGCCAGGAGCTCACGATCTCGCTCGACCTCTTCGGGGTCGGCGATCTCGTCCTCTTCAACCTGATGGGACAGCTCGGCACCTCGCGCGCCGCGCTCTGGCTCGTCTCCGAGGCCGATCCGCGGGTGCCGGTGCTCCTGCGGAGCCACGGGATCCCCAAGCGCATCGCCGCGGCCATCGGGGATGCCTGCGCGCCGTGGATTCTCGACCGGCTCGAAAGAGAACGGCGGATCGTGCTCGCGGCGGAGCTCGATTCGATCCCGGCGGCCCCGGGAGTCCGCCTCGCGCGCGCGGAGGAGATCGCGCTCTTCGCCCCCATCCTCACGCGCGGCGAGCTGGTCGGGGTTCTCGCGATCGGTCCCCGCATCGCGCAGGGCGCCTACGGCGCGGTGGAGCTCCAGGTGCTCCAGACGTCGCTCGGCATGGTCGGCGTCGCGCTCCAGAACACGAAGCTCTACAACCGCCTCCTCGAGAACAACCGGCGTCTTCGTCTCGCGAACGAGAATCTCCAGGAGCTCGACCGGCTCAAGTCGGCATTCCTGAGCAACGTGAACCACGAGCTGCGGACGCCCCTCACCGTGGTGATCGGATCGATCGACTGCCTGCTCCAGTCCGAGCCGCCGGGGAGCCGCACGCACGAGTTCCTCCACGCCGCGCTCGACGAGGCCCGGAAGCTGAAGGGACTCCTCGAGCGGCTGCTCGAATTCTCGGAGGTCCGGCGCGATGTGCTCGAGTTCCGGATCGAGGAGGGAGACGTCGCGGCAGCCGTGCGCGCCTTCTACGAGGAGCGCCTTCCCGGGGTCACCGAGACGATGCGCGAGCTGACCTTTCACGCGAGCCCGGACTTGCCGCGGGCGCGCTTCGACCGCCAGCGCCTGTTCCAGGTACTCGACGCCCTGGTGGACAATGCGGTCAAGTTCACGGCTCCGGGCGCGAACATCGCGATTGGCATCTCGGTCCCCGAGGACGCCGGCCGTTGCGGAGTCGAGGTCGCCGTCGCCGACGACGGGCCCGGCATCGCGCGCGACCAGCTCGCCGCCCTCTTCGACTCCTTCCAGCAGGTCGACGGCTCGGCCACGCGCCGGATCGGCGGCATGGGGCTCGGACTCGCGCTCGCGAGGGAGCTGGCCGAAAAGATGGGCGGCAGCCTCACGGTCGACAGCGAGATCGGAAACGGCTCCCGGTTCTCCCTCTTCCTTCCGGCGGCATAGCGACCGCCGGTCCGAGCCGGCGCTGCGCCGACCCGGAGACTCCCCGACGCGGTAGAATACGCGCCGATGAAGCACTTCCGGAAAACGCTCACGTTCAACCGTCCGGCCCGCATGGACTTCGTGAACATCACGCCCGAGGTCGAGGCGGCGGTGCGGGAGAGCGGCGTGCGCGAGGGGCTCTGCCTCGTGAACGCGATGCACATCACGGCGAGCGTCTTCATCAACGACGACGAATCGGGGCTCCACGCCGACTACAAGCGCTGGCTGGAGGAGCTCGCCCCCTTCGACGCGAGCCCCGAACGCTACCGCCACAACCGGACCGGCGAGGACAACGCCGACGCGCACCTCAAGCGGCAGGTGATGGGGCGCGAGGTCGTGGTCGCGATCACCGAGGGGAAGCTCGACTTCGGCCCCTGGGAGCAGATCTTCTACGGGGAGTTCGACGGCCGCCGGGCGAAGCGCGTGCTGATCAAGATCATCGGGGAATAGCCGGGCGCGCGCCGGGCGCGACGCGGGCGCGGCGACGCTCGGACGGCGCCGGTCATTTGCTCGAACCGTCCGGACCGGCCGGGGTGTACCCTTGCGGTCCCCAGCTCCCTTCGCTGCCAAAGGAGGCGTCGATGCCCGCGATTCGATGGCGATCCGTCTCGCGCTACGCGGTGGCGCTGGCGGCAACCGCCGTCGCGATCGGGATCCGGGCCGGCTTCGACCGCATCCTCGGCGAACGCCAGCCCTTCGGCTTCCTCTACGCCGCGATCGCGTTCACGGTCTGGCGGGCCGGCTGGCTCCCGAGCGTGGTGACCGCGGTCGCCGGCTACGTCGCCTCCGACTTCCTCTTCATCGCGCCCCGCGGCTCGGTGAGCCTCCAGCAGGGCCACGAGTGGTTCTCGTTCGCGGCCTACTCCGTCTGTTCGGCCGTCGTCATCGCCCTCGGAGAGTCGCTCCGCCGGAGCCGCCGCACCTATTGGGATCAGGCGGTCGAGCTCCGCGCCGCCCGCGAGCAGCTCCAGATCGTGGTCGACTCCATCTCCGCGCCGGTCACCCGCTGCAACCGCGACCTCGAGTACGTCTGGGTGAGCCGCGGCTACGCCGAGTGGCTGAAGCGGCCGGCGGAGGAGATCGTGCGGCGCCCCATCGCCGAGATCCTGGGACCGGCCGCGTTCCAGAGGGTCCGTCCCTACGTCGAGCGGGTCCTCGCGGGCGAGACGGTCTGGTCGGAGGAGGAAGTCGAGGTGCAGGAGATCGGGCCGCGCTGGGTACAGGCGGTCTACACGCCGACCCGGGACGCGAACGGGACGGTGGACGGCTGGGTCGCCGTCATCGTGGACGTCGATCGCCCGAAACGGCTCGCGGAGGACCTCCGCAACGCGGACCGCCGGAAGAACGAATTCCTCGCCGTTCTCGCCCACGAGCTCCGAAACCCCCTCGCCCCGATCCGGAACGCGGTGCGCTACCTGAAGGAGGTCGGCGCTCCCCAGAAGGACCTCCAGGACGCCCGCGAGATCATCGACCGCCAGGTGGACCAGATGATCCGCCTCGTGGACGATCTTCTCGAGCTCTCGCGGATCACGCAGCGGATGGTCGAGGTCCGGAAGGTGCGCATGGAGCTCACGCCGGTGGTGCAGACCGCGGTCGAGGCCGCCCGGCCGATGATCCAGTCGCGCCGGCACGAGCTGAGCATCTCCATTCCCGAGGAGGCGATCTGGCTCGAGGCCGATCCCGTCCGGCTCGCCCAGGTGCTCTCGAACCTGCTCCAGAACGCCGCCAAGTACACCGACCCGGGCGGACACATCTGGGTGGCGGTACGCCGCGAGGGACGCGAAGTGGTCCTCTCCGTGCGCGACACGGGAATCGGTCTCGCTCGGGAGAGCCTCGAGTCGATCTTCGAGATGTTCACCCAGGTCTCCTCGGTCGAGCAGCGCAAGGAAGGCGGCCTCGGGATCGGGCTCGCGCTGGTCCGCGGACTCGTCGAGCTGCACGGCGGGACGGTGGAGGCGAAGAGCGCCGGCCTCGGCCAGGGGACCGAGTTCGTGGTGCGCCTCCCGGCTCCCGCGGCGCGCGGCTTCCCGGCGGGCGTCCCGGGGCAGGTCGCGGCGCCTTCCGCGCGGGGAAGCCGCCAGCGCATCCTCGTCGTGGACGACAATCACGACAGCGCGGACAGCCTCCGCATGCTCCTGGCGCTCCACGGGCACGAGATCCGGACCGCCTACGACGGGGTCCACGCGCTCGCCGAAGCGGACGAGTTCCGCCCGGACATCGTCCTGCTCGACATCGGGCTTCCGCGGATGGACGGCTACGAGGTGGCGCGCGCGATCCGGCAGCGGCCCTGGGGCGAGCGGGTGGTGCTCGTGGCGCTGACCGGGTGGGGTCTCGACGACGACCGGCGCCGCGCGCGCGAGGCGGGCTTCGACCACCACATCACGAAGCCGGCCGAGGTCGCCGATCTCGAGGACCTGCTCCGGAGCGCGGCGGAGCGGCTGCAGACTCCCGCGGCCTGACACGGCCGCCCCGGCGGGGGCGCCGGGACCGGAGCTAGGAGCGCCGCTCCGCGAGAAGCATCGCCGCGGCGAGGTGTTCCGCGATCTCCAGCCGGGAAACCGCCTCTTCGACCGTCCGTCCCACCGCGAGCGCCCCATGGTTCTGGAGCACGAGGACCGAGGGGGCCGGAATCCCCGGCGGATCGAGGGCGAGGCCGATCGCCTCGGCCAGGTCGTCGCTTCCCGAGGGGTGGTAGCGGACGAACCCGACGTGCCCGAGGGAGGCGCGCGCCTCGTCGATGCGGGAGAAGTCGGGCGCGTGCCCCCGGAGCGCGTACGCCGTGAGCGCCATGGGATGGGCGTGGACGATCGCCTCGATGTCGCGCCGGACGGCGTAGGCGACCAGGTGGGCGCGGTGCTCCGAGGAGGCAGCCACCCGGGCGGGCGACTCGCGTGGCTCCATCACGGCCATCTCGACGAAGTCGCGCGGCGTGAGGTCCCCCTTCCTGCGGCCGCGCCTCGTGATCAGGATGCGGTCCCCCGTGATTCGGGCGCTCAGGTTCCCCTCGCTCGCCGCGATCATGCCGCGGCGGTCGAGGATCCGCCCCGCGCGGACGAGGTCGTGCGCGAGCGCGATCCGCACCGCCCGGTTCCGCGAAGCCGCGGAGCGCGCGGCGCCGATGCCGCGGCGCCGCTCCGGTTCGTCGCGGCCCGGGTTCTTTGGGTTCATCGGCGCGCCCCCTTCGTCTCCGGCTCCTCCGGCTCGTCGATCGCGCCCACCTCGAGCGCCATGAGCGCGGCCGGGATCGCCTCGACGATGTCGGTCGCAATCATCCCCCGCATCCCCTTCCGGCGCGCGGCCACGTCGCCCGCGAGGCCGTGGACGAAGCAGCCGACGGCGGCCGCCTCGGGAGGATCCATGCCCTGGGCGAGCAGCCCGGAAATCACCCCCGAGAGCGAATCCCCCGCTCCCGCGGTGGCCATCCCCGGGTTCCCGCTCGCGTTGGCGATGAGCGGCTGGGATGGAGCGGCGGTGAGCATGGGGGTCGACTTGAGGCAGACGATGGCGCCGCTCTGCGCCGCGAAGCGCCGGGCCCAGCCGGCCGGATCGCGCGCCACCTCGGCGATCAGCCGGCCCGTGAGCCGCGCCGCCTCGCCGTAGTGCGGCGAGATGACGAGCGGGGCGTGCGAGCGGCGGAGCGGCTTCCCCTCGAACGCGTTCAGGCCGTCGGCGTCGAGGAGGATCGGGCACTCCACGCGCTCGATGAGCGCGCGGATCAGCTCCGCGGTCTCGTCGTCGCGGGAGGCGCCCGGACCGATCAGCATCACGTCGGCGTGGAGCGCCTCGTTCAGGATCGGATCGAGCGCGTCGAGGGCGAGCGCCCGGGAGGGCGTCTCGGGCATCCCCCGCTTCACCACGGTCGGAGCGCGCGACTCGAGAACGTCGACACAGGAGCGCGGCACGGCGGCAACGGCGTAGCCCGCGCCGGCCCGGAGCACCGACTCCGACGCCATCGCGATGGCCCCCATCAGGCCGCCGCTTCCGCCGACCACGAGCACGCGTCCCATCGAGCCCTTGTGGGCATCCGCGGGCCGGAGCGGGAGGAGGGAGCGCGCCCACGGGGCGTCGGCGACGAGGAAGGCCGGCGGCTGCCCCGCGACGAGGTCGGCCGGGATCCCGATGTCGACCGTCTCGATTCGCCCCGCGTGGCTCCGCCCCGGCTCGAGGACGAGTCCGGTCTTGACGACGGCGAGCGTCACGGTGAGGGAGGCGCGGATCGAGGGCTCCTCGGCGTAGCCGGTCGAGCCGTCCACGCCCGAAGGGATGTCGATCGAGGCGATCGGGCGTTCCGACTCCATCGCCATCTCGATCGCGGCGCCGACCGCCCCGCGCGGCGCGCCGGTCGAGCCGGTGCCGAGGAGGGCATCCACCAGATAGGAGGCGCCGCGCGCCGCGATCGCGGCTTCGCTCCCGGGCCCCCAGGCGCGCGGGTCCGGCAGATAGGTCACCGGGATCCGCGCGCGGGCGCACGCGTCGGCGTTGGTCCTCGCGTCGGGCGAGAGCGCGCCCTCTTCCGCCGCAACCAGCGCGCGGACGTTGAATCCGAGCCCCTTGAGATAGCGCGAAGCGACGAAACCGTCGCCGCCGTTGTTCCCGCGCCCGCAGAGGATCAGCACCGTGCCGCCGGGGCCGACGCGGCGGGCGGCCGGCTTTCTGGCGCCGGCTCTGGCTCGAGTCGACGGGACCGCGCGCACGCCGCCCGCAATCGCGGCCGACGCTTCGTCCGGCGCGTAGAACGCGCCGTCCGTCTTCCACCATGCCGCAATCCGCCGCGCCGCCTCCCGTCCGGCCCGCTCCATCAGGGCGAGCGAGGGAACGCCGCGCCCCTGGATCGTCGCCTTGTCGAGCGCCGCCATCTGCTCCGCCGTGACCGCGCGCGATTCGAGGGACGGAAGCCGCATCAGTCCTCGACCAGCACGACCGCCACCGCGTACGTGGGGATGTGGGAGAGGGAGACGTCGACGCGCCGCGAGCCGGCCAGCCCGCGCGCCGCTCCGGTGAGGAGCAGGGTGGGGCGCGGCGACTCGCTCCGGGTCACCTCGACCTCCTTCCAGACCGAGGCCTTCCCGACCTTGAGCGCCTTGGCGAACGCCTCCTTCGCGGCGAACCGGACAGCGAACGATTCGGCTTCACGCGCCTTCCCGCGACAGTAGTCGATCTCGGCGGGGGTGAAGATCTTGTCCAGGAACTGGGTGCCCCAGCGGTCGATGGCGCGGCGGATCCGCTCCACCTCGACGATGTCGACCCCGACGCTGACCATTCGGCGTCAGTCGGCCCCGTTCAGCCGGTCGACGATCCCGACCAGCTCGTGGATGTCGTTCAGGTCGTAGTCGGCCCCCGACTCCCGCGTGTCGAACGTGTCGCCGTAGCGCGCGAAGGCCGTGCGGATCCCGGCCTTCTTCGCGCCGACCACGTCTCGTTCGGGCCAGTCGCCGACCATGATCGCCTCGCGGGGGCCGATGCCCAGGATCTCGAGCGCCCGCTGGAACGGCTTGGGCGAGGGCTTCCGCTCGCCCGTCTCCTCGAACGCCACCACGGGGTCGAAGACGTGCTGGAGCTGGAGATGGGCGAGGCGGAGCCAGGCCTGGAACCGCGGCGCGTCGGAGACGACCGCGAGACGCAGCCCGCGCTTGGCGAGCTCCATCAAGGTCAGGTTCACGTGGGGGTAGAGAACGAGGTACGAATCGCGGGCGCGGCGGTAGGCGACGATCGCGCTGGTGAGGATCTTGTAGTCGATGCGGCCCAGCTCTTCCTTGAGGAAGATGTCGAAGACCTGCTGGTACTCGATCCCCTCGCGATCGTAGACGCCGTAGATCTTGTCCGAGATCTCCTGGCGGCTGAGGCTCAGCCCGGCGTCGATCATCCCGTCCACCGCCGCGTCGATCGCGGCGTGCTTCATCTTCATGAAGTCGGTGAGGGTGTTGTCCAGATCGAAGATGATGGCCTGGATCATAGCCCTCGACCGACGCAATCGGAGAAGCGGCGCGTTACTTCGTGGATTGGCCTACGGTCCGGCCCAGGCTGATCTCACCGTTGTCGATGCGGACGTTGAAGCCGCAGGTGGGATTGGTGCAGACCCAAGCCTTGTACGTGATCGGGGCGCCATCCCTACCGTAGTCCGAGAGTGGGATCAGGACTCCGGCCGAACACTTGCGGCACTCGGGAAAGTTGACTTCCATCTCCCGCATTCCTCCCCTCCACCGTGGAGCCCAATGGCGTACGCGGCGGGGGCCGGGGACGCCATACCTTGTTCGATCCTCCGGCCGGCCCTACGGGCTGTCAAGCACAAATCACGATGTTTCAAGGGAATGGAGACCGCTATCATGGCGCTTCCCGATGGAATCGGAGAGGAGGCGCGATTGAGCTCGACCGAAGGGGCACGGCCCAGCATCGACGTGCAGACGCAACTGACGCGATTGCAGCCGGTTTTGACGCTGCCGCGGGAGACGGTCCCGCGCCTGACCGCGCGTGAGGTCGGCGCCTATCTACGGGCGGCCGCGGAACGGCTCGGGCTGGAATTCGCTGAATCGACGGCAGTTGTGCCCACATTCCTCCTCCTCCCGCGCACGGCGCCCCGGGCAGTGCTCTTCCAGACCTGGCACGCGGAGCCGCTCCCGGTCGAGCCGGGAGCCGTGGACGGCGCCGAGCGCCTTGCCCTCGGCGCGGCCGTGGCCGGCGCGGAGGCAGCCGCGACGGCGCTCGGCTCGCAAGGCGCGCCCGTGCTCGCTCCGTTTGCCTTCGTGGTCGCGCCTTCCGCGACCGCCGGGTCGCAGCTGCTGGACGAGGTCCTGCGCGAGCGACGCGCACGCCTGGGAGCCCCCGCCGCGATCTGGCTCCGGATCGCGCCCGCGGGCGGATCGCGCCGGGCCGTCTTCCTTGGCGCCCGGGGACGGGTGGTCGTCGGCGTGCGCGGCGGAGACGGCAATCCCTACCGCGCGCGCGATGCGGTCGTGGCCGAGCTGCGCGAAGGCGCGTACGGGCCCCGTCCGCTCGACTTCGAGCTGATGCGGAAGCTCGCCCAACGCCCCGAGAACCTCGCGCTGCTTCCTCCGGACGAGAACGGCACGCCCGAGGAGCGAATCCGGCACGCGCTCTTCGAGCCGCACGGCGAGATCGTCGTGCCTGGCGCCGCGCACCCCGACCGGCCGCGCGCATGGCTCACGTTCGAGATCGCGGAGGCCATGGAGCCTGAGCCGATCGCCCGGCGCGTCGAGGCGCTCTCGGGCGGGGGGCGCGCCGACCTGGTCGAGCGATTCCCATGGGACCGGGCCAACATCCACCACCCCACGATCCACGCCCTGATCGAGCTCGCCCGCGAGGTCTCGGAGGGCGCCGAGATCTGGCCCTCGTCGCCCTGGGCGACCCCTTCGGGCCTCTTCACGAGGGCGCTCGGCACCAACCTCGTCGAGTGGCGGATCCCGCTGCCGGCAGGCGCCGCCATCCGCCTGCCTGGTCCCCAGCCGCTCGAGGCCATGGCTCGGGAAGCGGCGAACCTCCTCCTCAAGCTCTCCGCCCAAGCGCCCTGATTGGCGCGTGTTGACGGCGCCCCGCGTACGGTGCAGTACGCTTAACGCAGGCATTCTGTACCCGGACCGGCACCTTTCGGAACGTAAGGCTCGGCGAAGTTTTCCGAACTCCCGCTAAACATTGTTAGAGACCGCCTTGGCCGCGGAACCCCAGGGTCACAGGTAGTGGCACGCGCTCTGCCAGTGAATATCGGCGAAGGGGAGGCGACCCGCCTCCGGTCTCGGTCCGGAGGATGTCCAAACATCCTGTGCTCGACCCCCAAGGCCGCCCCCTCTTCCTCGCCGCCGGACTCCCGGCCGAAAGGCAGCGGCGAGATTGATGTGAGTCGCGCGTCGGCAAATTCGGTTTGCCCTGACCCCCCACGTGGCGCGCGATGAACAGCCCCCGCCTGCATGAAGCAGGCGGGGGATTTTTTTTTGCGCCCGGGGATACGGGTCGCCCGTGATCCGGGTCAGAATTGGGTCGCCCGGAAGGGCGATCCCGCTGCGCCGATGCTGATAGCCTCGTTTCTTACCGAGGCGTGACGGAATGACACGAAACAACATCTCCCAGGAGATGTTCCGCTTCGCGGTACGGCTGAGCTTCGTGTCCCCTACCTCTTACCGAACCCGCCCCGCCTTGAGATCGCCCAGCCGGTAGAACGTGCCGCGCCAGATGATCCCGCCCCGCCGGAGCGCGAGAAACATCGAGACGAGGATCGAATACGCGAACACGAGCGCGCCCACGGGCATCGTGACCGCGTGCCACGTGCGGGTCTCGACCAGGCGCGACGTCGTGGAGTAGACGAGGAAGACGCCCGACCAGGCCAGGATCCCCGCGGCCACGGTACGCGGATCGGAAGCGAGGAGCGCCGCGACCGGGAGGAGCGAGAGCGCGGTCTGGAGCGCGACGGCGCCGACCGTCGCGAGCACGCGATACCGGAGCGCCGGAAAGGCGTTCTTCTCCACGCCGCGGACGAGCCCGCCGAGCCCCTCCTGCCAGCGCGCCCGCACGAGCCCGTCGTGCGCGGCGAACATCGACACCCCGCCGCTCCGCTTCACGATGAGCCCGAGCCCCATGTCGTCGAGCAGCTCCATCCGGATCGCCCGGTGGCCGCCCGCGCGCTCGTACGCCGCGCGGCGCACCAGGTTGAACGCGCCGATCCCGATGTGCGCGCCCGAGCGGGGATTCTTCGCCTCCCACGGGCGCTCGCTCACGTTGAAGGCAAACACGAAATAGGCGAGGAACATCGCCTCGCCGAGCCCGCGCACCTCCATGTCGGCCGAGACCGCGACGTGGTCCGCTCCTTCGCGGATCGCGAGAGCCACCGCCCGACGCGCAGCGTCGGGCGCGAGCGAGACGTCGCCGTCCGTGAAGAGAACCCACTCGCCAGAGGAGGCGGCGACACCCCGATCGAGCGCGTGGCACTTCCCCAGCCATCCCTCGGGGAGCTCCGTAACATGGAGGACCCGCAGGCGCGGATCCTCGGCGGCCACGCCGTCCAGGATCGCGCCGGTCCCATCCTCGGAGCGGTCGTCGACCGCGATCACCTGCAAAGCGGGGTAATCCTGCGCGAGGAGGGACCGCGCCGCGCCATCGATCCGGGGCGCCTCGTTCCGAGCCGCCGATACGATCGAGAGCGCCGGCAGCTCCGCGTCCGGAAGCGGGTGGACCGAGCAGAGCCCGCGGATCCGGCGCATTCCCGCGTAGTAGACGAACCCGCCCACGAGCCAGGCCGCCGCGGTCGCGGCCGACGCGACGAGGAGCGCGGATTGACACCATGCGGGGAGGGACATAGGCTGCGAGGATGCGGGCGGGAACCGGGAAGCTTCAAGTCGAGAGCGTGACGAGCAAGCTGCTCGAGGGAAATCTCCCCGGCGACCCGCATGTCCGCGACCTCTGGGTCTACACGCCTCCCGGATACGAGCAGGGGGATCAGCGCTATCCCGTGATCTGGTGTCTGGCCGGCTTCACCGGGCGCGGGCGCTCGCTCCTGAACGAAGGCGCCTGGACGCCGGCCCTGAACGAGCGGATGGATCTCCTCATCGCGTCAGGGAAGTGCAAGCCCGCGATCCTCGCCATGCCCGACTGCTTCACACACTTGGGCGGAAGCCAGTACGTGAACTCGACGGGTCTCGGCTCGTACGAGGACTACATCGTCGAGGAGCTGGTACCGTATGTCGACGCGCACTACCGCACGCTCGGGTTCGGCCATCGCGGCGTGATGGGGAAGTCGAGCGGCGGCTACGGCGCGATCGTCCTCGGGATGAAGCAGCCCGACGTCTTCAGCGCGATCGCCTGCCACAGCGGCGACATGGCCTTCGAGTACTGCTACGGAAACGACTTTGTCCCCGCGATCCGCCGGATCCGGAAGTTCGGCGGCGTGGCCGGATGGATGAAGCAGTTCTTCGCCCAGCCGCGGAAGCGCTCCGAGGATTTTCCTGCGCTCAACGTGATCGCGATGGCCGCGGCCTACTCGCCGAATCCCGAGAACCCGCCCGCGTTCTGCGATCTCCCGTTCGACGTCGAGACGGGCGAGCTCCAGCCGCACGTCTGGGCGCTGTGGCACGCGAACGATCCGCTCGCGCTCGCCGACAGCCACGTGCGCGCGCTCCGCGAGATGAAGCTGCTGTACTTCGACTGCGGCACCGAGGACGAGTTCTACCTCGAGCTCGGCGCGCGGCAGATGGTGAAGAAGCTCTCGGGCCTGGGGATCAAGCACGAGCACCAGGAGTTCGAGGACGGCCACATGAACATCCCCTACCGCTACGACGTGAGCCTCCCCAAGCTCACGGCCGCGCTCTCGGCGTAGCCGGCTTGGCGCCGGCGCTCACGCCCTCGCAGGCGGCGCTCGTCCGGCTCTCGGCCGCAATCGCGGCGGGGGGACCGGCCGACGTCAAGTCGGCCGCGAGTGAGGCGATCGAAGTTGGAGTAGAGACGGCAGCGCTCTACGAGATCCTGCTCCAGAGCTATCTCTTCGTGGGCTTCCCGCGCGCCATCGAAGCCTTCTTCGCGGCGGGACCGGTGCTGGCGGGGGCCGGCGCGTTGCCGACGGCCGCATCGATCGACCCGGAGCGCTGGCGACGCGATGGCGAATCGCTCTGCCACCAGGTCTACGGGAAGAACTACGAGAAGCTCATGGCGACGATGCGCGGCCTCTCCCCCGATCTCGCCTCCTGGATGATCCTCGAGGGTTACGGGAAAACACTCTCCCGCCCCGCGCTCGGCCCGGCCGAGCGCGAATATGCCGTCGTGGCGATCCTCACCGCCACGCGCATGTGGCGCCAGCTCCGCTCGCACGCGATCGGCGCGGTGAACGTGGGCGGGACGCGCGCGGGCGTACGGGAGGCGATCCTCCTCGCCGAGCCGTGGAGCGGGACCGCCGTGGTGCAGGAGGCCCTCGCGATGTCAGGACTCGCCTGATGCTCGAAGCCGACTTCGTCAAGTCGCACGGCCTCGGCAACGACTACATCGTCGTCGACGCCGCGCGATTCCCAATCGCCCTCACCCCGGAGCGCGTCCGGCTCGTGTGCAATCGCAATCTCGGCGTCGGATCGGACGGCATCCTCGAGGTCTCGGCGAGCGACGACCGCTTCTTCGTCCGGATCTGGAATCCCGACGGCTCGGAGGCCGAGCGGAGCGGGAACGGGCTCCGGATCGCGGCCAAGTTCCTGGCCGAGCACGGCTACACCCAGGAGAGCGTCTTCGTGATCGAGACGGTCGCGGGGCCCGTGCGAACCGAGGTCTTCCGCGAGACCGGACGCGTGCGCGCGGTGCGGCTCGAGATGGGTCGCGCGAAGGTGGACCGCGTCGTGAAGCATCTCCTCGTGGCCGGCCGCCCGCTCGACGTGACCGTGGTCTCCGTCGGCAATCCCCACTGCGTCGTCTTCGGCGAGCCGCTCACGCGCGAGCGGCTCTTCAAGATCGGTCCCTTGATCGAGAACCAC
Organism: Bacteroidota bacterium; assembly: GCA_050257045.1. Taxonomy (GTDB): domain Bacteria; phylum Eisenbacteria; class RBG-16-71-46; order SZUA-252; family SZUA-252; genus DASQJL01. The sequence continues at coordinate 2,055 of JBLMWD010000010.1, read as the reverse complement.
GCGAAGTTCCCCGAGCGCATCAACGTGCAGCTCGCCGCTCCCGACTCGCGCGCGGCCGTCCGCGCGCTCATCTGGGAGCGAGGCGCCGGGCACACGCTCGCCTCGGGAACGAGCGCCTGCGCGGTTGCGGCGGCGTGCCGCGACCGCGGGCTCGTGGATGGGCGTGTGGCGGTCGTGATGGAGGGAGGCGAGCTCACCGTCGAGGTGGCCGAGGACCTCGACATCGTGATGACGGGGCCGGTCGAGGAGGTCGCGACCGGGACGCTGAGTCCCGACCTGGTCGCCCGGCTGCAGGAGATCCAGTAGGACCTACTTCTTCGGCCAGACAACGCGGCTCGAGAACATCAGCGCGAGCCCCACGAAGAGAGGAATCGAGCCGACCACCCAGTTCGCGTCGTTCGGCTGCATCACCTTGAGCAGGACGAAGAGGCCGAGCCCGACCGCGATCAGGATCGAGCCGGAGATCATGAGGCCGTGGGCGCGGCGCAGGCGTCCGTTCCCCACGCCATAGACGTCGTAGCCCTCCGGAGAAGCCTGCGGCGGGAGCTTGTCCGGATCGATTCCGCGCTCGATGGCCGCGATGCGCTCGCGGCGGGCCAATTCCGCCATCCGCTGCTGGCCCACGGTCCGGATGATCCCCATCGTGATGCCGCCGATGATGGCGATGACGGGGATGATGAACAGGAACACCATGCTCAACAGGTCGTTCATGGACGGATCTCCTCGCTGGCGCGACTGTCTGGGCGCGGTGGCGCGCCCCCTCACCGGGTTCCGCTCTCATGGACGGGTCCACACCGAGCGGCGGTTTCACGCTCAAGCGGCTGAAACCGGCGCTACCCGTCGCCCCGTCCAAAGGGGTCGATGAAGGACTCCGGTCCGGCGCCATCCGAGTCCCCGGCGCCGGCCGGGGCCGAATCGAAGGAAGGCGAGCGCCGCCTGATCGCCCGCTGCCGGGCGGGCGACACGCGCGCGTTCGCTCTCCTCGTCGATCGTTACCGCGCCCGGGCGTACGGGCTTGCCCTCCGGCTGGTCCGTTCCCCGTCGGACGCCGAGGAGGTCGCGCAGGACGCATTCGTTCGGGCGTGGCGGTCCCTGGCCGACTTCCGGGGCGACGCCTCGTTCGGCACGTGGCTCTACCGGATCGTCTGGAGGCGCGCCCTCGACCGGTCGGCCGTGCTCCGGACGCGACAGGGCCGTGAGACCGGGCTCGAAGACGCTCCCGTGACCGCCGGGGCCATGGGCCCCGGCGAAGGAGGGACGTCCGCATCCGATTGGGCCCGCTTGACCGAGGGTCTCACCGACGTGCAGCGCGCCGTCGTCACGCTGTTCTACTATGAAGACCTGTCGGTGAAGGACGTGGCCGGGATTCTCGAGCTGCCGGAAGGAACCGTGAAGACCCATTTGAGCCGGGCCCGCGCCGCGCTGCGCGAGCGATTCGATCCAACGGGAGAGGGCCGCCGTGCGCTGTGACGAGCTGGTACTGCGCCTGGATACCGAAGGACCCGGCGGTCTTCTGCCCTCCGACCGGGAGCACGCGCTCGGATGCGCTGCCTGCGCCCAAGCGATTCGGGCGGCGGAATCGGTGGAGCAGACGCTCCGGTCGGCTCCGCCCACGCCCTCGGCCGATTTCAGCGCGGTCGTGATGCAGCGCGTCGAGGCGACGGAGCGCGCGCGCCAGCGCCTCGTCGAGTCGCGGCCCTCCATGTGGGTCCGTTGGTGGCGGGGCGTGTCGGAGGAGCCCGCGGCACTGGTGGCGCTCACGCTGGCGCCGGTCGCCCTGATCGTGGCCGTGGTCTGGCCGGGAACCGCCGCGCTGCTGTTCGAGCTGGCCCGCGACGCGGCAACCTCCTGGATCGCGTCGGCCTGGTCCGGAACCACTTCCGCATCGGCTGTCCCGGAGCTCGCCCCCGCCGCGCGGCTCGTCGCGGGCGCGCTGGTCCTGCCGGTCATGGTGGCGGCGTTCTTCTTCGGGCTTCAGCAGGTCGGCGAGGGCTTGCTCGGCTCGGGCGGGGCGTCGGCCACTTCCGAGAGGCGCGCCCAGAGCGAGTCGACCTC
>JBLMWD010000009.1:0-16740 GCA_050257045.1 Bacteroidota bacterium | reverse complement strand
CCGGTCAGGTGAGAAACATTGCTGAAGTCGCAACCGCCGTTGCCAGCGGCGACCTTTCCCGCAAGATCACCGTCGACGTTCGTGGAGAAATTCTCCAGCTCAAAGAAGCCATCAACACCATGGTCGATCAGTTGCGCGGCTTCGCCAGCGAGGTGACGCGCGTGGCGCGCGAGGTCGGCACCGACGGCAAGCTCGGCGGCCAGGCGATCGTACCCGGCGTGGCCGGCACGTGGAAGGACCTGACCGACTCGGTCAACGCCATGGCCACCAACCTCACTTCGCAGGTGCGCAACATTGCCGAGGTGACCACGGCTGTGGCCCGCGGCGACCTCTCGCGCAAGATCACGGTGGACGTGAAGGGGGAGATCCTCGAGCTCAAGAACACGATCAACACGATGGTGGACACGCTGAACGCGTTCGCCGCCGAGGTGACGCGCGTGGCGCGCGAGGTGGGGACCGAAGGAAAGCTGGGCGGCCAGGCGCAGGTGCCCGGCGTGGCCGGCACCTGGAAGGACCTCACCGACACGGTGAACGTCATGGCGGCGAACCTCACGGAGCAGGTGCGCGGCATCGTGAAGGTCGTGACCGCCGTGGCCGAGGGCGACCTCAAGCAGAGCCTCACCGTGAAGTCGAAGGGAGAGGTCGCGGCCCTCGCCGACACGATCAACAACATGACCGGCACGCTCGCCACGTTCGCCGAACAGGTGACCACGGTGGCGCGCGAGGTCGGCGTGGAAGGGCGGCTCGGCGGCCAGGCCAACGTCCCCGGCGCGGCCGGCACCTGGAAGGACCTGACCGGGAACGTGAACCTGCTCGCGGCGAACCTCACGACGCAGGTGCGCGCCATCGCCGAGGTGGCGACGGCCGTGACCAAGGGCGATCTCACCCGGTCGATCCAGGTCGAGGCGCGCGGCGAGGTGGCCGAGTTGAAGGACAACATCAACACGATGATCGACAACCTGCGCCTGACCACCGAGCGGAACACGGAGCAGGACTGGCTGAAGACGAACCTGGCCCGGTTCACGAACATGATCCAGGGTCAGCGCGACCTGGTGACGGTGGGCCGGATCCTCCTCTCCGAGCTCACTCCGCTCGTGGACGCGCACCAGGGAGTCATCTACTCCCTGGAGCCGGAGGGTCCGCGCCTCCGCCTCGTGGCGGCCTACGCCGACGGCGGCTCGAACGGGCACCCGGCGCTCGTCGCGGTCGGCGAGGGGCTCGTCGGCCAGTGCGCCGTGGAGAAGCGGCGCATCCTGATCGGCGAGACGCGCGAGCGGGTCGTCCCGATCCGCTCCACGCTGATGGAGGCCGCGCCGCGCAGCATCGTCGTCCTCCCCGTCCTCTTCGAGGGACAGGTGAAGGCCGTCATCGAGCTCGCGACGCTGGAGAGCTTCACCGCGCTCCAGATCGCCTTCCTCGAGCAGCTCACGGCGAACATCGGTATCGTGCTCAACTCCATCGAGGCGACGATGCAGACCGAGGCGCTCCTCGACCAGTCGCAGCAGCTCGCCCGCGAGCTCCAGACGCGGCAGAAGGAGCTGCAGCAGACGAACGAGGAGATCGCGCAGAAGGCCCAGCAGCTCGCCGAGCAGAACATCGAGATGGAGACCAAGAACAAGGAGATCGAGCAGGCGCGGCGGGCCCTCGAGGAGAAGGCGACCGAGCTCGCGCTGGCCTCCAAGTACAAGTCGGAGTTCCTCGCGAACATGTCGCACGAGCTCCGGACTCCGCTGAACAGCATCCTGATCCTGGGGCAGCAGCTGGGGGACAACCCCGAGGGGAACCTGACGCCGAAGCAGGTGGAGTTCGCGCGCACGATCCACAGCGCGGGCGCCGACCTCCTCCAGCTCATCACCGACATCCTCGACCTCTCGAAGATCGAGTCGGGGACCGTCACGGTCGAGATCGAGGAGATCTACTTCGCGGCGCTCCTCGAGACCACCTCGCGCAACTTCCGGCACGAGGCGGAGAGCCGGGCCATCGCCTTCGACGTCCAGCTCGATCCGCGCCTCGGCCGCACCCTCTCGACCGACTCGAAGCGCCTCCAGCAGGTGCTCAAGAACCTCCTCTCGAACGCCTTCAAGTTCACGACCGATGGGAGCGTGCGGCTCGCCATCGCGCCCGCGGTGGGCGGGTGGAGCCCGGACCATCCGGTCCTGACGTCGGCCGACACCGTGGTGGCGTTCGAGGTGTCGGACACCGGGATCGGGATCCCGGTCGAGAAGCAGAAGATCATCTTCGAGGCCTTCCAGCAGGCCGACGCGAGCACGAGCCGCAAGTACGGCGGCACGGGGCTGGGGCTCGCGATCAGCCGCGAGCTGGCGACGCTGCTCGGCGGCGAGATCACGCTCCGCTCCACCCCCGGCGCGGGAAGCGTCTTCACGCTCTACGTTCCGCTCCACTACGCCGGACCGTCGGCGCAGGGGCTCACGCTTCAAGAAAGGCTCCTCCCCTCGTCGCGTGAGAAGCAGCTCCCGGCGGCCGAGCCCGCGGTCGAGCCGGTTCCGGACGACCGCGAGACGATCGCGACGGGCGATGCGGTGCTCCTCGTCGTGGAGGACGACCCGCACTACGCGCGCATCCTCGCCGACCTGGCCCGGGACAGCGGGTTCAAGGTCGTCGTGGCGATGCGCGGGTCCGACGTCATGGACCTCGCCCTCCAGTTCAATCCGACCGCGATCTCGCTCGACGTCTTCCTCCCCGACATGCTCGGGTGGACGCTCCTCACGCAGCTGAAGCAGGACCCGGCCACGCGCCACATCCCGGTCCAGATGCTCACGCTCGACGAGGACCGCCAGCACGGGCTCGCGAGCGGCGCCTTCTCGTTCCTGCGCAAGCCGGCCGAGGCGGACGAGCTCTCCGCGGCGATGCGCCGGATGAAGGAGTTCGCGACGCCGCGGCGGAAGCGGCTCCTCGTCGTGGAGGACGACGAGGCCGAGCGGCTCGGCGTCGCCTCGCTCCTCGGACACGACGACATCGAGATCGTCACGGCCGGGAGCGGCCACGAGGCGCTCTCGCGACTGCGCGGCGAGCGGGCCGACTGCATGGTCCTCGACCTCCGGCTCCCCGACGTCTCGGGGTTCGACGTGCTGGAGGAGATGCGCGACGACCCCGAGCTGCAGGACGTCCCGGTGGTCGTCTTCACGGGGAAGGAGCTGACCCTCGAGGAGGACGCGCAGCTCCGCACCATGGCGCGGAGCGTGGTCGTGAAGGGGGTCGAGTCGCCCGAGCGGCTCCTCGACGAGACGGCGCTCTTCCTGCACCGGGTCGTCACCGACCTCCCGCAAGAGAAGCAGCGGATGCTCCACAAGCTCCACGTCTCCGACGACGACCTCGTCGGGAAGCTCGTCCTCATCGTGGACGACGACGTCCGGAACATCTTCGCGCTCTCGAGCCTCCTCGAGCGGCGCGGGATGCGGGTGATCACGGCGTCCACCGGTCTCGAGGCGATCGAGACCCTGAACCGCACGCCCGGCGTCGCCATCGTGCTCATGGACATCATGATGCCCGACATGGACGGGTATCAGACCACGCGGGCCATCCGCGAGAACGCGGCGCTCCGGCGCCTGCCGATCATCGCCCTCACCGCGAAAGCCATGAAGGGCGACCGCGAGAAGTGCCTCGAGGCGGGCGCTTCCGACTACCTCGCGAAGCCGGTCGACACGGCGCAGCTCCTGTCGTCGCTTCGCATGTGGCTCCACCGCTAGGGACGGCGCATGAACTGGAACGAAAAGGTCAACATCCTGCTCGTCGACGACCAGCCGGCGAAGCTGCTCACGTACGAAGCCATCCTCGGCGACCTGGGCGAGCGCCTGATCCAGGCGCGCTCGGCGCGCGAGGCGCTGGAATGGCTCCTCCGCGAGGAGATCGCGGTCGTGCTCACCGACGTGAGCATGCCCGACCTCGACGGCTTCGAGCTGGCGAAGCTGATCCGCGACCATCCGCGCTACCAGCGCACCTCGATCATCTTCTGCTCCGCCGTCCACATGTCCGACTTCGACCGCCTGAAGGGATACCAATGCGGCGCGGTCGATTACGTCTCGGTGCCGGTCGTACCGGAGATCCTGCGCGCCAAGGTCTCCGTCTTCGCGGAGCTCTACCGCAAGACGCGGCAGCTGGAGACCCTGAACCAGGAGCTCGAGCAGCGCGTGGCGATCCTCCAGAGCACGTCCGCCGTGGTCTACGTGATCGACGCGCAGGGGCGCTTCGGGCACGTGAACCGGCGGTTCGAGGAGGTCTTCGGGCTGACCCTCGAGCAGGTGCGCGGGAAGGCCGCCTCGGATCTCTTCCCGCGCGAGGTGGCGGAGGCGTTCGACGTGAACATCCGCCGCGTGCTCGCCGAGAACCGGCCGATCGAGTTCGAGGAGACGGTCGTGAGCGCCGCGGGCCCGCGGCACTACTCCTCCATCAAGGCGCCGCTCCGCGACGCGGCGGGCGGCCCGCACGGGATCGTGGCGGTCTCGACCGACATCACGGACCGGAAGCATCTCGAGGAGGCCCTCAAGGACGCCGACCGGCGGAAGGACGAGTTCCTCGCGATCCTCTCGCACGAGCTCCGGAACCCGCTCGCGCCCATCCGCAACGTGCTCCAGATCCTGCGCCTGAAGGCGCCCGAGGATCCCGAGCTCCTCTGGGCGCGCGACGTGATCGGACGGCAGGTCGACCAGCTCACGCGCCTCGTGGACGACCTGTTGGACGTCTCGCGCATCTCGCGCGGCAAGATCAAGCTCCAGATGGCGCCGGTCGATCTCGGCTCGGTGCTCGCGGGGGCCATCGAGACGAGCCGGCCGCTGATCGACGCGCGCCTCCATCGCCTCGTCCTGCAGCTGCCGGACCAGCCGCTCTGGGTGGCGGGGGATCTCGTGCGGCTCACGCAGGTGGTCGCGAACCTGCTCAACAACGCGGCGAAGTACCAGGACGTGGGCGGCTACATCGGCGTCTCACTCGAGCGCGAGGGGGGCGACGCGATCATCCACGTCCGGGACAAGGGGCTCGGGATCCCGCCCGACGTCCTGCCGCGGATCTTCGACATGTTCGCCCAGGTCGAGCGCCCGGTCGGCACGTCGCAGGACGGTCTCGGGATCGGCCTCTCGCTCGCCCGCAGCCTGGTCGAGATGCACGGCGGGACGATCCACGCGCTGAGCGACGAATCGGGGACCGACTTCACGATGCGGCTCCCCTGCATGCAGAACGAGCCCGCGCGGGCCGGCGTGGCGCCCGAGGCGATCCCCTCGCGGAAGAGCGCCGGTTGCCGCGTGCTCGTGGTCGACGACAACGAGGACGCGGCCGAGAGCATGGCGTTGCTGCTCCAGCAGGCCGGACACGAGGTCTCGATCGCGAACGACGGTCCCACCGCGATCTCGATCGCGGCGCGCGAGCGCCCGCGGGTCGTGCTGCTCGACATCGGCCTTCCGGGGATGGACGGCTACGAGGTCTGCCGCGCCCTGCGGAGCACCGGGCACGAGGACGCGCTGATCGTCGCGCTCACGGGGTACGGGCAGGAGGAGGACCGGCAGCGCTCCCGCGACGCCGGCTTCGACGGCCACCAGGTGAAGCCCGGCGATCCGAACGAGCTGATGAAGATGCTCGCGGGCGCGCCCGGGGCCGCGCCCCCGTCGACGTCGTCCCAGACCGCATAGCGCCGCGCCACGGCGCGGCGCTAAACGCCGAGACAGCCGGGCAAATCGGCGATCGAATCGAGTGCGGGCGAATGGGCGCAGCGGGCCTCATCGCCCGCACGGTACTTTCCGGTCCGCACCAGGATGCCCGTGAGCCCGAGCGCGGCCGGCATCGCCACGTCGAACTCCGCGTCGTCTCCCACCATGACCAGATGATCGAGGGAGGCGCCAGCCTCCCTCGCCACCGCTTCGAACAATAGCCGCGACGGTTTCCCGAGCGTCTCCGGCTCCCTTCCCGCCGCGTAGGCGAGGAAGGCCGCTACGCCGCCCACGTCGGTCACGAGCGCTCCCTCCTTCCGGAAATAACGATTCCGCGTGAGGGCGTAGAAGGCGGCGCCCTCGAGGAGTCTGCGGAACGCGGGCTGGAAGCCGCCGATCCGCCATTCGTGCGCCTCGGTCGCAAGGAGCACGGCCGGGCCGCGCGGGTCCTCGCGGAACCAGGCGTACTCGTCGCGCTGCCAGGGATCGGCGAGGAGCACCCCGGAGTCGTGTCCGCGCGCCGGGAGCTCGCGGCGCGCGACGAGGGCCGGCGTCCAGAGGGACTCGGGGCGGTCGAGGAGCCCCTGGCGGATCAGGAATTCCGCGAGATCACCGTGCGGCACGCTCGTCGTGTTCGTGACGAGGCGCACGGGGAGACGGGCTCGCAGCCGGCGCACGGCTTCCACCGCCCCGGGCAAGGCCGGGCCGCGCACTCCATCCGTGAGGGTCCCGTCAACGTCGAGGCAGACGACGCGTGTCACAGCGCCAGAGCATCTCCTGGAAGATGTTCCTCGAGCGTCATCGTGCCCTTTTCCCCGTCAACCGAGCCACCCACCCCAGCAGCGGCTTGAGCTCCTGCACACGGAGGAACTGGCAGAGGACGACGTAGACCACGCTCGCCGCGGCGAGCGAGGCGCCCACGACGAGCGCTCGGTCGACGACGTTCCGGAGCCCGACCACCCCCTCCACCACCCGCGCCACGCCCGCCGCGGCGGCGGCGCATCCCGCCGCGGCCGCCAGGATCTTCACCCCCGACGCCATCATCCGGCGGCCGCCCAGGCCCCCGATCTTCCGCCGGAGCATCCAGAAGAGCGCGCTGAAGTTGAGCACCGATCCGATCGAGACCGCCAGTGCCAGCCCGGTGTGCTGGAAGAAGTGCATGAGCGGAAAGTAGAGGAGAACCGTCGCCCCGATCGTGCTCATCGAGATCATCACGGGGATCCGCGCCATCCCGAGCGAGTAGAAGGCGGGGACCATGACCCGCACCGCGGAGAAGGCGGCGAGCCCCACGGCGTAGGCCCAGAGGGCGCGCGCCGTCTGCACCGTGTCGGCCGCGTGGAAGCGGCCGTGCTGGTAGAGGAGGGCGATGATCGGATGGGCGAGCGCGATCAGGAGGAGCGTCGCCGGCAACGTGAGGAGGAGCACGAGCCGGAGGGAGAACGAGAGCGTGTCCTTCAAATCCGCGATGTTCCCGGCCGCCGCGTGGCGTGAGACCTCGGCCAGCGTCACCGTGGCGATGGCGACGCCGAAGAGCCCGATCGGGAGCTGCATCAGGCGGTAGGCGTAGTTGAGCCACGAGACGCTCCCCTGCGCGAGCATCGAGGCGAGGAACGTGCTCGTGAAGATGTTGATCTGCGCGGCGGCGATCCCGATCGAGGCCGGCGCCATGAGGGTCACCATCCGGAGCACGCCCGGGTCGCGGAACGAGATCTCCGGCTTCCATCGGAACCCGTGCGCGTACAGGGCGGGGACCTGGATGAGGAGCTGCCCGAGCCCGCCGAGCACCGCGCCGAACGCCATCCCCACGATCGGCTCGAGGCCGAAGCGCGGCATGTAGGGGGCGATCACGAAGCCGGCCGCGATGAGCGCCAGGTTCAGCATCGTCGGCGCGACCGCGGGCAGGAAGAAGACACGCCGGGTGTTCAGGATCCCCATGACCGCGGCGGCCAGCGAGACGAGGAGCAGGAAGGGGGTCATGATCCGCGTCATGAGCGTCGTGAGCTCCTGCTTCCCGGGGATCGCCGCGAAGCCGGGCGCCATGGTGCGGACGATCCAGGGAGAGGCCAGAACCCCGATCAGGACGAGCGCCGAGACCACGACGAGGAGGAAGTTGATCACGAGGTTCGCGAGGCGCATCGCGGCCGCGGTCCCCGCCTCCCGCTCGGCGCGCGTGAGCGTGGGGACGAAGGCGGCGCTCATGGCCCCCTCGGCGAAGAGGTCGCGGAGGAGGTTCGGGACCCGGAAGGCGACCTGGAACGCGTCCACCGCGAACCCGGCGCCGAACTGCGCCGCGAAGACCTGCTCCCGCACCAGCCCCAGGACGCGGCTCAGGAAGGTGGCGGCGGAGATGACCCCCGCGGCGCGCGCCATTCCCCCCTCGCGGGCCCCGGCGGCGGGCGCGGCCCCTGGGGCCGGGGCGACTCCGGACCCTGGGACGGTCGGCGGAAGGGGCGGGAAAGGGGTCTTCGGGGGCGTGGATGCGGCGTCGGGGGGCTCGGTCACGGGGTCGGATGCTCGGGGCTTGCCGGTACCCTGTCAAGCGGGAAGGGGTTAGGAGATGTACGGAAAATCCGCTCCAGGACTCGATTCGAGAACCTGCGCGACGGCACAGGGTTTGATATAATCGAAGGCAATCCGGGAACCCACATCAGACCTGCCCCCGGAGCCCCATTCTCCAATCAAGGGGAGCGACACCCATGAGCGCGAACGACCAGGACAAGGACATTGTCGAACGTCTCATCGCGGAGACCAATCTCTCGGCTCGCATGGATACCCTGATCGGGGAGATCTGCGACAAGCTGCGGGAGTATGGTGTCGCGTCGCCCCACAAGGTGTTCAACGACCTCGTCGACCCGTTCCGCGAATACTTCATGCTGGAATACGAGGAAGAGCGCGGGCTGGCGGGCTCGGACGAGGAAGAAGAGGAAGAGGACGAGGAAGAAGAGGACCGGAGCTACTAGGAAACGACGGCTCCCCGCGTCGGTTCCCCTCCGGCCCTCTCTTCCGGCATTGCGGCGAGACGTCGCAGGAACGCCAGGTTTCGCCGATCCATCACGACGCCGTCCTTGCCCTTCGGCGTCTCGAGCAGCTTGGGCACGGCCCGGAATCGTGCGTCGCGCAGAATGCGCGCGAACGGCTCCGGGCCGAGTCGTCCCCGCCCCAGATGCTCGTGCCGGTCGACCCGGCTCCCCCGCTCGTTCTTCGAATCGTTGACGTGGAAGACGCGGAGCGACTCGAGTCCGAGCGTCCGGTCGAACTCCTCGAACGTCTTGGCACAACCCCGCTCCGTCACCAGGTCGTAGCCGGCCGCGTGCACGTGGCAGGTGTCGAAGCAGACCGCGACCAGGTCGTGCCGCGCGGTCTTCTCCCGGATGCGCGCGAGCTCGTCGAACGTGCGGCCGATCGTCGTTCCCTGCCCCGCCACGGTCTCGAGCAGGGTCAGGACGGAGGGCGCGGGCGCCATCGCGCGCGCCCGGTCGAGCGACTCGGCCACGCGGTCGCATCCGGCCGCCGCTCCCTGTCCCATGTGGGCGCCCGGATGGGTGACCACGTACCGGACCCCGAGCCGCTCGGCGCGCGCGAGCTCGTCGGCGTAGGCCTCGATCGACTTCCGGCGGAGCGCCGGGTCGGGGGAGGCCAGGTTGACGAGATAGGATCCGTGCGCGACCACCGGCCAGAGGCCGCTCGCCTCCCACGCGCTCCGGAACGACGCCGCGTGATGGTCCTCGATCGCCGGCGCCCGCCACTGGCTCGCGTTTTTGGTGAAGATTTGGAGCGCGCGAATCCGTAGCTTGAGCGCGCGCTCGATTCCCAGCGTCAGGCCGCCGGCCACGCTCATGTGGGCGCCGATCAGGGGTCCGGAAGGATCGCAGGACCGCGGCGGAGCGGCCGGAGCGCGCGGGGAGGCCATGGCGACGCGCGTGGAACGGGAAGGGACGCGCGGGGATCGGGTCGGGGCAGCCTTTTTCTTCACTCTAGGAATGGTCGGATTCGGCCGATATTCGGAGGACCGGGATCATGCCGCCTTCGGGGCGACACGAAAAGGGTAGGAAGTCCGGGAGCGGAACGCAAGCGCGGGCAACGAGGAAGCGCGGCGGCGCGGTGATGCCGACACGACCTCCCGCCCGCTTCTGTATCCGGTGCGGGGCGCGGATGCTCCCGCGGCGCGAGCACGGCGTCCTGCGGCCGACCTGTCCGGTGTGCGGATTCATCGCCTACCGGAATCCGGCGCCCGCGTGCGGCGTGATGCTGCAGCGCGGAGGGCGGATCCTCCTCGCGCGGCGCGCGCACGAGCCGCGGAAGGACACGTGGGGGATTCCCGCCGGCTTCATGGAGTACGGCGAGCATCCCGAGACGACCGCGACGCGGGAGATGCTCGAGGAGACCGGCGTGCGCGTACGCCTGACCGGGCTCTTCGGCGTCTACGCCGGGCGCGACGACCCGCGGACGCGCGCGGTGCTGATCCTCTACCACGGCCGGATCGTGGGAGGACGGCTCAGGGCGGGCGACGACGCGAGCGAGCTCGGCTGGTTCCCGCTCGACCGCCTGCCGCGCCCGATCGCGTTCCGCGCGCACCGGGAGGCGCTGCGGGACCTGCGCCGGTTGAATGGGGCGGCGAAGCGACCGAAGCGGACGAGGGCGAAGCGATGAGCGTGAGGATCCTCCATCTGGCCGACCTGCACCTCGGGGCCTCCTTCCCGACGCTCGGTGAGCGCGGAGAGGAGCGGACCCGGGACCTGCTCGCCGCCTTCCAGCGCGCGGTCGAGTTCGCGGCCTCTTCCGAGAAGCCGGTCGACCTCGTGGTGATCGCGGGGGATCTCTTCGACACGCACGACCCCGCCGACGGCATCGTCTTCGAGGTCGAATCGGCTCTCGAGCGCCTGACCCGCGCCGGACTTCCCGTCTTCCTCGCCCCCGGGACGCACGACGCCTGCGGCTATCGCCGCTCGGTCTACCGCCGCATGCGGATCCCCGAGGGAGCGCACCTCTTCCTCACGCCCACGTTCGAGCCGGGCCCGCGCGTCGCCGTGCGCGGTGAGACCGTGCAGGCCTACGGCGTCTCGTTCGACGGCGCCGTCTGCGCGCGTCCGCTCGCGGAGTGCCGGCCGGACGGGATCGCCGACTACCACATCGGGGTGGCCCACGGCGCGCTCGTCGACTCACCGGCCTGGAAGCTTCGGCCCCAGGACATGCCGCTCACCCGCGTGGAGATCGGCGCGTGCGGACTCCACTATCTCGCGCTCGGGCACTTCCACAATTTCGCGGAAGTGCGCGAGGGAGGCTGCGTCGCGGTCTATCCCGGGACCCTCGAGGGCCGGAAGTTCGGCGAGAACGGCCCGCGCTATCTCGTCGTCGCGACCCTGGGACGCGAGGCGGTCTCGATCGAGCGGACGCCCTGGAACGCGCGCACCGTGACCGAGGCGGCCGTGGACTTCCAGCTCGCCGAGATCCGCGAGGAGAAGCAGCTCGAGGAGCGGGTCGCCGCCTTCGCGGGGGACCGCGAGATCGTGCGTGTGCGGCTCACCGGCCCCGCGGATTTCGTCTTCGACGCCGAGCGGCTCCGGACCCGCCTTCGGCCGCGCTTCTTCCACCTCGAGCTGGACGACCGCACCTACCTGGTGAACGCGCGGCTCCTCGACAAGTACCGCGAGGAGGCCACCGTGCGCGGCGTCTTCGTGCGCCGCATGCTCGAGCGGATCGACCAGGCCGGCACGCCGGAGGCGAAGGAGACCGCCACGCTCGCCCTCCGCGTCGGGCTCGCCGAATTCCAGAACCCCCGCCATGCGCCTTGAACGGGTGACGGTCGCGGGCTACGGCCCCCTCTCGAACTTCGACGCGGTCCTCGAGCCGAAGCGACTGAACCTGCTCATCGGCCCGAACGAGTCGGGCAAGTCCTCGTTCGCGGGCGCGATCGTCGCGACCCTCTTCGGCGTCGCCTCGCTGGGGTCGGAGGAGCTCGCGCGCCCCTGGAAGGGTGGCCCGCATGCCGCCTCGATCGTCTTTGCCGCCGGCACCGGCCGCTACCGCGTGCAGCGCAACTTCGAGAACCAGGAAGTGAAGGTGGAGCAGCTCGGCCCCGACGGATGGGAGGGGCAGAGTGTCCTCCTCCACGCGATCGCGAACCCGCGCGGACGGAGCCCCGAGCTCTCCCAGTACGAGGAGCTCCTGCGCGGTTGGCTCGGCTTCACCGACGCGCGCCTCTTCCGCGAGTCGTCGTTCGTCTACGAGAGCGCGCTGGAGACGAAGGTCTCGCCCGAGCTCCGGCACCTCGTCTCGGGAGCGGTCGAGGCGGACTACCAGCAGATCCAGGAGGCGCTCCTCGACCGGCTCGACCAGCTGACCCGCGAGCATCCGTACGACCCGCGGCAGCGGAAGCGGAACAACCGCTCGATCGAGACGCGCGAGGAGAAGCTGGAGCAGCTCCGGGCGCGGCGCGCCCGCTCGGAGAGCGTCCTCACCGAGCTCAAGTCGCGCCGGCAGGAGCGCGAGGGGATCGAGTCGAAGCTGCACGAGCTGCGCGAGGCGCTGTCCGGGAAGGAGCAGCTCCTCGCCGACCTCGAGACGTGGACGAACAACCGCGAGGAGCAGCGGAAACTCCTGAAGCGCGTCCCCGCCGTGGGGCAGGAGCTGGTCGTGGCCCGGCGCGCGCGGTCCCAGGCGGAGGAGCTCGACCGGCGGATCACGGATTCGCTGGCCTACCTCGCCAACGCGCCGGAAGAAGTGGAGCCGGACCTTCTCCGGCTCGGGATGCTCCGCTCGCAGCGCGCCCGGCACCTCAAGGCGGCCGAGGCCGAGCGGGCGAAGGTCGATGGGAAGAAGGCTGCCTCGACCGGCCCGGCGCTGCTCCTCGCCGTGATCCTTTCCGCGCTCGCCGGCGGCGGCCTCTACGCCGGCCTCCGGAACCCCCTCTACGCGGGGATCGCGGCCGCGGTCGGCGCGCTCCTCGGCTTCCTCGCCGGCCGGATGTTCGGGCAGAGCGCGGCCAGGACGCGGGCCGTGGCCGAGGCCCAGGCGCGCGTCGCCGAGGAGAACATCCGGACGCTGAGCCAGGAGATCGACCAGATCGAGATCCGCGTGAACCCCTACATCGCGGGCCGCACCCTCGAGGTCGTGATCGCCGACGTGAAGCGCTTCCGCGCCGCGAACCAGGAGCGGCGCGAGCACGCGGCCGTCATGCAGTCGCTTCCCGCGCCCGAGCGGCTCGAAGCCGAGGCGCGCGAGCTGGACGACGCCGTGGCCGCCCTCCGGGCCAAGGAGAAGACGCTCCTCAAGACCTCGCCCTTCCTCGCGCCCTTGAAGGAGGACCCGGTCCAGGCCGCCGAGGCCGCCGAGAAGCTGAAGCGCGAGACGGCGGGACTCCGCAGCAAGATCGAGATCACGCAGGAGGCGCTCGACGGCCTGCTCCGCAAGGTGGGCGGCGGCGAAGGGGACGCGGAGAACCTCGAGATGCTCGAGGAGCTGATCGGCGCCGAGGAGACGGAGCTCGCCCGGGAGCGGCGCCAGCGCGACGCGCTCCTCCTCGCCCTCGACGTCCTGCGCGACTCGGTGATCGCCTACCAGCAGCAGCACGTCGGACGCCTGGCCGAGAGCGCGGGCGTGACCCTCGCGCGGCTCACCGGCGGGAAATACCAGAGCGTCGCCCTCGACTCCGACTTCGGCGTGACCCTCGCGACCGGCAAGAGGCAGGTGCCGCTCGAGAGCCTGAGCCGCGGCGCGCGGGACGCCTTCTACCTGGCTCTGCGCGCGGCGCTGGCGCGCGAGCTCGCGGCGCGCGAGCCGGTGCCGCTCCTCCTCGACGACCCGATCGCGCACTTCGACGAGGAGCGGCGCGGCACGCTGCTCGCGCTGCTCGAGGAGCTGTCGCGCGAGATCCAGGTGGTCCTGCTCACGCACGACCGGCGGATCCTGAACCAGGTCCGCGAGGCCCACGTGCTCGCGGTCGGGACCGCCGCGGTCGCGAAGGAGTCGGCCGCCAAGGTCGAGACCCGCAAGTAGCCGAAATCGCTCAAGGTGTGGCTGGAATGAGCCGAAGCACACTCCGTATGGCCCGACCGACTCCGCCTCCGCCAACCCTCGACCAGAAAGCGGCCCGGATCCGCGATCAGGTGCTCGCGCTCGACGTGAAGCGCGTCGCCGACTGGATCCAGACGCTCGTGCGCACCGTGAAGGCGATGCGCATGTACCTGCCGAACAACCCCACGCTCCACAAATTCCAGGGCGATCTCGAGGTGCGGACCTGGGCGGTGCTGAAGGAGATCGGCGACATCACGCTCACCGTGCAGCAGTTCGACTTCCTCTTCGAGAACTACTCCGTCTATCACAACGCGGCCCGCGAGGAATCGCTGGCGTTCCGATTCCACGCCGACGGCGTGCGCGAGATCACGATCAAGGAAGGGCTCGAGCCGCAGGAGCTGCGCGGGCTTCTCGACGTGCTCAAGCGCTCGACCGACGGGCCCTCGGGCCAGGACGACGTCGTGACGCTCCTCTGGGAGCGCGACTTCCGGCACGTCGAGTACGTCTACATCCCGCTCGAGGAGCTCTTCATCGAAGCCGGTGCGGCGCCGCAGGCGCCCGACGAGGAGATGGAGAGCGCGGAGCCGGGTTCAGGTCTTCCCTGGCCGGGGACCACGCCGGTCGACGAGGAGCCGGAGCCGCCGCCCTCGCCCGACGCGGGGCAGGCCGTGGTGGAGCGCTCGGACGACTGGGCGCCCGAGGTCACCGTCGATTCGGCGTGGGACGAAGCGGCGGGGGTCCAGTTCCGGATGACCGACGAGGAGTTGGCACAGCTCGAGACCTCGATCCAGGAGGAGGACGCCCGTCCCCTCGGGAGCGAGGTGCTCGAGATCGTCGCCGCGATCCTCCAGTCGGAGGAGGAGCCTTCGGGGTTCCTCGAATCGGCGGTCGCGTTCCAGCGCTTCATCGAGCTCGCGATCGAGGAGGCCGACATCGAGCGGGCCAACTCGCTGCTCGCCCGGCTCAAGACGATCGCCGCGAAGAAGGCGGAGCAGCGAGCCGAGTTCGCCGGCCTCGCCGATCAGGTGATCCGCGAGATCGGGCGCCCGAGCTTCCTCGCGCAGTCGGCGCCGATCCTGAACGCGCATCCCGAGATGGACCCCGCGGTGCTCACGAACTTCCTGGTCCAGCTCGGGTCGAGCGCGGCCCCCGCGATCTGCGACCTGCTCGGCCAGGTGAACCACATGAAGCACCGGCGCGCCCTTTGCGAAGCGCTCGCCACCTCCTGCCGCGACGACGTCGAGATCCTCATCAGCCGACTCGGCGACTCCCGCTGGTACGTCATCCGGAACGTCGTCTACGTCCTGGGGCGCATCGCGCACCAGGGGGTGGAGCGCGCGCTCGATCGGGCCCTGCATCACGAGGACGTCCGCGTGCGCAAGGAAGCCGTGCGGGCTTTGGGGAAGATCGAGAGCCCGACGAGCCGCGCGTATCTCATCTCGGCCTTCCGCGACGCGGACTCGGGGGTTCGGGTCCAGGCGGCCATGACGCTCGCAGCCAAGAGGGACGACCGGGCCGCGCAGAGCATCCTGCAGGTGATCGGGGCGCCGGAGTTCGCGCGCCGCGATCTCGCCGAGCGGCAGGCCTTCTTCGAGGCGCTGGGCCGCTCGGGCTCCGACGCGCTCGTGCCGCAGCTCTCGGCGACGCTCACGAAGGGCTCGCTCTTCCGGTCGGGCAACGACGAGGAGCGTTATCACGCGGCGCTCGCCCTGGCCTGGCTCGGGAGCCCGGCCGCCCTCGCGGTCCTGAACCGGGAGCTCACGGGGAAGCGCGACGGCGTGCGGAAGGCGGTCGAGGCGGCGCTCACGGTCGTCCGGAACACCGGATTGGGTTCTTCGGCCGAGACGCCCGCCGGGGAGGAGACCGAATGACGGAAGCGACCCGCATCCCGGCCGCCGGAGCCCGCCGGGCCGGCTCCAACGACGACGCCGCCCGCATCGCCGTCCAGGGGCGCGGTCTCGCGATCCATCTCTGCGTGCTCTTGAAGACGGCCCGCGTGCACGACGTCGGGAACGTCGCGTTCCAGTCGCCGCTCACCAACTTCATCGACACGGTCGAGCAGATGTGGACCGCCGAAGGCGACTTCAAGCTCCAGGCGATCGGCGACTTCCTCTACGTGAACCAGCACCGGCTCCGCGTCGACGCCTCGTCGTATCCGAGCTACCAGTACCTCATCGACGAGTTCAAGGCGCGCGGTATCTCGGGCTTCGTCTTCACCGGGAAGCTCACCCCGCCCGAGGTGAAGAAGTTCGTCCGTCTCTTCCTCGACGTCGACGTGCAGACCGAGGACCCCTTCGACGAGTTCGCCGAGGCGCTCGCCAAGCTCTCGGTTCAGAGGCTCGTTCCGCTCCGGGCGGTGGTTCCGAACACGTCGCAGATGGACACCGCCGAGGCGCGCGACAGCCGGAAGGCCGCGAAGCGCACGTTCTATCGCGCGATCGAGTCGGCCCGCACGGTCATGCTGAGCGCGCGCGACAAGCGCCCGATCGACCTCCGGAAGGCGAAGCGGGCCGTGCAAGGGATCGTCGATCTCATCCTCGACGAGGAGTTCTCGCTGTTCGGACTCACCGCGATCAAGAACCACGACGAGTACACGTTCCAGCACTGCGTGAACGTCTCGATCCTCTCGATCGCGCTGGGGCAGCGGCTCGGGTTGTCGAAGAAGCTGCTCGGCGAGCTCGGCGTGGCGGCGATCCTGCACGACCTCGGCAAGGCGACCATTCCGCCCTGGGTGCTCAACAAGCCTGGGAAGCTGAACGCGGAGGAGTGGAAGCTCATGACCGAGCATCCGGTCAATGGCGTGAAGATGCTCGCGAAGATGAAAGGTCTGAACGACCTGGCACTCCGGGCCATGATCGTGGCGTTCGAGCACCACCTGAACTTTGACCTGAGCGGATACCCGCAGATCGGGCACAAGGCGAAGCAGTCGCTCTTCGGGCGCATCGTCTCGATCGCCGACTGCTTCGACGCGATGACCGCCCACCGCGCCTACCGGCGCACGCCGTTCACGCCCTACGAGGCGCTCCAGCAGATCGTCACGAAGAACCGCGACAAGTTCGACCCCCTGCTG
>JBLMWD010000008.1:0-9225 GCA_050257045.1 Bacteroidota bacterium | reverse complement strand
ATTCTCCCGCTTGACCCCTGTTCCGAGCCGGGTCTACGCTCGCCGTTCGCTCGCGGCGAAACCGGCGGCCGCAGCCGGAGGCGATACGGCCGAGCGGGCCGCTTCGAGCGCGAATCCACGGTTTTCATGGCCTACATGAAACCCCCAACTGTGGAGGAACCACGTCATGCTCGACATCATCCGCGCATGGAAAGATCCCGCCTATCGTGCCAGCCTGTCTCAGGAAGAGAGGAATCGTCTGCCGGAGAACCCGGCTGGACTCGTCGAGCTCACCGATGAAGAGCTCATGAAGGCCTCGGGCCTCACGACGCTCGCGACGACGACGTGTCAGTGCTGCACGGACACGTCCCGCCCGTTCCGCTGTTGTCCGTAAACTCCGAGGCTCTCGTCATGCTCGACATCATTCGTGCCTGGAAGGATCCGGCCTATCGGGCCGGCCTCACGGACGAGGAACGGAGCCGCGTGCCGGTGCATCCGGCGGGGCTCGTGGAACTCACCGACGAGGAGCTGATGAAGGCTTCGGGTCTGTCAAGTGCGACGCTGACGACGTGTCGCTGCTGCACCGACACGTCGCGGCCGATGCACTGCTGCCCGTAAGCCCCATCACGCGATCACGGCGGGCGGGTTCCTCCGGACCCGCCCGCGATTGTTTCGCCCATGGACCACGCCCAGAATCCTCGCCACCACGTCCCGGCCGCCGAAGAGGCGCCTCTCCACGGATTCCTCGCGCTCCTCGAGCCGTTGATCGAGGCCGGGAGGAGCGCGGTCAAGAGCGCGCTCCGCGGCCGCGCCGCGCTCGAGCCGTTTCCGGAACCTACCGAGGCCGAGCGGATCCTCTTCGCCTCGCTCCCGCCGCGTCTTCTCGCCCGCATCGACCGCACGCTCGTCCTCGAGCTGAACGTCGCGCGCCTCGAAGGACGGCTCTCGGGAGCCACGCCCGCGGAGCGGTTCGGGAGCTTCGTCGCGCTCCTGCGCGAGGACGAGCACCGGCGGCGGATCCTCGCGGAATATCCGGTGCTCGTGCTCGGCGCCCTCGAGATCATCGAGTCGTGGCGGCGCGAGTCGCTCGCGCTCGCGGACCGGCTGTGGATGGATTGGAAGGAGCTGCGCCCGGCGTTCTTCGCGTTCGACCCGGGGCTCCTCACGGCCGTGCGCACGGGAATGGGCGATCCGCACCGTCGCGGGCAGTCGGTGGCGATCCTCGAGTTCGAATCGGGCGCGCGTCTGGTTTACAAGCCGCGGCCGATGGAGGCGGATCGCCATTTCCAGGAGCTGCTCGCCTGGCTCGCCGCACGCGGCGCCCCCGATCATCGGACCGTGCGGATTCTCGACCGCGGCGACTACGGATGGATGGAGTACGTCGAAGCGGAGCCGTGCGGCGACGAGGCGGCGGTGCTCCGGTATCACCACCGGCTCGGCTCGCTGCTCGCGGTCCTCTACGCCTTCGGCGGCGTGGACGTCCATTTCGAGAACCTGATCGCGGCGGGGGAACAGCCGGTCGCGATCGACCTGGAATCGCTCCTCCATCCGCCGCCGCACCGGCGCCGGGCGGAGCGGCCCGACGAGCGGCTCATGAACCGCGCGCTCACCGAATCGGTCCTGCGCGTCGGGCTCCTCCCATTCCAGGTGCGTGAGTCGGGGGAGGAGGAGTCGAGCCAGAGCGGCGTGGCGGTCGTGGCCGGCGCTCTCTCGCGCGATCCGGTGATGCAGTGGGAAGGAGCCGGCGGCGACGAGATGCGCCTCGTGAAGAAGCGGATCCCGATGCCGGCGGGGCACAACCTGGCCACGTTCGGCGGCACCCAGGTGGACGCGGCGGAGCACGCCGCCACGGTAGCGCTGGGGTTCGAGGCGACGTACACGCTCCTCGTGCGCGAGCGCGAGGCGATCCTGGGGGACGGCGGGCCCCTGTCCTGGTTCGCGCGCGACCGGGCGCGCATGGTGCTGCGCGCGACCCGCGCGTACGGGATGCTCCTGGAGGAAAGCTGGCATCCCGACTTCCAGCGTGATGTGGCGGATCGCGACCGCTTCCTCGAGCGAATCCGCGTCGGCGTCGACGAGTTCGCCTCGCTCGAGCCGGTGATCCGCTACGAGCGGCGCGACCTCGCGCGCGGGGACATTCCCTATTTCGCGACCCGCGCCGACTCGCGCGACCTCTGGGGGAGCGACGGCGAGCGGATCGCGAACTATCTGGAGGCCACACCGCTCGACCTCGTGCGGGAGCGTTTGCTCGGAATGAGCGAGGACGACCGCGCGCGCCAGAGCTGGCTCGTGCGCGTCTCGCTCGGGACGCTGCTCCTGAACCGCAAAGCGGGGGACTGGCCGCGGTATTCGCTCGAGGATCCGGCGGAGCCTTCCGGGGCGGGCGGCCCTGGGCCCGCTGCGGGATCGGGAGGAACCGAGGCGAGTGACGCGCTCCGCGAGCCGCTGATCGTGGAGGCGCGGCGCCTGGGCGACTGGTTCGAGCGGATGGCGTTTCGCGATGGAGACGAGCTCACGTGGGTCACGCTGGATCTGCGCGAGGGGAACTGGGCGCTCGTGCCGTGCTCCGAGGATCTGTACGCGGGACTTCCCGGCGTGGCGCTCTTTCTCGGGTATCTCGCCGCGGTGACGGGAGAGAAGCGCTACGCCGCTCTCGCTCGCGCCGGCGTGCGGACGCTCCTCGGGCGATTGCCGCACGTCGCGACGAACGTGGGGACGATCGGCCTCTACCAGGGTTGGGGCGGGATCGTCTACACGCTCGCGCACCTCGGCCGCGCGCTGGACGATGGGACGCTGCTCGGGGAGGCGGAGCGCCTGGTGGGCGAGATCGAATCGCGGCTCGAAGAGGATCGCGAGCTGGACGTGGTCGGAGGCGCCGCAGGCGCCATTGGGGGACTGCTCGCGCTGTACGCGGCCACGGGCTCGGAGCGCGCGCTCGCGGTCGCGCGGCGATGCGGCGAGCATCTCCTGGCCGCCGCACGGCCGGCCGGCCCCGGAATCGGCTGGCCGATCCGGATCGCGGGGGACGAGCCGCAGGCGGGGTTTGCGCACGGCGCGGCCGGCATCGCGGCCGCGCTCGCGTCCCTGGCTCGCTCCACGGGGGATGTGCGCTTTCTCGATGCCGCGCGGCAGGCATCCCGGTTCGAGCGCGAGCGGCTCTGGCCCGAGCTCGAGCGGTGGATGGAAGAGGACGCGGCCGCAGGCGCGGGCGTGCGGCAGGCCGAGAGCGAGCTGCCGATGAGCTGGTGCTACGGCGCGCCGGGGATCGCGCTCTCGCGGCTCTTGTGCCTGCGCGCGGTCGAGGATGGAGCCGCGGCCGGGGATGGAGCTGCGGTCGGGGATGGAGTCGCGGCCGAGGATGGAGCTGCGGACGACGAGGCGCTCGCGCTCGCGGAGATCGCGCGCGCGGCCACGCTCATCGTGGAGCGCGGCTTTGGCACGAACCACAGCCTCTGCCACGGCGATCTCGGCAATCTCGACATTCTTACCCAGGTGTCCCCATTGCTCAACGCCCGGGAGACGAGCTACCCAACGGCTTCGGGCGTGTCGCCAGACCGTGAGGGACGTGAGACCGAGTGGCACGAAACAACATCTCCCAGGAGATGTTCCTCCGTGGTCGACCGCGCAATCGCTCGCACGACGCGCGCGCTCCTCGCGAGCATTCGCGCGGAGGGTTGGCGGCCCGGCACGGTGGCGGGCGTGGAATCGCCGGGGCTAATGAACGGGCTTGCGGGAATCGGACTCGGGCTCCTTCGCCTCGCCGATCCCGCGCGCGTGCCGTCGGTCGTGGCGATGGATCCACCGTCCGGCGGATCGCGTGGACGCGCGTTGACGGTGGGTGAACAGGCGTTGACGGCCGTGGGGCCGAACGAGGCCGCGACTCCCGAGACCGAAGCGGGCAACTGATGCGCGTCCCCTGGCTTCCCACCGCGCTGTATTACGACTGCGGCCCCGCCTGCCTCGCCATGATTCTTGCATGGCACGGACGCGAATCTTCGGTCGATGACGTGCGGGACCGCCTCGGGACGAGCCGGGACGGGACCTCGGGGTTCGAGCTGGTGCGTGTGGCGCGCGAGCTGGGGCTCTCGGCGCGCGGCGTCAAGGCGTCCGGCGTGGAGGCGCTCGCGGGAGTGCCGCTCCCCGCGATCGCGCACTACACGACCGGCCACTTCGTCGTGCTCGAGCGGGTCCGCGCGGGCCGGTCGGGAAGACCGAGCTCCGCGTCCGGCGGGTCGGGAACGCTGAGCACGGCCCATGGGTCGGTCCGCGTGGTCGATCCGGTGCGCGGCCGGCTCACGCGGAGCTTTTCCGATTTCGCCGCCGACTTCTCGGGGGTGCTCGTCCTCTTCGAGCCGACGGCAGAGTTCCGGCGCGAGCGCTCGCGCCCCTGGCTCGAATTCCTCCGGAACGCCGTGCGCGGGCGCGGGTCCGTGATCGCGCGGCTCGCCGCGCTCTCGCTCGCGCTGCAGGGGTTTGCCTTCGTGCTGCCGGCCGCGGTCACGTTCGTGGTCGACCGCGTGATCCCGCAACGGTCGCTCTCGGCGCTCGGGCTCGCGGCGCTCGGGATCCCGGTCCTCGTCGCGGTCTATGCGCTCGTCGCCTGGGTGCGGGGGCGGGCGATGGCGGGACTCATCCGCGGCGTGAGCGGCGATCTGCTCGACGGGATCTTCCGGCACCTGCTGCGCCTCCCGCTCACCTATTTCCATGGGCGCCCCACGGAGGAGCTGGTCACGCGGATCCAGGGGGCCGATATCGTCCTCGACGAGATCCTGGACCAGGTCGCGGCGGCGTTCCTCGACGCGCTCCTCGCCGTGACCGCACTCGTTGCGCTGCTCGCGCTCTATCCGGGGCTGGCGATTCTCGTGATCGGCGCGGCCGCGGTCCAGGGTGTCCTCACCGTGCTCGCCCATCGCGCGAGCCTCGATGAGTTCATCCGCGACATCCTCTCGAACAGCCGCCTCGTCGGCTTCACCGCCGAGGCGATCGGCGGGATCGCCGACATCAAGATGATCGGCCCGGAACGGGTCGAAGGGACCTGGCAACGGATCCTCGACGAGCGGCTCGAGGCCCGCATGCGCCGGAAGCGGCGGAGCGCGTTCTGGGAGGGGCTCCTCGCCGCGGCCCAGGCCGGCGCGCAGCTCGCGGTGCTGGTCGGCGGCGCCGCAATGGCGATCCGCGGGCAGGGGACGGTCGGCGCCGCGGTCGGCTTCTACGCCCTGGCCGGAGTCTGCCTCGCGCCGGTCTCGGCGCTCGCGGCGAGCGCCTACCGGCTCCGGAGCACGTCGGAGTACCTCCGGCGCGCGCGCGAGATCCTGACCGCGCGACCGGAGGCCGCGGATGGAAACGAGACGCCCGAGGCGACGGCTTCGGCGGCCGCGATCCGCGGCGCGATCTCTCTCCGGAACGTCTCCTTCCGGTACGCGCCGACCAGCGCGCCGGTGCTGCACGACGTCACCCTCGACGTGAAGCCGGGGGAGATGGTGATGATCGTGGGGCGGACCGGTTCGGGGAAGTCGACGCTCGCCCGCATCCTCGCCACGCTCCACGAGCCCGGGGCGGGGAGCATGACCGTGGACGGAAGCCCCGTGAGCGAGTATTCGCGCACGTCGCTCCGTACCCGGATCGGCTGTGTCTTCCAGGAAAACGTGCTGATCGGCGGGTCGGTCTACGACAACATCGCGCTCGGCCGGGACCTGCCGATCGAGCAGGTCTACGAGGCGCTCGAGGCGGCCTGCCTCATGCGCGACGTGGAGGCGATGCCGCTCCTCCTCGCCACGCCGGTCGGGGCGAACGGATTCCACCTGAGCGGCGGGCAGCGCCAGCGGCTCTGCCTCGCCCGCGCGATCGCGTCGCGCCCGGCGGTGCTCATCCTGGACGAGGCGACCTCCTCGGTGGATCGGATCACCGAGAAGCGCATCTACGACAACCTGGACCGGCTCCACGCGACGCGGATCCTCGTGACGCACCGGCTCTACGTCGGGGCCTACTGCGACCGGATCTTCGTGCTCGACGAGGGGCGGATCGTGGAGAGCGGCACGCACGACGCGCTGCTCGAACGGGAGGGGCCCTATGCGAAGCTCTGGACGAGCAAGGAACGCGCGACGGTCACTTGAGGCGGCCCTCGTCGTGGCGGCGCTGGCCGGTGTGATGGCGGGTGCGGCGCTGGCCGGTGCGGTGCCTGCGAGTGCCGCTCCGGAACGGGGGGCGACCACCACGGCCGCCGAACCCGGCGCGACGCCTGAACCGGGTGCGGCGCCCGTCGCACGCCGCGTCGACTGGAACCTCGCGCTCCACGCGCCCGCGCTCCCCGACTCCGCCCACGCCGCGGCGCGCGAGGTCCCGGACTATCCGATCACCGACGCATCTCTCGCCGATCCGCACCGCTGGCCGGAGCACGCGCTCACCGGCCTCGGTACGTGCGACCTCCGCGTGCTCGCGAGCCTCGGCGACTCCGTGCAGCAGGGGAAGGCGCTTCGCGACGTGGCGACCGAGAAGCGGACGGTGGGGCTCAGCTACGACTGCCCGCCCCACGCGGGCCCCGTGATCGGGCCCGCCTACACGTGGGATCCCTCCGGCGCGCTCACGGTGCGCTCGTGGGGAAACTACCAGGGAGATCGCTACGTCTGGAGGGAATGGCACTACTACCCGACGGGCGAGCTGCTCGGGTATCTGCACCAGGTCTACGCGAAGAACCTCGAAGGCGACCCACAATCGCTCGAGGAGTACTTCGCGCGCGACGGGAAGCTCCTCGGATACTCGCTCGCGAGGCAGGGGCCGGCGGTCGGGCTCACGAAGCCGGCCGTCGGGCTGACGAAGCCGGCCATCGGGCTCACGAAGACGGCGCGATGGAAGGGGACTCCGGTGAGCGACGACGATTTCACGAAGAACCGCGCCGCCCTGACCGGACCTCCCGCCGAAGCGAAATAGCCGCTGGCCCGCCCCTTGCTGCCGAGATAGGGCCACTGCGGCCGAATCTTGGCCGCGTCTCCATGTGATGGAATTCCAACGGGGCGGAGCGATTGGGGAAATTCGCGCCCGTCTTCGGGAGCAAGATATGCCAAAGAAGAGCCTCGCCGGCCTCCTGGCCGTTATCCTGTTGGCCCCGCTCGCGTGCGGCTCGCCCGGGCCCTCGAGCGCGGCGGTCACCCACAGCATCCAGGCGCGCGTCGCCTCGGCCATCCCCACCGGCGCGATCGCGGGCGAGCGCCTCATCGAGCCGAAGGCGATCGAGCGCTTCTACCGGACGCGCTCCTCGAACCTCGCCTGGAACCACGACGACATCTCGAAGATCGTCGACGCCATCAAGGGCGTCTCCGCCGACGGTCTGAACCCCGGCGACTATCACCTCGACGCCATCGAGAAGCTCGACGCGCAGCGGAAGCACGCGACCACCGCGGAGCTGGAAGCCGATCTGGATCTGCTCCTCTCGGACGCGGTGGCCGCGGTCGTCGACCACGTGCGCTACGGCAAGGTCCGGCCGCGCACGCTCAACCCGACCTGGAACGTCGATCCGCGGGACGACATGCCCCCGCTCGAGCAGACGCTCGCGAGCGTGGCCCAGGCGCGCGATCCGGGGGAGGCGATCGAGGCCCAAAAGCCGAGCCACTTCATCTACAAGGGGATGGTCGGCGCCCTGCAGCAGCTCCGCGCCATCGAGGCGAGCGGCGGCTGGGGCGCGGTGCCCCCGGGCCGGGCCATCAAGCCGGGCGCGCTGGATTCCCGGGTGAAGGCGCTGCGCGCGCGGCTCGCGAAGAGCGGAGAGCTCGCCCAGACCGCGCTCACCGACACCTCCACCCGGTACCGCGGCGACCTCGTCGCGGCGGTGAAGCTCTTCCAGGCCCGGCACCGCATCGATTCGACCGGCGTCGTCGACCGGAAGACGATCGACGCGATGAACGTGACCCCCGCCGCGCGCGCGGCGCAGGTGCGCGTGAACCTCGAGCGCGCCCGGTGGGTGCTGGGCGGGCTCAAGGGCGACTTCATCCTCGTCAATCTCCCCGCGTTCAAGGCGTACTACATCCAGAACGGGCAGAACGTCTGGGAAGGGCGGACCCAGATCGGGGACGAGGCGAAGCAGACGCCCACCTTCCGCGCGACGGCGCACACGGTGGTCTTCAACCCCGACTGGACGGTTCCGCAGTCGATCGTGACGGAGGAGATCTTCCCGGAGATCCAGGCGGGGAAGGACGCCCTCGCCTCCCGGCATCTCAACGCCTACGACGCGAAGGGGGACGAGGTGGATCCGAAGTCGATCGACTGGGGATCGCCGGACAACTTCCCCTACACGCTGAAGCAGCCGCCCGGTCCGAACAACGCCCTCGGGAAGGTGAAGCTCCTCTTCCCGAACAAGTACTCGATCTACCTCCACGACACGCCGAGCAAGGGCCTCTTCGACAAGAGCAAGCGGACGTTCAGCCACGGGTGTATCCGGACCGAGGGCATCCTCCAGCTCGTCGAGATCCTCCTCCGCGGCCAGGACGGGTGGGACGGCGGAAAGATCGAGCAGACGCTCGCGAACAGCGAGACCGTGAACGTCGATCTCGAGCATCGGCCCGCGGTGCTGATCGTCTACTGGACGGTGACGGTGGGCGCTTCGGGAGAGGTGCGCTACGCGGACGACATCTACAACCTGGACCAGCCGCTCCTGAACGCGCTCAACGCCCCGCCGCGGTCGGTGTGAGGCGCTAGCGGCCGGTCATCTGCGCCGCGAGCGACCGCTCCAGCTCGATCGTGACCGCGGCGACGGGGCGGCCGTAGTAGACCGGGCGCGGAAGCTCGCGGTCCCAGCGCGCGCCCCGCGGGAAGACGGCCGCGGCATCCCACAGGATGGTGCCATCATTCAGGGGCTCGTTCGCGGGGAGGAGCTTTGGATTGGCCCTCGCGTCCCGGACCATCCGGTCGGAGAGAATCAGGCTCCGATCCCAGAACTGGCGCACCCGCCGGTCCGGGATCCGGACATAGGTCCCTGGCGGCGGCCCGAGCGAATCGGCCCCCCGGATCGTCTCCCACACGACCAGCACGCGCAGCTTCCAGTTCGGATGCCGGTTCAAGATGTCGCTCACCGCGGAGGCCCCCCGCAGGCACATCCCTCAGGTGGGGGAGAGCATGATGACGAGGCGGGGCAGGCCGGCGTCTGCGTTGAACGCGTTCTGGAAGCGCTCGAACGTGAGCGTGGCGGCGGGAGGCTGGAGCCTGGGGGTCGCGCCGCCCCGGGCGACGCCGGTGACCGCCGGGGAGGGCGTCGTC
>JBLMWD010000007.1:0-2621 GCA_050257045.1 Bacteroidota bacterium | reverse complement strand
TACGCCGCCCTCTTTGGATCGGAGGCGATGTGAGGACGCGCATCAAGGTCTGCGGCATCACCCGGGCCGAGGACGCCCGCGCGGCGCTCGACTTGGGCGCCGACTTCGTGGGGCTCGTCTTCACCGAATCGCCGCGCCGCGTCACCGCCGACGAGGCGCGCTCGATCCGTCGCTCCCTGCCATCCGACGCGCCCGTGATCGGCGTCTTCGCCGACGAGCCGCCCGAGGTGGTGGCGCCGCTCGCCTCCTCGCTCTCGCTCCAGGCGGTACAGGTCGCGGGCTGGCTCGAGCGCGAGCAGGCGTTCCCGTTCGAGGTCTGGCACGTGCTCCGCGGCCCCGATCTCCCCGATCCGACCACGCTCCCGATGGTGCCCCTCCGGACCTATCACCTCGACGCGTGGGATCCGGAGCGCGCGGGCGGCACCGGGCGCCTCGCGGACTGGGCGTGGGCCGAGTCGGCGGTGCAGGTCGGCCGGCGCGTGATCGTCGCGGGCGGCCTCACGTCCGAGAACGTCGGCTCGCTCGTGCGGGACGTGCGCCCCTTCGGGGTCGACGCATCGAGCGGCCTCGAGTTCGCGGTGGGGCGGAAGAGCGCCGATCTGATCCGAGCGTTCGTCGCCGAGGTCCGCGCCGCCGACCAGTCGAGGCCGAAGCGGTCGTGAGCGCGCACGCGCCCGACACGACCCCGGCGGCGGCCGAGGGGCCCGGACGCTTTGGCCCCTACGGCGGCCGGTACGTCCCCGAGACGCTCCTCGGCCCGGTGCTCGATCTGACGCGAGCCTACGATGAGGCGCGCGCCGACCCGGCCTTCGCGTCCAAGCTCGCCGCGGAGCTCCGCGACTTCGCCGGACGGCCCACGCCGCTCGCCCTCGCCCCGCGCTTCGCCCAGCGAGCGGGCCTTACGCGCGTCTGGCTGAAGCGTGAGGACCTCCTCCACACGGGTGCCCACAAGATCAACAACGCGATCGGCCAGGCGCTCCTCGCGCTCCGGATCGGAAAGACGCGGCTCGTCGCGGAGACCGGAGCCGGGCAGCACGGCGTCGCCACGGCGACCGCCGCGGCACGCTACGGCCTCTCCTGCACCGTCTACATGGGGGAGGTCGACATGGCGCGGCAGCGTCCCAACGTCGAGCGGATGCGCCTCCTCGGCGCGGAAGTCCGCCCCGTTGCGTCCGGCTCGCGCACGCTCAAGGACGCGATCAACGAGGCGATGCGCGACTGGTCGGCGTCGGTTCGGACGACCCACTACCTTCTGGGATCGGTGCTCGGACCGCATCCCTATCCGACCATGGTGCGCGACTTTCAAGCGGTGATCGGCCGGGAGGCGCGGGAGCAGTTCCTCGCCGCCGAGGGGCGCCTGCCCGACCTGCTTGTCGCCTGCGTCGGCGGCGGGAGCAACTCGATCGGGCTCTTCCACGCCTTCCTCGGCGATCCGGGGGTGCGGATGTTGGGCGTCGAGGCTGCGGGGGAGGGAATCGCGACCGGCCGGCATGCAGCGCGGTTCGCCGAGCCGGCGACCGGCGTGCTCCATGGGACCCGGACGCTCGTCCTCCAGGACGAGGCGGGGCTCGTCCGGGAGACCCACTCGATCTCGGCCGGGCTCGACTACCCGGCGGTCGGTCCCGAACACGCCATGCTGGGGGCCGCCGGGCGGGTCGTCTACGACTCGGCGACCGACCTCGAGGCGCTCGAGGCGTTCCACGCGCTCGCGACGGAAGAGGGGATCCTCCCGGCCCTGGAATCGAGCCACGCCCTCGCGTGGGTGCTCCGCGCGGGCCGGGCGGGGTCGATCGCGCCCGACACGCGCGTTGTGATCAACCTCTCGGGACGCGGCGACAAGGACTTGGCGGTGGTCGAGGGGCATTCCGACGCTTCAGGGGCTCGATAAGGGGTTGACCGGAACATACGATTCTGCTATCATTTGGCGGTCTCGTTGGACCGGCTTTCGAACGGACAGCTAGCTCGGCACCGGCGGATCGTCGAGATCCCCCCTCCAGGCCGTCATGGCGGCCAACCCTCCGCGTCCCGCGGGCCGAAGAAGCTGACCCAGGTCCGCGTCGCCCATCCTCGGTGGCGGCCCCGGACTGCCGCACGGCACCGCGTGCGGTCGTTAAGGAGTCCTCACGCATCGCTGGAGACGCAGTCAACGGAAGGACGCCTTGTTTCCCAGCAGTCGCATCTCGCAGTGAATCCTTAAGGAGGCCTGCATGAAGTTCGCAATCCGGCATCTCATCTTTTCAGCACTGCTGCTGCTCGCCTTCGCCGGCCGAGCAAGCGCGCAGTACATCTGGATGGACTCCAATGGTGACGGGGTGCACACCGCCGCGGACGTCATGAGCCCGAACGGCACCCCCACCACGGTGGACTTCTGGCTCAACACCAACCACAACAAGGACGGCTCGCTGGCGATCTGCGACACGGGGGACGGCAATCTCGACACCTGGAACTCGTACGCGATCCACGTCAGCGTGCTCAATGGGACGGCGACGTTCGCCAACTACGTGAACCAGCAGTCCACGTTCGTGACCGGCTGCGCGGATGCCGGCAACGTCTTCTTCAAGACGGACAACGCCACCATCATGTCGGCGTGCGCGGCGACGGGCACGCAGACGCCCAATGGC
>JBLMWD010000006.1:0-20088 GCA_050257045.1 Bacteroidota bacterium | reverse complement strand
GCCCCCAACCGCGCGCCGCGCCGGCAGGGATATCTCTGCCGCTGGGTCTGGGTGCGGGCCGGCGAGGGCCCCGGGAAGGCCGCGTTCACGTCGGCGCTTCCGGAGGGAGCGGTCGTGCCGCTACCGATGGCGCACGGCGAGGGGCGTTTCGAGACCGCCGACCCCGAGGTCCTCCGGGCCATCGAGGCGGAGGGGCTCGCTCTTCTCCGCCATGTCGCCGCCGACGGATCGCCCGCGCGCGGCTGGCCCGACGATCCCAACGGCGCCTCGCTCCAGGCGGCGGGGATCACCAACCGGGCCGGGAACGTGCTCGCCTTCATGCCGCACCCCGAGCGCGCCGCACTCCTCAAGCACGTGCCCCTCGATCTCCCCGGCCCCTGGGGGGAGGCGCGCCGCGCAGCGGTCGGGAAGTGGGAGGCGCTCGAGGGTCCCGGGCCCGGCGCCTTCCTCTTCGCCTCCCTCGCGGCCCGGCTCGGCGTGGCCGCTCCGGCCGGAGCCGGGAGCCGGCCATGAGCTCGGTCCTCCTCGTCCGCCTGAAGATCCCGGACCTCACGGCCCTCACGGCGCTCGACGCCGGGCGGCGGCTCCTCCCGCCCGGCTACGCCCTGGAGCGGCTCGTTCGGGAGGAGGTCTATCTCTTCGAGCCCGAGGCGGGGCAAGGGCTTGGCCGCGCCGCCGCCGCATTCGAGCCGGCCCTCTCCGAAGCAGTCGCTACCAGCAACTTCTTCGTGAATCCAAACAAGGAGCGGTACCAGCTCCTCACCTCTTCCGAGCGGGGAAGGACCTGGGCGCCTCCCGAGGGGGGCTGGGGGATCCTGACCCATGCGCGCGGCGACACCCGGGACCACGGCCTTCGGGAGCGGCTCCTGCGCGAGCACCCGCTCGGCGGGCTCGGCGCGATCCGCCGGGGGCGGGTCTGGTGGCTCTGGACGCGCGCGCCGCAAGGCGGCCCCGGCATCGAGGAAGCATGCGAGGCGCTGGGCCCGGTGGAGCATGCCGGGCGCGGGCTCCTCGTGAACCCGCATTCGGAGTCGTGGATGCTTCTCGCGGGTCCGACGGAATGGACGCGCATCGAAACGTTTCTCGCGGAGCCGGCCGGAGCGCCGGCGGTCGCGAAGGCCTGAACCCGGAAGGAGCGATCGTGGACGAGGCGGCGGAACGGGGCGGCGGCAGGAACGGCGACCGGCTGCATGAGGAGTGCGGCGTCTTCGGCATCTGGGGCGCCGAGAACGCCGCGCGCCTCACGTACGCCGGCCTCTACGCGCTCCAGCATCGCGGGCAGGAGAGCGCCGGGATCGTCGCGAGCGATGGGAAGGACTTCCACGTCCATCGCGGGCTGGGGCTCGTCTCGGACGTCTTCTCCGGGGGCGCGCTCGACCGCCTCACCGGCCACATCGCGATCGGCCACAACCGCTATTCCACCACCGGCCGCAACCACCCCCAGAACGCCCAGCCGCTCGTGGTGAACTATCGCGAGGGAGATCTCGGGATCGGCCACAACGGGAACCTCGTGAACGCCCTCGAGCTGCGCCGCGAGATGGAGGAGCAGGGCTCCATCTTCCAGACCACGAGCGACACCGAGGTGATCCTCCACCTCATCGCGCGCTCGAAGGCCACCGAGATCGAGCGGATGATCCCCGAGGCGCTCGCCCGCTGCCAGGGCGCCTACTCGCTCGTGATCCTGGCCGGCGAGACGCTGGTCGGCGTGCGCGATCCGCGCGGCTTCCGCCCGCTCTGTCTCGGCCGCCGCGGCTCCGCCCACGTGCTCGCGAGCGAGACGTGCGCCCTCGACATCGTCGGCGCGGACTTCGTCCGCGAGGTCGAGCCGGGCGAGATGGTCGTCATCGACGGGAAGGGCGTCCGCTCGTTCCACATCCTCGCGCCCGAGCCCGCGCGCGCCTGCGTCTTCGAGCTGATCTACTTCTCGCGCCCCGACAGCGTCGTCTTCGGCGAGAGCGTCGACTCGGTCCGGCGGAAGCTCGGTCGGCGTCTCGCCGAAGAGCACCCCGCCGAAGCCGACATCGTCATCTCGGTCCCCGACTCGAGCAACTCCGCGGCGCTCGGCTTCGCCGAGGCCTCGGGGCTTCCGTTCGAGCTCGGGCTCATCCGGAACCATTACGTCGGGCGGACCTTCATCGCCCCCGAGCAGATCACCCGCTCCTTCGGGGTGAACATGAAGTTCAACGCCGTGCGGCGGATCCTGGACGGGAAGCGCGTCGTGATGGTGGACGACTCCATCGTCCGCGGCACCACGAGCCGGAGCCTCGTCATGATGCTCCGCTCCGCGGGGGCGAAGGAGGTCCACTTCCGGGTCTCGAGCCCGCCGATCGGCTGGTCGTGCTACTACGGCATCGACACGCCGAACCGGAGCGAGCTGATCGCCTCCTCGCACACGATCGAGGAGATCCGGAAGTACCTCCACGTCGACTCGCTCGGATATCTCTCGATGGAGGGGCTCCGGTCCTGCGTCGCCTCCCCGGACGCGAAGTGCTACGCCTGCTTCAACGGGGACTACTCGGTCCGCTTCGGCGAGGAGATGGACAAGCTCGCGCTGGAGCGAGCCCGCGAGCGGGCGTAGCCCGCGAGCAGGAGCGAGGCTTCCTCCCGATCACCTCGGACGCTTCGCGTCCGGCGCGCCCATCCGGCCGGCCAGCATTCGACCGCTCGCCCGCCCGTACGCGAGCTTTTGGCCGCTCTCATACGACCCAGTAACCCTTCGAACCGCTCCAAAGGCTTCATCCTGCCGCTTCCGCCCGGACTTCCGTCCGGGCGGTTTCCCTGGCACGCCGGTTGCCCTTCCGGAACGGCCAAGCTGCGCCTCGCGCGCGGCCGCGGACTCCTTCCGGAGCGATCGTTGAGCGAGAGCAATCGGCGGAAAAAGGTCGGGGAATATCTCCTCGAGGCGGGCCTCGTCACCGAGGACCAGCTCAAGGAGGCGCTGCGCCGCCAGCGGCAGAGCAAGGAGCCGCTCGGACAGATCCTCGCGCGCGCGGGGTTCGTGGACGAAGGAGACGTCTGCCGCGTCCTCCACCAGCAGCTCGGGCTCCCGATCATCGATCTCGCGACGCTCGCGATCGACGAGAACGTGATCGCCCTCGTGAAGGAGGAGCTGGCCAAGCGCTACATCGCGATCCCGATCGCGAGGGAGAACCAGAACACCATCCGGGTCGCCATGGCCGACCCGCTCAATATCTCCGCCATGGAGGACATCCGCTTCCAGAGCGGCTACTTCGTCCGCCCCGTCCTCGCCCCGCCCACCGAGATCCAGGAAGCGATCACGCGCTACTACCACATCGAGGATTCGGTCGGCGAGGTGCTCGAGAACATCATCCGGAGCGATCCCGCCGGCGAGGTGCGCGAGCTGGTCGAGGAGGCGCAGGAGGAGTCGCTGGCCGCGAACGCAGCCGAGCTCGCCGCGGGCTCGCCGATCGTCCGCCTCGCGAACTGGATCATCGCGCGCGCCGTGGAGCTCCGCGCGAGCGACATCCACATCGAGCCGATGGACAAGGCGGTCGGCGTCCGCATCCGGGTCGACGGCCTGCTTCAAGATCTGGAGCGGCTCCCGAAGTGGACGCAAGGGGCGCTGATCTCGCGCATCAAGATCCTCGCCACGCTCGACATCGCGGAGAAGCGGATCCCGCAGGACGGCCGCTTCCGGGTCGAGTCGGAGGGACGCCGGATCGACCTCCGCGTCTCCACGCTCCCGACCCTGCACGGTGAGAAGATCGTGATCCGGATCGTCGACCAGGAGCGGGCGGCGCTCCGGCTCGACACCCTCGGCCTCTCGCCCGAGGGGCTCGGACAGATCCGGCGCTTCGCCGCGCGCCCGCAGGGGATCCTCATCGTGACCGGCCCGACCGGGAGCGGGAAGACGACCCTCCTCTATTCGATCCTCGAGCAGATCCACTCGGTGACGAAGAACATCATCACCGCCGAGGATCCGATCGAGCACCAGGTGCCCGGGGTGAACCAGGTCCAGATCGACGAGAGGAGCAAGAAGACCTTCGCGGCGGTGCTGCGCGCCATGTTGCGCCAGGACCCCGACGTCCTGATGGTCGGGGAAGTCCGCGACGCCGAGACCGCGCAGATCGCCTTCCGCGCCTCGATCACGGGGCACCTCGTCCTCTCCACCGTGCACACGAACGACGCGGCCTCGGCCGTGACGCGGCTCGTCGACCTCGGTCTCGCCCCCTACATGGTCTCCTCGGCGCTCATCGCGGTCGTCTCGATGCGGCTCGTGCGCACCCTCTGCCCGAAGTGCAAGGACGCCTACGTCCCCTCCGCCGACGCGCTGCGCACGATGGGGCTGTCGGGGAGCGACGCGCGGAAGCTCGCCCTCTACCGCGCCGCCGGCTGCGACCAGTGCCAGGGAACGGGGTATCGCGGCCGGACCGGCGTCTACGAGGTCCTCGAGATGGGGGAGACGCTCCGACGCCTGGTCACGGCGGGCGCCTCGGAGGCGATGATCCGCACGGCCGCGATCGAGAACGGGATGGTGCCGATCGGCCAGGACGGCCTCGCCAAGACGCTCGCGGGCGAGACGACGCTGGAGGAGATCCAGCGCGTCGTCTACTCCCCGGAGGAGTCGGGGCGCATCTGCGGCGGCTGCCACGCCACGATCTCGACCGAATACTCCTTCTGCCCGAGCTGCGGCACCCGCGCCGATCTCGCGTGCGAAGGATGCGGCCGGCGCGTCGCGCCCGAGTGGAGCTACTGCACGGGCTGCGGGCGGCCGCGCGGGTTGGCCCTCGAGGCTGATGAGACCCCCGGCGCCCTTGACCCGCCCCGCTTCGCTCCCTAATATCCCCCGACTTCCCGCGCGCCCCGGCATCGTGCCGCGCCCGCTCGCCGCGGGAGCAACTCTGGCCGCGGGAGCTCCGTGTCGATCCAGGAAGTTCGCCGCGCCAAGCTCCAGGCGCTGGAGCAGCGCGGCCTCTCGCCCTACGCCTATCGCTACGACGTGACACACCGCTCCGGGCGGATCCGCGCGGATCACCCGGCCCTCGAGTCCTCGGGGCAGACGGTGCGCGTGGCCGGCCGCCTCATGACGAAGCGGGGTCACGGCAAGGCCTCGTTCGCGCACGTGAAGGACCAGGACGGCCTCCTCCAGGTCTATCTCCGCGAGGACGCGCTCGGCCCCGAGGCCTACGCGCAGGCCCTCGACTACGACCTGGGCGACTGGATCGGCGTCGAGGGGACCGTCTTCACCACGAAGACCGGTGAGATCACGGTCAAGGCGGCGGCGGTGACGCTCCTCGCCAAGTCGCTCCGCCCGCTCCCCGAGAAGTGGCACGGACTCACCGACGTCGAGATCCGCTACCGGCAGCGCTACACCGACCTCATCGTGAACGACGAGGTGCGGGCCGTCTTTCTCATGCGCGCCCGGCTCGTGCGGGCGATCCGGGAATTCCTGGACGCTCGGGGGTATCTGGAGGTGGAGACGCCGGCGCTGCAGCCGCTCTACGGCGGGGCCGCGGCGCGGCCGTTCACGACGCACCACAATGCGCTCGACATGCCGCTCTACCTCCGCATCGCCGACGAGCTCTATCTGAAGCGGCTCATCGTGGGCGGGTTCGAGCGGGTCTACGAGATCGCGAAGGACTTCCGGAACGAGGGGATCGACCGGAGCCACAACCCCGAGTTCACGATGCTCGAGTTCTACCAGGCGTATGCGGACTACGAAGTCATGATGGAAGTGACCCAGGACCTGATCCTGCATGCGGTCCGCGCCCTTCATGGCGGCACGCAGGTCCCGCGCGAGGGCGGACCGATCGACTTCGCCCCGCCGTGGCGGCGGCTCCGCTATCCCGATGCGGCGGCGGAGGCGCTCGGCGTGACGAAGCTGCCGGAGGATCCGGCCGAGCTGCGCGCGCTCGCGCAGCGCGCCGGCGTCTCCATCGATCCCGCGCTCGGCTGGGGAAGGATCCTCGACGAGGTGATCTCGGAGAGAGTACAGCCCAAGCTCGAACGGCCGACGTTTCTAATCGATCATCCACGCGACGTCTCTCCGCTCGCGAAGGTCCGCCGCGGCGATCCGAGCGTGGTGGAGCGCTTCGAGCTGATCATCGCCGGGATGGAGGTGGCGAACGCCTTCTCCGAGCAGAACGATCCGATCGAGCAGCGGCGCGCCTTCGAGGCGCAGATGCGCGCGCGCGAACGGGGCGACGAGGAGGCGCAGATGCTCGACGAGGACTACCTGCGCGCCCTCGAGCTCGGGATGCCGCCGACGGGCGGCGTCGGAATCGGGATCGACCGGCTCGTCATGCTGCTCGCCGACCAGCGGAGCATCCGCGACGTGATCCTCTTCCCGCAGATGCGCCCCGAAGAGGAGGGGGGCTAGGCGCCGCCCCCCTCGGGCCACCGATGGGATACGTCTGGATCGTCGCCTCGCGCTACCTCCGCTCCAAGCGGCGGCTCAACTTCATCACGCTGGTGAGCCTGCTCGCCATCGGCGGGGTCTTCGTCGGGGTCGCGGCGCTCACGATCGTCCTCTCCGTCATGAACGGATTCGAGGACCAGGTGCAGCGGCGGATCGCGGGCACCAACGCCCACGTCGCGGTCCTCTCCGCGGACGACCGGCCGATGCCGGCGAATCCGGCGCTCGTGATGAACATCCACGCGACGCTCCCCGAGGCGCAGGTCGCCCCGTTCGTCTACGGGAAGGTGATGGTCGCCTCGCGCCACGGCGTCGACGGGATGGTGCTGAAGGGGGTCGACCCCGAGGCCGAGGTGCGGGTGACCGACATCCTCGCGCACCTCTACCCCTCGCACGACGCGTTCGCGGGAGGCGATCTCCCGGGCATCGCGCTCGGGCGGGAGCTCGCCTCGAGACTCCGGGTCACGCGCGGCGACGTGATCCTCATCAGCCTCCCGACCGAGGAGCCGGGGGGCGTCCTCGGCGGCGTGCCGCGCACGATGCGGCTGCGCGTCGCCTCGATCTTCGAGTCGGGTCTCTACGAGTACGATTCCTCGTTCGGCGTCGTGCTCGCCCCCACGGCGGCCGAGTTCTTCCGCCTCGGCGACGAGATCACCGGCTACCAGCTCCGCCTCCCCGACATGTTCCGCGCGGGGGAGGCCTCGCGCGCGCTCGAGAAAGCCCTCGGCCCCGATTACCGGGTGACGAACTGGATCGACCTGAATCGGAACCTCTTCGCCTGGATGCGCATCGAGAAGGCGGTGATGTTCACCATCCTGATCCTCATCGTGATCGTAGCGGCGGTGAACATCGTCTCCAGCCTGGTCATGCTCGTCCTAGAGAAAAGGCGTGATATCGGTGTTTTACGCACCATGGGGGTGACTCCGCGCGGCATCCTCCAGATCTTCCTGCTGCAGGGAACGTTGGTGGGGCTGTGCGGTACGGCGCTGGGGCTCGGCACCGGCCTCGCGGTCTCGTACGCGCTCGGGCGATGGAAGCTGCTCCATCTGCCGGGAGAGATCTACTTCATCGACACCCTTCCCGTGAAGATGGAGTGGACCGACTTCGTCTTCGTCGCGGCGGCCGCCACGGTGACCTGCTTCCTCGCCAGCCTCTATCCGGCGTGGCAAGCGGCCCGGCTTGCCCCGGTCCAGACGATCCGGTATGAATGAGCCGGATGGCGCGGGCGCGCCCGTGCTCGAAGCGGAAGGCCTCGCCAAGACCTACGACGAGGGGATGGCCCCCGTCGTGGTGCTCCGCGACGCGAGCTTCAAGATCTGGCCGGGAGAGATGATCGCGGTAGTGGGCGCGTCGGGGTCGGGAAAGTCGACCCTGCTGCACCTCCTCGGCGGCCTCGACCGGCCGAACGCCGGGACGGTGCGGATCGGAGGGGTCTCGATGTCCTCCCTGAACGAAGAGGGGCGGTCGCGGCTCCGGAGCCGGTCGGTGGGGTTCGTGTTCCAGTTCCATCAGCTCCTTCCCGAGTTCACCGCCCTCGAGAACGCGATGATGCCCGGCTGGATCGCGGGGAAGCCCGCGGCCGAGGTTCGCGCCCGGGCCGAGAGCCTCCTCGTGGACCTCGGCCTGGGCGGGCGCCTGGAGCACAAGCCGGCCGAGCTGTCGGGCGGGGAGCAGCAGCGTGTCGCCGTGGCGCGGGCTTTGCATCTCAAACCCGCGGTGCTGCTTGCGGACGAGCCCACCGGCAACCTCGACCGTCCGGCGACCTTGGCGCTCCTGGACATCCTGGAGCGGTACCGGCGAGATGAGTCTCAGGCCATTGTAATTGCTACACATAACTCGGAAGTGGCCGCTTCGGCGGGCCGCGTGCTCGGGCTGCAGGACGGACGTCTCGAGCCGATGAAACTGATGCCGACCCGCATCTAAGAGGCTAGGACCGGTCGGGAGGGAAGCGGCCATGCAGTGTCAGCTGTGCGGGAAGCGGCCGGCAATCGTCCACTTCACCGAGATCGTGAACAACAAGAAGTCGGAATACCACGTGTGCGAGAAGTGCGCCGAGGAGCGCGGCTACAGCGTGCCGCTGCTCAAGACGAAGTTCTCGGTGGGCGATCTCCTCGCCGGCATGGTGGACCAGACCGGGGTGGGGGAAGAGGCCAAGGTCGGCCGGGTGCAGTGCCCGCGCTGCGGCCTGGTCTACTCCAATTTCCGGGAGACGGGGCGGCTCGGCTGCTCCGAGTGCTACACCACGTTCCGGACCCAGCTCCGGCCGCTCCTCCGCCGCATCCACGGCAGCACGAAGCACGTCGGCAAGGCGCCCCATCGGGACGCCAGCCAGACCAACCTCCGCCACGAGATCCAGCGGCTCCACGAGGAGCTCCAGCGCGCCATCGAGCGCGAGGAGTTCGAGACCGCGGCGTCGATCCGCGATCGGATCCGCGCCATGGAAGGGGCGGAAGCTCCCGAGGCGCCGGGAGGAGGGGCGGCATGAAGCTCACGACCCTCGCCCAGCACCTCGGCCGCTGGCTCGACGGGACCGGGCCCTCGTCCGACATCGTCCTCTCCACGCGCGTGCGGCTCGCGCGGAATCTCAAGGACGTGCCGTTCACGCACCGCGCGCGCGAGGAGCAGCTCGCGATGGTCTACTCGAGCTCGATCACCGCGGTGCGGAAGACGCCGCCGCTCGCCCACTCCTCGGCGTTCCAGATGCGCGATCTGACGCCGCTCGACCGGCAGTTCCTCGTCGAGCGCCATCTGATCTCGAACGATCTCGCCGACAACGGCAAGCTCCGCGGGCTGCTCGTCATGCCCGACGAGAGCGTGGCGGTCATGGTGAACGAGGAGGACCACCTCCGTCTCCAGGCGCTGGCCTCGGGATTCCAGCTCCGATCGGCCTGGGAGGCGGTGAACGCCATCGATGATGAATTGGCGCAGGACCTCGACTATGCTTTCAGCGATGAGCTGGGCTATCTGACGGCGTGCCCGACCAATGCGGGAACGGGCATGCGGGCTTCGGTGCTGATCCACCTGCCCTCGCTCGTCCTGACCAAGCAGATTGGAAAGGTGCTCCAGGGGATCACGCAGGTCGGACTCGCCGTGCGCGGCTTCTACGGCGAGGGATCGCAGATCATGGGCAACTTCTTCCAGATCTCGAACCAGACGACGCTGGGTCAGAGCGAGCGGGAGACCGTCGACAGCCTGGAGCGCGTGACGCGACAGATCATCGACTACGAACAGCGGGCGCGCGACGAGCTGGTCAAGGACGCCCGCGTGCAGATCGAGGACAAGATCTGGAGGGCCTACGGGACCCTGCGGCACAGCCGCGTGATCTCGTCCCAGGAAGTGATCAACCTCTCCTCGGCGGTGCGCTTCGGCGTGGCGCTGAACATGGAGGGGCTGACCGACGTACCGACGCTGAACGAGATGTTGATCCGCACCCAGCCGGCGCACCTGCAGCTCTTCACGGGACGCGAGATGGAGCAGCGCGAACGGAACGTGGTTCGCGCCGACTACGTCCGCGGCCTCCTGGAGAGCGGCGGGGACGACTCGGTGCGCTCGAACTAGAGCGAGGCGGGAGGCTCGCAGCCGATGCATGACAAGTTCACGGAACGCGTGCGCAAGGTGATGTACCTCGCCCGCGAGGAGGCGGCCCGGCTCCAGCACGACTATATCGGGACCGAGCACCTCCTCCTCGGAGTCATCCGCGAGGGCGAGGGGATCGCCGCCACGGTGCTGAACAACCTGGGGCTCGACCTGGACGCCATCCGCCAGGCGGTCGAGAGCATGGTGGCCTCCACGGGGGGCACGCTCACGATCGGCGAGATCCCCTTCACGCCGCGCGCGAAACGCGTGCTCGAGCTGTCGGTCGACGAGGCGCGCCAGCTCGGCCACAACTACGTCGGCACCGAGCACCTGCTCCTCGGCCTGATCCGCGAAGGGGAGGGGGTCGCCGCGCGCGTCCTCCTCGAGCTGGGCGTCGACCGGAAGAAGGTGCGCGAGGAGACGCTCAAGCTCCTCGGCGGCACGCCGTCCGCCTCGCAGCCGGAGCGCGAGGGAAAGGTGGAGACGCCGGCCCTGAACCAGTTCGGCCGCGACCTCACCGCGCTCGCGCGGGAGAACAAGCTCGACCCGATCATCGGCCGCGAGTCCGAGATCGAGCGCGTGATCCAGGTGCTCTCCCGCAGGAAGAAGAACAACCCGATCCTGATCGGCGAGCCGGGCGTCGGAAAGACCGCCATCGCCGAGGGGCTGGCCGAGCGGATCGTCGAGAACCGGGTCCCGGAGACGCTCAAGGACAAGCGGATCGTTACGTTGGACCTCGCCGCCGTGGTCGCGGGTACCAAGTATCGCGGCCAGTTCGAGGAGCGGCTCAAGGCGGTCATGAACGAGATCCGGGAATCGAAGGACACGATCATCTTCATCGACGAGCTCCACACCATCGTGGGGGCGGGCGGCGCCGAAGGGGCGATCGACGCCTCGAACATGCTGAAGCCGGCGCTCGCGCGCGGCGAGCTCCAGTGCATCGGGGCCACCACGCTGGACGAGTTCCGCAAGTACATCGAGAAGGACGGCGCCCTCGAGCGCCGCTTCCAGCCGATCATGGTCGACCCGCCCTCGGTGGACGAGACGATCCAGATCATCATGGGGCTCCGCGACAAGTACGAGGCGCACCACGGCTCGAAGTACACCGACGACGCGATCATCGCGGCGGTGCGTCTCGCCGACCGCTATATCAACGACCGGTTCCTCCCGGACAAGGCGATCGACGTGATCGACGAGGCCGGCGCGTGCGCCCGGCTCTCCATGTCGGCGATCCCCTCCGAAGTGCGCGAGCTCGAGAAGCAGGTCGAGGACGTGGCCAAGGAGAAGGAGGCCTCGATCCAGCAGCAGGAGTTCGAGAAGGCCGCCCGCTTCCGCGACAAGGAGAAGGAGCTCCGCGCGAAGCTGCGCGAGCACAAGAAGAACTGGAACGAGATCAAGCACGAGACCGAGGTCAAGGTCGACGCCGACCTCATCTCGCAGGTGATCTCGCGCATGACCGGCATCCCGATCTCGCGCATCGAGGAGAAGGAGTCGGAGAAGCTCCTCCGCATGGAGGAGGAGCTCCGCAAGTCGATCGTCGGACAGGACGAGGCCGTGGCGGCCGTCTCGCGCGCCATCCGGCGCAACCGCGCCGGACTGCGGGACCCGCGGCGCCCGATCGGCTCGTTCATCTTCCTCGGCCCGACCGGCGTGGGGAAGACCGAGCTCGCGCGCGTGCTCGCGCGGTTCCTCTTCGACGATCCCGACGCGCTCATCCGGATCGACATGTCGGAGTACATGGAGAAGTTCTCGGTCTCGCGGCTGATCGGCGCCCCGCCGGGGTACGTCGGCCACGAGGAGGGGGGCCAGCTCACCGAGAAGGTGCGCCGGAAGCCCTACTCCGTGGTCCTGCTCGACGAGATCGAGAAGGCCCACCCCGACGTGTTCAACATCCTGCTGCAAGTGCTCGACGACGGGCAGCTCACCGACAGCCTGCGCCGCCGCGTCGATTTCAAGAACACGGTGCTGATCATGACATCGAACCTCGGCGCCCGGCAGATCAAGGGCAACCGCGCGCTCGGATTCCAGGAGCGCACCGAGGACTCGACGTACGAGAACATGAAGCGGACGATCCTCGATGAGCTCAAGCGCTCCTTCAATCCGGAGTTCCTGAACCGGGTCGACGAGTCGATCGTTTTCCACCCGCTCTCGCGACCGCAGATGGAGCAGATCACCCAGATCCTGCTCCAGCAGGTT
Source organism: Bacteroidota bacterium (assembly GCA_050257045.1). GTDB lineage: Bacteria > Eisenbacteria > RBG-16-71-46 > SZUA-252 > SZUA-252 > DASQJL01. The sequence goes on along the minus strand of JBLMWD010000006.1, from coordinate 7,940 downwards.
TCCGAGCGTCTGCACCAGAGCGGCGTGCGCGTCACGTTCGAGCCGTCGGTCGTCGACCTCCTGATCGAGAAGGGGTTCGACGCCGCGCTGGGCGCCCGCCCGCTCAAGCGGGCGATCCAGAAGCTCATCGAGGACCCCCTCTCGGAGCATGTTTTGCGCGGTCAGCTCAAGGAAGGCAGCGACGTGCTGATCTCACGCAGCGGTGACGAGCTGACGTTCGCCTCTTGAGGACCCACCGGATCCGGCGCGCGGCGTGGGCGGCGCTCCTGCTCGCGGCCGGAGCCGGCCTTTGGAGCCGGGCGGCGGCCCAGGTCCAGACCGCCTCTCCCTTCGATTCGACGGCAGCACCGCGCGCGGCGGTGCCGCGCCTGCTGCCTCCGGCCGCTCCGGCGCCGGGCTCCGCGACGATCCATTCCGTGCGCGCGTCCGGCTTCGCCAACGTCGATTCCACCGTCATCCTCCGCACCTTCGGGCTCAAGGCGGGTGATTCCTACGACCGCGAGGCCGTCAGCGCCGGGGTGCGGCGCCTCTTCGCGACCGGCCTCTTCGCCGACGTCGACGTGCAGGACGTCGCCACGCCGGCGGGCGTCGACCTGAACGTCCGGGTCACGGAGCGCTCGCGCGTCCAGGCGGTGCAGTTCAGCGGCGCGAAGAAGATCGACGAGAAGACCCTCCGCGGGAAGATCACCGTCGCGACGGGTCAGCTGGTCGACCCCGGCACCCTCGATCTCGACGCGCGCAAGATCCAGGATGCCTACGCCGACGAGGGCTACTCGCGCGCGAAGGTCTCGCCGATCACGAAGCCGGCCGGGCCGGGCGCGGTCACCGTCGTCTTCCAGATCGACGAGGGGCCGAAACTCAAGGTCCGCTCGATCACCGTCCACGGCGCGCGCAACCTGTCCGCCGAGGGGATCCGGAAGTCGATGAAGAGCCGCACGCCGGGCTTCCTCAAGAGCGGCACGTTCAAGCCGTCCCAGATCGAGGACGACGAGACCAAGATCCGGCTCTACATGCGGAGCCGCGGCTTCCGCGACGCCGACGTCGATTCGATCCGGAACGTGCCGACCCCCGACGGCAAGGGGGTCGCGCTCCACGTCTACGTCCGGGAGGGTCCGCGCTACCGGTTCGGCAACGTGGCCTGGACCGGCAACACCGCGGTGCCCCGCGCCGCGCTCGACATCGCGACCGTCGTGCGGCCGGGAACCCCCTACAACGAATCGCTGGTCCAGAAGACGCTCGAGAACGCCTATTCCCTCTACCAGGAGCAGGGATACCTCTTCCTCTCGATCGACCCCAAGTTCAGCGACCGGGACTCGATCGTGGACGTGGAGTTCCAGGTCCAGGAGGGGGTGCGCTCCCGCGTGGCCGACCTCAAGATCGTGGGGAACACGCGGACCAAGGAGAACGTGATCCGCCGCGAGGCGATGATCCGGCCGGGGGACGTCTTCCGGCGCTCGTCCCTCATCCGGACCCAGCGCGACATCTTCGGCCTCGGGTACTTCCAGGACGTGAACGTCGACTACGAGCCGACCGGCGACAGCGCCGACATCAACCTGACGCTCAAGGTCCAGGAGAAGCAGACCGGAACGGCGAGCGCGGGGGCGGGGTACTCCAGCCAGACCGGGGTCACCGGGTTCCTCGAGCTGGGGCACAACAATCTGTTCGGGAACGGCCAGAGCGTCTCGATCCGTCTGGAGCGCGGGAGCAACGTGAACGACATCGAGCTCTCGTACACGGAACCGTGGTTCCGGGACACGCCGCTCTCGCTCGGCGGCGACATTTTCAACACCCAGCGCGAGCTGGACTTCTACCATCGGAAGGACGTGGGCGGCGGTTTCCGGCTCGGGCGGCCGCTCCCCTGGCCCGACTACACCCGGGCGGTGGCGGCGTTCGACCTGCGCGACGTCACTCTCTTCGGCATCCGGGACTCGGCCTCCGGGGAGCCGGCGGACCTGTCCTCCCTTCGACACACCCACTGGCCGCGCCGGGTGACCAGCGTGAGCCTCACGTTCAACCGGGTCAGCACCGACAATCCGTTCTATCCGACGCGAGGGTCCCGGCTCTCGTGGGGGAGCGAGTTCGCCGGAGGGCTCTTCGGCGGCGTCGAGCACTACACGAAGGAGACGCTCGAGCTCCGGAACTACACCAAGCTCCAGTCCCCGTTCACGTTGATGCTCCGGGGCAAGGCGGGCTACCTGGCCGGCAGCACCGTCCCCGACTACGAGAAGTTCCGGCTCGGGGGGACGACGTCCGACTACCTTCGCGGGTACCCGGACTATTACGTGGTGCCGCGGGCCAACATCACCCGCGATCCGGTCACGGGAGCGGTTCTCGACCGCTACCCGGGCGGCCGGGAGATGCTGATCCTGACGAGCGAGCTCCAGTTCCCGATCGCGGACCCGCTCCATGGCCTCTTCTTCTTCGAGGCCGGCAACACGTGGAACTCCAGCCGCGACCTCGACCTCGGCGACCTCCGCAAGTCGGCCGGGTTCGGCGTTCGGCTCGAAGTGCCCGCCCTGGGCAGGGTCGGGCTCGACATCGGGTACGGTTTCGACCGGGAGGAAGGGGGGCGTTGGCAGACGCACTTCCAGCTGGGCAACACCTTCTGACACAAGAGGTTGGGATATGACTCGACATCCTAAAGGGCGTGCGCTACTCTGGGTCGCCTTGTGCGCTTCCCTCGCCGCGGCTTCCGTCGCTTCCGCCGCGGAGTTGAAGATCGGCTTCATCGATTCGGACCGGATCCTCCAGAAGTACGAGAAGACGAAGGCCGTCCAGGAGGACTTCAACCGGCAGGTCTCGGACATCTCGAAGAAGGCCAAGGAGAAGAAATCCGAGATCGACGAGCTCCAGCGCAAGCTGGATCAGCAGAGTCCGATGCTGAGCGAGGCGAAGCGGGACGAGCAGAACAAGCAGATCCAGGCCAAGGTCTCGGACTACGAGGCCTTCGTCCAGGCGAACTGGGGACCCAACGGCAGGATCTCCCAGCTCAACCAGGAAGCGCTGAAGCCGATCATCGATCGCGTCCACAACATCGTCACCATCATCGGCACCGACGAGGGGTATTCGCTGATCCTCGATGCGGCCGACGGAAACGTCGTATTCGGGGATCATTCGTACGACCTGACCGACCGCGTCCTGAGCGATCTAAAAACGGAAGATGACACCGGAACCCCGACTCGCGGACGCACCGCCTCCGGGCAATAGCATCGCCGGAGGCCCGGCCCATGCGGTCGGAGCCGACCCGGGCGTCCCCGCCCGAGCCGTCATCCGCGCCACCCTCGGGGAGGTCGCCGAGGCGGTCGGCGGCACCGTCGTCGGCGACCGCGCGACCGAGATCACCGGGGTCGCCGGCATCCGCGAAGCGAGGGAAGGGGAGCTCACCTTCCTCGCCAATCCCCGCTACGAGACCTACCTCCAGACGACGAACGCTTCCGCCGTGATCGTGGCCGAGGATCATCGCGGCCTCGGGAAGCCGCTCATCCTGAATCCGCACCCCTACCTCGCCTTCCTGAAGGCGGTCCGCTTCTTCCAGGGAGAGGAGCCGCGCCCCGAGCCCGGCATCCATCCGACGGCCGTCATCGCCCCCGACGCCTGCGTCGACGCGACCGCGTCCATCGGCGCGCACGTGGTGATCGAGCCGGGCGCCCGAGTCGGACCGCTCGCCTGGATCGGCCCCGGCTGCTACGTCGGCGCGGGCGCCTCGATCGGACCCGAAACGCGCCTCCATCCGAACGTGACCCTCCGGGAGGAGTGCGTCCTCGGCGCGCGGGCGATCGTCCATTCCGGCGCTGTGATCGGGAGCGACGGGTTCGGTTTCGTCCGTGACGGCGACGTCTACCGGAAGCTCCCGCAGGTCGGGAACGTCGTCGTGGAGGACGACGTCGAGCTCGGCGCGTGCGTCACGATCGACCGAGCCACGATGGGGACCACGCGCATCGGCGCGGGGAGCAAGATCGACAACCTCGTCCAGATCGCGCACAACGTCCAGGTCGGGAAGAACTGCATCATCGTCGCGCAGGTCGGTATCTCGGGCAGCACCTCCGTGGGCGATCACGTCGTGCTCGCCGGACAGGTCGGCATCGTGGGGCACATCGAGATCGGAGCGGGCGCGCAGGTGGGCGCGAAGTCGGGCGTGTCGAAGTCGGTGAAGCCCGGCGAGCGGCTCTTCGGCTATCCGGCCCTGCCGGTGGCGCAGGCAATGCGCATCGAGGCCTCCCTCCGGCGCCTCCCGGAGCTGGTACAGACCGTTCGCGCGTTGCGTCGCCGGGTCGAGGAGCTGGAGGGGCGGAAACCCGCCCCGTGAACACCCCGAGCCAGCGCACCCTCGGACGCGCCGTCTCCTACGACGGCGTCGGCCTCCACACGGGCGTCCCCTGCCACGTCGAGTTCCGCCCCGCGCCGCCCGGGAGCGGCATCCGGTTCGTTCGCCTCGACCTCCCGGGCGCTCCCGAGATCCCGGTCGCGCCGCGCTACGCGCGCGCCGACACCGATCAGATGCGCCGCACGATTCTCAAGAACGGCGCCGCCGAGGTGCACACGGTCGAGCACATCCTCGCCGCGGCGGCGGGCCTCGAGATCGACAACCTGGTGATCGCGTTGAACGCGCAGGAGCCTCCCGAGCCCCAGGACGGGAGCGCGCGCCCCTACGTGGCCCTCTTCCAGAGCGCGGGCCTCGTCGACCAGCCGGCGGCGCGCCAGTACTTCCGCGTCCGCGAGCCGCTCCGCTACGAGGAAGGGAGCGTGATCCTCGTCGCGCTCCCGCATGACGGGCTCCGCGTCACGTTCACGATCGAGTACGAGAACGCCTACCGCGGGACGCAGTACGCCACGTACGACATCACCCCCGAGACCTTCGTGAAGGAGATCGCGCCCGCGCGCACGTTCGTGCTCGAGCGCGACGTGGAGACGCTCCGCGCCCGCGGCATGATCCAGGGGGGGACGCTCCAGAACGCGGTGGTGGTGAAGGCCGACGGCATCGTGAACCGCGAGCCGCTCCGCTTCGACGACGAGTTCGTGCGCCACAAGATCCTCGACTTCCTCGGCGATCTCTACCTGCTCGGCCATCCGGCGCGGGGGCACTTCCTCTCGGTGAAGTCGGGCCACGCGACCAACGTCCGCTTCGTCCAGCGGCTCATGGCCGACGAGGCGCCGGGCAGCCTGCTGCCGGGCATCAAGCGAAACGGCGACCAGGGGCCGGTGCAGCTCGACATCATGGACATCCAGCGCATCATGCCCCACCGCTATCCGCTCCTCCTGATCGACCGCATCCTGAGCCTCGAGCCGGACCGGGTGGTCGGCATCAAGAACGTCACGATCAACGAGCCGTTCTTCTCCGGACACTTCCCGGGGCATCCGATCATGCCCGCCGTGCTCATCATCGAGGCGATGGCGCAGTGCGGCGGCGTCCTGCTCCTCAACACCGTGGAGCGGCCGAAGGACAAGCTCGTCTACTTCATGGGAATCGACAACGCGAAGTTTCGGAGGCCGGTGCGGCCGGGAGATCAGCTCCGCTTCGAGCTGACTCTGCTCCGCCTCAAGCAGCGGATCTGCAAGATGGAGGGAAAGGCCTACGTCCATGGAGACCTCGTCGCGGAAGCAGAGCTCCTTTCCAGCATTGTCGACCGCAATCCCTGAAGCCGACCGGCTGACGGGGACGTGGGCGCGGGTTGCGGGCGCGGTCGTCCCGCTTCCCGAGGCGACGGAGCGCGCGCGCCCGTCGATCCACCCCACGGCGATCGTGGCCCGCGGCGCCGAGCTCGGGCCGAATGTGGTGGTCGGACCGTTCGCCTACATCGGTCCGCGCGTGGAGCTGGGGGAAGGAACGCGCGTCGGGCTGCACGCGATCATCGAGGGGTGCACCACGGTGGGTCCCGGCTGCCAGATCCACCACGGGGCGGCCATCGGGAACATCCCCCAGGACCTGAAATTCCGCGGCCATCCGACGCGGGTCCGGATCGGGCGCGACACCACGATCCGCGAGTACGCGACGATCCACGCGGCGACCGGCGAGGGGGAATCGACCGACGTCGGCGACGGCGTGCTCCTCATGGCGTACACGCATGTCGCGCACAACTGTCGGATCGGCAACGGCGTCATCCTCGCGAACTGCGTGAACCTCGCCGGGCACGTGCGGATCGACGACTACGCGATCGTCGGCGGCATCACGCCGGTGCACCAGTTCGTCGCGATCGGCACCCAGGCCTTCGTGGGCGGCGGATCGCGGGTGCCTCAGGACGTGCCGCCGTACGTGAAGGCGGCGGGCAATCCGCTCCGCGCGTGCGGGCTGAACAGCGTCGGCATGGAGCGGCGCGGCATCCCGGCCGAGGTGCGGATGGAGATGAAGCGCGCCTACCGCATCCTCTACCGCTCGCAGCTCAACGTCGGACCGGCGCTCGACCGGATCGCGTTCGAGCTCAAGCCCTATCCCGAGATCGTCGAGTTCGTCGAGTTCATCCGCTCCTCGGAGCGGGGGATCGTGCGGTGAGCCGATGAGAGCCCTCCGCGTCGGCGTCGCCGGCCTCGGCCACCTGGGCACCCTCCACGCGCGCGCGTGGGGGCGGATCGAAGGGGTGGAGCTGGCCGGAGGGTACGATCCCGATCCCGCCGCGCGCGACCGCGCGGCGGCGGACCTCGGCATGAAGACCCACGACTCGCTCGCCGCGCTCCTCGCCGGCCTCGACCTCCTCTCGGTCGCGACCCCGACGCCGGCGCACCACGAGACCGCGCGTGCCTCGCTCGCGCGCGGCATCGCGACCCTCATCGAGAAGCCGATGGCGGCGAGCCCCGCCGAGGGGGAGGCGATCCTCGCGCTCGCGCGGGCGCAGGGGACCGCGCTCGCGGTCGGGCAGATCGAGCGGATGAACCCGGCGGTCCGTGCCGCGCTCCCGTTCCTCCGCTCGCCGCGCTTCATCGAGGCGCACCGCCTGGCGCCGCCCGTGCCGCGCGGCATCGACGTGGACGTGATCCGCGATCTCATGATCCACGATCTCGATCTGGCGCTGCTCGCCACGCGCTCGCGTCCCGCCGACGTGCAGGCGGTCGGCGTCGCCGTGGTGACGCCGCACATCGACATCGCGAACGCGCGGATCACGTTCGAGAGCGGCTGCGTCGCGAACATCACCGCGAGCCGCATCTCGCGCGAGAAGATCCGGAAGATCCGCTTCTTCGAGGCCAACGCCTACCTCTCGATCGACTGCCTGAACCGCTCGGTCGAGGCGTTCACGCTCGAGCCCGCGAAGGCGGACGACCCCGAGGCGCACTGGCTCGCGCGGATCCGCCCGCTCCCGATCCCGGTCTCGAACGACGACCCGCTCGAGACCGAGCTCCGGCACTTCGTCGCGCTCCGCGCCGACCCCGCCCGTTCGTGGGCGGAGGCGGAGACCGCGCTCGAGGCGCTGCGGGTCGCCGATCTGGTCCGCCGGCAGGTCGAGCGGAGTCCCGTCCTGAGCGGTCCGGGCGGCCCCGGCGTTCCCGTCTGACCTTCCCGCGCCTCGTCATCGCGGCCGGCGACCCCTCGGGCGACCGGCTGGGCGCGGCGCTCCTCGCCGCGCTCCGCGCGCGGGGCGTCCGGGTCGAAGCGGCGGGGCTCGCGGGGCCCGCGCTCCGGAGCGTGGGGATCGAGCCGGTGGCCGCGATGGAGTCGGTCGCCGTGATGGGATTCGCCGAGGTGATCCGGCATCTTCCCGCGATCCGCCGCGCCCGCGCGGCCCTGCTCGAACGGCTCGCCCGCGACAAGGACGCCCTCTTCCTCCCGATCGATTCCCCCGGACTCAATCTCGGCCTCGCCCGCGCCGCACGTCGCTTGGGGCGGCGCGTCGTCTATTACGTCCTGCCGCAGGTCTGGGCCTGGAACTACGGCCGCGTGCGCCGGATGCGCGAGGACGTGGATCTCACGCTCCTCCTCTTCCGCTTCGAGGAGGCGATCGCGGCGCGCGAGG
>JBLMWD010000005.1:0-12031 GCA_050257045.1 Bacteroidota bacterium | reverse complement strand
GCCTGGGCGGCGGCCCGGATCCGGAGCGCCGGCCGGGGCGAGCCCGCGCCCCCTCCGGCCGGGGCGGATCGCGTCGCGGGCCCCGCCGAACGATGCGTGCCCGCTCCGAACCCGGTATCCTCGTCCGAGACGTTCGAACCCCTCGATCCACAACCCGGAGGCGCTCCCCCATGAAGCGGCCACTCTCGATCGCGCTCCTCTTGCTCTTCCTCGCGCCTGGCCTCGCCCGCGCGGGGATGATCCAGTTCACCCAGGGAAGCACCCGAATCAACGCTTATCTCGCGCTCCCGAGGGGCGAGGGAACGCACCCCGCCGTGATCGCGGTGCACGAATGGTGGGGCCTCAACGACTGGGTGAAAGCCCAGGCGGACAAGCTCGCGAAGGAGGGCTACATCGTCCTCGCGCCCGACCTCTATCACGGGAAGGTCGCCAAGGACGAAGCGACGGCCCACCAGCTGATGAGCGGGCTCGACGAGGCCGAGGCGCTGAACGTCCTGCGCTCGAGCGCCGACTTCCTGCGCGGCCGCTCGGACGTGCGCGCGAACGCGATCGGCGTGATCGGCTGGTGCATGGGCGGCGGCAACGCCATCCGCCTCGCCGCGGCCGATCCGGGGATTCGCGCGGCCGTCATGTACTACGGCGCGCCGCTCACCGACGAGAGCGCGATCCACGGGCTGCAGGCCTCGGTCCTCGGGAACTTCGGCGCCGAGGACCAGGGGATCTCCCCCGACCAGGTGCGGGCGTTCGAGAAGGCGCTCCGCAAGGCGGGCAAGAAGGTCGACTTCAAGATCTACCCGGGCGCCCCGCACGCCTTCGCCAACGAGACCAACCCGTGGGGAGGCTACCGCCCCGCCGCGGCCAAGGACGCCTGGGCCCGCACCACGTCCTTCCTCCAGCGGGAGCTCAAGATGGGGTCGCTCCCGCGCCGCTCGCGCACCGGCTGATCGTCGGCGCCACCACAAGCCGCTCTCCGCGCGGCTATGGGTCCGATCGGGCTCGCGGCCGCGCGAATGCTACCTCCGTACCATGGTTTCGGCCGGTTTAAGCATGCTAAATTTCGCGGGTTAGTCGATCGGCGCGCTGCCGGCGCGCCGCCACCGCGAGACCCAATCCATGCCCCTGACGCGCCGGAACCCCTGCGAGCTGGAGATCGACCTCTTCTGCAGCGGCGCGCGCCTCGATCCCTCCTGCACGCTCGAGGGCGACGCCCGTCGCGTAGCCCGCACGCGCGCGGGGCTCGGCTCGGGGCTCGAGATCGTCATCCCGGGCCCGCTCAAGGACATCTGGATGAACGTCCCGGTGGAGGAGGACTTCGCGAGCGACTCCCCCTACACCGTCGGGCGCGACGACCGCGGCTACTACGTGAAGGACACGCGGTCGGGGTACGCCTATCCGGTCCGCATCCCCGAGGAGCCGGAGTGGTACGGCCGGCGCACGGCGCGCGGCACCGAGATGGCCAAGGTCGGCGTCCTCCAGGGCACCTACCTCGGCATCTACATCGCGAACTCCTGCCTCTTCTGGTACTCCGATCCGCCGATGAACTGCCGCTTCTGCACCACCGGCTCGAACGTCGGCGTGAACGAGGTCGCGCAGAAGGACCTCGCCGACGTGGTCGAGGTCGCGCGCGCGGCGAAGTCGGAGTCGGGCGTCACGTTCGTACACCTGAACAGCGGCCACCAGGCGGGACGCGATCTCGCGCTCGCCGAGCCGTACGTGCGCGCGCTCAAGGAAGAGGTCGGCGTCCTCGTCGGCGTGCAGCTCATGCCCTCGAAGGACCTGAGCCAGTACGACCGGCTGGTCGAGCTCGGCGTCGACCATTTCTCCTTCTGCTACGAGTTCCAGAACCCCGATTACTTCGCCCGCTACCTCCCCGGGAAGGAGCGCTGGTTCGGCCAGAAGGCCTTCTTCGATTCCATGGAGCACTGCGCGCGGCTCCTCGGCAAGGGCGCGGTCTCGGGCGAGATCATCGCCGGGGTCGAGCCGATCGAGGACACGATGCGCGCGATCGACTACATCACCGGGATCGGCGCCTTCCCCACGGTCTGCATCTTCCGGCCGGTGATCGGCGCCGAGATGGAACGGCAGGCGCCGCCGCGCTACGACGAGATGCGCGCCGTCTTCGCGCACGTCTACGAGGCGTGCCGGAAGAACCGGATCCCGATCGGCGCGGCCCCCAACATCGAGGTGAGCCTCGTCGTTCAGCCCGACGACACGCGCTACCTCGCGAATTCGGGCGCCGCGACGTGGGCGTACGAGACGTTCCTGAAGGCGGCGCGCGTCGCGGCCCGCCCGATCTTCGGACGGAAGATGCGCGCCATGTCTCGCGAAGCGAAAACGGCGGCAGCGTCATCGGCTACGTCCCGTTCCGCCAACGGGGGTCCCGCCGTCCACGCCGCGGGCTCGCAAGTCGAAGCTGCGAATGGTGCGGCTTCCGAGCCTCCAAGCGCCGCGCCCCATACGGCCGCCGCACCCAATGCAGCCGCCGCGCCGCTTTCCGTCGAGGCGGCCGAGGCCGCGCTCGATGCCGTCTTCGCCCGCCTGCGCCGCACCGCCGAGCGCTCTCCCGATCGGTTCACGTTCGAGGAGCGGAAAGGCATCCTGGAGCTCGCGCCCGGCGCCGCCGGTCGCGATCGCTGCCGCATGAAGGTCTTTCGCCCGCGTGAGGGGAAGGAGCGCCTCTGCGCCTTCTTCTACAAGCGCAGCAACCTGGCCTGGAGCCAGGACCGTTACTCGTACGGCGCCGTGGAGTTTCTGCCGGGCCAGGTAAGCGACGAAGACATGGGCGCCTGGCTCGAATGGCTGGCCGGCGGGTTCGACCCCGACCGGCGGCCCGCCCGCCTCAAGAAGGCGTTCCTCTACTCCATCCCCGAGTGAGGAGCGCACCGTCCGGTACCCGGGGCCGGCCCCACCGGCGCCGCCCCGGTGTCCGGACGTCCTGGCCGATATGGCCCGCCCCCCTCCCCATCGGCGCTGGTGCCGCCCGCATTGACCTGCCTGAGACGAGCGGTCACACTCGTCCCATGCGGCTCTCGCGAAAGCGGCTCCTCATCGTGGACGACGAACCGGACACCCTGGAGAGCCTCCGGCTGCTCCTCTCGCCGGCGTACGATGTCTGCGTGGCACGAAACGGCGCCGAGGCGCTGGACGAAGTGAACCGCGGATTCCATCCGGACGCGGTCCTCCTCGACCTCATCATGCCCACCATGGACGGCCTGGAGATGGCCCGCGAGCTCGCGCGGACCGGTCTCCGGGCCCCGATCCTCGTGATCTCCGGCGACCCGGAGGCGGAGCGGAAGGCGCGCGAGGCGGGCATCCACGAGGTGCTGACGAAGCCGTTCACCTACGAACAGCTCAAGGCGAAGCTCGAGCGCGTCCTGAAGACGCCGGGCGCGCCGAAGTCGGGAGGGGGATTCCTGAGGGGGCTCATTCTGGCACTCCCCGCGCGTGTCGGTGGCGCGTAAGCCGGCGATCCGCATCTACGAGGTCGCCGCGGGGATCCTGATCGCGGGCGACCGGGTCCTGATCGCGCGCCGGCAGGAGCGCGACCACCAGGGGGGGCGCTGGGAGTTCCCCGGTGGAAAGCGCCACGCCGGCGAGACGGTCGAGGATTGTCTCCGGCGCGAGATGCGCGAGGAGATCGGCCTCGGCATCACCGTCGGCCCGCTCTGGCGCGCGCTCACCCACGTCTATCCCGACCGGCGCGTGAGCATCTACTTCTATCTTTGCGAGCGGCTCGACGGCGAACCGGTGGCGATCGAGTGCGACGAGATCCGCTGGGTCGAGCCGGCGGCGCTCACCGCGCTGCCGTTCGTGGAGGGCGACCTCGCGGTGCTGCCCGATCTCGCGCGCGAGCTGACGGAGCGTTTCCGTGCGGCCGATCGAGACGCGATGCGGAGCGATCCGCTGGCCGATCCGGCAGCCGCGGAAAGCGATCAGGCGGCCGACCCGGCGGCGACGGCGACCGGTCCGCTCCGCGGCGCGGAGGACGCCGAGGACGAAGCACTGCGATAAACGCCGCGTAACGGCGGCATGAACAAGGGCCGGCGCGTGATGCGTGCCGGCCCTTCGTATTGCTGACGAGCTGCGGCCAGGCGCCGGCGGCGCCTCGCGTCAGCTCGTCGTTTCGTCTTGTCGTCCTGTCATGCGCTCGTTTCGGCCTGTCCTGCGAGCGCCGCGTCGCGCGAGCGCTATTTCGCGCTCGCTTCAGCCTTCTTCTCGCCCGTCTTCCCGGAGCCCGCGCCGCCGGCGTCGGCCTTCTTCGCGCCGCCGCCCGGTCCCTCGCCGCTCATCGCCTCGACCGCGAGCCGGATCTCCACGTCGTCGCCGAGCATCGTCCCCTGGTCGACGACCTTGTTCCAGATGATGCCGAAGTCCTTCCGATCGACCTTGGCCGAGGCCTCGAATCCGGCGCGCTGGCCGCCCATGGCCGGGCCCGATCCCATGAAATCCCCTTCCAGCGTCACCGGCTTCGTGACGCCGTGCATGGTGAGGTTCCCCTCGATCTTGAGCTTGTCGCCGTCCTTCGTCACCTTGGTGCTCTCGAAGGTGAGCGTCGGGTACTTGGCCACGTCGAAGAAGTCGGGCGACTTGAGGTGCGCGTCGCGCTTGTCGTTCGCGGTGTAGATGCTCGCGGCGTCGATCTCCGCCTTCGCCGAGCTGGCCGCCGGGTTCGCGGGGTCGTAGACGACCGTGCCCGAGAACTTCTGGAACGTGCCGGTCACCTTGCTGAAGAAGTGGCGGATCGTGAACGAGACGTTCGAGTGGTTCGGATCGATCGTCCATGTCGTCGGCGCGGCGTGCGCCGCCGGGGAAAGGCCGGCCACGAGGGCGGCGGCCAGGAACGTCGTCGCGAAGCGAGGGGATCTACGGATCTGCATCGAAATCCTCCGGGAGTTGATGTGCCGGCGCGGTTTGCCTACTATCGCGTGGACCCACACTTGGATGCGGCGGTGGTACACGCGATTCGGGGCCGAAACGGTCCGGGACCGGTGCCGCACGCATCTAAACCCGTTACGAGGACTGCGTGTTCCCATGACCGGTACCCGAAATCTCATCATTCTCGGCTCGGGCGCGGCGGGCCTGACCGCCGCGATCTACGCCGCCCGGGCCAACCTGGCTCCCCTGCTGTTCGAAGGGGCGCAGCCCGGCGGGCAGCTCACGATCACAACCGAGGTCGAGAACTTCCCCGGCTTCCGGGACGGGATCATGGGCCCCGCGCTCATGACCGAAATGCGGGCCCAGGCCGACCGCTTCGGCACCGAATTCGTGCAGGCCACGGTGGAGTCGGTCGACCTCAAGGCGCACCCCTTCCGCGTCACCGCCGACGGAACGACGTACACCGCGCGCGCGCTCATCATCGCGACGGGCGCCTCGGCGAAGCTCCTCGGCATCCCGAGCGAGGCGCTGTTGCTGGGCCACGGCGTGTCGGCCTGCGCCACGTGCGACGGCTTCTTCTTCAAGAACAAGCGCGTGATCGTTGTGGGCGGCGGGGACACGGCGATGGAGGAGTCGCTCTTCCTCACCAAGTTCGCCTCGCACGTGCAGGTGGTGCACCGGCGCGACGAGCTGCGCGCGTCGAAGATCATGCAGGAGCGCGCCATGAGCCATCCCAAGATCTCCTTCATCTGGGACTCGGAGATCGACGAGGTGCTGGGGGCCGAGGCCGGTCATGTCACGGGCGTGCGCCTGCGGAACCTCAAGACCGGTGCGCTCACGAGCATGGAGATCGACGGAGTCTTCATCGGGATCGGGCACCAACCCAATACCGAGCTCGTCGAGGATCAGCTCGAGCTCCACCCCAACGGCTACATCAAGACCCATAACGGCACGAAGACGAGTGTCCCCGGCGTGTTCGCCGCGGGCGACGTGCAGGATCACGTCTATCGCCAGGCCATCACCGCGGCCGGCACGGGCTGCATGGCCGCGCTCGACGCCGAGCGCTATCTCGAGTCGCTGACGCACGGCGCCCCGCACGCGGGCGCAGCGACGCCGGCGAAGGTGCCGAGCGCGTGAACGACGTCCAGCGCGACGTCCTCGAGGTCGACGTCGTCTTCGTCGGCGGCGGCCCCGCGGGTCTCGCCGGCGCGCTTCGCCTCACGCAGCTGGTGGCCGAGCGCAACGCGGCGGTCGCGTCGGGCTCTCCCGAGCCCGCGCTCGGAGAGGTCTCGATCGCGGTCCTCGAGAAGGCCTCCGAGATCGGCGCCCACGGCATCTCGGGATGCGTCCTCGATCCGCGCGCGATCCGCGAGCTCCTCCCCGATTATCGGGATAAGGGCGCTCCGATCGAATCCGACGTGACGAGCGACGACCTGTATTTCTTCACGAAGAAGGGCGCGATCAAGTTCCCCATCCTTCCGCCGCCGCTCCAGAACCACGGCAACCACGTCATCTCGCTCGGTGATTTCGAGAAGTGGATGGGCGGGCTCGTCGAGGCCGCCGGCGCCTACGTGCTCCCCAACATGGCCGCCGTGGAGGGACTCTTCGAAGGCGAGCAGATGGTCGGCGTGCGGACGGGCGACAAGGGGATCGACAAGAACGGAGCGCGAAAGTCGAATTTTGAGCCGGGGTCGGACATCCGCGCCAAGGTGACGGTTTTATGTGAAGGCGCGCGCGGGTCGCTCACGAAGCGTCTCTCGCCGCGGCTGCTCCTGGACGAAGGGCGCGCGCCGCAGATCTACGCCACCGGCGTGAAGGAAGTCTGGCAGATGCCGGCGGGGCGCGTTCCGAAGGGGCGCGTGATCCACACCATGGGCGCGCCGCTCGACTCGCGCACGTTCGGCGGCGGCTTCGTCTACGGCATGGACCACGACCGCTGGGCCGTCGGCTTCGTGGTCGGCCTCGACTACTGGAACCCGCTCACCGACCCGCACGCGCTGTTCCAGCAGTTCAAGCTGCATCCCATGGTCGCGGGACTGCTCGAGGGCGGCCAGATATTGTCCTACGGCGCGAAGGCCATCTCCGAGGGCGGCTGGTACTCCGTGCCGCGGCTCTCGTGGGGTGGTGGGTTGCTCGCGGGCGAGAGCGCGGCATTGTTGAACGGGCCGCGGCTGAAGGGCGTTCATCTCGCGATCAAGTCGGGAATGCTCGCGGCCGAGACCGCGTTCGACGCGCTCGTGGCCGGCCGGTTCGACGCCGAGAAGCTGCGTGCTTATGACGAGCGGATCGAGGGCTCGTGGCTGCGCCAGGAGCTCTGGGGCGTGCGGAATTTCCACCAGGGATTCGAGCGCGGACTCTGGATGGGGATGGCCGACGCCGGGCTCCAGATCGTCACCGGCGGCCTCGGGTTCGGCAATCGTACGCGCTGGAAGCCAGGCTTCGAGCACATGGAAAAGCTCGCCCAGGCGCACGTAGCACCGGTGTCGCTCGACGACACCCAGCGCCGGTACGACAACGCGAAGACGTTCACGAAGGTGAACGACGTCTATTACTCAGGGACCAAGCACGACGAGGACCAGCCCGCGCATCTCCTGGTCCAGGACCGCACGATCTGCTCCACGCGCTGTGTGCAGGAATACGGCAACCCCTGCCAGCACTTCTGCCCCGCCAACGTCTACGAGATGGAGCCCGCGCCCGAAGGCGGCGTGCGCCTCAAGCTCAATCCCTCCAACTGCGTCCACTGCAAGACCTGCGACATCGCCGACCCCTACGGCATCATCACGTGGGTTCCGCCGGAGGGTGGGGGCGGCCCGAACTATCAACATTTGTAGTCTGTTCACGCGTGGCAGGCTCTTCGTGAGCGACCCGCCACGGTAATCCCTGTTGCGACTGCAGATCTCTCCTGTTCTTCGTCCGGTTGGCCTCGATCCCTGCCATCTTTGCTTCCTGCCGCTTGCGGCGAATGAAGCCTGATCCGAAAGCACGCTCTGCCTCGTACTGATTGTGCGCACGGCACCGGAGCCTTATCCCTTCGACGGTCGCCCGCCCTCCTCTCGCCACTGGCCGAACATGGTCGAACTCGAGAAAGTGTCGTTCGGTGCAGCGGTGCCCGGCCGAGCTGACAAACGTGCATTGGCCGCCATCCCGCTCCCAAACCTCGCGCCGGACACGGGCCGGTATATGGCGCACGCCAGGCGCTGTGTGCGAGCGGCGCTTCCTCGATCGCCGCTGGTCTCCATTCGCCGGACCTCCAACTCCGATCTTCCGTTTCTCAGCCAGGGCGATGAGCGCGTCCAAAGCGCGGTCGAGCAGCTGAGCCACATCTCTGGCCGGAACGGCATGGCTGAGCAGAGCCTGGGCATGCCGGAGCTTGCCATACGTCCCGCTCGAAATCAGAACCTGGAGCAGATAGCTCTCGGATCCGGCACCGGTTCGAAATGACTCGCTCACTCCTGGAATGACCTGGTTGTCGTGCCCGACCCTCGCTTGCGGCGGCGGGGCCATTGAATCGGGCCCATTCAAACGGCTGAGACTCTCGCTCGCAACCGCTTCGGACACAGCCGATTCAAACACGTCGACCTGAGCGGTCCGATCCCTTCCCGCCTCACGCCCGGATTGCGCCGGCGCAAGTAGACCCGGTCGGCGACTGACCTCGAGTCGCTCCGACGAGAAGAGGTCCGCGTTCGACGCGGTTCCAGCTTGCGCTGGCGCAACATGGGGAACGGGCCGGAGGGTCGGGAGGAAGATTCTCGCGGGCGCGAGCGCAGCTGGAAAGCGGCGGGCGAGCCATTGCTCGATCTCGAACTTCCGACGGTGCGTCGCGACTTCGATCAGTTCGTCCGCGTTCTCGGAGCTGAGATGAGGAGCGAGCAGCCCGACCGCGGTCAGATGGAGACGACCTTCGGCTACCGCCTGAAACAGTGCCGGAAAGCGCCGGGCGGCACGGGCCGCCTGGATCCGCTTGTAGGCGGCATCCTCCGAGAACCGCAGCTCGCCGACGCAATAGCCAAACATGGACGAATATCCGGCCGGCACGTAGAGGCGACGGGAATCGACCTCGGCGAGATGGGCGAGCAGCTGAGCGGTTGATTCGCGGTGACGGTTGACGAGGGCGTTGAGATCCCGCACGAGGACAGCGTCGCTGAGATGGGTCAACGTGTAGCTCTGCATGGAGCACCTGTAGCGGGGCGGGTCGAATCGAGGGCCCGGCGCGGCCGTCGCGCGGGGCGTCAGCGGGTTGACGGGGGGATCAACTGCTAATACTACCAGTGGCCTCCGGTACGGGCCAGGTATTCGTCAATACCTCGGCACCGTCGGGTCCACCAGCTCGCTCCACGCCTCGATGCCGCCCGTCATGCTCCGCACCTTCCGGAATCCGGCCTCCCAGAGCACCAGACAGGCGTCGATGCTCCGCTCGCCGACGTGGCAGTAGCAGACGATCTCGTTCCGGGGGTTGAGCTCCTTCAGGCGAAACCCCAGCTCGTCCAGCGGGATGTGGATCGCGCCCTCGAGATGCGCGACCTCCCATTCCCAATCGTCGCGGACGTCGAGGAGAATCACGTCCTCCTCGTCCGTCTCCATCATCTCTCGCACCAGCTCCGGCGAGATCTCGAATTCCTGGAAATGATCACGCACGGGATGGCTCCATGCCGCTACGAGTGGGACGACTGGGGCTGAACGCCCGAGGTGACGGGCCGCGGGGCCTCGACTTCAGTCCTCGCCGGCGCGGCGGACGCGCTGCCTGAGCCAGATGAAGTAGACCGTCCAGATGATCACGACGGCGATGTAGGCGGCGATGGCGTAGTTCACGCTTCGACCCTCCTTGCGGCGGGGGCCGGAGCCGGGCCGCTTTCCCTCTCCATGGCGGCCTCACGCGCCCATTCCAGCCGCAGCCGCGACAGGAACGCGGCGGCGAAGAAGACGACCCACGCGAGCATCGACTCCATGAGCGTGGCGCGCATGTCGCCCGTCATCGTGACGTTCTTCGGATGGAGCGACCCGCGCCACCACTGGATGGACAGCCAGACGATCGGCAAATTGATGAACAGCACGACGCCCAGGATCGACGAGACGGTCCGCTTCGACGTGGACCGCAGCGATGCCCGCACGACGTGATACCCGGCGTACAAGATCCAGAGAATCAGGAAGGTCGTGAGGCGCGGCTCCCACGTCCACCACGTGTTCCACGCCGACCGCGCCCAGAGCGGCCCGGTCACCATCACGACCGTCGCGAACACCAGGCCCAGCTCGCACGACGACGCGGCGATCGCGTCCCACATCCAGTTGCGCGTCGTCAGGTAGGCGATGCTGGCCGCGAACGTGAACCCGAAGGCGAGCAGCGTCGCCGTCGCGCTCGGCACGTGGACGTAGACAATCTTCTGCACCGGCCCCATCTGCACCTCGATCGGAGCCTTGGCCAGGATCATCCAGACCGAGACCGCGAGGAGCACGAAGGCCAGGCCCCAGAGGGCGCGGCCCAGGGGACGCCACCACGACGGAATCGCCACGTTCATTCGCTCGCCTCCTGAATCCATTCGTACAGGAACGCCGCCAGGGCCAGCCCTAGGACGTCCGAAACGGCCATCACCTTGATCCAGTCCTGCACCGGGGCCGCGGTTCCCTCCGCCCACAGCGAATGGGTCACCTTGACGGCGCCGATCCAGAGCGGGACCAACGACGGAAAGAGAAGCACCGAGAGCAGGAGCTCGCGCGCCTTGAGGCCGCGCGCCAGTGCCGCGAAGAGCGTTCCCCACGCAGCATACCCGACCACCCCGAGGGCGGCAACGCCGAGCACCCCCGGAAGCACCCGCAGATTCCCCACGTCGAAGAAGACCGACGCGATCGGGAGCACCAGAACGAAGACCGCCCCCAACAAGATGATGTTGGCGATGGTCTTCCCGAGATAGATCGCGTAGGGATCGCAGCCGGTGAGGCGCATCGCGTCGCCGCCTCCCGACTCCGCCTCGAGGTCGAGCGAGCGGGTCAAGCCGAGCACCCCCGCGAAGAAGAGCGCCGCCCACAGCGTCGCGCTCGCCTCGCGCGGCGGATCTTTGAAGATCGGGCCGAAGGCGACGCTCAAGATCAGCACCAGGGACGCGCTGAACAGCAACAGCGTCGCCACGAACCGCGCGTCGCGCGCGTGGAGCCGCAAGTCCTTGATGGCGACCGCGAGGAAGCTCATGTGCTGCCCGCGGCTCCCGGAACGGCGGCGCTCGTGGCGGCATCGCCGGAGCGCTCCACGACGCGCCCTTCCTCCATGAAGCACAGCCGATTCCGTAGCGCGCCCAGCCGCTCCCGGTCGTGCGAGATGACGAGCGACGCCGCGCCGCGGTCGCGGGCCTCGCGGATCAGCGCGTTCAGCTCGGCCGTGCCGTCGTCGTCGAGGCCGGTGTAGGGCTCGTCGAGCAGCAACAGGCGCGGCTCGCCCAGGAAGGCCCGCGCGAGCGACACCCGCTGGAGCATTCCCCGCGAGAAGCGCTCGACCGGCGTGCGCGCGAAGGGTCCCATCCCGAGCCGCTCGAGCAGCTCGAGCGCGCGACCTCCGGGATCCCGCAGCCCGGTCAACCGCCCGAACAGCGAGAGGTTCTCCATGGGCGTCAGACCGAGATACAGGAGCGGCCGGTGGGAGGCGAATCCCATCGCGCGCCGCGCCGCCCGGCGGCTCTTGTGGAGCGGTGCGCCTTCGAAGTGGATCTCGCCCGAATCGGGTTCGAGGAGGGTGGCGAGGATGCGCGCCAACGTGGTCTTACCGGAGCCGTTCCGACCCGCGAGGAGCACGACGTCGCCGGGCGAGAGCCCGATTGCGGCGTCGCGCAGAATCCACCGCGTCTCGAACCGCTTCCGGATACGGTCGGCGCGAAGGATCACGCCGGGTGTCAGCGGGATTTCGCCTGCGGCGCGTCGGCGAGGATCACCTCGAGCCGGCGCTTCAGGTTGTTGCGGACGAGCGCGTGGCTCTCCTCGGTGATGTCGCCCCGCTCGACTCCCTGGTCGAGAGCCGCGATCAAGTACAAGTAGGTGTGCGCCATGTCGTCGTCGCCGTTCTGGCCGGCGCGCGCGCCCGGACGCGACTTTGCGGCCGCTGACAGGGGCGTCGCGCTCGCAGCCGGAGCCGCGCGCCCGGGAGCGCCGGCCGGGCCGGCGCCTGCGGCCGGAC
>JBLMWD010000004.1:0-72343 GCA_050257045.1 Bacteroidota bacterium | reverse complement strand
ACCAAGCGCACGCTGCGCGCCGCGTTCGGGCGCGCGCGCCCCGACGCGCTCCAGGCCGCCTCGGCGATCTACGTGGAGGAGGTCATGGCGACGCGCGACGCCCTGGAGGGGCTCCGCGCCTTCACCGAGAAGCGGACCCCCGCGTGGGAGCACCGATGAGAGCCGTCGAGCCGGTCTTCCCAGAGTGGAAGGGGCGCGACCTCGAGGGCATGCTGACCGCCTGTCAGGATCTGGTCGAGGACGTCTCCTTCCCGACGGTGCGCCGCTGGCGCGAGGCGGGCGGGCGCGTTGTGGGGCACTTCCAGGTCTACTTCCCGGAGGAGATCGCGCACGCGGCGGGGCTCCTCCCCTTCAAGGTGCGCGGCGCGCCGATCGAGGCGGCCCGCGCCGACTCGCGCTTCGGCTCCTATCTCTGCTCCATCATCAAGACGTCGCTCGAGCTCGCGCTCGCGAAGATCGTGACGATCGAGCTCTTCGTGACGCACCCCATCTGCGACGCCGCCCGGAACCTCGCGGCGGTCTGGGGACGGAACTTCCCGTATCCCTGCCAGATCCTCTACCTCCCGCAGAACGCGGCCTCGCCCAGCGCCGCGCCCTACCTGCGCGGCGAGTACGACCGCCTGCGCCGCACCATCGAGGCGGTCGCGGAGCGCCCCGTCACCGACGACGACCTGCGCCGCTCGATCGGCGTCTTCAACGAGAACCGCGCGCTCCTCCGCCGTCTCTACACGATCCGGCGCGAGCGGCCGTGGCTGGTCGCAGCGCACGAGGCGTACGCGCTCACCGCGGTGGGCGGGCTCGTGCCGCGCGAGGAGCACAACGACCTCCTCCGGACCGTGCTCCCGCTGCTCGAAGGCCGGCCCGCGCGCGCACAGGACCGGGTCCGGGTCGTCTTCGAAGGAGGCTTCTGCGAGCAGCCGCCGCTCGATCTGATCCGCGCGATCGGCCGCTCCTGCTACGTCGTGGACGACGATCTCCTGATCGGGCTGCGCTGGATCCTCGAGGACGTTCCCGCGGGAGCCGATCCGCTCGCCGATCTCGCGAGCGCCTATCTCGACCGCTCGAGCTACAGCCCGGTGCAGCACGACCCGCGAAAGCCGAAAGAGGCGATGCTCCTCGAGCGGGTGGAGCACTCCGGGGCGCGCGCCGTGATCGTCGCCGCCGCCAAGATGTGCGAGCCGGGGCTCGAGGAGCAGGTGGGGTACGTGCAGGCGCTCGACCATGGGCGCGTCCCCTACTTCGTCACCGAGTTCGAGGAGAGCATGACGTCGTTCGAAGGGATCGAGATCCAGCTCGAGACGTTCGTCGAGAACCTCCTGTTCGAGTGAGGGCGCGAGCATGACATCGGGTGCGAAGACGGAAATCGTGGGTCGCGGGAATCGCGACGGGGCGCGGCTCTTCCGCGAGTGGTTCGACGACCTCGGGCGCGCCGCGATCGACGGGCGCGGCGGCGCGTACGTCTTCGTCATGGGGAGCCTCGGGGAGCTGCTCCGCGTCTTCGACCTGCCGCTCGTCTTCCCTGAGATCAACTCGCTGCAGACCGCGGTGCGCCACGTGGCGCACGAGTACCTGAACGAGGCCGAGGACATGGGCTATTCCTCCGACCTCTGTGGGTACGTCAAGGCCGACGTGGCGACGCAGCATCGGGGCGGGGAGCTCCCGATGGGGCGCATCCCCAAGCCGAAGATCGCGGTGCTCACGAACGCGTGCAACACGTACGTGAAGTGGGCCGAGATCTGGGAGCGGATGTACCGCATGCCGTGCTACGTGCTCGACGTTCCGGGCACGCGCGCCGACGGCACGCAGACCTGGCGCGGCGACCGCGACTTCGAGAACGACCGCCGCTACGTGGCGGGGCAGCTCCGGGAGCTGATCGCGCTCCTCGAGGAGACGACCGGGAAGAAGTTCGACATCGACCGCCTGCGCGAGTCGCTCGTGAACACGAACCGCCTCGGCCGCGGGTGGAAGCGGGTGCTCGAGCTCAACCAGAGCCGCCCTTCCCTCTACAACGCGCTCTCCGACGGCACGATCTACCTCGGAGTCGCAAACGGCTTCCGCGGCGCGCCCGAGGGGGCGACGTACTTCGAGCAGCTCGTGGAGGAGATGGAGCTGAAGCAGAAGGAGGGGATCGGCACGCTCGTGGACGAGCGCTTCCGGCTCGTCTTCGTCGGCGTCCCCTGCTATCCGATCTTCCGGCGCTTCACCGAGCTCTTCACCGAGCACGGCGGCACGTTCGTCAGCTCCACCTACCTCTGGTTCGCTTCGGGCGGCGCGAACCGCGCGTTCGAGCACGACCCGAAGGATCCCATCGAGAGCCTGGCCGAGGGACTCCTCGTGAGCGTGCGCGACGCGATGGACAGCATGTTCTATCCGACGACCGCCCTCGCCGAGATGGTCGACACCTACGCCGTGGACGGCGTGGTCTTCCACCCGATCAAGAGCTGCCGCACGGTCTCGACGGGCCTCGCCGACGACCGCCGCGCGCTCATGGAGAAGCGCGACGTCGCCACGCTCTTCGTGGAGTCGGACATGATGGACCAGCGGGTCGTCTCCGAGGCGCAGCTCAAGAACCGGATCGACGCGTTCTTCGAAGGACTGGTGTCGCGCCGCCTCACCGCGGCCTCCGGCGCCGAAGCGGGGAGGTAGCGCATGGCCTACGCGGCGGGCGTCGACGTCGGCTCGACGCAGACGAAAGCGGTCGTGGTGGACGAGACGGGAGCGATCGCCGGGCGCGCGCTCATCTCGACGGGTGCGAACGTGATGCGCGCCGCCGAGAACGCCTTCCGGGGCGCGCTCGCGGACGGCCGCCTCCGCGAAGAGGAGGTCGAGTTCGTGGTCGGGACCGGATACGGCCGCTACAAGGTGACGTTCGGGAACACGCAGGTCACCGAGATCAGCTGTCACGGACGCGGCGCGGTCCACATGTTCCCGCGCACGCGCACGGGGGACGACATGGGCGGCCAGGACACCAAGGCGATCAAGGTGTCGGCGCGGGGCGAGATCGCCGACTTCTGCATGAACGACAAATGCGCGGCGGGCACCGGGCGGTTCTTGGGCGCCGCCTCCGCCGCGCTCGATATTCCGCTCGAGCAGCTCGGGCCGACGGCCTTGACCGGGGAGCGGCCGGTGAAGATCAGCACGACGTGCACGGTGTTCGCCGAATCCGAGGTCCTCTCATGGCTCGGGAAGGGGAAGAAGATCGGCGACGTGTTGCTCGGCGTGCACGAGTCGATCGCGTCGCGCGCGGTGAGCCTCCTCTGGCGGGTGGGTGTCGAAGAGGAGGTCACGTTCACGGGCGGCGTGGCGCGGAACGTCGCCATGGTGGAGGCGCTGAACCGCCAGCTCGGGCTCAAGGTGAACGTGAGCGAGGACTCCCACTTCATGGGGGCGCTCGGCGCGGCCCTCTTCGCCCGCGACCACATCCTCGCGGCCCGCGAGCCGGCGGCGCGCGCGGCCCAGCCCCGGTCATGAGCGCGCGCGCGATGCGGATCACGGCCGGGATCGACGTCGGATCCACGTACACGAAAGTGCTCCTCCTGCGTGAGGACCGCACGATCCTCGGGCGAGCCCTCGAGCCGACCGGCTTCCGCCTCACCGACGTGGCCGAGGGATGTCTCGCGCGCCTCCTCGGGCAGACCGGCGTCACGCGCGAACAGGTCGGCTACGTCGTCGCGACCGGCTTCGGGCGCCACCAGGCGCCGTTCGCCGACCTCGTGGTGACCGACCTGACCGCCGCGGCGCGCGGCGCGCGCTTCCTCTTCCCGAACACACAGACCGTGCTCGACGTGGGGGGGCAGACGATGAAGGCGACCCGTCTCGATGAGCGGGGGAAGGTGAAGACGTTCCGGCTGAACGACAAGTGCGCCGCGGGAACCGGCGCCTTCCTCGAGAAGACCGCCCGCTACCTCGGCTATTCCACCGAGGAGATCGGGCCCCTCGTCGCGACGTCGAAGGAATATCCGTCGATCTCGGGTGTCTGCGCCGTCTTCGCGGAGTCCGAGGTGATCAATCACCTCTCCCAGGGAGTGGCGCCCGCCGACATCATGCACGGTGCGATCGTCTCGCTCGTGGGGCGCTCGGTGCAGCTCATGAAGCGGGCGCGCATGGAGCCCGAGTTCACGCTCATCGGCGGGATCCTCCGGTTCGAGACGATGGCGCGCGTGGCCCGCCAGTCGCTCTCGGGCGGCGTGAACGTCCCCGAAGGAGACCTGCCGCAGTACGTCCCCGCGCTCGGCGCGGCTTGGCTCGGCCAGCAGCGGCTCGAGAAGATCGCGAGCGAAGAGACGGACACGAAGCTCGAGCCCCGCGCGGTGTGATGGGAGAGCCAGGCGCGCTGGGCGGAGCCTCGCCGATCTCGACCCGGCCCGATCCCGACCGTCTCGCCGAAGGCTGGGAGCTACGATTCGTCGTGGAAGGACTCCGCGCCGACGCCCTCGTACGTCTCTACGAATCGCTCGGCTTCGAAGCCGTCGCCGACCCGCTCCGCTCCGACCTGCTCCCGGAGGACTGCACCGACTGCCGCGTTGCCATCGCGCTCGGGTTCCGGGCGATCTACACGCGTCGACATCGCGATCCTGTCTAAGCAGCCTGCCCCTGGTCGGCCAGGAGCTCCTCGACGAAGAACCGGTTGAACGCGTCCGACTCTTCGGTGTTGATGAAGTGCGCCGACTTGTCGAACCAGATCAAACGCTTGCGCGGTGCCACAAGGGCTCGAAAGTAGCGCTCTGCGAGAATCGAAGGCGCCTCATGGTCGTGTCGGCCCAGGAGGAAGTACACCGGCACATCCAATTTCGGCGCCTGCTCGAACAGGTCGATCGACATGATCTGGGGCCACAACAGGTCCATGGATGCGAAGATGCCCCGAAAGTAGTTCACTCGGTCGAGCCACCCGTACTCGCTGGTGCGCAGCAGGCAACTCAAGACGATCATCATCCCGCCGCTCCGATTGCCGTGCACCTCGCCGCCATACCTGCCAAGGGCGGCTCGCTGCGTGATGACCTTGGGTCGCATGGGCGGCGGATACGGCGGCATCCCGATCCGCTCGAGTTTCGCCACCGTCCGTCGATCACCCCCGTTCCGAGCCTGCTCGAGCGTCCAGGCATAGGACAGACGCTCGCCCTCCAGCATGTTCACCATCGGGGCGACGCCCACATAGGCGTGGAAGCGTTCCGGCTGTCGCTTCACGACAAGGATCCCGAGCGCGCCGCCCCACGAATGCCCGACCAGGTAGATCCTTTGCTGGCCGAAGCGCCGGCACAGCAGCTCGACGAGTTCGCCGGCGTCGGCGACGAGCTGTTCGACCGTCATGCCGGAGTCCGGCTTGATCGCGCCGTAGGACTTGGCCGCGCCCCGCTGATCCCACACTGCAACGGTGAAACGTTGCTCCAGGCTGGGTAGGTTGTAGGTACGCAGCATGCCTAGCTCGGACGTGCCCGGGCCACCGTGCAAGTAGAGCAATACCGGACTCGCCACGCTGCGACCGCGGATCACGAGGCTCTGCAGCACACCACCCAGGCGGATCCGTTCCAACGAGGCGATGCTGCCGGGCACCCGTTTGCCACGAGCGTCCGTGATCGGGGCGGTCTGACCGTGCTTGATGCGCTCGAACATCGTGTCTCGGGGGTAGCCCCCGCCTAACGTGTACAGCAATGACGCCGCGGTAGCGCTACTGCCGCTGCGACGGCGGCAACGGGAGAGCTCGCGCCACCACCTTCAGGATCGCCGCTCCGTACTTCGCCGCCTTCTGCGGCCCGATGCCGTGACACGTGAGCAGCTCGTCGCGCGTGCGCGGACGCGTCGCGGCGATGTCGCGGAGCGCGCGGTCGGTCGCCACCACGAACGCGGGCACCCCTCCTTCCAGCGCCTCGGTGCGCCGCCATTCGCGTAGCTCCTCGAAGAGCGCCTCGTCGAGCTCGTCCTGCGGCTCGCGGTCGGGGAGCAAATCACGGTCGATCGGCCCGAACGGACTCGGATCGACTCCGGAACGCCGGCCGTTCGGATCACGCTTCCGTGACCGTTTCCCGGATTTGGAGCCGGAGCCCCGCGGCGGCAGGATGAGGGACCCCGGCCGCCTCCCTTCGAGCACGGCGCGACCTGCCGGCAGGAGCATCAGCATCGGGTACTCCCCGCGCGTGAAGTCGACCCAGCCCGCCGCGACGCAGCGCTGGAGGACCTGAGCACACCACGCGTCGTCCTCGCCGGTCAGGGCGCCCCATCCCGGCTTTCCGACGAGCCCCGCGCGCTCGAGGCGATCGTCCGCCTCGCCGCGGAGGAATTTCACCGTGACCTTCTGGCCGAGCCGCTCGTGCACCCACGCCACCGCGGCGAGCACCGCGGAGACGACCCGCGCGCTCTCGGCCGCGTCGGCGGGATCGGCGCCGCGCGCGATCGCGGCGCAGACGTCGCAGCGGCCGCAGCCGTGCAATGTCTCGGCCTCGTCGCCGAAGTAGCGGAGGATCGCGTCGTGGCGGCAGGAGCCGCCTTCGGCCCAGCGGATCAAGTCGAGGAACATCGTCCACTTGTGCTCGAAGAGCGCCGGGTCTGCGCCGCTCTCGAGGGCGCTCCGCTCGAGCAGATGGCGCCGCCGGGGGATGTCGGAGGTGCGAAGGAGCAGGAGGCCCGCGGCCGGCTCTCCGTCGCGGCCTGCGCGCCCGACCTCCTGGTAGTAGGCCTCGATCGAATCGGGCGGCGAGAGGTGGATCACGAGCCGCACGTCGGCTCGGTCGATCCCCATGCCGAACGCATTCGTGGCCGCGACGACCGAAAGCTCGCCTCGCATGAAGCGTCCCTGCACTTCGCTCCGGTGGTCGCCGGAGAGCCCGGCGTGATACCACCCCGCGCTCCAGCCGGCGGCGCGGAGCCTCTTCGCCTCGGCCTCGGCGTCCTTCCGGCTCAGGCAGTAGATGATCGCGCCGCCGCGCGGGGCGGACGGCTCGCCGATCCACTCCCGGAGCGCGTGGTCCACCGCGCGCTCCGCCTCGGCGGCGCCTGCCACGGGTTGCGCGCGGAGCGCGAGATTCGGCCGCGCGAACCCGCGCACGATCTGGGGCGTCTCCGAGCCGAGCCCGAGCTGCAGCAGGATGTCGTCCCGGACCGCCGGCGTGGCCGTCGCGGTGCAGGCGAGCACCATCGCGCCCGCCTCGGCGCGCAGGAAGTCGCGGATCTGGAGGTACTCCGGGCGAAAGTCATGCCCCCACTGGCTGATGCAGTGCGCCTCGTCGATCGCGATCAGGGGGCATCCCATCGAGCGCACGAGATCGCGGAAGCCGGGGAAGGGGAGACGCTCCGGTGCGACGTAGACGATGCGATAGGCCCCGCGTCGGATCCCCCAGAGCCGCTCGGCGACTTCGTCGTCGCGCAGCGTCGAGGCAAGATACGTCGCGCGAACGCCGCGCGGCTCCAGCGCGTCGACCTGGTCGTGCATGAGCGAGATCAGGGGCGAGATGACGAGGGTCGTCCCCGGCAGCATCGTCGCGGGGAGTTGGTAGATGAGGCTCTTCCCACCGCCGGTGGGAGCCACCAGGAGGAGGTGGCGGTGACGGTAGAGGGTCTCCAGCGCCTCGCGCTGCCCGGGGCGGAACGATGGGAAACCGAAGCTCCGGAGGGCTTGATCGAGATCGGGAGGCGATTCGAGGAAGGACGAGGGCAGGCTCGAGGCGTGTTCCGCCATCGCTAGAGCCGCTCCCCTTCGGACATCCGCTTCACCACCACGCCTCCCCGCACTCGCCCGACACCCCGTCGCCCGAGCTCGATTGACCGGGCGCCGCTTCCCATCCGCGACGGAAGGATGACGAAACCCAGGCCGGAACGGAAGGGACAATCGTCGCGCAGGTGAGACCACGGCCCGGAAGTGCGCTTGCGAACGCCGGTGCGAGGGTCCAGCATGCCGATGGATCAGAGTGCTCCAGCCCCGGAGTTCAATGTCCGCCCTCGGAAGGTGAACCGGCGGATCACTGGAGGTGAGCCTCGAGTGCGCGGCAGCCACCCTCCGCTCTGGCTTCCATGGCGACCCGCGCACCTCCGCGCCGATGAGGGCGCGCGGCATTTCAGCCGCCTCGATATTCCATGGCGGCTTCATGCTCGGATCAATTCCGCCCGCCGCTTTGCTCTCGTCGCGGTCGCCGCGTTCGAATTGACCGAAGTGGTCGTTCTGTGGAGACGCGGGTTCGGGAGCCAGGAATGGATGCCTCTGGTGCTCGGTGCGCTGGTTCTCCTGTTGCTCCTGGGATTCGAGCTCGCCGAGGCCGCGGCGACGAGGCGTGAGCGTGAGCTCGCTCTCGAAATTGCCGAGTGGCTGATACCCCGTGTTTCACCCTCCATCCCTCATCTCGAGGTCGCATTCAGCGTACGCAGGATGGAGCGCGTCGCGGGCGACTACTTCAGCATCGTTCCGCGATGGTCCAACTCCGAGGACGGCGGCGCACACCGTGTCTTCGTGACGATGGCGGACGTCGCCGGCCTCGGCATGCAGGGGGCTCTTCTCATGGCGACCTTTCAGGCAAGCCTCCGTGCCCTCGCCGATACGAGGATGCCGCTCGGCGATCTCGCGGCGCAGTTGAACCGGTGGTCGTGGGATCGGAGCCGGGAAGGGCGTCACTTCGTGATGGGCTTCTTCGCCGATCTTCAACCCGAGACCGGAGAGATCAAGTACGTGAACGCCGGTCACCAGCCCCCGCTCCTGCTGCGCGCGGACGGGCACGCCGAATCGCTGGAGTCGGGGGGCATCCCTTTGGGCGTTCAGGCCCAGACAGGCTATGAAGTCGGATCCGCCGTGATGGCGCCCGGAGAATCCCTCGTGATCTTCACCGACGGCGCTGCGGGAGCGCGGGACCATCGCGGAGAACCGTTCGGAGCGGAGCGGATTCGCCAGGTCTTGGAGAACATCGGCCAGTGCAGTTCCAGCGAGGTACTGGACCTCATCCTGACATCCGTGCTCTCGTTCGCCGGCTCGGCGCATCAGGAAGACGACATCAGCGTCCTGGTCCTGAAGCGGGTGTAGGAGCGCCAACCGCACCGAGAGGGTATCCGGGTCGACCAAATGGTACTTAGGTATACCTTCTGCCAACTTCTCCTTCGTTCGGCCCCACGCCTAGACTGAAGCCAATCTGTCGCCCGACAGTTCCACGCTCCCTCGCTCGGGCCACATCCAGCCGCTCTCCGAACGAGCGCGATCGTGTAGGAAGGGGGGTCCTATGCGCCTCGTCTCGCGTCGACGCCTCGCTCGCATGCTGCGCCTGCCCGCCTGGCGCTCGAACCAGCAGCTCTCGCTCCCGGCTGCAAGGCGGCTCGCGAGGCTAGCCGGGTGGCTGATTCTTAGCGTTGCTCTCAGCGCACCAGCCTCGGCCCAGGATGTCACCGGAGCCATGCAGGGCAGGGTGGTGTCGCCGGACGGGGGGCCTGAGGCGGACGTCCACATCATTGTCTCGGGCGTTCACCTGCAAGGCACGCGAGAGACGGCGACCGACAGCCACGGCTTCTACCAGCTCCTCGCGCTGCCCCCGGGAACCTACGTGCTGCGCGCCGGGCGCATCGGCTCGCGGCCGATCCTGGCGCAGGGCATCGTTGTCGAACTGGGCCGGACCGCATCGGTTCCGCCGCTCACGCTCACCTCGCAGCCGATTCCGATGGACTCGGTGGTTGTCGTCGCTCCGGTCTCGCTCGATCCCGTGCATGTCACCGTGGGAGGAGTGCTCAGGGCCGAGGACTACGCCGCCCTCCCGGTGGATCGCGACTACAAGTCGATCATCATCATCCTCCCTCACGCCAACGAGAGCTACCGCGGGGATCCGGTCAACGTAGGCGGGGCCACGGGGCTGGAGAACCAGTACTACATCGATGGCGTGAACGTGACGGACACGCGATGGGGAAACCGTGCCACGAGTCTCCCCTACAATTTCGTTCGCAGCGTGAACGTTCGGTCCGGTGGGTATGAGGCTCAGTACGGCCGGGCGCTGGGGGCGGTTGTGGACGCGGTGACGTATTCGGGGACGAACCAGCTCGAGGCGAACGTGTTCGGGGTGACGCAGCCCTCTTCGCTCACCATGGATCCTAGGGGCGTCCCCGTTCTACGGGAGGAAGGCCCGGTCTATTACGACTTCGGAGGGCGGGCCAGCGGACCCCTGCTGCGCGACCGCCTCTGGTATTCCGTCGCACTGAACCCGCGGCGCGACACGGTGAACAAGGAGATCTCGGGGCTCGGCTTCTTCGCGGACAAGACGGACGCCATCCGATTCGCGAACAAGCTCACATGGCGCGCGGGCCCCCGGACGAACCTCGAGCTGTCGGTTTTTGGCGATCCGTCTACCCACGATCGAGTCGGCGGTATTCCCCTGGGAGGGATCAGCACCGTCAAGAACCCAGATCCGTTGCTCGTGCGGGAGGAGACCGGAGGGACCAACGCCACGCTCAGGGCCACGATGGCGTCGACGGGACGCCTTCTCCTTCAGGGAGCCGTCGGCAGGCAGTGGGACCGCTTCAACGGCGAGGGCGCCACGGAGGTGAGCAGGACCGAGCCGCTCTACTTCGACTACTTGCAGGGCTCGGTCGAGGGCGGGTTCGGTGCTTCGTTGCGCGAGGATCGAGACCGTACGAGCCTCTCGGCGCAAGCGACTCTGAGCCTCCCCAGACATACCATCGTGGCAGGGGCGAATTACGAAGACCTCGCAACGACCAGTGGAATGATCCAACGGATCATCGCACGCACCGATAGCTTCACGTGGGTAGATGACGTTCAATCCTATAGCGGCTCATTTCATAACCGATCCCCCGCCGCATACGTCCAGGATAGTTGGCGCGTGGCTGACAGGGTTGCCCTCAACGCGGGATTGCGCTGGTCCGGGCAATATCTGATCGGCGCGAGCGGGGTTACGAGGCAGGCCTTCCCGCACGAGTGGCAGCCCCGGGCCGGATTCAGCTGGGAGCTGGGATCGAGTGGCAGGCAACGTTTTCTGGGATCCTATGGCCGCTTCTACCAGACCGTTCCCACAAATGTTGCTGTCCTATGGTTCGTGGACTACTACGAATTGACCTCCACCTATTCGACCGACCCACGCCAGCCGGGCGCTGTCCCAATTGAGGTAACCGAATACACCTCGACGGAGGAATCTGCCCCGCACCAGATATCGGACGTCGAGGCGGAGAATTTCGACGAATTCACACTCGGTTATGAGCGCACATTGGGACAGAGTGGCACCTTCACCGTGCGAGGCATTCGTCGCGATCTACGCTCGAGCTTTCAGTGGGGGTGGGACTTCTCCAAGAACCCACCGTGGGCTCTGGGCACGCCGGGCGAAGGGAACTTCGACTTCCTGCCCCCTCCGAAGCGCCAATACACGGCGCTCGAGATCTCGGCCGAGGGAGCTTGGCAGCGACTCAACTACCGCACGTCGTACGTGCTCTCGCGCTCGTGGGGGAACTACCCGGGCCTCTTCGATTCGGATCTGGGAAACGCCAGCCCGGGCGGAGTGCGGACGTTCTGGGCACCCTATCAGGTTGCGAACAGCACAGGCTTCCTCCCGAACGACCAGCCCCAGGTGTTCAAGCTAAGCGCGGATTACTCCGTGCCGTGGGATGTGCGATTGGGCGTGTTTCTCACAGTCGCTTCTGGCACCCCGATCAACGACTTCGCCGCCGGTCCCTATTTCGGCCCTCAGTCACCCTCCTTCGTCGTCCAGCGAGGATCTGCGGGGAGAACGCCGACCCTGTGGAACCTAGATCTACGACTGGCTTACGACGTGCCTCTCTCGCAGGGTCCGAAGGCGCGCCTCCAACTGGATGTACTGCACCTCGGCAACCCCCGCGAGGTGGTGCAGGTCGACGAGGTGCATTACAGCACGCTCGACGTGAATGGGAATCCCGCCACGCCCAATCCCAACTACAAGAAGCCGGTGCAGTATCAGCCCCCGATGGCAGTCCGCTTGGGGATGGAAGTGAACTTCTAGCGCGCAGCGCCTACGTTCAGCGGCGATCACCGCGTCGGCCCGCGCGCTACCAGGTGGGAACTCTCGTCCACCCGGAGTAGGGCGCGTCGGCGAGGCGGTAGCCGGTTGGGGACTTCCCGTCGGGAACGACCCGGAGACAGGTGAGGGCGCGAAGGCGATTCAGGAACTCGTCGTGAGGCAATACCTGCAGGGGCCTCCCTTCGGGGCGTCGCCAGAGGTACACGGTAGGACTGAGGTTGTCGGGGGTAGCCACCCAGCGTCCATCAGCGGAGATGCCCGGCATGCCCGGACGGAACTTCGTCTGCGTCAGAAGGAGGTGCGCGTCTTCGTCGCTGACCGGCCCCGCCCGTGTCACGCCATCTGCGAGGTCGGCCGTTGCCAGCAGCGACCCGGTTGAATCGAGGGCGCCTCCCAGGTTGCCGTAGCCGTGCGTGGTAATTGCTCGCGAGGTGTGGACCCGCAGATCGTAACGCCTCAGTTCATCCACCCCGACGCTCCCCGTCGAGCTGTCTCCCACATGCGTCACGAAGAAGATGCGCCCGTCACGGCTCGCCCAACCGAGCCATGCGCCGCCGCGGGCCCGGTCCAGCACGGTGCTGCCGCCGTTGGCGAGGTTCCACTGCCGGATCTCGCCACCGTAATTCACAGCCAAGAGCCGTCCGCCTTCAGCGAAGGTCGCTTCCTCGCAGTCCCTCGAGTCTTCCAGAGTCCGAGATGTACCGGCATTGAGGTCCCATACTTGAATGGCGAACTTGCCGTCCGAGTCCGAGACAGCGCCCGCCACCCATCGCCCATCGAGACTTACGGCCACCGTATTCAATGCTCGACCACGCTGGGATCCAGGGAGACGCCGGGCCTCGCCATTCGCCAGCGAGACCAGGTACACCCCGTCATCTCGGGTTCCCGCCACCACGAATCTTCCGAGCGGATCGACGGCGATACACTCCAGCCCGGACCGCGGCTTCCAGAGATCGCGGGTCGGACCGCCTGTGAGACTCCAGATCCGGATTCCTCCTTCGTAGAGTGCGGCGGCGAGCGACCTGCTGTCCCCACCGAAGGCCACGACCCGGCAGCCGAACGCCCCTTTGCCCCGGAGCACGAAGGGGCGCGGGTGAACCAACGGCCAAAGGAGGATCTCTCGGTGATACGGGACGGCGATCCACTGACCGCTTGGATCGAAGGCCGCCGCGGGGAAGAGCGAAGCCTGCCCACGATGGAGCACCACGGGGTCGGCATCCTGCGGCCCGTCGAGGTCCCAGAGGCGGACGTCCTTGTCGGTCGACGCATAGGCCGCTGCCAGCACTTTACCCGACGGGCTGAACCAGAGGCCGCAAAGCGGATCTTTCCCGGGGATGACCCGGGGCGGGTCACTCGCCCCTCCGTTCAGCGTCCAGATTCGGATCTCTCCGGTGGCATCGGAGGAGGCGAGACGTTCTCCCCCGGGGTCGAATCGAACCCGGCCCGCTTCCTCGGCGTGCGCGCCGACCAGCCGCTCTCGCCCCGACGGGAGCCCATCGAGCGGGAGGAGGTAGACGCCGCGCCCCCGCGGGTAGGCGATCCAACGCCCGTGCACGTCGATGTCGAAGTCGGAGATTCCATTTGGGTCCCATCTACCCAGCAGCCTGGGTGCGGAAGCATCAAAGCCCCACGTGCGCACCAGGGTCCGGGTCCATTTCCCGGTGTGCTCCTGCGCGCGCGCCGGGTAGGTCACGGTCCCGATGCCCCCCCGGGGGCCGGCAAGGTCGGTGATCATGTAGAGCCGGGCTCCGCGCACGAGGGGCATCGTCACCCCTTCCATCGGAAACGTTCGGACTTCGCGGCGCTGGGACAGGGACCAGATCCGGATCGTGTTCGGGGTGTCGTTGGAGGTGAAGACGACGTGATCTCCATCGGGGGCGAACTGGGGCTTCTGCATTGTCACGGTCGGCGCGACCGCCTTGCTCAGGACCATAGGTGCGGATCCGTCTCTGGGATAGACGAGCACGCCGAAGGACCCGCCGACCACCAGCTGCTTCCCATCCGGGCTGAAGTCGAGGAAGACGGGACAGGCGCCGGGCAGCTTCGCGAGAACCGCGGCGGGTCCACTCGATAGCGCCTCGATCGCGAACTGGCGGCTGATCGGGTTGTCGGCGAGCTCCAGGCTCGCGATCGCGTACGCGAGAGCCTCACTCGGATCCTTGCCCAGTTCGCTCCGCCCGAGCGCCAGGAGCTTGCTCGCTTCGGCCTTCCGCCGTGCCACCTGCTCGGAGTGCGCGAACAGGCCGATCACGACGATGATGCCGACAAGCAATCCGAACGCCGCACCCACTGCGAGATGCCGGCGGTGCCGCTGGCGCTCCGCCCGCGCGACCATCGCCTTTGCGAACGCCTCCTCGGCCGCCGTCAGCCCACCTGGGTAGCGCTCGCGCCACACCGCGAAATCTCGATACGAGCTTCCGGTCCACAAGAGGTCGGCCGGGCGCCCGCGCTCCTCCCACAGCCGCGCCTGCTGCCGCAGCTGGTCCCGCAACTGGGCACTGTCCGCATCTTGGGTTCGCCACCGCACCAGGCGCGGCCAGTTCGTCAGGAGGGATTCATGCACGATCTCAATGCGATGCTCGTGCACGCCTTCGCGACCCGTGTCCGACTCGAACGACGTGAGGAGTCGCGCATCGACGAGAGCACGCAGCACCTCCTCGGCCGCCTTGCGGTCCTCGAACACCGACAGAAGCTCCTCGACCTTCGCCATTGCCCGCGTGCCATGCGCGGTTACGAGGTTTCGGAACATCTCCCGCACCAAGGGCAGCCGCTCGCTCCCGATCCGCTCCAGCGTCGCCTCGGCGTGCTGCGCCAACGCTCCGGACACCCCGCCGATCTGCTCGTAGGCCTCCCGCGTCAGGATTCCTCGCTCGCGGTCCCGCTGCTCCCACAGCCGCGCCGCCGTGAACGCCAGCATCGGAAGCGCTCCCCGCTCCCCCTCGATCGCTTCCAGCATCTCGTCCGCAAGCGACTCGTCCTCGAACCGATAGCCGCACAGGAGCGCCGGCTGGATCAACGCCCGACGAAGCGCGCTCCCCGTCGGGGGACCGAGCATCGTGAGGTCGGCGGCGAGGGGAGCCAGACGTGGATGCTGATGGCAGCGGAACAGGAAGTCGTCGCGCATCGCGAGGAGCACATGCACGTCGATCTCGGTCGCGAGGCGTCCCACGAGGTCTGCGAACGCTGCCTGCACCTCGGGTCGACACAGCGTGAAGAGCTCCTCGAACTGATCCACCACGAGCAGAACCTGCGCGTGCCGAGCACGCCAGCGGCCCACCGCGGCCAGCGCCCGCTCGGGTCGTTCCATCTCCACCAGATCGCGCACCGCCTCGGCGTCCCCGGCCAGCTCGAAAGCGAGCGCCTGTGCCAGGGCAACGAACGGTGAGGAGCCAGGCCGCACCAAAACGTGTCGCCACCCGGCCGGGGAGGCGGGCAGTAACCCCGCCTGCAGAAACGACGTCTTCCCCGCTCCCGACGGGCCGATGATCGCAAGCAGGTTCGAGCGCTGGAGCTTCTTCCAGACAGCCTCGACCTCCATCTCCCGCCCGAAGAAGAACTCCGCGTCCGCGGCGGTGAAGGACGAAAGACCTGGATAGGGGCGCTTGTCCTCCGCCCCTTCCACCCGCATCGTCACCTCCTCGAGCGCCCTCGCCAACTCCCGCACCGTCCCGTACCGCTGGGCCGCCTCGCCCGTCACGGCTCGCTCCAACACACTCCGCCATGGACTCTCGCTCAGCCCGGCCGGCGACTTCCGCACTGCCTGCCAGATCTTCTCCCGCGAATCCCGCTCCCGAATCCCCTCCGAGGCGACCATCTCCGCCAGCACGACTCCGGCCGAGAAGATGTCCGCTCGCGCATCGGGCGCCGACCCCCACATCTGCTCCGGAGCCATGTATGCCGGCGTCCCCGCCACTGTCCCCCGCTGATCCTCTGCGATTCCCTTCGCCACACCGAAGTCCATCAGCACCACCCGCCCCGTCCGGGTGATCATGATGTTCTCCGGCTTCACGTCCCGGTGAACCAGCCCCGCCTCATGGATCGCCTCCAGCCCCGCCAGGAACTGCGATGCCACCCGCATCGCCTCCCGCAGCTCTAGCGGCCCCCGCTCCTGAAGCACCTCCAAGAGCGTCTCGCCATCGATGTACTCCATCGAGACGAACTCACGCCCGCCCTCGTCCACGAGGTCGAAGATCCGGCACACGTTCGGCGACATCACCTCTCGCGCTGCCCGCACCTCGCGCCGTAGAACCTCCCGTCCCCGCTCGCCAGGAAATCGCTCCGGCCGAATCGACTTGAGCGCCACGTCCACCTGAAGCTTCAGGTCGTAGGCCAGCCACACCTCCCCCATACCGCCCCGGCCCAGCAGCCGATTGATCCGGTAGCGGCTCCCCAGCAGCTCGCCAGGTGCGAGAACTTCGGGGGAGCTATCCAGGGTTTCAGTCTGTGCGGTGAGGGTCTTCGTCTGCGAGGGCGATAAGGGCGGGAGATTCGACGCCGGGGCCGTCGGGTTCGGCTGTTTTGGCGGGTCGCCTGAATCGGAGGTCACGACGACGCCTCTCGCGTACGCGCGCGGGTAACGCCGATCGTAGGGGCCTCACTCATGGTCGCCTCCCAGTTCCGGGATCCCATCGAGTGCGACATTTGGGGGGAAATTTACATTAGCAGGCCCCGGGCGCGCAGGAGAATGGACCGGAGGTATACCGGGGAACCTACGTCGCCGGTCGCGCCGCCGTCGAATCGGCGTAGGCCACCAACCGCCGCACCTTCCAGATCTTGTGCGCGTCCGGCTCGGCCACCAGCGCGAAGCGCCCGAACGACGTCCTGGGCGCGCCGTCCTGCGTGAAGTCCTCCTCCCAGTCTCCCGTTTCGATCGCGAGCGGCCCGTGCACGCGGAGGTCGTCAACGCGCACGCGGAAGGCCGTGACGTCCACGGGAACGTAACGGGCGGCGAGGAGTCGCGCGATCGCCTCGCGGCCGGTCGTGGTCGGAGTATGGTCGGTCACGAGTACCGCGTCTTCCAGGAATAGATTCCCAAAAGCGACGCTGTCGCGCCGGTCGGCGGCGACGGCGTACTGAGACCAGAGGCTGTCGAGCGTGGCCCGCACGGTCGCGGCCTGGACGGACGTGTCGAGGTCCTGCTGCGTGCCGCACGCGGGCACGATCGCGATCAGGAGCGCGAGGACTGCTGCGGTACGCATCGGATGCCCTCCTCTATGCCGGTTCGCGGCGGACCGAGCCCGCCGTGCGGATCGCTTCTTCGACCATGTCCGACTGGATGCCGACGGTGTCGGCGAGATCGCGGGCGTAGCCGCCCGCGAGAAACACGGCGATCGGGATGCCGCGCTTCGCGCATTCGCCGAAGACGAAGCGGTCGCGGGCGCGGAGGTCGTCGCGCGTGAGCTGGAGGCGCCCGAGCTGATCCTCCTCGAATGGGTCGGCGCCGCCGACGTACGCGACGAGGTCGGGGTGATGGCGTTCCAGGATGCGCGGCACCCAGTGCTCGAGCGCGGCGAGATAGGTCGCGCCGTCAGCGCCGGTCTCGAGCCCCACGTCCTGGTCGCTCGGCGGCTTCACGGCGGGGTAGTTCTCCTCTTCGTGGACGGAGAACGTGAAGACCGTGGGATCGTCGCGGAAGATCGTGGCGGTCCCGTTCCCCTGGTGCACGTCCACGTCGATCACCGCGGCCCGCCGGATCGCCTTCTCCGCCTGGAGCTCGCGGAGCGCGATCGCGACGTCGTGGAAGACGCAGAAGCCCTCGCCGTGATCGGGGAACGCGTGGTGGAACCCGCCCCCCAGGTTGGCCGCGGCTCCGCGCGCGAGCGCCTCGCGCGCGGCGAGAATGCTTCCGCCCGCGCAGAGGAACGACGCCTCCACGAGCCCCTCCGAATAGGGGAGCTCGAGGATCGCCTCCTCGAGCACCGAGAGGCGGCCGTGGAGGAGCTTGTCGACGTACTCGCGATCATGGACACGGAGCACCTGCTCCAGGGACGCGGGCTCGGGGTCGAGCACCTGGTCCGCGCGCACGACCCCGCGGCGCTCGAGCTCCTCGAGGATGAGCTGGAACTTGCGCATCGGGAAGACGTGGAGGCCGATCTCGGCGTAGTAGCGCTTGGAGTAGACGATCGCGGGGCCGCCGCGTCCGCGCCGCTCCACGACTACTCGAACAGGAACGGGGTGGGTGTCTCGCCCGCGGCGGGGTGCGCCGCGACCGGATCCGGAGCGGGCTCAGCCTCCGATGCAACTCCCTCGGGCACCAGCGCGCGATAGAGGACCATGAGCGCCGCGACCCAGAACGGGAACGAGAGGGCCGTCAGGAGACTGCTCCAGAGCGTGCTCGCGACCCGGAGCGCCATGCCGGCGCGGCCAGCGGTCGTCGCCATGACCGTCAGGATGATGGAAGGGATCGAGAGCACGAGGACGATCGTGAGGAGCATGAGGAAGAAGACGATCAATCGTCCCAGGATCCCCCAGAAATGGCCGGCCACGAGGCGCACGCTCGAGGAGATGGAGCGCGTCGCGCCGAGTCCGCTCAGGACCACGCCGGGGATCGCGAAGACGAGGAAGAAGGCGGCGAGGAAGATCCAGAGCAGGAGCGGGGTGACCGCGGCGACCGTGATGAGGACCGCCAGCTCGCGGGCCGCGCCGGGCAAGGGCGCGAGCGCCGCCAGCAGGATCCCGATCACGAACGCCACCGGGACGAAGATGATGAGGAACTGGAGAAAGGACGAGAGGATGAACGAGACCATCCGCTCCAGCACATGCCGGATCGCGTTCAGGAAGCTCGGGCGCTCCCCGCGCATCAGCGAATCCTGAAGCGGCAGGAAGGGCGTGTAGACGAGCACGAGGAGCGGCAGGTAGGCCGCCGCCGCGATGAGGATCTGGCCCATCTGCGCGCGCGGGTCGTGGAACCCCAGCGGCGAAGTCCCCTCGCCCGCGACCTGCCCGTAGAGACCCATCCCGAAGCGGTAGAACCAGAGGAAGAGGAGCGCGGGGATCGCGACGGGAATCGACCGCCGCCCCAGGTCGAAGAGGCGGTGCAGGTAGGTCCCGAGCGCCGGGAGCGTCCGGGACGACGCGGGAGCCGCGGCGTCCGTGGCCATGGGCGCGATTGTAGCCTACCTCCCTCCGCGATAGAATCGCGCAGCCGCTCCCCCATTCGAACGAGGCATCCACTCCATGAACCCGACGACCCCAGTCCCGACGCCGACGCCGGAGCCCATTTCCGAGCCCGACGCAGCGCCCGAGTCCGCTCCCGCTGACGTGGTACAGCTCGACGACGAGCAGCGCGCCGCCGTGGAGCACGGGGACGGGCCGCTCCTCGTCGTGGCCGGCGCGGGCACCGGCAAGACCACTGTGATCGCGCGCCGGATCGCGCACCTGATCACCTCCGGGCGCGCGCGCCCTTCCGAGATCCTCGCCCTCACGTTCAACGACAAGGCCGCGGCCGAGATGCAGGAGCGGGTCGATCTCCTCGTCCCCTACGGCTACTCGGACGTGCGCGTGGCCACCTTCCACGCCTTCGGCGAGGAGGTGCTCGCGGGGCACGGGCTCGAGATCGGGATCGCGCCGGGATCGGCGGTGATCGACAAGACGGCGCAGGCCCTCTTCCTCGCGGAGCG
This sequence comes from Bacteroidota bacterium, assembly GCA_050257045.1. Lineage (GTDB taxonomy): Bacteria > Eisenbacteria > RBG-16-71-46 > SZUA-252 > SZUA-252 > DASQJL01. The sequence goes on along the minus strand of JBLMWD010000004.1, from coordinate 52,767 downwards.
CATCGGGAAGCTCCCGCTCCGCCGTTACGCGCCGCTCTCGGAGCCGACGCGCTACCTCCGCCGGCTGGCCGACTACTTCAGCCGCGCGAAGGACGAGCCGTGGCGGCCGGAGGACCTCGTCGCGCGCGCCGAGGCGCTCCGCGGCGCGTCCGATCCCGCCGTCCGCGACCAGGGAGAGCGCGACCTCGAGCTCGCCGAAGCCTACGGCGCCTACAACCGCATGCTCTGGGAGGCGGGCTTCCTCGATTTCGGCGACCTCCTCGCCTTGACACTCCGCCTCTTCGAGGAGAGCCCTTCCGTGCTCCAGCGGTTCCAGGAGCGCTTCCGGTACGTGCTCGTCGACGAGTTCCAGGACACGAACCCGGTCCAGTTCAAGATCGTGCGCCGCCTCGTGGAGCGGCACCGGAACCTGGTCGTGGTCGGCGACGACGACCAGAGCATCTACCGGTTCCGCGGCGCGCACCTGCAGAACATCCTCCAGTTCCGCGAGCACTATCCCGACACGCGCGAGATCGTGCTCCGGAACAACTACCGGAGCACCCGGGAGATCCTCGCCGTGGCGCGGCGGCTCATCCTCGTGAACCGCGAGCGGCTCGAGGCGCGCTACGGCATCTCGAAGGAGCTGATCACGAAGAAGACCGGGCCCCTGCCGCAGTGCCGCGAGTTCGCGACGGAAGGGGAGGAGGCGGCGTGGGTGGCCGGCGAGATCGACCGCGGCGTGGCCGATGGACGCCGGAGCCCGCGCGACTACGCGGTCCTCGTGCGCACGAACGAGCACGCCGAGCCGTTCCTCAAGGCGCTCGACGAGCGCGGGATCAGCTACTGGTTCTCGGGGAGCCGGGGCCTCTTCCAGCGCCCCGAGGTGAAGCAGCTGATCGCGCTCCTCGAGTCGCTCTACCAGGATTCGCGCCCCGAGCACCTCTACCTGCTCGCCTCGGAGGGATACGGCGTGCCGGACGACGACCTCGGGCGCCTGATGCACCTCCTGAAGGACACGCCGGAGAGCCTCCGCACCCTCTTCACGCGCGCGGTGCGGGGGTCGCTCGACGCGGGGATCTCCGAGGCGGGGATCGAGCGCATGGGTCAGCTCCTCCATGATCTGGAGGAGCTCGAGACCTACGCGAAGGGGCGCCGGACGGGAGAGGTCCTCTACCGCTACCTCGATCGGCGCGGCGTGCTGCGCGACCTGATGGCTTCGCGCTCGTACGAGGACGAGGGGCGGGCGCGGAACCTGGTCAAGTTCTTCCAGATCATCCGCTCGTTCGAGCGGGTCGCCCTCGCCGACCGCGTGGCCCTCTTCCTGCGGCACCTCGAGGCGGTGCAGGAGTACGGCGAGGACCCGGCGGTCGCCGATCTCGACGCGGTCTCGAACGTGGTCCAGGTGCTCACGATCCACAAGGCGAAGGGGCTGGAGTTCCCGGTCGTCTTCCTGGTGCAGGCGGCGAGCGATCGTTTTCCGACGAAGTACCGGAGCCGCTCGCCGGAGCTACCCGACGAGCGGGATACCGAGCGCGGGCGCGAGCCCGCGCTCGATGCCGCGGCGCTGCACCGCGAGGAGGAGCGTCGCCTCTGCTACGTTGCCCTGACCCGCGCGAAGGAAGAGCTGATCGCGACCTACGCGCGCGACTACGGGACGCCGGCGGAGCGGACGCGGAGCGTGTTCCTCTCCGAAGCCTTCGACCTAGGGAAACCGGTTCCGGCCCGGGCGCGGCGTCGCGCGATCGAGATCATCGAGGAAAATCGCGTGCGCGAGGGGGCGGCTGCCTGGGTGCCTGACGGGACGCCGGGCGCTCCGGACGGGCTTCGCCCGCCCGTATCTCTCTCCTTCCGCCGCCTGGACGACTACGCGGCCTGCCCGCTCCGCTACCGCTTCCTCCACCTCCTCGGCGTGGGCGCGATCCTTCCGCCCGACCCTCGCGTGAACTTCGGGCAGGCGGTGCATCGCGCGCTCGCCTTCGCGCTCGGGCGCCGCATCGCGGGCGCGCCGCCCTCGATCGACGAGACGCTCGAGGTGTTCCGCTCGGCGTGGCGGAGCGCGGGGCACCTCTCTCCCGAGCACGAGCGCGCGCGCTTCGAGCAGGGCGCGGAGACGCTGCGGCGCTTCCACGCGCGGGAGATCGAATCAGGCCCGATGCCCGCGGCGGTCGAGCGGACGTTCCGGATCGGGCTCGGCGACGTGACGCTGAACGGCCGGATCGATCGCGTCGACGAGGGCGCGGACGGTACGGTGCTGGTGGACTACAAGACGGCGGACGTGGAGGAGGAAGAAAAAGCGGACCAGCGCGCGCGCGAGGACCTGCAGCTCTCGGTCTACGCGCTCGCGTGGCTCGAGATGACGGGGAGGGCGCCCGACCGCGTGGAGCTGCGCTACGTCACGACGGGGAAGTCAGGAACCGCCGCGATCACGGAGTCGCGCCTCGAGAAGACGCGCGAGAAGATCCGGACGATCGCGGCGTCGATCCGCGCCGGAGAATTCGGCGCGCGGCCGAGCGAGTACAACTGCCGGAGCTGCGCGTGCCGGCCGATCTGCAGGGAAGCGGCGGTCTAGACGAGTACCTTGTCGAGCGCGGAGGTGATCTGCTGCTTCGGCACGGCGCCGACGATCTGCCCCGCGACCTTCCCGTTCTTGAAGATGTAGAGGCTCGGGATGCTGCGGATCTGGAACTGAACCGCGATCCGCTGGTTCTGGTCCACATCCACCTTCGCGACCTTCACCTTCCCCTGGTACTGGCGGGCCACTTCCTCCACGACGGGAGCGACCATGCGACAGGGGCCGCACCATTCCGCCCAGAAGTCGACGAGGACCGGGATGTTGGACTTCAGCACTTCGTTCTCGAACGTGCTGTCGGTGACCTGCGTGATCGTTTCGGCCATGGTGCAGTCGGCTCCTTCGAAGTGCATGATTTCGTTGAGCTTATGGGGGATGGACCATCGTCCTCCCGAATGTAACTCTTTAGACGCGAGGCGACAAGCCGGGATTCGGGGGCGCGTTGACACCACCCGGACGCTCCCCTAGACTCGGCCCTCTCACGGCTTTCCGCCTCGTCATCCGGGAGATTTCTTGATCCAGGTCTCCGGTCTGTCCAAGACGTTCCACGACCGCAAGAAGGGCGACATTCCCGCCGTCAGCGGCGTCTCGTTCACCTGCCGGCCGGGCGAGGTCTTCGGGCTCCTTGGGCGGAATGGCGCCGGGAAGACCACCACCCTCCGGATGCTCGCCACGATCCTCGTCCCCACGGGCGGGACCGCCGTCGTGGCGGGATACGACATCGTGCAGAAGCCCGCGGAGGTGCGCCGGCGGATCGGCTATCTCTCGGGCGACACCAAGCTCTACGACCGGCTCACGGGGCGCGAGCTGCTCCAGTACTTCGGCGCCCTCGCCGGGATGCCGAAGAGCTCGATCGGCGCGCGGGTCGAGGAGCTGACCGCGCCTTTCGGCCTCGCCGATCTCCTCGACACCCGGATCGGGAAGATGTCGACCGGCATGAAGCAGCGCGTCTCGATCGCGCGCGTCGTGTTCCACGATCCCCAGGTCCTCATCTTCGACGAGCCGACCGCCGGCCTCGACGTGATCGGCGCGCGCAACGTGCTCGGCCTGATCCAGGATCTGAAGGGGAAGGGGCGCACGGTCATCTTCTCGACGCACATCATGACCGAGGCCGAGCGGATCTGCGACGAGATCGCGATCATCGAGCGCGGCGCGATCCTCACCGAGGGCTCGCTCGAGGCGGTGCGGGGGAGCGGCCGCCGGCCCCTCGAGGACGTCTTCGTCGAGGTGGTCGGGGCGAGCGCGGGCGCCGAGGGGAACGGCCACTACGGAGCCGGCCGGTGACCTCGAAGACGCTCGCCGTCTACCGCAAGGAGATCATCGACGCGCTGCGCGACGGGCGCTCCGTCTTCGCGATCTTCGTCTTTCCGTTCATCCTCTACCCCGCGATGATGGGCTTCATGTCCTGGATCCAGAGCCGGAACGCCGAAGACGCGAAGGCGCTCTCGCTCCGGATCGGGATCGTGGGCGACGCCCAGATCCCCGGCCTCGTCGATTCGCTCCGCGTGGTCCCCGGCGTGCAGGCGGTCCCGCTCGCCGCGGCGCCCGACCGCCTCGACCAGGCGGGGGTGGACGCCGCGATCGTGATCCCGCCGGGCGTCGCCGAGAGCGTCGCGCGCGGCGACAGCGCCCGGGTCGAGCTCCTCTACAAGGAGGCCGACAACCGCTCGTCGCAGGCGGCGGAGCGGCTCGAGCCGGTGCTCGACCAGGTGCGCCGCTCGCTCACCGTCGCCTGGGCGCGATCCCTCGGCGCGAACGCCGAGCGGCCGCCGACGTTCACGGTGGAGAAGCACGACATCTCCTCGAAGAGCGAGATGGGGCGCTTCTTCGCGGCGCTCCTCATCCCCTATCTCCTCGTCTTCCTCGTCGCCGCGGGCTCGATGCACATGGCGATCGATTCGACCACGGGAGAGAAGGAGCGGAGCACGCTCGAGACGATCCTCGCCACCGCGGCCTCGCGCAGCGAGCTCGTGCTGGGGAAGACGATGGCCGTGCTCACCGCCTCGCTCACCGGCGCCTTCACCGGCATCCTCGGCCTCTGGATCACGTTCAACGTCGTCGCGCCCATGTTCCCGGGCGCGGGACGCCAGTCGCTCCAGTTCGCGGTCGGCCCCGACAAGGCCGTCTGGCTCCTCCTCACCATGATCCCGGTCGCGATCCTGGTCTCCGCGACGCTGGTCGCGATCGGCTGCTTCGCGCGCGGCATGCGGGAGGGGCAGGCCTATGCGTCGTACTTCTACTTCGTCACGATCTTTCTCGGGCTGGGGAGCTTCGGGCAGCAGACGCCGCAGCCCTCCCGCTTCTTCATCCCGATCCTCAACACCGCGCTCCTCCAGCGCGAGATCCTCACCGACACCGTGAACTCGATGCACGCGGCCACGGCGATCGGCACGACGTGCGTCCTCGCCGTCCTCATGCTCGTGATCGCGGTCCGGCTCTTCTCGAACGAGGCCGTGCTGTTCCGCACCTGATCCGCCGCCGGGTCCGCTGCGCGCCGGCGCGCGTGGGAGAACACCGTGAAGCGTGACATCGACGCCCTGCTCCGCGAGCGCGGCCTGAAGGCCGCCGTCATCCTGAAAGGCGAATACCCGAATCCCACGTTCCGCTACGTCGCGGGCCCTCCGGGGTCGCACCTGACGACCGGGATCATCGTCTGCCGTCCCGGCGTCGCCCCGTTCCTGCTGCACGCCGGCATGGAGCGCGACGCGGCCGAGGCGACGGGGTTCGAGCACGCCGAGTACGGCGACTTCGCCTACTCGAAGATGCTCGCCGAGGAGCCGTCCTCGCTCCGCGCCTACGCGCGGCTCGTCGAGCGCGTGCTGGACCGGGCGGGCGTGACGGAGGGCCCGGTGCTGATCGGCGGGACGATGGACGTCGGGCGCGGCCACCACATCCTGAACCGGATCCAGGAGCTCCTGCCGAAGCTCGAGCTGGCCGAGGACACCGACCCCGGCCTCTTCCTCAAGGCGCGGCTCACGAAGGATCCCGACGAGGTGGACGCGGTGCGCGCGGTGGCGCGGGTCTGCGAGCGGGCGTACGAGCGGATCGCCGCGATCATCCGCGGCGGACGGCTCGAGGGAACGAAGCTCAAGGACGCCGCAGGCTGGGTCACGATCGGCCGCCTGCGCGCCGAGGTGCGGCGCGTCTTCTTCGATGCGGGACTCGAGGAGCCGCACGGCAACATCATCGCCATGGGCCGCGACGCGGGCGTGCCGCACAACATCGGAAACGACGCCGACGTGCTCGAGGAGGGGAAGCCGATCGTGATCGACCTCTTCCCCGCGCAGGGCGGCGGCGGCTACTACTTCGACGTGACGCGCACGATCTGTGTCGGGCGCGCCCCGGCGGAGCTGAAGGAGCTGCATGGGCTGGTGCGCGAGGCGGTCGACCGCACCGTGGAGACGATCCGGGAAGGCGCCTCGGGGCGCTCGTACCAGGACATGGTCTGCGACCTCTTCGAATCGCGCGGGCACAAGACCATCCGCCAGGACGAGCGGCTCAACGAGGGCTACGTCCACGGACTGGGGCACGGCATCGGCCTCGAGGTCCACGAGCGCCCGAACCTGAGCGGCAACGCCGCGAACAAGGACGTGATCGAGACGGGAAGCCTCTTCACCGTGGAGCCCGGCCTCTACTATCCCTCGCGCGGCCTGGGCATGCGGATCGAGGACGTGGTCTATCTCGCCCCCGACGGCACGGTCGAGAACCTGACCGGGGTTCCCTACGACCTGGAGGTCGCGCCGGCGTAGCGTGGCCTCGACCGCACGCAGAGTCCGGCCGGGCGGCGAGCGGGCCGTGCTCGCGGGACGCTCCGGGCGCGGCGCTCCTCCGGGCGGGGAGCTGACCGAGCTCCGCCTCCTCGCGGAGACGGCCGGCGCGAACGTGGCCGGCGAGGTCCTCCAGCGGCGTGGTCCGGTGCGCGCCTCCACCTTCCTGAGCAAGGGGAAGATCGACGAGGTCCGCGAGCTGGCGGACGAGACCCACTCCTCGCTCCTCCTCCTCGACGACGATCTCTCGCCGGCCCAGGCTCGGAATCTCGAGCAGGACCTCGAGATCAAGGTCGTCGACCGGAGCGGCCTCATCCTCGACATCTTCGCCCGGCGCGCCCGGACGCGCGAGGCCCGCCTCCAGGTGGAGCTCGCGCAGCTCGAGTACCTCCTCCCGCGCCTCACGCGCATGTGGGAGCACCTCTCCCGCCTGGGCGGCGGCATCGGCACCCGCGGCCCCGGCGAGACGCAGCTCGAGGTCGACCGCCGGCGGATCCGCGAGCGGATCGCGAAGCTGAAGCGCGAGCTCCAGGGCGTCGTGCGCGAGCGCCGCGTGCAGCGGAAGGGGCGGCGCGACTGCTGGAAGGTCTCCCTCGTGGGCTACACGAACGCGGGGAAGTCGACGCTGTTCAACGCCCTCACGCGCGCATCGGTCTACGTCGAGGACCAGCTCTTCGCCACCCTCGATCCGACGACCCGCGCCTTCGCCTCCGAGGGGAGGACGCGCGCGCTCCTCACCGACACCGTGGGCTTCATCCGGAAATTGCCGCCGCACCTGATCGCCTCCTTCCGCGCGACGCTCGAGGAGGTGGTCGAGGCGGACCTGCTCCTCCACGTCGTGGACGCGGCCGAGCCGGATCCCGACGGGCACATCGAGGCCGTGGAGCAGGTCCTGGAATCGCTCGGCGCGCTCACGCGCCCGCGGCTCCTCGTCTTCAACAAGATCGACTCGATCGTCGAGGACGAGCGCTACGGCCTCCGCGCGCGCTATCCCGGCGCGGCGCTCGTCTCGGCGCTCGATCGCGAGGGGATCGGCGACCTGCGCGCGGAGATCCTGCGACGGCTGCGCGGCGAAACGGGCCGCGAGGCGGGGACGGAGGACGAGGCGTGAACGAGCCCGCGCCGGCCCGCATCGCGCGGATCCAGGAAGCCCTCCGCGAGGACGGCGTCGCGGCCTGGCTCCTCTACGACTTCCACGGCACGAACCCGATCGCGCGATCGGTGCTCGGGATGGAGCGCGCTCCGAACGCGGCGAAGACGACGCGGCGCTGGTTCTATCTCGTCCCCGCATCCGGCGAGCCGCGGAAGCTCGTCCACCGGATCGAGCCCCACGCGCTCGACCATCTCCCCGGAAGCGCGTCGGTCTATCTCACCTGGGAGGAATTCGACCGCGGCCTCGCCGACCTCGTCACGTCGGCGGTGCGCGGGCACGGCTCGAGCGGCGGCTACGCGCCCACGCTCGCGATGGAGTATTCCCCCGCGGCGCGCCTCCCGTACGTCTCCCGCGTGGATGCGGGCACCGTCGAGCTCGTGCGCGCGGCGGGGGCGCAGGTGGTCTCCTCCGCGGATCTCGCGCAGCGCTTCGACGGCGTGCTCGACCCGGAAGCCCGCCGCGACCACGTCGCGACGGGAGGCGTCCTGAGCCGCATTCTCGCCGCGGCGTGGGAGCGGGCGCGTGATGCCGCGCGTGGCGGCGCGGCGCTCACCGAGGTTTCCCTCCAGCGCTTCCTCCGGGAGCGCCTCGACGCCGAAGGGCTCGTCTCGTCGGATCCGCCGACGGTGGCGGTGAACGCCCACTCGGGCGACCCCCACTTCACCACGTCGCCCGCGACCGACGCGCGCATCGGAGCGGGCGACTTCCTGCTGATCGACATCTGGGCGAAGCGCCCGACTCCCGGAGCGGTCTACGCCGACTACACGCAGGTGGCGTGGCTCGGGCCCTCGCCCCAAGAGCGGCACCGCGAGGCCTTTGCCGCCGTGCGCGATGCGCGCGACGCGGCGATCGCGCGCGTGCGCGAGGCGCTCGCCGCGAAGACGCCGGTGCGCGGCGCCGACGTGGACGACGCCGCGCGCGCGGTGATCCGCTCGCGCGGGCTCGGCGACCGTTTCCTCCACCGGACCGGCCACTCCATCGGCGCCGAGGTCCACGGAAACGGCGTCCATCTCGACAACTTCGAGACGCGGGACGAGCGCCGTCTCCTCGACGGCACGCTCGTCTCCGTGGAGCCGGGCGTCTACTTCGAGGATTTCGGCGTGCGCACCGAGGTCAACCTTCTCCTCGACGGCGGCGCCGCGGTGGTGACGGCCGAGCCGATCCAGCGCGAGCTCCCGGCGCTCCTGCCGTAGATCCGCGGCCACGAAGTGGCCGCGACAGTCCGAGGTACCGTCCATGATTCAACTCCCACCTCTCGAAGAGATCGTCTTCCGCACGTCGCGGTCCGGAGGGCCGGGCGGCCAGAACGTGAACAAGGTGGAGACGCGCGTGGAGGCCGTGTGGAACATGGAGACGTCGGCCGCCCTGACTGGAGCCCAACGCGAGCGCCTCCGCGCCGCGCTCGCGCGGCGGATCCACGAAGACAAGACCATCCGTGTCGTGAGCCGCACCGAGCGGACGCAGCTCGGGAACCGGAAGGCAGCCGTCGCGCGGCTCCGCGCGCTCGTGGCCGCCGCCCTCGCCCCCCGGAGGAGGCGGAGGGCGACCGTGAAGACGCGCGCATCCGAAGAAGACCGCCTCCAGGCGAAGCGCCGCCGGAGCGCCCTCAAGCGGTCCCGCACGGGCCGGCCGGAGGCCACGGAGTAACCCTCCGCCGGAGCGTCCGTAACCATCCTTCCCCGAGCGGGTTAACGGCCCTGCACGGGCCCGCTGATTTCTACCCTTCCTCCTGCCGAATCCTCAAGAACTCGCGTATCCGCACCGATAACTCCCCAAGCGGCCCATGGACTCCGGCACGGCCGGGAGCGGGCGCCGCGAACGCACCCACGGAGTGGACGAACGACGGCCATGACGCCACGGATTCGTGTCTCCGGCTCCCGGCTGCTGGCGGCCGCGGTCCTCGTCGCGGTCGTCCTCGCACTGGCAGTCCCGGCCCTCGTGGACCGTTCTCGCGCGCGTCGCGCGGCCAAGGCGCGCCGGGAAGCGACGCACGCGCGGTCCCACACGACCTCCGTCTTCCGCTTCTACCAGGAAGTCCCGAACACCCTCGATCCCGCGCTCGCGTCCGACTCCTACTCCTCGAGCATCGTCGCGCAGATCTACAGCCCGCTCGTCGGGCTCACCTCCGATCTCGAGCCGACGCCGCAGGTCGCGGAGAGCTGGACCATCTCCCGTGACGGACGCACGTACGTCTTCCACATCCGCCCCGGCGTCCGCTTCCACAATGGGCGCGAGGTGACCGCCAACGACTTCGAGTACTCGCTCACGCGCGTCTTCCGCGAGCCCTTCCGGTCGAATGGCCTCGCCGCGAACTACCTCGACGCGATCGTCGGCGTCCGGGAATTCACGAGCGGGAAGGCGAAGCGGATCCGCGGCATCCACGCGCTCGACAAGAGCCGGCTCGAGATCGTGCTCACGCGGCCCTACAGTCCGCTCCTGGCCGCGCTCGCGCTCGACCAGACGTCCGCGGTGCCGCGCGAGGTCACGGACTCGGGGCCGAACGCGCTCGAGCGGCACCCCGTCGGGACGGGCCCCTATCGGTTCGTGCGGCGCGATAACCGCCAGGTGGTCCTCGCCGCGAATCCCGCCTACTTCATGGGTCCGGCCGGGATCGACACGCTCGTCTTCTACGCGCCGCAGGGAGACGTGACGGCGCAGGGCGCCGACGCGCTCCTGAACGGATCGGCCACGCTGAGCCAGCTCCCGCTCTCGCGCATCGAGGAATTCCGCGCGCGCCCGGGCATCGCGGTGCTCAAGTGGAACGACCTGAGCCTCGCCTTCCTCGGCATGAACACCCGCATCCCGCCGCTCGACGACGAGCGCGTCCGCCGCGCGATCGCGCTCGCGATGGACCGCCAGGCGATGCTGAACGCGAGCCCGGAGGGAAAATCGCTCGCCGCCGGCATGCTGCCTCCGGGCCTTCCCGGATACACGCCGGCGCAGAAGGCCTGGCCGCACGACGTGGTCGAGGCGCGGAAGCTCCTCGCTCAGGCGGGCTACGGCCCGGGCCGGCCGCTCCCCGAGCTCACGCTCTGGAAGTCGAGCAGCTCGATCAGCGGCCGAGAGGCCGACACGGTCATGGTGGCCTCGCTCGCCGAGGCCGGGATCCGACTCCGCCTCCGGTACGAGAGCTGGGCCACGCTCGACCGCGAGATCACGCGGCGGAAGGCGTCGATCTTCGCGCTCGCCTGGGTCGCCGATATCCCCGACCCCGACACCTTCCTGCGCGCGCTCTGCTACTCGACCTCCTCCACCAATTACTTCGGATTTCGGAGCCACCAGGTCGACTCGCTGCTCGACCTCGCGCGCGACACGGTCGATCCCGACCGCCGCATGAACGCCTACCGGCAGGCGGAGGAGACGATCGTCCACGCCGCGCCGTTCGTGCCGCTCTACCACACGGCGAGCTTCATCGGAATCCGCGACGACGTGGCAGGGCTGGAGATGAACCCGCTCGGCATCTCGACGATCCAGATGGAGAAGCTGCGGTTCACGGACTCCGACGATGCCATCGATCCCCGAAGCGCCTCTCGCTGACGCGCCCCGGCGCCCGCGCGCCGGACTCCAGACGCGGATCTTCCTCACGTTCGGGATCATCGTGGTCGGCCTCGTCGCGGCCGCGGTTACCTTCCTCGTGCGGAGCGAGAGCGACTCGCTCCTCCGCGAGACGCGGAAGCGCGGCTTCGCGGTGGCGCGCAGCATCGCCTGGCTCTCGACCCCCTCCCTCCTCTCCTACAACTACATCGCCCTGAACCAGGCGGCGCGCCGCTCGCAGGCGGGCGGCGAGATCGCCTACGTCGTGATCTACGACAAGGAGGGACAGATCGCCGCGGACAGCCGCGTGCGGAACTCCTTCGGCCAGCCGCCGCGCGGCGCCGACGACTACGCCGCGCACGCGGTGCGCGCGGAGGAGTGGAAGTTCATCCCGCCGTCCGCGCCGGGAACCCCGCGCATCCTCGAGATCCTCCTCCCGGTCTACGTCGAGGGATACCGGGTGAAGTGGGGGACGGTGCGCGTCGGCGTCTCGCTCGAGAGCATGGACAAGGAGGTCGCGGCCCTCGGCCAGCGGCTCGTCATCGCCGGGTTCCTGGCCGCGATGCTCTGCCTCTTCGCCGCCCGCGCGGCGGCGCGGAGCATCACGCGCCCCATGGACCGGCTCGTCACCGCCACGCGCGCGGTCGCGAAGGGCGACTACTCCCAGCGCATGAACCTCCAGACCGGAGACGAGCTCGAGACCCTGGCGTGGCACTTCGATCGCATGGCCGACGAGGTCCAGCGGCAGCAGGCCGAGGTGCTCGCGAGCCGCGAGAACCTCGCGCGCCTGAACCAGTCGCTCGAGGCGGCCGTGGAGGCGCGCACGCACGCCCTCGCCGAGTCGGAGGCGAAGTACCGGGTGCTCGTCGAATCGAGCCCGCAGGGGCTCCTGATCGTGCAGGGCGGGAAGGCGGTGTTCGCGAACCGCGCCATCGCGCACATGGCGGGGCGGCTGGAGTCGGAGCTGCTCCACCCCGGCTTCGATCCGCTCGTGCTCTTCGACCCCGAAGCCCAGGACGACCTCCGCGCCGCGCTCGAGAAGTCGGGCGCGGCCACGTCGCCCCGGACCACGGAGATCGTCCAGCCGGTCGGCCCGCGGATCCCGGTGGAGGTGCAGACCGCGCCGCTCGTCTTCCAGAACCGCCCCGCGACGATGGTCCTCGTGACCGACGTGTCCGCCCTCCGCGATCTTCAAGAGCGCCTCGTGCGCGGCGAGAAGCTGCGGGCGCTGGGCGAGCTCGCGGCGGGCGTCGCCCACGACTTCAACAACAACCTCGGGATCATCCTGGGCCGCACCCAGCTCCTTCTCACCAAGACGCAGGACCCGTCGCTGGTCTCGGGCCTCAACGTGATCCGCCAGGCCGCCATGGACGGAGGCGAGGCGGTGCGCCGCATCCAGCAGTTCAGCCGCGTGCGGGAGGACCGCGCGCACGAGGTGCTCGACCCGGCCGAGATCGCCCGCGAGGTGGTCGAGATCACGCGCGGGAAGTGGAAGAACGAGGCGGAGCGGCGCGGTGTCAAGGTGGAGGTGCGCATCCAGACCGCCGATCCGCCGGCGATCCTCGGCTCGCGCGCGGAGATCCGCGAGGCGCTCACGAACCTCATCTTCAACTCCGTGGACGCGCTTCCCGAGGGCGGCCGCATCGACGTGCGCTGCGGCTCCGACGGCGGCCAGGCGGTGATCGAGGTGGCCGACAACGGCGTCGGCATGTCCGACGACGTGAAGACCCGCATGTTCGAGCCGTTCTTCACGACGAAGGGGCTCTCCGGCACCGGCCTCGGCCTCTCGATGGTCTACGGCATCGTCTCGCGCCACCGCGGGACGATCGAGGTCGAGACGGCGCTCGAGCGGGGAACGGCGATCCGGATGCGCTTCCCGGCGACCGAGCGCCTCGAGCGGCCCGCCGCGGCGGCGCACGTCGCGCCGAGCCGGGTCGGAGCCCGGGTCCTCGTGGTCGACGACGAGGTGGAGCTGCTGCACGTCCTCGAGGAGGCGCTGAGCTCGGCGGGGCACGTCGTGACGTCGGCGTCGACGGGGGTCGAGGGGATCGCGCGCTTCCGCGAGGGGGCCTTCGACGTCGTGCTGTCGGATCTCGGGATGGCCGACGTGAGCGGCTGGGAGGTGGCGCGAACCGTGCGCGTCGAGGGGAACGCGGACGTGGTGCTGGGGCTCGTGACGGGGTGGGGCGCCACGATCAGCCAGGAGATGGTGACCGCGCACGGGGTCGACTTCGTGGTCGCGAAGCCGTTCGACGTGGACGAGCTGATCGCGCGCGTGAACCGCGCGATCGAAGTGAAGGCGGCTACTCGGAGAGGCGCTTCACCCAGCGAACGTCTCCGGACCTGAGCCGCCGCTGGCGATAGCCCATCGCCTCGAGGAAGCGCTCCCCGTCGTCGTACCCTTCCGGGACCTCCGCCGCGATCGACGGCACCCCCAGCTCGTCGCGGAGGAATCCCTCCGCCATCTCGAGGGCGGCACGGCCATACCCCTTCCCCCGCTCTCCCTGCCCGATGACGAGGCCGCGGAGCGCCGCGGGATGCTCGTCCGATCCCGATTCGATTTCGATCGTCCCGATCAGGGTCTTCGTGTCGGTGCGCCGGACGGCGAAGTAGAAGCGGTTCTCGTCGGTGATCGCCTCCTCGTACATCATCTCGACATCGGTGGGATCGAAGTCGGAGGAGCCGGTGAGCGCCTCGAAGTAGTCGGGCGCGTCGAGGTAGACCTTCCAGATGGCCGGCAGATGCTCGGGTCCGGGGACCTCGAGCGTGACCAGCGGGCCGTCGATCCGGGTCGTGGTGGAGCCGCTCATCGCAGGAGCACCGCCTTCTGCACGCGCGTCCGACCGGCGGAGCGCAGCTCGAAGAAGTAGATCCCGGCTCCGGCCGGACGGCCACGGTCATCCGTTCCGTCCCAGGTGAGGACGAAGCCGGCCGCCCGGCCCGGACCCCGGGCCAGGGTGCGGACCAGCCTGCCGTCCGCATGGAAAACGCGTACCACAAAGGGGCCGTCCCGGTCCAGGGAGACCGCGACGGACGTCCCGGCCCGGAAGGGATTCGGGCGCGCCGGCCCGATCGCGAGAACGCGCGGCGCCCCGGGAACGGCCACGGCGACAGGCCCCGCCTGGGCGGTGGGCTCCCCGGGCCGTGAGGCGGTCAGCCAGTAGCTCCAGGCCCCCGGCGTGGCGCTGGAGTCGACCCAGGAGCCTGTTCCCGAGGCCGGCAGGGTCGCGATCCGGCGGCGCGGGCCGTCCGGGCCGGCCCGGTCGATCCCGACCGTCCCGCCGGCCGCGTCGGCGACCGTCCAGGAGAGACGCACGGCGGTGCGGCCGCCCTCCCAGTCGGCCGCCGCGGTGAAGTCGGCGATCGCGATGGCGGTCGTGGTGCAGGAAGCCGTCCCTGCAACCGATAGGTCGTCGATCCACCAGCCGAGCCCCTCGTTGGGCGGCACGGAGCGGAACCGGAACGCGACCTGGACCAGTCCCGTGTAGCCGGTGAGCGGCACCGCGACGAGGCCCCACGTGGTCTGGGTGCCGCTGAAGCGGTCGCCGGTATTGTAGCCGCCGACCGGCATGAGCGGATTCCAGGTCGCCCCCGCGTCGGTCGTGATCTCGACCGTCAGGCCATCGAACGCGAACTCGGTGTCGTACCGCTGCCAGAAGTAGAGGGTGTCGTCGGGCCCCGGCAGCCGGATCGGCTGACTCACCAGCCGCGCGTCCTCGGACGAGGCGTACGTGCCGATCAGACCCGAGGGGCCGAGCCGCCACGCCCAGGTCCCTCCGGGCGTGTGATTGATTCCGGCTTCCCGATGCCACTCGTTGATGCCGCCGCATCCGAGCGACTGGGCGGCCCAGCGCTGGGCGGTGCCTTCGAAGTCGTCGCAGATCCCGGTTCGCTGCCCGAGCAGGATCTGGAGGCTGTCGATCAGCACGGGCCCCGTCGGATCGGAGACGACGATCGTCATGTTGCATCCGCGCGGGTCGGGGGAGACGTTGATGCCCGCGTAGACCGCCGAGCCGCTGACCGTCGCCGCGCCCCCGATCGAACCGTAGTAGATCGAATCGGCGAGCAGCCCCGCGAACGGCTCGGTGAAGGCCACCTTCGCCGTGAGCGGCCCGGTGGGCGTGGTGTCGAGGTTCTGGAGCGGGATGTGGATCGCGACGACCTCGTCCGGCTCGAGGAGGCCGTCGCCGTTGTTCGTGGGACCCAGGAGCGACGGCGAGTCGTCGATGGTCGGGGCGAGCCGGGTCACCGACGTGCCGCTCACGAGGAGGTCGGCGACCACGTTCTGGCTCGGGGCCGCCCCTGTCTCGGCGATGTTCCGGATCGCCACCTGGGAGATTCCGCCGCAGTAGGAGTTGCTGTTCGGGCAGCTGTACGCGTCGAAGGTCGTGCGTCCCCCCGTGCCCGGCCACGGGTCGTAGAGATCGCCGCGGTTTCCGTACACGATCACGGTGCCGTTCGGGCTCCCGGGACAGGCCGGCTGCGACACGTAGGTGCCCCGCTCGATGTCGAGGTTCTGGACCCCGACGTATCCTGACGCCTGTTCGATCCCGCCGCCCTCCTCGATGTCGACCATCTTGTGCGAGGCGACGTTGTTCCCGATGATCCCCGGATCGATGTGATAGATCAGGAGCCCGTGGCCCGCGGTCGATTGGCTCTCGATGGTCGTCTTCACGAGGGCCGCGTCGAAGCCGACCGGCTGGCGGTTCTCCGCGAGGAAGTACTCGCCGGCGTCGACGCCATTGGTCCAGAGGCGATACGCCTGACCGCTCGTCTCCACGGGCGGGATCGTCACCGCGAGCGAGTCGCGGATCACCCAGGTCGGCTCGATCCACCCGAGCTGCGCCTTGCACCAGGCCGAGAGGTGCGCCGGGCAGCTCCCCGTGGTCTTCCCGGGGAGGTGGTTGTAGAGGCCCGAGGCCATGAGCTCCCACTCGCCGAGACCTTCGTTCGCGCCGGGGAGCCCGCTCGTGTCGTAGAGATCGGGGAGCCCGAGCACGTGGCCGAACTCGTGGCAGAAGACCCCGATCGTCATCAGGTCCCCCGCGGTCGTGTAGGGACCGGTGATCCCCCATCGCTCCGGCTCGGTGGTGTAGGCATAGGCCGTCTTCCCGTCCACATTGACCGCGAAGGGGAGGTTCCACTTGTGGGACCAGATGTCCCCTTCGTTCCCCGTCTCCTCGCCGCCCGGGCCGGCGTGCACGACGAAGATCCCGTCCACCTGGCCGTCGCCGTTGCCGTCGAATTGGGAGAAGTCGACGTCCGTGTTGGCGAGCTGCACGGCGTCCGACGCCATCTGCTGCGCGTTGAAGGGAGGCGCTCCAAAGCCGCCCTGGTTGTTCGTGTAGTAGGCGTACGTGTGCGGCGCCGTGTACCACCGGGTGACGATCCCGTCGACGTCGAAGGCTCCGCGCGAGACCTCGTTGTAGTAGTCGCGGAAGCTCCCGCCCGGATGCGTTCCCGAGCTGAAGAGGAGATCGGCGAAGGCGGCGGACGTGTGGTTCGTCGTGTCCGCGGGCATGTCGGTGAACTGGAGGAGGATCACGACCGCGTGATAGGTGACCCCGGCGGTGGACCGGATCTGGGATGGAGCGTCCACGCCCGCGGGGCGGGGACGAAGGCGCGGCACGCGCTGGCCCATAGTCCCGGCCGCCTGCCCGGGGAGCGAGGACGGGTAGAGCGGGGGCGTCGCGGACGCGGGGCCGGCCGCGAGGACGAGGCAGGCGAACGCGATCCAGGCGACGGCGCGCAAACGGTTCTCCTTGGGAGGGATGGCCGTGGCGCCGCTAGGGTTTTACGGGAACGGCCTCCGTGCGCCCGAATCCGGCGCGCTCCTGCTTCCCCCAGCCGCCACGTCCCAAGAGGATATCAACCATGGCGCCGAGGCGGAAGAAGAGGGTGAGGATGCGGTAGGTGAAGTTCTCGATGACCCCGATGGCGATCATGAGGGCGAAATCGCCCCACGAGCGGTAGAGGCCGAACGACAGCTCCTCGAGGAAGACCGCCGAGATCGACAGGAAGGCCCCCGACGTCACCGACAGGAAGAGGAACGCCCAGAAATAGAGGGGCGAGAGGAAGCCCATGAAGTAGGCGATCGGGAGCACGATGTAGCCGACGACCTCGACGATCGGCCCGAGCAGCTCGAAGAGGACGTAGTAGGGCATCCCGAGCCAGCGGAGCGATCCCGAATTTCTCTCCCAGAAGATGGAACGGTGCAGCCAGAGCGAGTGGACGAGGCCGCGATGCCAGCGGCCCCGCTGGCGCGCGAGCGTGCCGAGCCCCTGGGGCACCTCGGTCCAGCAGATCGGGTCGGGGAGGAAGACGATCGAGTAGGGGCGCTCCTGCTCGCGCATGGCGTGGTGCAGCCGGAGCACCAGCTCCATGTCCTCGGTCACCACGTCAGATCGGTAGCCGCCCACCTCCACCACGACGTCCTTCCGGAAGAGGCTGAAGACCCCCGAGAGGATGAGGAGGTTGTTCATCGCCGAGAGACCGAGCCGGCTCGCCACGAAGGCGCGCAGGTACTCGATCACCTGGAACGCGGCGAGGATGTTCTGCGGGAGCCGCGGGTCGACGACGCGGCCGCGCTCGACGCGGCAGCCGTTCGCCACGCGGACCTGGCCGCCCACCGCGATCACGCGCTCGGGATCCTCGAGGAAGGGGCGCACCACGCGGAGGAGCGCGTTCTCCTGGAAGATCGAGTCGGCGTCGATCGTGCAGAAGAGCGGATAGCGCGAGACATTGATGGCGGCGTTCAGCGCCTCGCTCTTTCCGCGGTGCTCCATGTCGACGACCACGAGATTGGGAATCGAGGGGCAGCGGTAGATCCCGAGGATCTTCCCCTCGACCGGGATGCTCCGCCGCACGATTCCTTCCCGCCGCGTGAGCCGGAACTCGGCGATGAGGCGCGCCAGGGTGTCGTCGGTCGAGCCGTCGTTCACGACGATCACCTCATGCTGCGGGTAGTCGAGGGAGAGGACCGAGCGCACCGCCTCGACCACCGTCTTCTCCTCGTTGTAGGCGGGGACGAGGACGCTGATCGGGAAGGTGAAGTGCGACTTCGCCACCGCTTCGTAGTCGGCGTAGAAGTTCTGCGCGAGCCGACGGCGCATGTCGAAGAACGAGACGATGAGCAGCGTGAAGAGGACGAGCTGGAGCGCCGTGAAGTAGACGAGCACGACGATGCTCACGACGTGGAGCGTGGGGAAGAGCCAGCCGGGCGCGGTCATCGCGTGCATGTCAGCCTCCCATCGCAGCCCGGCGCGGCGGCGCCGCCGCGACTCCGAGCGAGGCGAGCCCCTCGTTCGCGCAGTCGCGCGCGAAGGCGTCGTCCGATTCCAGCGCCGCGTAGAGCGCCGGCTTGGCCGCGTCGCCGAAGCGAAGCAGCGCGTCGAGCGCGTTCTTCCGCACCCACCAGGAGCGGTCCTCGAGCATCCGCCCGAGTACTGAGGCGAGCGAGGCGTCGCCGATCCGGCCGAGCGCTTCGGCGGCGTGGGCGCGCACGTACCAGACCGGGTCGCGCAGCGCGGTCTCGATCATCGTGGCGGTGGAGCGGTCGGCGATCGATCCGAGCGCCCAGGCCGCGGCCGAGCGCACGTCCGGATCGGGATCGAGCAGCGCGTCACCGAGCGAACGGGCGGCGCGCCCCTCCTGGATCTCGCCGAGGATCCGCGCGGCCCAGAAGCGCGCCTTCGGCGTGCCGTCGCGGAGCGTGCGGATGAGGAGCGGCGCCGTGCGCGCGCCCATCTCGATGCAGATCGCCGCGATCCGGGCCGAGACCGACTGCTCGTGTTTCCCGAGGAGCCCGACCAGCGCTTCCTCCGCCGCCTGGAGCTTCATCCGTCCGAGCGCCCGGGCCGCCACGTTCCGCACGTCGGGATCCTTGTCCTCCAGCGCGGAGAGCAGCGCCGGGACGGAAGCGGGAACCTTGAGCTCGCCCAGGATCCGGAGCGCGTGCGCGCGCGACCACTTGAGCGGGCTCTTCGTCTCGCGAAGGTACCCCGCGATCACCCCCTGCTCCTCGAGCGAGCGGATCACGTCGAGGCGGAGCGAGAGCTCGAGCTGGCTCACCTCCTCGGCCGCGAGCTGCGACCAGTGTCCCGAGAGGCCGGCCGCGATCTCCCGATACGCGGAATCCTGCGCCTCGCCCCCGGCGAGCAGCAGGAACTGCTGGCGCAGCCGCGCGAGGAAGCGCTTGCGCGAGTCGTCCTCGCGGTTCGAGTGGATCTTGTTCACCACCGCGGCGAGCGTCGTGAGCGCGACGACCCCGAGCAGCGCCGCGAGCGTGATCACCAGGGCCTGAAAGTCGATCATGCTCCCCTCACCATCGCGCCGCGGCCGAGGCTCCGAGGAACCAGGTCGCGTACGCGTTGTTGTCGCGGGAATACGAGGCTTCGAGCCCGAGCGGGATCGCGCCGAGCGCCGTCACGTTGAGCCAGCCCGACCAGGTGCTCGTGTAGATGTTGTCGAAGTTGGACGAGAGGACCGCGGCGAACTGGTAGCGCGCGCCCCAGTCGAGCGAGGCCTTCTCGGCGTAGCCCGAGATCCCGATGCCCGCGGCGTGGCGCGTGCTCCGGAGCGGCGTGAAGTAGGAGGTCGACGAGGAATCGAAGTCGCTGTACGAGATCCCGTAGTCCACGCCGACGCCCGGGCGCGCGAGCCGCAGGCGCCAGGCCGCGCCGGCCCGGAACGTGCGGCGCCCGTTTCCGTCCGAGTAGGAGCCGTGCTCCGCACCCGCGTTCGCGCTCCCGCGCGCGCTCCACTGCCAGGCCAGGTCTCCGCCCGCGACGGTCTGCCGGCCGGCGAGGATCTCCGGGGTCAAGCCGTCGGCCTTGATCGGGACGTAGTCGCGGTGCGCGAAGAGCGCCGGCGTCCATCGGCCCGCGAAGAGCCAGGCGCGCGTGTTCCACCCGAAGAAGCGGTCGTCGCCGCGGAGCGGATAGGCCACGTTGGGACTGCCGGACTCGATCGTGCGGCTCTCGAGACCGGCGGCGAGCTGGAAGGGATAGGCCCGCGTCCAGAGCGCGTCGGCGCGCAGGACGCTCATGTCGAGGTCGTAGTTGAGCGTCGTCCCGCCGACCGGCGCGCCGAGACGGCGCTCGAACTGCGCGAGCCGGGCGGCGCGCGCCGTGACGATCGCGGTTCGCTCGATCCCGGTCCGCGCCTGCACGTAGGGGCCGGTGCTCTCGATCACGAAGTCGGGGGCTCCGGCCACGTACTGACGCTCCTGCGCCGAGGTGATCCCCGTTCCGAGGGAGGGGGCGAGTGCCACGTGCACGGCCTCGCGCTCCTCTCCGAGCGCCTCAGCGTCCGCGCCGGAAGCGCGCGCGAGGAAGCGGTCGGACGCGGCCGGGGCCCCGCGCCAGCGGGCGACCGTTCCGTAGCCGAGCCAGGCGTCGGCGTAGCCCGGGTTCGCGCGCAGGATGCGGCGATACTCCATCGCCGCGGCCGGGAGATCGCCCGTCCACGAGAGGGCGCGCGCGTATCCGATCCGCGTCTCGAGGTCGGTCGAGTCGGCGCGGACCGCGCGGCGGAACTCGGGGAGCGCCGCCTCGGCGCGCCCGGACCAGGCCAGCGCGCGCGCGTAGCCGGCGCGATCGAAGGCGTCGTCGGGTCGGGCCGCGAGGATCGTCCGGTATTCGGCGATCGACTCGTCGTAATGGCGGTCCCACGCGAGGACGCGCGCAAGGAGCGAGCGGGCGTCGGCGTCCTGGGGGTCGCTCTTCAGGCGGGCGCGCAGGACGCCGGCGGATTCGTCGAACTTCTTGGCGTCGGCGAGGCGTCGCGCATCCGCGAGCGACGTCGCCGAGTCCGGGCTCTCCGATTGCGCCTGCTCCTGCGCGGCGCGGCGCTCGAGCGTGCGGGCGGGGGAGAGCGAGCCGGGATCGGGTTCGGCGGAAGCGGTGGAGGCGAGCGCGGCGGATGCGAGACCGGCGGCCGCGAGTGCGGCCGCGCACCAGGCCGCGGCGAGCGCGGCGCGGCGGGATCTAGCGGCGTACGTCCCGGCTGGCTTCGGTTTCACGGGCTTCCATTCCCTCGAAGGCCTCACGCACGAGGGCCGCCGATTCTTTGGCCCTCTCCCGAGTTATCGGCGTCTCCCAGGCGTTCCATAGCATCGAGGCCGCCTCCGGCGTGCGGATCCGAACCTCTTGCCCGGCCATGTCTTCGATCGTTCCCGACGGGCCCAGGAACTGACATTCCGGGGGTCGCGCCGGGCGCGCGCCCGGCCTCGAGGGCCCGAGCGAGTCGGCGGCGAAGCCCGACGCGCTCGTCGCCCACGCGAGGAAGCCGATGCCGGCGGTCTTCGTAGCCTCCATCGCGCTCGTGCCGGGCACGTCGTCGAGCACCGACCGGCTCGATGGATCGGAGACGCCGATGAGCCCCCAGGGAATCGCGACCTCGATCACGCCGCGCGCGCGGTCCCAGAACCATTCCGCGTGCGGGTCGTAGGCGACGCTCGAATCGCGGGGAACTGCGCCCGCCGGCGCATGCTCGCGGCCGAACGAGAGGCGCCCCCAGTCGAGGTGGCGGGCGGGATAGACCGTTCCGTCGCGCGCGACCCGCTCCCGGTTCGTCTCGATGAGGAGTGGGACGTAGCGGCCGTCGTCGTTCGCGACCGGGCGGAACGGGGCGCGGTTTCCGACGAAGGCGCCCCGCTCGAGGAGGCGCGACCACCCCGACCAGTTCGTGCGCGCGTCGATGAAGAGCTCGGCCCTGCCTCCGGCCTCGCCCTTCCCGGGCGTGATCACGAACGCGTACTCCGCCCCGCGCGACCAGACGGCGCGGAGCGGCGCGGGGAGGCGCGTGTCGCCGCGCGCGGGGTCGAGCACGTCGATCGCGGCGCCGAGAGCGGCGGGCGGCCCGCCCGGGGCCTTGGGATCGACGTCGAAGCGGAGGTAGACGCGGTCCTGGTCGGACGTCGCGTAGAAGGCGCGGATCCACTTCCCGCGCGGGTCGCTCGCGTAGGGCGCGACCCCGCTCCAGTCGCCGGTCGCGCCATCCACGCGGATCTTCGGAGGCGGATCGAACGCGATCAGGCCGTAGCACTCCTCCGGGTCGAGGAGGTTGTGCCAGAGCGGGTCGCGATCGCGCGGCGACTCGAGCTTCGCGACCAGCCAGTTCACCTTGAACCATTCGTCGAAGAGAGCAAACAGAAGGGATCCCGCGCACCCCGATTCCGCGATGTCTTGGAGCAGTCGCACGTCGCGCTCCCCCTGCTCCCGCTCCGAGGCGCCGCCGTGGTCAATTCCCTGGGGTTGCACGTGCGCGATCCCGCGGCTCGTGGGGACGCCGTACTCCCCGATGAGGAGCGGGATCCCGCGCGTGTGCGCCTTGAGGTCGTGGAGGTATCCCGCGTACGCGCAGGGGCCGTGGCGGTCGCGGAAGGCGTTGTACCCGGGGTCGAGATCCATGAAGTCCGGGTAGTAGGGATAGACGTGGTAGTTCGCGAAGTAGCCGTGGAACGCGGGATCGGTGGCCGCGTTCCGGACCGGCCGGATCCGGGTGGGATCGACGGAGTAGGCGTCCTCGTCGTGCTCGGCCTCCCGCCCGCCGCGCTCGGTTTCCGTGGGGTGGCGCATCGGATCGAGCGTCGGCCAGTTCACGAACGAGAGGGCGTGGGCCTCTCCGTAGCGCGACGTCTCGTACGCCGCCGCCGCGTCGCACGTGCGCGCAAGCCAGGCTTCCATCGCGGTTCCGTCATCGACCGTGAAGAACGTTCCCTGGAAGGCGGTCCGCCCCGGATTCCGCTTCTCGGTGACGCGCACCGCGTACGGCTCCCACTCCCGCCCGAGGAGCCATCCCGCGATCCACGGCGAGACGTCGGCGTCGTAGCGTCCCGATGCATGGCCCGGACGGGGCGGAAGGAGCGCATTTCCATGGAGGGCGTCGACCGCGTTCCGGATCTCCGCGTCGAATGCGGCGGTGAAGCCGCGGTCCCAGAAATCGTCGGAATCGGGGAGCTCGGTCCAGACCTCCTGGAAGAGCCAGAGGGGACGGTCGGGATGCGCCGCGTTCTCCTCGTGGAGGGCCTGATAGAAGGCGGGCGGGTGGAGCGCGTAGAGGCGGATCGAGTTCGCGTGGAGATCGCGCGCGAAGCGGAGGTAGCGCCGGTAGTCGTCCTTCGTGAACGCGAACTCGCCGGGGAATCGCCCGGGCGCGCCCGCGCCGAGGTTCACGCCGCGGAAGAAGACCGGCCGCGCCACGCCCGCGGTCACGATCTCGAAGCGGTCCCCGGAGGCGCGGACATATGAACCGGACAGACCGGAGCGGCCGGTTGCGCCGGCGCGCGCCGACTGGGCGGCGCGCGCGGTCTTCTGGGGTGGCGCGGCTTGCGCGCACCCGGCGAGGCCGGTCGCCGCCGCAATGCCGATCAGGAGCAGCGTCTCGAGACGAAGGCGCATGGAAGGTCCTCCTCCGCTCCCTTATCGGACGGAAGGAGGCGCGTCTGGAGAATGCTTCAGCGGAGCGCCGGGGACTAGCGAAAGATGTCGCGCGAACCGCGGAGGACTACGGAAAGATCGCGCGCAGCGCGGCTTCGTGATTCTCGAAGGAGTCGAGGATCGCGTCGGGGCCGGATTCCGCGAGCTCGGAGCGGGAGACCTGGCCGGTCGCGACCACCACCGCGCGGGCGCCGATCGCGCGCGCGCAGGCGACGTCGCGCGGCGTGTCCCCGACGACGGTGGTGTCGGAGCCGCTGAACGGACGCCCCGTCAGGGCGCGCGCCTTCTCGAGGGCGATCTGCGCGAGCACCGAGCGGTCCTCGTGGTCGTCGCCGTAGGCGCCGAAGCGGAAGTACGGCTCGAGATTCCACCGGCGCAGCTTGAGCTCGGCCCCGCGCAGGATGTTCCCCGTGAGGAGCCCGACCATCACGTCGTCCAGCTTGTTCAGGCGCTCGAGCAGCTCGCGCACGCCCGGGAAGAGGCGGGCGCCGTCGTGGTTCGGCATCTCGACGTGGAGGTGCTCGACGTAGCGGCGGAGGCACTCGGTCCGCCGCGCGTGGATCACGTCCTCCCCGATGCCGGCGAGGCGCATGATCTCGGTGACGCACTGTGGGTCGGTCATCCCCGCGAACTTGAATTCGTTGATCGGGCCGGTGGTGGCGTACGTCTCGCGGAGCGCGCGGGCGAACGCGATCTTGGGGGCGAGCCCCTCGCGAAGGAGCGTGCCGTCGATGTCGAAGAGAACGAGTCGCATGGACCGGGACCGTCGCGGGGGACGCGCTTCGAATCGGTGAAATGAGTCGGCGCGGGCCGGACGACCCGCGCCTCCGGTGAGTCTAGGCGGAGGGGACCCCCCGGTCAAGGGCGCCCGGCCGCCGCTCCCGCGCCCGGCGCGCGGGCCGCCTGCGGTCCCGGCGCGGTCTCGTGCGCGGCGTCGAAGAGCCGCGGATTGGTCGAGCGCTCGACCGCCGCCTCGCGCGTGATCTTCCCCGCGACCATGAGGTCCTTGAGCGCCTGGTCGAGCGTCTGCATGCCGTGCTGCGCCCCCACCTGCATCACGCTCAGGATCTGCGTCGTCTTGTTCTCCCGGACCAGATTTCGGAGCGCGGGCACGCCGACCAGGATCTCGAGCGCGGCGACGCGCCCCTTCCCGTCGGCGGTCGGGATGAGGGTCTGCGCGATCACTCCCTCGAGCGACTCGCTCAGCATCGTCCGCACCTGCGCCTGCCGGTCGGCGGGGAAGATGTCGATCAGCCGGTCGATCGTCTTCGCCGCCGAGTTCGTGTGGAGCGTGCCGAAGACGAGGTGCCCCGTCTCGGCGGCCGAGATCGCGAGCTCGGTCGTCTCGAGGTCGCGCAGCTCGCCCACGAGGAGGATGTCGGGATCCTCGCGGAGCGCGCTCCGGAGCGCGGCCGAGAAGGAGTGCGTGTGCGCGCCCACTTCGCGCTGGTTGATGAGGCAGCGCTTCGGCTCGTGCACGAACTCGATGGGGTCCTCGATCGTGATGACGTGCCCGGAGCGGGCGGCGTTCACGTAGTCGATCATGGCCGCGAGCGTGGTCGACTTCCCGCTCCCGGTCGGGCCGGTGACGAGGACGAGCCCGCGGTCGCGCGAGGCGAGGTCGCGGAGGATCTTTGGGGCGCCCAGCTCCTCGAGGGTCCGGATCTTGGTCGCGATCACGCGGAAGACGCCGCCGATCCCGCGCCGTTGCTCGAAGAGGTTCGCGCGGAAGCGCGAGACGCCCGGAAGCTCGAAGGCGAAGTCGATCTCGTGCCGCTCCTCGAACTCCTTCCGCTGCGTGTCGCTCGTCAGCGTGTACAGCATGGCGCGCGCGTCGGCGTCGGAGAGCGGCGGGGCCTGCGAGCGGACCATCTCGCCGCGGACGCGGATCGTGGGCGGCGTGGCCGCCGAGATGTGGAGGTCCGAGGCGCCCGATTCGACCGTGGCCTGGAGCAGCGTCTTGATGTCGAGCGGCATCAGCGGTCTCCCTCCTTCACGAGCGCGTCGCGCTTCTCGTCCGACAGGATGGTCACTTCCAGGCTTCCCGCCTGGATCTCGGCCTGGGCGGGATCGACCCAGACGGCGGCGCCCTCGCGCCGCGCGGCCGGGAGGGCGATGAGGGCGAAGGGGCGGTCACGGAGGACGAGGCGGCCGCTCTTGGTCCTGACGAGGAACGAGAGGAGCGCCTTGGGGTCGAGCCAGTCGGTCCGTGCGAAGACGAGCCGTCCGACGGAGGCGCCATGGAGGAGCGACTCGACTTCGTCGCCGGAGACGACGCCGTCGAGGACGACCACGTCGGCCCCGAGTCCCACGGCGAGGCGCTCCCACGAGCGGGCGTCGACGCCGCGGCCGGGGACGCGGATCGTGGCGGGCGGATAGGGCATGAGGTGGGCGGGCTCGATCACGATCGTGCGGCGATCGGCCCGCGCCGCGAGCGCGGCGAGGGAGGCGAGCACGAGGGAGCCCCCGGCGCGCGGCGGGCCGGTCACCACGATCAGCCCTTCGGGACCGTCGATGAACTCGCGGATCTCGGCTTCGCCGATCGGGGAGAGCCCGAGCGTGGAAAGGTCGGGCGCCGTGGCAGGCGCCGGTCCGAGCCGGAGCACCGTGGCGACGCCGCCGTCGGTGCGCGTGTGGCAGGCCGAGACCGCGATCCGGTCGGGTCCGAGCTCGACCACGGTGGCGCCCCACGCCATCGCGTGGCGGTCCTCGATGTCGGGGATGCCGAGCACGCCGAGGCGCGCGCGCAGGTAGAGCGACGTCTCCGCCTGCTCGCTCGACTGCGGCGTCAAGCCCGCGTCGGTGCGGTAGGCGACCGTGAGGTCGCCCCCGGCGGGGATGAAGTGGATCTCGGAGGCGCGCTCCCGCACGGCCGCGTGGAGGTGGTAGGCGAGGAAGTTCGTGCCGGCGCGGTCCCAGACGATGTCGCGCCGTCCGGTCGGGGGCGGCGCCGCATGGGGCGACCCCGCCTCGGGCGGCCCGTAGACCGAGTCGAGGACCCGGCGGATCGAGGCCGGCCCGCCGATCACGAGCGAGACCGGGACGCCCGCCGCGCCCTTCAGCTCGGCGACCGCGTCGACGTCGGTCGGGTCGGCCATCGCGAACGTGATCTCCTCCTCGGTGCCGAAGAGCGGCACCGCCTGCACCCGCCGGAGCAGGGTCTCCGGGAAGCGCTTCACCATCTCGTGGTCGACGGAGGAGGGATGGACGTCGGCGTAAGGGAAGCCGAGCTGCCGCGAGAGCGCCCAGCCGATGTTCTCTTCGGTCGTGAAGCCGAGCTCGACCAGCGTCTCCCCGATCAGGAGACCGGTATCGCGCTGGCGCGCGAGCGCCTGCTCCACCTGCGCGTCGGTGACGATGCCGCACTCGACGAGGATCGAGGTCAGCGTGCGCGTGGAATGCGGATAGGGGACCACGTTCGACACCTCGCTTTCGGCCGGAGAAGTGTTCGGGGACCGATCGGAGGGGGAAAAGGCAATCCATGTGCCGCGGCCGGGGCGCGGTGGCGGCCGGCCGCGCGGAGCGCTTCAGATGCTTCGGCAGGCTGCCGAAACTTTGTGTGTTCGCACGGGTTAGTAGGCGTACCGGTCCTTTGTACGGGCCGCCGCATCGAAAGATGGATCATCCCTCCACCGGACCCGCCGCGGCCTAATCCTTGCCGCCCGGGGAGCCCCGCGGTTAGATTCTCGGCGAACACGTGCTTCGCACCGAGGGGGAGGGGGAGGACAGGGAGGCTATGGCGCAAGCATTGAAGAAAGATCTCAAGAGGGCGGCCCCGCCGCCCGCCCGGAAGTCGGCGACGCCGAAGCCGGGGGTCAAGAAGATCGTTCACCTCACCGCAGCCGATCTCGCGGAGAAGCAGCGCGAGATCTCGGTCAGCGAGTTCTTCACCAAGAACCGCCATCTCCTCGGCTTCGACAGCCCCGCGAAGGCGCTCCTCACCACGGTGAAGGAGGCGGTGGACAACGCGCTCGACGCGTGCGAGGAGGCGGGCATCCTCCCCGACATCCTGATCGAGATCCAGGAGATCTCGGAGACGCGCTACCGGATCGCGGTCCAGGACAACGGCCCGGGCATCGTGAAGGCTCAGGTGCCGAAGATTTTCGGGCAGCTCCTCTACGGCTCCAAGTTCCACCGCTTGCGCCAGTCGCGCGGGCAGCAGGGGATCGGCATCTCGGCCGCAGGCATGTACGGCCAGCTCACCACCGGGAAGCCGATCACCGTCGTCTCACGTCCCGGAAAGGGAAAGCCGGCGCACAAGTTCGAGATCCAGATCGACACGCGCCTGAACCGCCCGGTCGTGGGGACCGACTCCGAGGTGGAGTGGATGCCCGAACACGGTACGCGCGTGGAGCTCGAGATCGAGGCGACGTACAAGAAGGGGCGCCACTCGATCGACGGCTACGTGGAGCAGACCGCGATGGCGAACCCGCACGCGCGGGTCACGTACGTGGCGCCCACGGGCGAGCGGCTCGAGCTGGAGCGCGTGGCCGAGGAGCTGCCGAAGGCGCCGCTCGAGATCAAGCCGCACCCGCACGGCGTCGAGCTCGGGATTCTCCTGAAGATGCTCCACGAGACCAAAGCGAAGAATCTGCGCGGGTTCCTGAGCGGCGAGTTCTCGCGCGTGAGCGGCCCCGTCGCCGAGGAGATCGCGCGCGCGGCCGGGATGTCGCCCCAGTACTCGCCCCACAAGGCGGCGCGCGACCAGGCCGAGGCGCTCTACAACGCGATCCAGGCCACGAAGCTCATGGCGCCTCCCTCGAACGTGCTGTCGCCGATCGGCGAGGAGCTCCTGCTCGAGGGGCTGAAGAAGCAGATCCCCGACGCGCGGTTCTACGCCGCGACGTCGCGCTCGCCGTCGGTCTACCGCGGGAACCCCTTCCTGGTGGAGGCGGCGCTCGCGTTCGGCGCGGAGAGTCTTCCGGGCGACGAGCTGATCACGCTGCTGCGCTTTGCGAACCGCGTGCCCCTGCTCTACCAGCAGTCGGCCTGCGCCGTGACCAAGGCGGTCGTGGGGACGAACTGGAAGGCGTACGGGCTCCAGCAGTCGAAGGGAGCGCTCCCGACCGCGCCGATGATCCTCATGGTCCATATCGCGTCGGTCTGGGTGCCGTTCACGTCCGAGAGCAAGGAGGCGGTCGCCTCCTATCCCGAGATCGCGAAGGACATCCGGCTCGCGCTCCAGGACGTGGGACGGAAGCTCGGCATCTTCATCCGGCGCGGGATGCGCGAGGCGGACGCCGAGAAGAAGCGCTCGTACATCGAGAAATACATCCCGCACATCGGCATCGCCCTCCAGGAGATCCTCTCGATCTCGGACAAGGAGCGCGACAAGGTGTGCGACACGTTGAAGGACACGTTGGAACGGAGCCGCCAGTGAGCGAGAACCTGGTACCCAAGATCAAGAAGGAAGCCAAGACGGTCGAGGAGTCGATCCTCAAGCGGAAGAAGCCGGTCTTGAAGTTCCCGGTCCGCTCGCTCGCGAACGTGCGCTACCTCGAGAAGGAAGGCTATTTCGAGATCCGCGGGAAGAAGAAGGAGCGGACGCTCACCGTGAACACGGTGAAATCGTTTGCCCAGACCCTCCGCATGATGGCGCTCTCGAAGT
Organism: Bacteroidota bacterium; assembly: GCA_050257045.1. Taxonomy (GTDB): domain Bacteria; phylum Eisenbacteria; class RBG-16-71-46; order SZUA-252; family SZUA-252; genus DASQJL01. The sequence goes on along the minus strand of JBLMWD010000004.1, from coordinate 23,717 downwards.
CGCTCGTCGAGACCGACGACATCGCGACCAAGCGGGAGGCCTACTACGTCTCCAAGAACTGGGGGGACGCGCGCTTCCTCGAACAGACCGAGTCGGACACGGTGATGGACGACGTCGAGGCGCTCTTCGAGGTGAACCGCGAGCAGATGGGTTTCGTCCCCGAGGAGAAGGGGGGCGACGTCTCCGGCGCGCTCACCGTGATCGACAAGGACCCCGACACCGGGAAGACGCTGCAGATCGACTGCACCAAGTTCGGGAGTGGGGCCTACTCGATCCCGATCTCGGTCGAGCACCTGGAATTCGAGACCAAGGCCAAGTTCATCCTCGTGATCGAGACCGCCGGCATGTTCCAGCGCCTCGTGAAGCACGGCTATTCCAAGAAGGCGAACTGCATCCTGGTCTCGATGGGGGGCGTGCCGACGCGCGCCTGCCGCCGCTTCATCCGGCGCCTCGCCGATGCGAAGAAGATCCCGGTCTACGTCTTCGTCGACGGGGATCCGTACGGGATCACGAACATCTACCGCACGTTCAAGGTCGGCTCGGGAAACGCGGCGCACATCAACGAGTTCTTCTGCGTGCCGCAGGCCCGCTTCCTCGGGATCACGCCGCAGGACATCGTCGACTACAAGCTCCCGACGCATCCCTTGAAGGACGTCGACGTGAAGCGCGCGAAGGACGCGATCAAGAACGATCCCTTCTTCCATCACCACAAGGCCTGGGCCCAGGCCATGGAGAAGCTGATCTCGATGGGAGTTCGTGCCGAGCAGCAGGCCCTCGCCGCGCACGGGCTCAACTACGTGATGGACACGTACCTCCCGGAGAAGATCGCGCACCCGGAGCGGTTCCTGCCGTAGGGCCGCGCGTCGGTCCGGACCGGCGTCAGGCGATTTCGCGATGAAGGACGACCGGTCCGACCTCCAGTCCATCCGCGAAGCGATCGAGCGCGTCGACAAGGAGATCCTCGCCGCGCTGAAGCGGCGCATGGACCTCGTCGAAGAGGTCGCGCGCGCGAAGCTCGAGAGCGCCTCCCCCTTCCGCGACCGCCAGCGCGAAGAGCAGATCATCGGCCGGATCCGCCACGCCGCGGCCGAGCTGGGGCTCGACGCGCACGAGATCGAGCGCCTCTACCGCGACATCATGGAGATGTCGGTCGGTCACCAGCAGGCGCTGGTCCGCTCGCTCGAGGACGTGCCGCTCCGCATCGCCTACCAGGGCGTCGAGGGCTCGTTCAGCCACCTCACGGCGCAGCGCCACTACGCCGGGCTCAAGTCGGGCGTTCTCCTCACCGGGTATGACACATTCCGCGGCGCGGTCGCGGCCGTGCGCGACGGCAGTGCCGATTTCGCGCTCCTCCCGATCGAGAACACCACCGCGGGGAGCGTCCACGAGACCTACGACCTTTTGGCTGAGGGCGGCGTGACGATTACGCACGAGGTCGTGAGCCAGGTGGAGCACTGCCTCCTCGCGCTCCCGGGCGCGAAGCTCGAGCAGCTCCGCACCGTGATCTCTCATCCCCAGGCGCTTGCCCAATGCGAGGCATTCCTCCGCACGATCCCGTGGGCCGTGCCGCGCACGGAGTTCGACACGGCCGGATCCGCGCGGAAGGTGCGCGAGGGGAACGACCCCGCAGTCGCCGCCATCGCGAGCGAATCGGCGGCAAAGCTCTACGGCCTCGATGTCCTGAAGAAGGGAATCCAGACGCAGGAAGGGAACTACACGCGCTTCGTCGAGATCGCGCGGGAGGCCGTCGCCTGCCCGCCCGGTGCCGCCTGCAAGACGTCGCTCATGCTGTCCCTCGCGCACAAGCCGGGCGCTCTGGGCGAGGTGCTCGCGCGATTCGGAGGGCGAGGCGTGAACCTCACGCGGATCGAGTCACGCCCCGTGCTCGGGGCGCCGTGGCAGTACCGGTTCTATCTCGACCTGGAAGGGCACGCCGCCTCGGAACCGGTGCGTGCGGCGCTCGAGGAGCTCCGGCCGCTCACGACGGACGTGCGCGTTCTCGGGACCTACCCGCGCGCGGAGACGGAGGTGCGATGATTCGAGGCTTGGTCAGCGCTTCTTCGTGTGTCCCGGACCCCAACCGACCGTCCAGCCATGGACGCCGTGCTTCACGGTGCCGGTCGTCTCCGACGCGGCCGCGGTGCTCTCCGCGACGGCCGGGACGATCGGCGGCGGCTTCACGTCGGGGGTCTCGATCCAGACGTAGATGGTCGCGCCCTGGTCGTGCAGGGTGAGCCTCTGGCCGGGCGGGAGCGCCTGGATCTGGCGCCAGTAGTCGCGCAGGTTGAGGTCGTAGTTTCCCACCTCCATCTTCGCTTTCATCCCGAGCGCCATCATGGTGTCGATGGTCTTCTTTGGCATGGTCATCGCGAACGTCGCCATGTCCTTGCCGGGCTCCCATGCCTCGACCCGGACCTTGGCGTCCTTGCCGGCCCACCAGGGATGCGCCGAGGGGGGCTCCGTGCGGAGCGTCCAGATCACGCCGAGGCCCAGGCAGGCGAGGAACAGCAACGTCACGCCGAGAATCGTCTGGTTGCGCGTCACGTCGGCCTCCGAGTGGGGGTAGGTGCCGATTCTACCTCCAACTACGCCCCGCGAGGGCACCGGGTTTCGCCGTTCCCCTCGCCCTACGCCTCCTTACGGCCTCCAGCGGCCTTCTTCAGCCGGAGCTCCTGGGCCACGGGATGCTCGGCATAGGTGTCGTCCACGTACTTCATGCGCACCGAAAGGGAGACCACGGCCACCGTCAGCCCGAACAGACAGACGATCGTGGCGCCCATCGGCCAGTCCTTCGCATACGAGAGGCCGGCGCCCAGAACGGAGGCGAGCAGCGCGATGCCCCACGCCCAGTAGAGGCGGGCCGAGCCGTGGCGCCCGAGCAGGGTCGCGCAGACCACCGGAACGATCAGGAACGAGAACACGGCGAGCACGCCGGAGACGTTCACGGCCGTCGTGACCACGAGCCCGAACGACGCGTAGAAGAGGAAGTCCCACTTCTTCACGGACAGCCCCATCTCCCGCGCCTTCTTGGGATCCTCGGAGCAAAGGAAGAGCTTCCGGCGGTTGAAGAAGAGGAAGGCGCCGACCACGGCGTAGAGCGTGGCCATGATGGCGATGTCCTTCCACGTCACCCAGCCGAGCGCCTCGCCGCTCAGGGTTCCGCTCACGTGCTCCGCTCCGTGCGGCGCGTTCGACAACAACAGCAGGGTGGCGGCGGTCGCAAGCGCGAACGAGATGCCGATGAACGCCTCCTGCAGCACCGAGTGCTCGCGGTCCCAAAGGAAGCTGAAGAGCGCGGCTCCGAGAAGGGTGAATCCGAAGGACCAGAAGTAGGTGGCGGGGTCGTGCGGCTCCGCGCCCATGAGGAAGGCGACGCTCTGGCCCAACGCCGCGATCTGCGCGAGCGCAAGGTCCACGAAGATGACACCGCGGGCCAGCACGTGCTGGCCCAGTGAGGGGAGGATCAGGACCAGGAGCGCGCACGCGAGGAGCGGGAGCGCCATGACGGAAAGGAAGTTCATCGGGAGGCTCCCGCGTTGCCGGACAGGGCCCGGGAAATGGACGAAACCATGAAGTCGAACTTGGCGAAGACGTCGTCCGTGCCCGGGACGCCTCCCGCTTCGGTCGGCACCTCGATCGCGACGCCGCCGGCGCGGCTCGCGAGCTGCTTGGCGGCGTCGGCGTTGTAGTAGGGCTGGTAGACCACCACGCGCACGCCCGACTTCTTCATGTTCTCCGCGGTCTCGGCGATGAAGTGCGGATTGGGCGGAATGCCGGGCTTGGGCTCGACGGTGCCGAAGAGCTTCAGCCCGAACCGGTCGGCGAAGTAGATGAAGTTGCGGTGATAGGGGACGATGGAGGCGCCCTTGTACGGCGCCATCTCCTTCTCCCATTTCTCCAGCGACGCCTCCATCCGCGCATCGAACTGCTTTGCGTTCGCGGCGTACTCGGCCGCGTTCGCCGGATCGAGCTGCGAGAAGACTTCGGACAGGTGATGGGCGACGACCTCGAGCGCCTTGGGATCGAGGTAGTAGTGCGGGTTGCCGAGCGGGTGGATGTCGCCCTCGGCCCGGCTCACGGTGCCGCTCGGCTTCTCGAGCACCTGGACGCCCTGCGAAGCGTCGACAAAGCCCTTCGCGCCGGGCTGGATCTTCGGATTGCGGCTGCCCGGAAGCACGAGCGGCAGCCATCCGCCGTCCAGCTCGAGGCCGGTCGAGATGTAGACGTCGGCGTGCTGGATCGCCTTCATCAGGCTCGGCTTCGCGGGAACGAAATGCGGATCCTCGAATCCACGGCAGAGGCTCTGGGCGGTCACGTGCTTCCCGCCGACGAGCTGGGCCACCGACGCGAGATCCGTGAGCGAAGTGGCGACCTTGAGGTCGGCATGAGCCGGCGCGGCGGCAGCCGCGCCGAGGAACAGGAAGATTGCGAATCGAATCAGAGACTTCATGAAAACCTCCGACGTGCGTGGGTTCTTCGGGGTCGGTCGATGACGGAGTCCCACATCAGTACGCATGCGCGGGGTGGAACCCGATCGTGTAGCTCATCTGAACCATGATCCGATCGTCGGTCGGGTGAATGCCGCGATCGGCTTTCGCGTGGCTGTACTCGAGACGGATGAACGAGAACTCGGAAGGCGTCCAGGCGAGGTTCACCGATCCGCGATTGATCTTGCCCGCGATCGGGTCGCCCGCCTCGTCGACCATGAAATCGGTGAAGCTCCGGCGCGCCTGCTCGCCGCGAACCCCGGCCCACCAGGCCTGCGACAGGCGGTACTGGAACGACGCGTATCCGCCGTCCGACTCGCGCGTGTACGTCCCCCCGGGGTACGAGGCTTTCTGGATGTACTCGCCCTGGAGGATCCAGCCGCTACGGTTGGAGCTTCGCGCCGGCACGTTCCGGACCGTCACATCGGCCCCGTACGCGGCGTGCCGATGCCCGTCCGCTCCCCGTCCCTGGAGAAGGGACCCGCCAAGCTCCAGCGTCGTCTCGTCGTTCAGATCGAGCTGGTTCTTGAGGTGCCCGAGCAGGGGAATGTTGTCGTGCCGTGTCGAGCCGAGATCGAGCGGGTGGTCGTCGTCGATGTCGTGGGCCTTGTAGGCGCCGCCCGTGAGCTCGGCGTACCAGGGAAGCGGCGTGAGCCACGACGCTTCGAGGCCCGGGTCCTTGAATCCCTCCTCGCCGATCGTGTTCGCCATCACGATCGGGGCCTGGATGAACGGGAAGGCGTGCGTGTGCAGCTGGCCGTGCTTCCCGAACGTCCCGCGGAGCTGCCCCAGCTTGAGCTGGATGCCGGGAAGGCTGGTGTTGCGGACCCAGACCTCCTCTGCGTCGATGGTGTGGTCCGGAAGAAAGACGATGTTGCTCGTGAACGTCCACCAGGGATCCACGACCGAGAGGAGGCTGATCTCCGCCTCGTCGAACTGGAGCCCGTAGGCTCGCGGCAGGTTGTGCGCGGCCTGCACCGAGAAGAGCGCGTTCATCCCGATCGCCGGATTGGCGAGATTCGAGAACATCGAGGAGGACGTCCCGGCGGCGGCGACCACCTGGGTGCTGTCCCCCGTGCCTTGTGCGGCTGCAATGCTCGCGAATGCGGACAGGAGGAGTCCGCATAGCAACACACGTCGCAGCATGACGGCGTGGTCCTCCATTCGAATGCGGCAACGACCCCACGCCATGCGTGGGATCACGGCTCAGCGCCGGCTCAACAGCCGAGCGGGGCGCGAGGCTTCGTCGTCGAGAGTGGTTCGGGGATTGCCGGAAGGGTCAGCCGAGGGGAGGGCCGCGAACGCGTGTGGCGGAGAGATTGGGGCCGGCGGGCCGTTCCGCGGTTGTGAGGGCGATCGGTTCGTAGTGCCCGCGGGGGGCGGACGAATCGGGCGCTCGTCCCACCGACGCGGCCCCGCTGTGGAGCAGCTTGCAGAGCTGGCAGGTCGGGTCGTCCGCGTGCTGATGGACCGCGCCCATTCCGACCCAGGCCACGAACAGGACCAGGGCGAGGAGCGCCGACCGGTGAAGCCATGTGCGGAACGGGTGCATGGCGTGGTTAACCGTAGCAGATCATCGGAGGTTCCGGATACCGGGTACCGGCTATCCCTTCCGCGACGCCCAGATCATCCCCACGCCCCAGACGATCAGGAGCACCGGCCAGTAGCGGAAGATGTTGCCGCGCAAGTAGCCGAATTCGTGGAGCAGGAGCGCGATGCCGATCGTGATCAGGGTGAGGGGGAACGCGATTCCGTAGCCGCCGCCTTTGCCGGGCATCAGGTCTCCCTTCGGGTATCTGGATCGACCGGGCTAGAGCGCCCGGACCGGCTCGCGCCGGATCTTCAGGTGCATGAGCGGCCCCTCCACCCGGACGAGGACCGCGGGTCCGCTTCCCTCGGAGGTCCAGATCTTGGTCTGCGAGCGGCCGCCGACGTGCTCCACGAAGTCGTCGGGGAGGGTGCGGAACGTGAGCGGCGAGGCGAATTCGAGGCGCGCGGCGCAGTTCGCGGGGAGCGTGAGCTCGACGTTCGAGAGCGTGCCCCGCAGCCGCACCAGCGACGGGTGCGCGGGGCCGCTCGCGTCGATCTGAACCGACGACGCGATCGCAGTCACCTCGCACCGCTCCGGGCGGAGCCGGGCGAATCCCGCGCGCACGCGCGAGAAGAGGCTCTTCGCGAGGAGCCGGACTCCGAGGCGCTCGGGAATCAGCACGCGCAGATCCCCGCCGATCGGCGCCTGAAAGACGCGGCCGCCGCTCGCCGGCCAATCGAGGATCGCGGTACCCCCGGACGAGGAAAAGCCCGGGACCGAATCCTCCTCGCGCACGCCGGTCGCGGTCACGTCGAGGCTCTTCCCCCGCGCGGGCGCGTTCGCGCCCACGTCGAGGGATCCGCCGAAGACACTCGTGGAGACCGTGACCGTCTCGGCGCGCGGGCGGTTCAGGTCGTAGCGCTTCGTGAGCGCCGGCTTCGGGGCCGTGCCGTGCTGGTGCGCCCACCACGCGCCGTAGCCGAGCGCGCCGATGATGAGAATCGTCGCGATCCAGCCGAAGATCGGGTTCTGGAGCGAGCTCGCGAGGAGGCCGAGGCCGAGGGCGATGAGGAGGACCGGCCAGTACTGGAACAGCCATCCGCCCGTGCCGGCGGGGAGATAGCCGAGGTGACCGGCCAGGAGGATCACGCCCAGGCCGGCGAGAAGCACGCCGAGGACGAGCTTCAGGAACGCCACGGTGGGAACGGGTACCACGTGGCGCGGTCGGAGCGCAAGGACTAGACTCGGTCCATGCCGCCGCGGTGGCGCGGACCCGCATCCCGTGCTGATCGGAGGGCCGGAAGCGGTCGCGGCGGTCGGCGGCTGTCTTCTTCGTCGCGGTGCACGGCCCGCTCACCGCGGCGCAGTGGCGGCATGCGGTGGCCCGCCCGGTCGAAGCGTAGAGTTTCGTCGGCGGGCCGGGCGGCCCGCCTCCGTCTCACAGCTCGAATCCGACGATCGCGCGGAGCTGCGTTCGTTCCAAGTCGTCGGGATCGCCCCCGTGCGCGGTCTCGCCGTGAAGGCGACGAAGCATTCCGACCGAGATGTGGGCCTTGCCGGCCTCGGCGTTCAGCACGGGACCGAGAGAGAGCGCGTTCCCGGAGCGCGGCCCGAAGTTAGCGTACTCGGATTCATACCGGAACTCGGCGCCCGCCGAGAACTTCGACGCGATCTCATAAGCGGTCCCGCCCGCGACCTTCCAGGCCCACTGCCGTTGCAGGACGTCGCCGTTCTGGAGCAGCTCCTCGTCGTTGTGGCGGAACTCGAACTCGCCGACGAGATTCAGCGCGCTCATGAGCCGCCCCGTGCGGTGCGCGAGGAGGAGCTTCGGCTCGAGTTCCGTCTCATCGCCCGAGGCCGAAGTCTCCAGATAGAGTGCGGGATCGCCGGGAATGCGCCCGGGCTTGGAGAGGGCGTAGATCAATTCGAGCGAGGGCGCCTCGAGCTGGAGCGAGCCGCCCGCGGGCTGGCTCAGATTGAGATAGGCGGCCGCCGTCAGGCGGCTGCTGACGCCGTACTCCACCTCCTGGCGCAGGTCCCAGGCGGTCGCGTTCTCCACCGAACGCGACGTGACCCAGCTCTCCAGCTCGAGCTCGCCGGCCGGAGAAAGGTACGGTGTGTACGTCTCGACGAAGTACCGACCGTCCGCGAACGCCATTCCCGGAAGCAGGAGCAGCGCGAGAACGGTCCACAAGAACCGGCCAAGATTCAAATTTCGGAAGAGCACGGGTTCCTCCCGGTTGCGTGACGAAATGCTGGAGCCGCCGAAGCTAGCGGGAGAGCCACCCGGCTTCAAGTCCCGTTCGAGGAGGCCGTAGCGGCCGCGCCGCGGATGCGCGCGAGCCCGTCCCGATCGGCCTTCCGAGTCTTTTGCTTGACATCGCTCCCCCCCGGTACACAGAATCTGCGCCCATTCAACGAGTTACAGGAGGAGTGCATGGGCGAGCTCACCGGGAAGAAGGCTCTGGTCACGGGCGGCACACGCGGGATCGGCAAAGCCGTCGCGCTCGACCTCGCCGAGATGGGCGCCGACGTGGCGATCAACTTCTTTCGGAGCCGGGAAGCGGCCAAGGCGACGGCCGCCGAGATCGTGTCGAAGGGGGTCCGCGCGCTCACGCTCCGATGCAATGTCGGGAACGAGGAGCAGATCCCGCACATGTTCGAGCAGCTCAAGGCCGAGTTCGGCACGGTCGACATCCTCGTCTCGAACGCCGCGCTCGGCCACTTCGGCAACGTCCTCGACGTCGACGACAAGATGTGGGACATCGCCATGGCGACGAACGCGAAGGCGCTCCTCTTCTCCGCGCAGCAGGCCGTGAAGATGATGCCCGACGGCGGGAAGATCGTCGCGCTCACCTCTCTGGGCAGCCACCGCTACATCCCCGGCTACGCGGCGATCGGCGTCTCCAAGGCGGCCATCGAGACGCTGGTGCGCTACCTCGCCTACGAGCTCGCGTCCCGGAAGATCAACGTGAACGCCGTCTCGGGGGGCTTCATCGACACCGACTCGCTCAAGATCTTCCCCAGCTACGAGGAGATCATCCGCGAATCCACGCAGCGCACGCCGTTCGGGCGGGTGGGGACTCCGAAGGAAGTGGCGAACATGGTCGCCTTCCTCTGCACCGACAGGGCCTCGTGGGTGACGGGGCAGACGATCATCGTGGACGGCGGCTACACGCTCGCCTAACGCCGCGGCGACCACCACCCCACGAGCGGCGGACTCCCGAGGAATCCCAGGAGCCGCCCGTCGAAGAGCAGGAACCCCACGATCCCGAGATTCACGATGCTTCCCGTGAGGACGGTCCGGACGAGCGGGATCTGGCCCCCGTACTCGGGCGGGCGCGTGAGCAGGAGTGCCAGGAGCGCGATCTCGCTCGCGAGGGCCACGACGATCCCCCACGTGCGCGCGGGACGCTTGCCGAGCCAGGTCGCCGCCATCACGTAGAAGCAGCCCGTCGCGAGCGCCATCGAGAAGAAGACGCTCTGGACCGCGACCTGCAGCGAATACCCCGACAGCTTCCCCGCGTACGCCCAGAACGACGTGCCGAGCGCGCCGCTCAGGAGCTCCTGGAATCCCTTGATCGCCCAGATCATGACCATCGCGTAGACCTGCCACGGGCGCTGGAGGCGCCGCGGCCGGTTCGGCTCCGGCGAGTCGATCGGGCGGAGCGTCGTCACACCGGCGACGCCACGATGATCGTCGGCTCGTTCCGCACGGGGAAGTTGACCGAAGCCGCGATGAAGCACTCCTCGTGCGCGCGGTGGTGCAGGTCGCGCGCGAGCGCGGCGTCGGATTCGGGCGTGATCGTCACGCGCGGGCGGAGCAGGACGTCCGTGAAGTGGAACGTCTTCTCGCCGCGCTCCATCTTCCCGACCGCGTCGTCCTCGTAGGCGACCATCCGCACCCCCTTCCGCGCGCAGAGCGCGGCGTAGGAAAGGAAGTGGCACGCGGCGAGCGAGGCGACGAGGAGATCCTCGGGGTTCGCCCGTCCCGTATCGCCGCGGAAGGCGCCGGCCGAGGACATCGGGATCAGCGGCTTCCCGGGGAGCTCGGCGACACAGTCGCGCGAATAGGTGGCGTGATTCTCGGTGGGACCCTTGTCCGCCCCGGTCCAGACCAGGCGGCACTCGAAGTGATGCTCGCTGCCCGCGCTCATGGTGTTCCTCCTCGTTTTGTCTTCACGCGATGGCTGCCCGGGCCGTCTCGGCTTCGGGGCTCTGATCCAGGACGGGGTCGATGCGCCGCCGGAGATCGGCGTAACCGATCGCCGCGAGGACGGTCAGGCTCGCGATGGCGCTCCAGAGGACCTTCGGCCGGCCGACCGCGAGATCGAGGAGCACGCCGCCGACCAGGGGACCGATCGACCATCCGAACGAATTGAAGATGCCGTACACGCCCATGTAGCGTCCGCGCTGGTCCTCGGGAGAGAAGTTCGCGACGAGGTTCATCGAGGCCGGCGAGCAGGTGATCTCGCCGAGCGTCACGGTGAACATCCCGATGAGGAGCAGCGCCAAGGATGATCCCCAGCCCATGATGCCATACCCGACCGAGTACATGAGGCATCCGACGATGAGGGCCGAGGTCATCCGGAGCGGCGCCAGGATCCGCACGGCGGGGAACTGGAGCAGGACGACCATGAGCCCGTTCAGCGTGTAGATCGCCCCCAGCTCGACCTTGCTCCGTCCCGCCCAGTCGACCGCGTAGACCGAGAACGTCGCCATGAGCTGACCCATCACGGTGAAGAGGAGGAGCGTGACGAGGCAGTAGCGGAGGAAGAGCGTGTCGCGGAGGATCGCTAGCGTCCCCGCGATGGAGATTCCGCGGCCGGGCGCCACGGGTCCTACCGGAGGGATCGGGCTCCGCTCCGGTCCCGCGGTCTCGGGACGACGGCGCCGGAGGGGATGGGTCTCTTCGACGAGGACCGCGATCAGCGTGCCCGCGGTCAGGAGCACGCCCGCGGCGACGTAGAAGAGCGAGGCGTAGGAGAGCGCGGCGAGGAAGCCGCCGAGCGCCGGGCCGACCGACCATCCCAGATTTCCGCCGATCCGCAGCACGCCGTAGGCTTCCACACGCCGCTCGCCGCTCGTGATGTCGGCGATCATCGCGCCCGAAGGGGGCTCGAACATCCGCCCGGCGAACGCGCTCAGCCCCGTGAGGAGCGCGAAGATGAGAATCGAGGCGTGCACGGTCACGGCGTAGCCGAGCCCGGCGAACGAGGCGGCGCGGATCAGCTGGCAGGCGACGAGCACGCGCTTTCGCCCGCTCCGGTCGCTCCACTCGCCGCCCACGACCTGGCCCCCCACGCCGCAGAGCGCGCCGAAGAAGAAGAGCGATCCGACCGCGCTCATCGAGACCCCGCGCGTGCTGTGGAGATAGAGCGCGAGGAAGGGGATCACGATCGAGAAGCCGGTGGAGGCGAGGAACCGTCCGAGGAAGAGATGCAGGAGCCGCCGGTCCCTGTCGAACAGGGCGCGGCGCGGAAGGACGGTGTCGATCCAGCGGAGCATGGGGCGCGACGGCTTCCGGAGACGGGGGCCAGGGTGGCCGCTTCGATCCCACCCGTTTGGTTTCCAATGGATGGAGCCTAGCACACCGGGTAGGCTTCGCGCCCATGACCCCGCACGAGCCCGAAGTCCGCATGGACGACCTCACGCCGTGGCGCCCGCCCGCGCGCGAGGGCGCGCCCGGGCACTACCCGGCGGCGGACAAGGTGCTCCCGCTCGCGGAGGCGGTTCGTCGGCTCATCCCAACGGGCTCGACGGTCGCGCTCGGGACCTGCCTCGAGCAGATGATCCCGTTTGCCGCCACGCGCGAGCTGATCCGGGCCGGCGTCGGCGAGCTCACGCTCGTCGGCCCCGTGTCCGACATCTGCTTCGACCAGCTCATCGGCGCGGGATTGGTGCGGCGCGTCGCCGCGGCGTGGGTCGGCAACGTGATGATGGGGTCGGCGTACGCGTTCCGCCGCGCCGTGGAGCGCGGCGTCCCGCGCCCCATCGAGGTCGTCGACTTCTCCAACTTCACGCTCGCGCTCGCCCTGCACGCCGCGGCGATCGGCGCGCCGTTCCTACCGACACGGAGCGCGCTCGGCGCGGACTGGATCGCGCGGAACCCGTGGCTCCGGACGATCGAGGATCCGGTCAGCGGCGGGCCCGTGCTCGCCGTGCTCCCGCTCCAGCCCGACGTGGCGATCATCCACGCGCAGCGCGCCGATCCGCACGGGAACGCCGTGATGTGGGGGAGCCTCGGCATCACGCCCGACGCGGCGCGCGCGGCGCGCGCCGTGATCGTCACCGCCGAGGAGATCGTGAGCCCGGACCGGATCCGGAGCGATCCCAACCGCGTGGTCGTTCCGGGGCTGCTCGTCGCGGCGGTCTGCGAGGCGCGCTGGGGCGCGCACCCCTCGCCGGTCCAGGGCTACTACCGCCGCGACCACGAGGCCTATGCCGACTACCACGCGCGCACGAAGACCGAAGCGGGATACGCCGCGTGGCGCGCGGAGTGGGTGGACGGCGCTGGCGACCTGGCGGGGTACGTGGCACGGATGGGAACCGAACGGATCCATGCGCTGATCCCGATGGAGCACCGCTTCGCGGAACCGGTGGACTATGGCTATTAGTGCGCCGTCGTCCGACGGCGCTCTGGGCGAGGCGCTGGATACCGTCTTGGTTTCCGCCAGAATTCGTACTCTCCCCGAATGGCTCACCCCGATGCGCGCCCTTGCGGCGGGCGAGGCGTCCCCGCACACCGTCTTCCTCGAGAGCCGCGGCGCGGCGGGGGAATCGTCCGACTGGACGCTTCTCGCTTTCGATCCCGCGTGGCGCCTCGAGGTGAGGGATGGGTCGCTGTTCCGGGTCCGCGGACGCGACACGGTCCGGATTCCGGGCCGGCCGCTCGAGGCGCTCGCCGCGGCGTGGCCGCCCCGCGCGGCGGTCGAGGGCGCCCCGCCGGCTCCGTTCGTGTCCGGCCTGGCCGGCGTGATCGCCTACGACTTCAAGGACCACGTCGAGCGATACCCCGCGCGCGCGCGACGCGAATGGCCCGTGCCGGACCTCTGGCTGGGCTTCTACGACACGGTCTGGGCGTGGCGCCGCTCGACCGGAGAGGGATGGCTCGTCGCGACGGGGCTCGCCGAAGCGGATCCGCGCCGGCGCGAGGAGCGGGCGAGAGAAACGCTCGAGGCCCAGTGGTCGCGGGTGGCCCGTGCCCCTGATCGGGATTGGAATCGGGAAGGACACGGCCCGGCTACACGCCGGGCCGGTTACCGCTCCAACTTCACCCGCGACTCTTACTGCCGCATGGTGGAAACGGCGCTCGAGCACATCGCGGCGGGGGACATCTACCAGGTGAACCTCGCCCAGCGATTCCTCGTCGAGCGGACGGCATCGCCGGCCGACCTCTATCGCTCGCTCCGCGAAGCCGCGCCCGCTCCCTTCCTCGCCTATGTCTCGCTCGATGAGGCCGCCGTCGCCTCCTCTTCCCCCGAGCGCTTCTTCCGCGTGCGCGGGGACCGGATCGAGACCTGGCCGATCAAGGGGACGCGCCCCCGGGGCGCGACGCCCGAAGAGGACGCCGTCCTCGCCGCCGAGCTCCGGGCGAGCGCCAAGGACCGCGCGGAAAACGTCATGATCGTGGACCTGGAACGGAACGACCTCGGCAGGGTCTGCGCCATCGGGAGCGTCACGGTGCCGGCGCTCTGCGAGGTCGCCTCGCACTCGAACGTCCACCACTTCGAGTCGCGCGTGGAAGGGACGCTGCGCGCCGACGCCGGTCCCGCCGAGATCCTGTGCGCCCTGTTCCCGGGCGGCTCGATCACGGGCGCGCCGAAGATCCGGAGCGTCGAGATCATCGACGCGCTCGAGCCGGTGCGCCGCGGGATCTACACGGGCGCGATCGGCTACTGGGACTCGCGCGGGGATTGCGACTGGAACATCGCGATCCGGACCCTGATCGCGCGAGGCGGGGCGGTCTCGTTCCACGCCGGGGGCGGCATCGTGGCCGACTCGGTCCCCGAGGCGGAGTACGAGGAGACGCTCGTCAAGTCGAGCGGGATGATGCGGGCGCTTGGGATCCGCGCACGCGGCGGAGCAGCGACCTCAGCGAGTTAGGATCGACCGGCTTCACCACGTGGTCGTCGAAACCCGCCTCCTTCGAGCGGCGGCGGTCCTCATCCTGTCCCCACCCGGTGAGCGCCACGAGGCGCACCGCGGCCCCCCACGGCTCGCGCCGGATCCGCCGCGCGACGTCGTAGCCGTTCATCATCGGCAGGCCGATGTCGAGGAGCATCACGTCGGGGCGGAACGCATCCGCCTCGTGGAGCGCCTCGATCCCGCCGTTCGCGACCCGCACCTCGTAGCCGTCCATGGCGAGGAGACGCGCGAGGCTGTCGGCCGCGTCCACGTTGTCGTCCACGACGAGAACGCGCGCGAGGGCCTCGCGCCCGGCGGCCGCATCCCCCGCCGCGACGGGGGGCGCTTTCGACTCTTCCGAAGGGGCGAGCGGAAGGCGCACGAGGAACTCGCTCCCGCGCCCCGCACCCAGGCTCCGCGCCTCGATCGATCCGCCGTGCAGCTCGATCAGGGTCCGCGCGAGGGTGAGGCCGATCCCGAGCCCGCCGGCGGTGCGCTCCAGCGACGAGTCGACCTGCGCGAACATCTCGAAGATGCGCGCGAGCATCTCGTGCGGGATCCCCACGCCGTTGTCGCTCACCCGGAGCACGACCGAGTCGCCGCTCCGCTCGGCTCCGACTTCGATCTTCCCGTTCGGCGGGGTGTATTTCGCGGCGTTGGCGAGGAGGTTCGAGACGACCTGCGCGAGCCGCGTGAGGTCGCCGTTCACGAAGAGCGGCTCACCCGGTAGCGAGACGGTGAGCGCGTGCTGGTTCGCCTCGATCAAGGGGCGCGCCGTTTCGACCGCGCTGCTCACCACCACCGAGACCGGGATCCGCTCCTGCCGGAGCTCGATCTTTCCGCGGGTGATGCGCGATACGTCGAGAAGGTCGTCGACAAGCCGGGAGAGGTGCTCGGCCTGCCGGTCGATCACCTGGCGCGCCCAGACCATCTCCGGATCGCGCGGTCCGTGCTGCTTCAGGATGTGGGCCGCGTTCCGGATCGGCGCGAGCGGATTCCGGAGCTCGTGGGCCAGGGTGGCGAGGAACTCGTCCTTCGTGCGCCCCGATTCCTGGAGCTGGCGGAGGTGTCGGATCCGCTCGCAGGCGAGGGTGACGTACTGGCTCAACGTCTCCGCGAACTCCAACTCGTCCGGCTCGAAGGTGTCGCGTGAGCGGCTCCAGTACGTGAGCACGCCGAGCAGCCCGTCCCCGGCCACGAGCGGCTGGCAGATGTAGGCGCGGATCCCGATCTCTCGCGTGGCCGCCTCCTCGGGATCGCTCGATTCGAGGACGTGGGTCCCGACGAGCGGGCGCCGCGTCTCGGCGACGCGCCCGACCACCCGCGTCCCGTAGGGAACCCGCTCGGAAGCGCGCATGGCGTCGGGAGGCGCGCCTTCGTACGAAGCGAGGACCAGATCCCCCGAGTCGTCCGTCGTGTAGTGCGAGTAGCCGTCGAGCGAGAGCTCCGGCCGGATCTTCGAGAAGAGAGCATGGAGCATGGCGTCGGCGTCGTCGCTCGAGAGCGAGACCTCGGCCGACTCCCAGAGGAGGCGGAGGCGGCGGTTGCGCGTCCGGAGCGCCTGCTCGGCTCGCTTCCGTTCGGTGATGTCGATGCCGATGCCGACCTGCGTGCGGTCGCTCAGGCGGATGTTCGCCCAGGAGGTCTCCACCGTCCGGCCGTCCCGCGCGCGCATGCGGAAGTCCATCCACCCCTCGCGGCACGACTCCATGAACTCCCGGGCCGTCTCGCGCACGGCGGGATCCGGATAGACCTCGTCCAGGAGGGAAACCCCGGCGGCCGCTTCGGTGGACCACCCGGTCACGCGCTCGAATTCGGGGTTCAGGCGCAGGATGTTCGCGTCCGGATCGTAGACCGTGATCATGACCGGAATCGTGTCGATCGTCCGCTGGAGGAGCTCGCGCTCGTGGCGGAGCGATTCGCCCGCGCGCCAGGCTTCGGTCTGGTCGATGCCGGCCGCGACGATCCGGATCGGATTGTCGAACCGGTCGACGCGCACCACGCCGGTCACGGAGACGTGGAGAACCTCGCCGTCGCTGGGGCGCGTGTAGCGTGCCTGCGCCGTGAATGGCGCGCCGTCATGGATCGCGCGGTCGAGCGCCGCGCGGACCGCGGCCCGGTCGTCGGGATGGAGCTGGAGGAGCACGTCCTCGATGCTCCCGTAGCCGGAAGTCCCGAGCATCCGCTGGCCCTCGGGGGAAGCCGTGATCCGGCCGGTCCGGAGATCCCAGTCCCAGGTGGCGATCTTTCCGGCGCCGAGGGCGAGCTGGAGCTGCTCGTCCGTCTCTCGCCGGCGCCGGTCCGAGCGGCGGACGCGCGCACCGAAGAGGATGATCAGCGTGCAGGAGATGAGATAGAGGGCGAGGCCGACCAGGTTCTCGAGGGGGCCGAAGGCGATCGTCCCGCGCGGCCGGATGAAGAGGTAGTCGGCAGCCAGGTACCCCGCCACGGTCGCGAACACCGCCTGCGGCACGCCTGCGAACCAGGCGGCGAGGGCCACGGCGCCATACAGGGTGGCCAGCGCGAGCATGTCCCCGAGGATCGGGTCGAGCAGCGAGCGCAGGAGTACGGCGGCCGCGACCCCGACGGTCGCGACGGTCCAGCGCGCGATTTCGACCAGGATCCTGCTTTTCACGGTCCCTCCGAATGCGTGCCTCTAGCTTGAGCTTACCACCCCTCCTGCCGGCGGAGGTATCGTGGGGCCATGCGCGCGATGGTGCTGGAACGTCAGGCTCCGATCGGCACGGCGCCGCTCGCGGTACGCGAGGTCCCGCCGCCGGAGCCCGGTCCGGGCGAAGTCCGGGTCCGCGTGCGCGCCTGCGGCCTCTGCCGCACCGACCTCCACGTGATCGAAGGCGATCTCCCGTCCCACAAGCTCCCGCTCGTCCCCGGGCACCAGGTCGTCGGCATCGTCGAGCGCCGCGGCGCGGGCGCCTCGCGGTTCCGGGAGGGAGACCGCATCGGAATCGCCTGGCTGCGCCATACCGACGGCGTTTGCGCCTACTGCCGCTCGGGGCGCGAGAACCTGTGCGAATCGTCCCGCTTCACCGGCTGGGACGCGGACGGCGGCTACGCCGAGTACGCCGTGGTTCCCGAGGCGTACGCGTACGGGATCCCCGAGGTCTTCGGCGACGCCGAGGCGACGCCGCTCCTCTGCGCGGGAATCATCGGCTATCGGGCGCTCGAGCGGAGCGAGACGCCTGCGGGCGGGAAGCTCGGGCTCTGGGGCTTCGGCTCGAGCGCGCACGTCACGATCCAGGTGGCCCGCGCGCGCGGGATCGAGGTCTACGTCGCCACGCGCGACGCCAAGCACCAAGAGCTCGCGCGCGAGATGGGAGCCGCCTGGGTGGGCGGCGCGACCGATCCGCTCCCGGTGCGCGTCGACGGAGGCATCCTGTTCGCCCCGGCGGGCGCGATCGTCCCCGTGGCGCTCCGGTCGATCCAGAAGGGAGGCACGCTCGCGATCGCCGGCATCTGGCTGAGCGAGATCCCGTCCCTCGACTACGAGCGGGAGCTCTTCTACGAACGCAATCTCCGGAGCGTCACCGCGAACACGCGGGCCGATGGCGAGGCGCTGCTTCGCGAGGCGGCCGCGATTCCGCTGCTCCCGCGGGTGACGACGTTCGCGCTCGAGGAAGCGAACCGCGGGCTCGAGCTCCTGAAGAAGGACGGGCTGAACGGGACGGGGGTGCTGATTCCGTAGGCCGCGGGGCGTCGCGTCGCGGCAATCGGGGGCTACCCGCGCGTGAGGAGCACCTGCGCGGCCTCCGCGGCCCGGACCTGCTCGAAGAAACGCCGTGCCGCCGCGTAATCGGACACGGGAATGGTCCGCGCGCGGATCGCGAACGAGCGCTCGACGATGAGCGATCCCTTTTCGGAGCGGCATTCCAGGCGATAGGACGCAAACGGGGTCTCGAGGATCACCGGGGTGGGGACCTCGTCTACGGCGCTCCCTGCCGGAAGCGCGATACGTCCCGTCTCGTGCAGCGAGTAGAGCCCGAGCCGGAGCGGGCTCGTCCGGCGCTCCGGCCAGTTCGCGCCGATGCGGATCGGCGATGCGACGACCGACCGCAAGGAGAGAAATCCACCGACGGGGCGCGCGAATCGAGGCGCCTCGAACGCCGCTTCGAGGCCGAACGCATTCGTCGAATCCTCCGTCGCCAGCGAGGTGAGGGTCATGCCGACCCGGTCGCCTCCGAGCTCGTTTTCGATCGCCTTGCGGAAATCGGCGGGAGCCAGACCGCGAAGGCCCGCGCGCCAGCCCGATCCGGACGCGCCGGAGGATCTCTCGCGCACCCGGCCGGTGACCGTGCCGTCGGACACGACCTCGGCCTGGACCGCGCGCTCGTCGTGGTTCCTCTCGGGGCCATCCTCCGGAGTGCGGAAGAGCGCTCCGCCCGTAGGCGCGATGAGCAGCGCGAGGGCCCCCTGCTCTGCTTCGGGGAGGGCTCCCCAGGGGGTGTCGGGATCGGTCGGGTCGAACACGGCCACCGGACCCGCCCCCGGCACCTCCGCGCGGCACCCCTCCGGAGGCGTCCCCACGCGAACGCCGAGCACGCAGTGGTTGAACTGGAACGGCGAGGGCCACTCCTCCCGCACGTAGTCGGGGGCCACGGCCGAGATCAGGACCAGGTTCGATTCGATCCCGACCGCGCGCAGGAGCGCGCGCATGAGATTCGCCTTGTCCTTGCAGTCGCCGTAATTCTTCGCCAGCACGTCGGCCGCGGGGTGCGGGCGGAAGCCGCCTCCCTCCCGGAGGTCGATCGAGACGGCGATGTAGTTCACGCTCTGCACGTACCGCGCGATGGCGCGCACCTTCCGCTCGGATTCGGCGAGCCCGGCGGTCAGCGAGCGTGCCTTCGCCTCCAGCTCGGGGGTGACGACGGCCTGAGGATCGGCGAGCCCGGCCATCCAGCGGGACGCGTCCTGCCAGTTCGTCACCAGGGCGGTGGATGAGGACGGGCCCTCCGCGGCCAGGCTGATCCCGATCTGCGGCACCCGTGCGTCCGGCGGAATGTCGGATGGCTCCTGCTCGATCTCGGGAAGGTCGGTGAGCTCCCAGACGGTCGCGTCCCCTTCGCGCTTCGGCTCGACGACGGCGTGATTCCAGATCGCCGCGCGAGGCGTCCAGCCTGTCGGGCATTCGAGCCGCACGCGGGAGCGCACGACGGGGCATCGCCCCTGGAGGTCGGTCCCGAACTGGGCAAGGGGGCACCGGGATTCGACGATCCCCTCCCAGGCCACGATCGAACCGGCGTCCGCCGCATCGGGCAGGGACAGCCGGCGGGTGCGCAACTCGGTGTAGAGCTCGATCGTCTCGCCCGATTCATCGATCGCGCGATCCTTGTCGATCCGGTCAACCTTCCCTGATCCCGATTTCACCCAGGCCTGCAGGCCCTTCACCTTTCCGCCGTCGGTGGAGTAGTAGACGTGCGGCTCGGCCTCTTCCCGACCCTCGCGCCGCCGTATCAGGGTCACGCGGCGGTCCGTGCTCGTATAGCGGCCGGACCCGTCGAATCGAATCGTCGTTTCGCGGAGCAGCTCGACCGCGGCCGACCGAGCCTCGGCCGGCGGAGCCGCCTTCGAGGCCTGGTCGGCCCAATCGGGCCAGGCCTCGGCGTGAGCTCGCGGCGCGAAGAGGAGCGCGGCCAGGCACGACGCGGCCGCGGCCCTTGTGCGCGGACTCACTGTCCCGACGCCTGCCCGGAGTGCCGGAGGGCGACCACGCCGCCATCCAGGTCCCGGATACGGTCGAAGGCCGCCTTGATCGCCGCGTACTGTGAAGCCGGAAACGCGATCTCGCCGTTCTCGCACGTCCGCGCGGCGCGCGTGAGCCGCAGCGAGCGGCCGTCCATCGCGGTCTGGACGCCCGACTCGACGCGCACGAACCCCGGCACGGCGAACGGCTTGGTATCGGGCGACGACTCCACCTCGAACGCTTCGGGCAGCTCGATGCGGACGTCGTCGTTCCGGACGGTCGGGAACCGGAAATAAATCGGGCTGTGCCGCACGGAACGCTCGAAGAGCGGCTTCGTCCCGGTCTGGAAGTACGCGGACGGCACCAGGAGTCGGGTTCCCGCGCGCGTGGCGTAACCGGGGACCCGGATGTGATAGGCGCGGACCAGCGGGCCGTCGGCGTCCGTGGCGTGCTCGACGCGGGCGCTGTCGACGACCGCGCCGGGGTATTGCTCCACAAGGGACTTCTTCAGATCCTCGAGCCGCTTCTCGGGGCTGAGGTCGTCGAGGTACTCCTTCCAGCTCGCCGCCCACTGACCCGTGAAGGCTTCCGTCGCGTCGCCTTCGAGCGTGCCGTCCGCGAGGAGCCGGAAGCGCCCCGTCCCCTCGATCCGGTTCGAATCGGGCGGCGAGACGGGGAGGGGCTCGAAGTGCTCCTTCTTCGGCTCGATGAGAATCGCCTGCTGTCCTTCCTCCCACCAGGGAATCATTCCCGCCGGCACGTAGCGCGCGGCGGGATCGAAATAGCGCCAGGAATCGCCGCGCCGCACGGCTACGCAGAACTCGTCCAGGGTCCAGGCGAGCTGAAAGGTCGGCTCGAAGAGGAACTCCCGCCGGTCGGTGGTACGCGCGATCCGGGTCTCGAAGCCGAGGGTCCCGGCGAGCGCAGCGAAGAGATAGTCGATGTCGCCCAGATTGCCCGCGCCGCGCCGCAGCGTCTCGGCGGCCGAGCCGCTCTCCTTCTGGTCTCCGCCGCCGGTCGCACCCACGGCGTCCTCGTTGATGTCGCGCATCTGCCGGCGGCAGAAGTCGTCGAGGCGTTCCAGCTTCTCGTCGTCGGAGGCGGCTCCGGCGACGAGCTCGGCCGCTTTCTGCTTCACGGAAGCGTCCGCCTTCGTCCGGCGCTCCACGTACTCCGCGTCCTTGCGGACGTACTCCGACCAGAATCGGTCGGGCGGCGGCTCGGACCGATCGTGGTACGAGAAGACGACCCATGGCTTCACGACGTATTCGGGCGGCATCGAAGGCTCGTCGAATGCCGCGGGGGTTGAGGGAAGGACCGCCTTTCGGAAACCGCCTCCCTCGTCCTGGAAGTACGGGGTGGGCATGTTGAAGGAGCGCATCCGGAATTCGAGCCCCTCGGCCACGATCGGGCAGACCCAGAGCTCCGTCGTCCGGACCGGGACGTTGAGCTGGAGATCCAGGGCGAGCCCGTCGGCCAGGCCCTGGTATCGCCGCTCCGTCCAACGGCACTCGACGATGCACCCCTTCTCCACGGAGGGAAACGCGAACGAGACGGCCTTCACCTTGCGGCCCGAGGTCTTCACGATCGTCCGCTTGTAGAACGCGTTCCGTCCCACCTGGACGACGGAACCGTCCGGACGGATCGTCCGGGCGGCCAGATCGGCCACGTTCACCTTGTCCTCGTACGGGATGTCGAGACTCCCCGCGATCTCCTTCCCGCGGTCGGTGAAGATCTTGATGCGCCGGTAGTGGGAGACGTCGGAGTGGTAGGCGGGCGGGTTCACCACGTCCTGAACCTTGATCTCCCAGAGCAACACCTCGGCATCGGCCTCGGGATCGACCTGGGGCTTGGCGATCTTCAGGTCGTCCTTGAAGTCGGGCCACTTGTCGGCGCGCGCCGCGGGGCCGGTGATCAAGAGGGCCAGCGCGAACAATGCGACGAGCGGTCGCGCGGGTGCGCGGAAGGGAGCGGGAACGGGGTGCGCGGGGGACATGGCGACCTCCGGTTCGATGAATGTACGGGGGGAGTGCCCGCAGTGTAGGGCAAACGAGGGGCGGACTCCAGATCGGAGCCCGGCCGTGCCTGCCCGCCGGTCGCCCGGCGGCGTGTCGCTTCTACAGCTCCGCGTCGATCGCCAGGTCAGCCCCGGCGCAAGGACTCCCCGCGCTCTTCGTACAGCCGGATCGCGTCCTCGATGACCCGCTCGGCGTCGGTCCGGCCCCGGATGGCGTCGATCGAGACCTCCTTCCGCTCGAGCACCTTGTAGTCGAGGAAGAACCGCTTCAGCTCGTCGAGGAGGTGCGGCGGAAGCTCGCCGATGTCCCGGTACGAGGCGTACTGGGGATCGTCGATCGCGATCGCGATGATCTTGTCGTCCTCGCCGCGGTCGTCCCGCATCGGGATGACGCCGATCGCGCGGCCGCGCGCCATCGAGAGCGGCGCAAGCGGCGCCTGGCAGAGGAGGAGCGCGTCAAGCGGATCGCCGTCGTGGCAGTAGGTGCGCGGGATGAAGCCGTAGTTCGCGGGGTAGTGGACGGCGGAGTAGAGGACGCGGTCCGCGCGGAGCAGCCCGGTGGCCTTGTCCAATTCGTATTTCACCTTGGAGCCTTCAGGGATCTCCACGATCACGTGGAAGTATTCGCGAATGTCGGTGCCCCATGGGACGTCGTGCCATGCGTGCATGGGCGCAGTATCCGCCTAGGTGCGCTCGCCCGTCCAGAACCCGCCGGGATCGATGGCGCGCAGCGCCTCGATCTCCTCATTGGTGAACGGGCGCGTGAGCCCGATCGGCTGCGCGATGCGCGGCTCCCACGACATCCCCGCGAGGACGTGGTCCACCGAGAGCCCGGGGTAGATCTCGGCGAGATAAGCCTCCTCGATCGCGGCGTCGAACCGGAAGACGGCGTGGGTCGTGACCACTGCGGCGGGCCCTCCCGGGGGGAGTCCCACCGAGGCGCGCCAGCCGGGTCCTTCGCCGCGGCCCGGCGACGTGCGGAAGGAGACGCGCGGCACGAGACGGCGCTTCTCCTGGGGCATGAGGATCACCGTGCGGCGGGCGAGGGAGAGGATGTCGGCCGCGCCGCCGCTTCCCGGAAGGCGAGTGCGCCCGCCTTCCCGGGTCGGAACCTCGGTCGAGTTCACGTTCCCGTAGCGGTCGACCTCGGCGCCGCCCAATAGACCGAGATCGACACGCCCTGCCGCGAGCATCCCCATCACGTCCATCGTCGTCGAGGCCATCGTGGCGTCGAGGATGTTCGGCGGATCGCCCATTGTGAAGAGGAGCTCGCGCGCGGCCTCCTCGCGGACGAGGCCGTTCTCGTAGAACGCGACGGCATGCGGCGCGTGGGTGCGCTTCGCGACCAGATACGCGAGAAGGGGGAGCCGCGTTCCGACGAACACGGTCTCCCCCTCTCGGATCTCGCGCGACGCGCGGAGCACCATCCGCTCGCGGGGAGCGACCGGATCGGTCACGCGCGCGTCGTTACTTTGCGGTGAACTTGGGCGCGCGCTTCTCGACGTAGGCCGTGAGCCCTTCCTTCGCGTCGTCGCTCTGGAAGAGCTGCTGCTGCAGCTCGCGCTCGATGGCGAGCCCCTCGCCGAACGCGGCCTCCAGCCCCGACTGCACCGACCGCTTGATCCGGCCGACCGCCTTTGAGGCCTTGTTGGGCGGCGTGAACTGGCGCGCGTACTCCATCACCTTGGCGTCGAAGCCGTCGGCCTCCCAGACATGGTTCACGAGGCCCATCTGCTCCGCCTCCTCGAAGGAGAAGACGGCGCCCGTGGCCATCATCTCGATCGCGCGCGGCTTTCCGACGATGCGGGCGAGGCGCTGCGTGCCGCCCGTTCCCGGGAGGACGCCGAGGGTGACCTC
>JBLMWD010000003.1:0-26547 GCA_050257045.1 Bacteroidota bacterium | reverse complement strand
TACAACCCAAAGGCCTTCATCCTCCACGCGGCGTCGCTCGGTCAGGGTTTCCCCCATTGCCGAAGCCTCTCGACTGCTGCCTCCCGTAGGAGTCTGGGCCGTATCTCAGTCCCAGTGTGGCCGGTCATCCTCTCAGATCGGCTACCCATCGTCGCCTTGGTAGGCCGTTACCCCACCAACTAGCTAATGGGACGCAGGACCATCTTTGAGCGGTAGCTTGTAAACAGAGGCCACCTTTCACTACAGAGCCATGCGACTCCGTAGTCACATGCGGTATTAGCATCCCGTTAGGAATGTTATCCCCCACTCGAAGGCAGGTTTCCTACGCGTTACTCACCCGTTCGCCACTTTACTCGGGGTATTGCTACCCCTTTCGCGTTCGACTTGCATGCCTAATCCACGCCGCCAACGTTCGTTCTGAGCCAGGATCAAACTCTCCGCTGTGATATTTCACACCAGATCACGACGTACGCGAGCTTCCGCGTCATCGTGGAATCAACAAGAGATCTCTCGAGCCTAAAGCCCGAGATGGATCCTTCAGGGCTCCACGACACATGCGTGCACTATTCGTTTGTCAAAGAGCATGCGCGCGACTTGCGCGAGTTTGCCTGTTTCAGGCCGAACCGCGAACATACTTACTACGGCTGCAACCTGTCAATGCAAAATTTTGCGCTGAGTCAGGAGGTCCGCTGAGCTGTTCTTCCGCTCGACTGGGACCGTGCAGTCGGTCCGGCAAGACTGAAGTTAGAACCCTGCCGGCCGCAAGGAGATACGATAGCTGCGTCCTCCCCTCCTGTCAACCCCCGTTGGACGCAAAAATGCCCACTCGGGTTCATAGGCCATAATATGCTCGAATCAGAGGACTTAGCCAGGGCGGTCCGGGCTCCGCGCGCGGCTCAGGAGGGATGGCCTCGGGGCTGGGACCTAGGCCGCCACGACCTTGGCGAACTTGCGGCCGACCTTGATGATCAGCTCCGAAGTCCCCCCGTCCTTCGTAAGTTCCATTTCCCGAGCCACATCCGTGACTCGCTCGCCATTGATGTAGACGGCTCCCTGGCGGAAGAGATTCCCGGCCGCATTCCCGGTGTACTGATTGGGGAAGGCCCGCATGACCAGGTCGCGGGCCCGGAAACGGCCCGATTCGACCGTGACGACGGGCATGTCGTCGGGTATCTCCCGGCGCGAAAACTGCTTCTCGAATTCCTCCCGCGCCCGATCGGCTTCGGTCGGGCCGTGGTAGAGACGGACGAGTCGATGCGCCAGGGCCTTTTTCCACACCATCGGATTGACACTCGGATCTGCAAGGGAACGGGAGACTTCCGCGCACTCTTCGCCGGTCGCGTCGGTGACCAGGCGGAAGTAGCGCTCGATCAGGGAGTCGGGGAGGCTCATCGCCTTGCCGAATATCTCCTTGGGAGGCTCGGACACGCCGATATAGTTCCCGAGGCTCTTGCTCATTCGACGGACGCCGTCCAGACCCTCGAGCACGGGGAGCGTGAGGATCACCTGCGGCTCGACGCCGTAAGCCATCTGGATCTCGCGGCCGGTCAGGAGATTGAACTTCTGCTCCGTGGCGCCGATCTCCACGTCGGCGCGGATCATCACCGAGTCGTAGGCCTGCATCAGGGGGTAGAAGAGCTCGTGCACGCCGATCGGCTCGCCGGCCTTGAACCGGATGCTGAAGTCGTCGCGCTCGAGCAGCCGCGCCACCGTGACCTGCGAGGCGAGATGGAGCACGTCGGTGAAGCGCATCGCGGAGAACCATTCGCCATTCCAGCGCACCTCGGTCGCGGCCTTGTCGACGACCTTGAAGAACTGGTCGAGGTAGGTCTGCGCGTTCGCGTTCACCTCGGCTTCGCTCAGCTTGGGCCGCGTCTTGTTGCGGCCGCTCGGGTCGCCGACGAGCGCGGTGTAGGAGCCGACGATGAGGATGATCTGGTGTCCGAGCTCCTGGAACTGGCGGAGCTTCCGGAGTCCGATGGTATGGCCGAGATGAATGTCGGGCGCGGTGGGATCGAAGCCCTGCTTCACGCGCAGCGGCTTCTTGCGCGCGATCGAGCGCTCGAGCTTCGCGACGAGCTCCGCTTCGGGGATCAGCTCCTCGACGCCGGAGCGGATGATCGCGAGCTGCCGCGCGGCCTCGGCGCTCGGAACGGGAGCATCGGAATGTGCCGGCATGGTCGGCGAACTCTAGCAACTTTGGTTCGGGCGCGAAAGTCGCGCTTGACCCTGCGCGGCGCGGAACCTAGCGTACGGTTCGTGCCGTTCCCCCGACCCGCATCGAAGGAACACCCGTGAGCCATCGCTGGAAGTGGATCGCCCAGTTCACCGCCGCCATCCTGATCGTGGTCCTCTGCGGCACCGTCGGCGTCGGCATCGGCATCGCCAACTGGGCGCGCCAGGACCTCCCCTCGCCCGCGAGCCTCCAGACCATCGCGCCGCCGGTCAAGACGCTGGTCTACGACGTGAACGGGAAGCTGGTGCACGAGTTCTTCAAGGAGAACCGGAGCATCGTCCCGCTGAAGCAGATCCCCAGGCCGATGGTCGACGCGATCCTCTCGATCGAGGACCGCCGCTTCTACTCGCACTGGGGCATCGACCCGGTCCGTCTCTTCGGCGCCTTCGTGCAGGACGTGATCTCGCGCCGTCCCGAGCAGGGCGCCAGCACCATCACGCAGCAGCTCGCGCGGAACCTCTTCCTCACGCACGAGAAGACGATCTCGCGGAAGATCAAGGAAGCGATCCTCGCGATCCGGATCGAGCAGACGTACACGAAGGACGAGATCCTCCAGATGTACCTGAACCAGATCTACTTCGGCGAGGGCGCCTACGGCGTCGACGCCGCCGCGCGCATCTACTACGGAAAGCCGGTGCAGCAGCTGACGCTCCCCGAGTGCGCCATGCTCGCCGGCCTCCCGCGGAACCCGCGCGACTACTCGCCGCGACGCGATCCCGACCGCGCGATCAAGCGCCGGAATCTCGTCCTCGCATCGATGGTGCAGAACAAGAAGATCACGCAGCGCCAGTACGAGGTCGCCTCCGAGGCGCCGCTCGGCGTGTCGAAGACGGCCATGGACACGCGCTCGGCGCCCTACTTCATGGAGATGGTCCGGCTCTATCTCGAGGAGCGCTACGGCTCGAACCAGCTCTTCGAGGGCGGGCTCCGCGTCTACACCACGCTCGACGCCGACCTCCAGCACACGGCGGAGGCGTCGCTCGAGAAGCGCCTCACCGAGGTGGAACAGCGGACCGGCAAGCGGAGCCGAGCGGCGATCCTCGCGAAGTCGAGGACGGGCGCCCCGGCGGAGCGGATGCAGACCGACTATCTCCAGGGGGCGATCGTGGCGATCGATCCCACGAACGGACAGATCCGCGCGCTCGTGGGCGGCCGCGACTTCAACGAATCGAACTTCAACCGCGCGACCCAGGCGTCGCGGCAGCCAGGCTCGGCGTTCAAGCCGTTCATCTACACGGCGGCGATCGACAACGGCTACACGCCGAACGAGATGATCCTCGACACGCCGGTCTCCTTCAAAGCCGGCAACGGCGAGGACTGGTCGCCGCAGAACTACGACCACAAGTTCCGTGGTCCGGTGACGCTGCGCATGGCGCTCGCCAAGTCCCTGAACGTGCCGGCGGCGAAGCTCCTCCAGAAGCTTGGCACCCCGATCGTCACGTCGTACGCGCGACGGCTCGGGATCCGGAGCAAGCTCGGGGCCGACCTCTCGCTCGCGCTCGGCACGTCGGAAGTGAACCTGCTCGAGCTCACGTCGGCGTACGGCGTCTTCGCCGACCAGGGCGTCAAGACGAGCCCCGTGTTCGTCCTCCGCGTGGAGGACAAGAACGGGAAGATCCTCGAGCAGACGCGCACCACCGCGGAGGAGGTGCTGAGCCCCGAGACCGCGCTCACCATGACCAACATGATGGAGACGGTCCTCCAGTCGGGGACGGCCGCGGCGGCGCACGTGATGGGACTGAACGTCCCCGCAGCGGGAAAGACGGGGACGACCGACGACTACACGGACGCCTGGTTCGTCGGCTACACGCCGTCGCTCGTGACCGGCGTCTGGGTGGGCTACGACAAGAAGCAGCGGATCGGGAACAACATGACCGGCGCCGCGGCCGCGCTCCCCATCTGGGTCGACGTGGTCGAGGCCGCGAGCAAGAACAAGCCGCCCCAGGACTTCCCCGTGCCGAACGGCGTCGTGGCGCGTCTCATCTGCAGCCAGACCGGGCTCCTCGCCAATCCGGCCTGCCCCGAGACCGAGATGGAGCTGTTCAAGGAGGGGACGGAGCCGACCGGTTACTGCGACGTCCACACCGGCAACACGCCGGCGCCGACGCCCGAGGCCGAGCCTCGCGATCTGGAGCAGCACGACAGCGAGGCGCAGCCCGAGGAGCACATCCGGCTCTAGCGCCCCCAGCGGCCCCCGGGAGCCCCGCGGGCTCCCGGCCTTGCCTAGCCGTTCTTCCGGAGCGCCTTCCGCATGATGCGCCGCGAGGCCGAGGGCCGCGCGACCTCCCGGAACCCCGCACGCTCGAACGATCCCGGAAGCCCCGTCCACGCGAACGCGTCGGGCATCGATCCCTTGGCGCTGACGACGGGATAGCCTTCGATCATCCGGGCGCCCCGCTCCCGAGCGAACTCCCCGGCGGCGCGGAGGAGCTGGGCGCTCACCCCCCGCCGGCGATGGCTCTTCGTGACGAAGAAGCAGGTGACCGACCAGACCGGCGTGTCATCGATCGCCTTCAGCGAGCGCGAGCGCTCGAGCCGCGGGTAGGTCTCGCGCGGCGCGAGCGCGACCCAGCCGACCGGCGTCGCGCCGTCGTAGGCGATGAGGCCGGGCCGCTCCCCGGAGGCGACGAGCCGCCGGAGCGCGCGGCGGTTTCCGCCGGTCTTCCCCTGCCGCCACTCCGCGGGCGAGAGCCGCCACCACATGCACCAGCAGCCGGCGCAGGCGCCGCGCGGACCGAAGAGCCGGACAAGATCGTCCCAGCGGTCGGGCGTGGCCGGAAGGATCCGGAGCGCGCTCACGCGATCTCCTCGAGCACGAGCGGCGATGCGGCCGGGGCCTCGTCGCCGATGGAGTAGGCCGCGGCCGCCCGGGCCGCCCAGTCAGGGGCGTCCCGGCGCGCCTCCACGAGCGCGAGCGGCTCTCGGGCCTCGACGCGGTCGCCTCGCTTGCGCAGGAGACGGATCCCCACGCCCGGGTCGACCGCGTCCTCCTTCCGCTCCCGCCCGCCGCCCATCGCGACGAGCAGCTCTCCGATCGCGCGCGCATGGAGCGCGGTGACGAATCCCGGGCGCGGCGCCTTCACGGGAGTCTCCACCGGCGCGCGCGGGAGACGCTTCGGGTCGGTCACGACGCGCGGATCGCCTCCCTGCGCCTGCACGAAGCGCTCGGCGCGGCGAATCGCCTCGCCCGTCTCGAGCGCGCGGTCGAGACGCGCCTCGGCTTCGTGCCGCTCGCGCGCGACCCCCGCGAGGACGAGCATTTGGACGGCGAGGGCGCGCGTCACCTCGGTCGTGTCGGGAGGTCCCGTTCGGTGCAGGATCGCGAACGCCTCCGCGGTCTCGCTCGCATTCCCGACCGCCGACCCCAGGGGCTGGTCCATGGCGGTGAGGAGCGCGCCCGACTTCCCTCCCATGGACCGGAAGAGCTGGACCAGCTCGCGGGCGAGCGCGGAGGCGTCCTCCCGCGCGGGCATGAACCCGCCCGGGCCGCACTTCACGTCGAACACGACGCCGGACGCTCCCGAAGCCCTCTTCTTGCTCAGGATGCTCGCCACGATGAGCGGGAACGACTCCACGGTCGCGGTCGCGTCCCGCAGCGCGTAGAGGGCGCCGTCGGCGGGCGCGAGGTCCTCCCCCTGCCCCGCGATCGCCACACCGACCCGGCGCACCTGCGCCTCGAACTCCGCGGCGGAGAGGCGGGTCCGGAAGCCGGGGATCGCCTCGAGCTTGTCGAGTGTTCCGCCGGTGTGCCCGAGGCCGCGCCCGGCGAGCATCGGCACGACCGCACCGCAGGCAGCGACCCAGGGGGCCAGCGCGATCGAGACCTTGTCCCCCACGCCGCCGGTCGAATGCTTGTCGACGGTGGGCCGTCCGAGACCGGCCCAGTCGAGCACGCGTCCCGAGTGCATCAGGGCGTCGGTCAGGACGGACGTCTCGTCGCGGTCCATGCCGCGCCAGACGATCGCCATGAGGAGGGCCGCGCTCTGATAGTCGGGAACGGCGCCGCCGGCGACGCCGCGGATCCAGCTCCGGATCGCCTCCGCGGAGAGCGCCTGGCCCTCGCGCTTGCGAAGGATGGTCTCCTTCATGCCGGCCGCGGCGGACGCCGTCGCGGACGCCGCCGCGCCGGTCGGATCGGGCGCGGACTCGGTCAAGGCAGGAGGAAGGGGCGCGGCAGGAGGTCCCGCAGCGGGATCATCTCCGGGACCCCCTCGGGCGATTCCACGATCACTTCGAGATCGGGGGCCAGCTCGGTGAGGATCTGACGGCAGGCGCCGCAAGGAACGCAGGTACTGGCCGGCTCGCAGGCGATCGCGATCCGCCGGAAGCGCGTGGCGCCGCGCGCGAGCGCGCCGAAGAGCGCGTTCCGCTCGGCGCAGATCGTGATGCCGAACGAGGCGCTCTCCACGTTCACGCCGGGGTGGACCGTCCCATGCTCGTCCTCGAGGGCGGCGGCCACGCGGAATCCCGAGTAGGGCGCGTGAGCCCGCGGCAGGAGGGCGCGCGCCTGCTCGAGCAGACGGGTGCCGTCGCTCACCGCCGGCTCCGGGGACCGCGGCTCACGATCCGCTCCGTGTGCTCTTGTACCGCACGCGCCGCCGCCGACGCCGCGGACCCGCGCCGCCGCCGCCCTCGATCACCTCGGTCTCCTCGCGCTCGCCGATCAGCGTGAGCGTCTTCATCGGCTCGCCGTCGTGGTGGTAGAGGCGCACGACGCGCTTTCCCATGCTGCAGAGGAGGTCGTAGGGAATCGTCTGCGCGCGCTCGGCCACCTCGCCCAGGTCGATGCGCGCGCCGCCCTGCTCGCCCCAGAGGACGACCTCGTCCTCGAGCGAGGCCTCGGGAATGTTCGAGACGTCGGCCATCGTGAGGTCCATCGTGACGCGGCCGACGACCGGCGCGCGCCGGCCGCGGATCAGCACCTCGCCGCGGTTCGAGAGCGCCCACGGGTAGCCGTGCCCGTACCCCACGGCGAGCACCGCGATCCGCGCCCAGCCCGACGTCTGGAACGTCCGGCCGTAGGAGATGAAGCGCCCGGGCGGGATGTCGCGGAGCTGGACGATCCGCGTCTTGAACGTCATCACCCCCTCGACCTCGACGCTTCGCGGAACGGCGCGGCTCGGATAGAACCCGTAGGCGAGAATGCCGGGGCGGACCATGTCGAGGAAGGAGTCGTGCACGCTCAGGATCCCCGCGCTGTTCGCGGCGTGGCGGATCGGGATCTCGATCTTGCGGAGCTCGAGGGCATGCAGGACCGCCGCGAAGCGGCGGATCTGCTCCTCGCTCACGTCGGTGCGGCCGGAGTCGGCGTCGGGGAAGTGCGTGAAGATCCCCTCGAGGCGGATGTTCGGGAGCCCGATCAGCCGCTCGACGAACTCCA
Source organism: Bacteroidota bacterium (assembly GCA_050257045.1). Lineage (GTDB taxonomy): Bacteria > Eisenbacteria > RBG-16-71-46 > SZUA-252 > SZUA-252 > DASQJL01. The sequence continues at coordinate 18,931 of JBLMWD010000003.1, read as the reverse complement.
CGGCGTCGGTGTCGGCGACGCCCGCTCTCCCCATCCCGGTGTCGACCTCGACGTGGACGCGGCAGAGGAGCTGGTGCGCGAGGCAGCGGTCCGAGAGGCGCTGCGCGAACTCGAGCGTGGCGACGTTGGGCGTGAGCCGGTGCTCGATGATCTCGTCGATCTCCGAGCCGAGCGCGGGGCTCAGGATCACGATCGGGAGGTCGATCCCCGCCGAGCGGAGCTCGATCCCCTCGTGCAGCGTGGCGACGCCGAGCATCGTGACGCCGCACGAGACGGCGCAGCGCGCGATCTCGACGGCGCCGTGGCCGTAGGCGTCCGCCTTCACGACGAGGAGGATCCGCCGCCGGGGGCCGATGGCCGTGGCGATGGCCGCGAGATTCCGGCGGAAGCGATTGAGGTCGACTTCGACCCAGGTCGGAAACGTCATAGTGCGCCGGCACGCCGGCTTCCGACGAGTATCACACGCCCGGGCCCGAAGCAATAACGCCGGGTTTGGGCTAGACTCGCGCGATGGCACCCCATCCGCCCTCGCCGCCCGCGCCCGACCGATCCGATTTCGCCGCCGCCGCGGCCGAGATGCTCGACCTCGTCCGGCACCTGGCGGGAGAGGACGGCTGCCCCTGGGACCGCGAGCAGAACCCGCGCACGCTGACGCCGTACGTGGTCGAGGAGGCGCACGAGGTGGGCGAGGCGGTGGCCGGCGGCGACCGGGACGGCGCCGACGAGGAGCTGGGCGATCTCTTCTATCTCGCCTGCTTCCTCGCGGTCGCGCTCGAGCGCGAGGGAGGGGCCGCGCCCGCCGCCGTCGTCCGGCGGAACGTCGCCAAGATGATCGGCCGCCACCCCCACGTCTTCGGCGAGGCGGCCGCCGAGAAGGACGCGCAGGGCGTGCTCCGGCGCTGGGAGGAGCGGAAGCGGAAGGAGTCGCAGGACACCTCCATCCTCGGGAAGCGTCCCGAGGGGCTCCCCGCTCTCCTCCAGGCCTACCGGATCCAGGAGAAGGCGGCCTCGGTCGGCTTCGACTGGGAGCACGCGCAGGGCGTCGTGGAGAAGATCCGCGAGGAGCTGGCCGAGGTGGAGCGCGAGATGGACGTGGCCGCGCCGGAGCGGATCAGCGAGGAGATCGGCGATCTCCTCTTCGCGGTCGTGAACCTGGCGCGCTTCCTCCGGATCGATCCCGAGGCGCGGCTCCGGATCGCGACCGAGAAGTTCCGGGGGCGTTTCGACCGCGTCGCGTCGATGCTCCGCGAGCGCGGAGGCTCGGTCGAGGAGGCGGGGCTGCCCGAGCTCGACCGGCTCTGGGAGGCGGCGAAGCGGGAGGAGCGGGAGAAGGAATGAGCTAGGGGCGCGGCGGGGCCTCGCCCGGCGCGCTCTCTGTTTTCGACTCCGACTCGGCCGCGCCGCCCTCCGGCTTCTCCGCGCCGCCCTCCGGCTTCGCCGCCTGCTTCCGATCCTCGTCCATCTCCGCCACGTAGTTCAGCCGCAGCTCCGTCAGCACGTGGGTGAGGAAGCGCGACTCCTCGCCGGTCAGATTCCCGCTGGTCCGCTCCTGCAGCATCTCGAGCATGTCGATCGAGAGGCGCGCCTGACGCAGATCCCGCTCCATCTTCTCGGTGAAGGGGTTCAGGATCTTCCCCATCTGCTGCATGGCGGCGGCCTGGAAGGAATGGACCAGCCCGAGGAAGAGATCCTTCCGGGTCGGAGTCGATTCGGTGTTCTCGTTCATGGCTCCCCTCAGTGGATCCGCTCCGCGATCACCATCGTGAGATAGGACGTCTCCCGCGCGGCGAGGAGCACCGGGTGATCGCGGCTCTGCCCGAGCACCTCGACGACGCGTAGCGGCTGCCCCGCGTCCTTCGCGGCCGAGCGGAGCACCTCGAGGAAGAGCGGCGCGTCCACGTGGTGCGAGCAGGTCGCCGTGGCGATCACGCCGCCGGGCTCGAGGAGCCGGAGCGCCGCCGCATTGAGCTGGGCGTACTTCCGGAGCCCCTCCTGGAGCGCCTTCCGGCTCTTCACCAGCGCCGGCGGGTCGAGGACGATCATACCAAAGCGCTCCTCCGAGCCGGCCGCCTCGCGCAGGTAGTGTTCCACCTCCTCGGCCCGGAACTCGATGGTCCGCGTCGGCGCATTCCGCCGCGCGTTCTCGCGGGCCCGCTCGACCGCCTGGGGCGAGCGGTCGACGCCGAGCACCGAGGCCGCCCCGGCGGTCGCGCAGTGGAGCGAGAAGAGCCCCGTGTAGCAGTAGAGGTCGAGGACGCGGCGTCCCACCGCCTCGCGGGCGACCCGCAATCGGTTCTCCCGCTGGTCGAGGAACTCCCCGGTCTTCTGCCCTGTCCGGAGGTCGACCGAGAGGATGAATCCCTGAAAGGGAGCGTCGATTCGCTCGGGAACGGCGCCGCGCTCGACCGGCTCGAGGAGCGGCAGCTCCTCGTACGCGCGCGCCGGGGCGTCGCGGCGGCAGAGAATGCCGGCGGGCTCCATGACCTCCTGGAGCACGTCGAGCACCGTGTCGAGGCGCCGCTCGATCCCCGCCGTGAGACTCTGCACGCCGAGATAGTCGCCGTAGCGGTCGACGATGAGCCCCGGGAGAAAGTCCCCCTCGCTGTAGATCAGGCGGTACGTCGTCTCGACGGGGTAGATCCGCTCGCGCAGCGCGCGCGCGTTCCGGACGCGCTCACGGAAGAGGTCGGCGTCGATGGGGCGCTCGCGGCGGGCGAAGAGGCGCGCGGCGATGAGCGACTTTGGATTGTAGAGCCCGACCCCGACCACGCCGCCTCGGTGGTCGCGCACGAGAACTTCCCCGCCCGACTCGGGCGAGCCCTCGATGTCGCCGATCTCGTTGCTGAAGACCCACGGGTGGCCCGACCGGATGCGCCGCTCCTGGTTCTTGGCCAGGCGGAGCACGGCATCGGGCATGGGATCAGCCGCGCGGACGCTTCGAGCCGGCGCGCCCTCGCGGCGGGACCGGACGCCGCGCGCGCGCCGAGATGGCCTCGGGCGCGAGCCCGAGATAGCCGATCAGCTTGTTCACGAGCTTCGCGGCGAAGAAGTCGGAGACGATCTGCCCGGGAATGGGACAGAGCTCCACGACGTCGATCCCCACGACCTGCCGCCGCTCGAAGACCGCGCGCAGGAGGCGGAGCCCCTCGTCCCACGTGAGCCCGCCCGGCTCGGGCGTGCCGACGCCAGGCACGTAGGCCGGATCGAAGGCGTCGAGATCGACCGTCACGTACACCGGGTTCGAGAGCTCGGCCACGATCGCGTCGACCGGAAGCCCGTCCCGGCGGATCTCGCGGCCGAGGAAGACGGGCGCCTTCTCGGCGTGGACGTAGTCGGCCTCCTCGCGCGAGACGCTCCGGATCCCGACCGGCACGGTCGTCACCCCCAGCTCCCGGACGCGGCGCATGACGCTCGCGTGGCTCAGCTTCGTGCCCTGGTACGAGTCACGGAGGTCCAGGTGCGCGTCGAGCTGGAGGACCGAGAGATCGGGGTAGCGACGCCGCAGCGTCGCGACGGGCGCGAGGGTCAGGGAGTGCTCGCCGCCCAGCGTGAGCGGCACGATCCCCCGCGCGTCGAGCGTCTCGACGGTCTCCTCGAGGCGGCGGAGCCCTGATTCGATGTCGGCCGGCAGGATCTCGATCTCCTCGAGCGTGGCGATCCCGATCGCGCACGGCTCGCGGTCGAGCTCCTCGTCGTAGAACTCCACCTGGCGCGAGGCGGCCAGGATGGCGGAGGGTCCGAAGCGCGTGCCGGGGAGGTAGCTCGTCGTCTGATCGAAGGGGGCCGGGATCACGGCCACGCGCGCGCGTTCGATGGCAGACTCCGAGGGCGAAAGCCCGAGGAAAAGCGAAGGTCCGGCCGATACCAGCTTCCTGTGCGACATCGCTGCAACCTTGCGCGCGGTCTGCGCCACGCCGAACCCCCCCGGAAAGAAAATCCGCGCGGCGTGGTGACCGCGCGGATCAGAGCTTCGCCGCTAGTGGGAACGAGCCGATCTAGAAATCGTCCTCTTCCTCCTCTTCTTCCTCTTCCAGATCGTCGTCGTCTTCGTAGTCGTCATCGTCGTCGTCGAATTCGTCCTCGTCTTCCTCCTCTTCGAGATCCTCGTCGTCCTCGTCCTCGAACTCGCCGTCTTCTTCCGGGTCGTTCTGGTCGTCCTCGAAGGGATCACGGCCGTACACGTTCGAGCGATGCCGGGCTTTCAGCTCGAGCGGATCGGATTCGGTCGCTTCCATTTGCCAGGTCATCACGCACTCCCTCAGATCCCGGTCCATTCATCGAGCGGCGGGGCGCCCTCGAAAAAAACTGCGACGGGAAGGTAAGGACCCCCGCTGGGGCCGTCAACGGAAAACGACGCGGTTGGGGCGGGTCTTTGGGCTACCTGCCCATCCTTTGCGGTCGCAACGGGTTATGTACGGTCAAGTACCCCGCCCGGGACCGAGCCGTCTTTCGTAGAGATCGTGACGGAACGCCACACGCATTCCAACCGATTCGTAGAGCTGCGTGGCGCCCGTCGTGTTCGCCATGTCTACACCGAGGCCGACGTGTTTGATCCCGCGCGCGGCGAACAGCGCGAAGGTGTGGAGGAGGAGGGCGCGCCCGAGTCCTCGTCCGCGCCAGGCGGACCGGACCCCCAGCTCGCGGACCCAACCCTCTCCTTCGGGCCGGTACGCGAGAATGGCGCCCGCCGCTTCGGCGCCCTCGCGGGCGATGGTCCAGAGGGCCGCGTCGAAGCCGGACTGGTCGATGCGGCGGCCGGTCCACTCGGCGTGGGGCTCGTGGACGAAGCCGAAGTGGTCGGCGAACGACTCCTGGATCACGCGGTCGAAGTCCGGCTCGTCGCGTCCACGGACGTAGGAGTGCGGCTCGATCCCCGCCGGCCATTGAGGCCTGGGGATCTCGGCCGCCTCGGGAAGATCGATGACCATGCGGCAGAAGGTGCGGACCTGCTCGAAGCCGCGCGAGCGCAGCGCCTGTACGCGCGCCGCCGCGTTCGGGGACGTGAAGGCGCGGACCAGCATCTCATCCGATCGGGGCGCGGCCGAGCGGTGCTCCTCGGCGCGCTCCTCGATCCGGTCCAGCAGCGCCTCTTCGAGCCCGCTCGTGGCGTGTCCCGGAGCCACGTACGAGTCGGACTGGATCTCGGTGTGCGGCTTCCGGTCCCAGGCCCATGCGTAGGCGGCGATCTTCCCGTCGGGTGCGAGGACGATCCAGGCGTCCTTCTCGACCTGGAAGCGGGGAAGGGTCCAGGTCTCGTAGACCTCCGCGAGGTCGGTCTCGGCGACCCCCGTATCCGCCAGATCGACGGCCCGCATCAACTCGACGATCTCGGGGCCATCCTCTCGGCGGGGGCGGCGAAGCTGGTACCCCTTCGGGAGCTCGGACGGCTTCCTTACGCGCGAAGCGGGGCCGCTGGGGCGTGGGGCGTGTCCGCTCATCCGGCCGGGCCCACCATGTGGATCCAGAGCAGGCTCACGGCGGAAACGGCGGCGGCGACGGTGAGCCCGATGTAGAAGGGGCGGAGCCCGGCGCGGCGCATGGCCGCGATCCGGGTCGAGAGGCCGACGCCGGCGAGCGCGATCAGGATCAGGACGCGCGCCCAGTTGTCCGCGAGGGCCGCGACGTCGTGCCCCACCCGGATCGAGAGCGCGCGGAGGATACCCGCCGACTGAAGAGCGGCCATGGCGAGGAAGCCGATCACGAAGAGCGGTACCGACTGCTTCAGACGAGTCGAGAAGGTGCCTTCCTCGGCCGGGCGTGGCGGCCGCTCCCGCGCGACGGACGCACGGGTCGACGGATCCTCGATCTCGCTCCGCCCGCGCCCGTGGAGGACGCCCATCAGCACGATCACGACCCCCATGAGCGCGTTGCGGGTCAGCTTCACCGCGGTGGCGATCCGCCCGGCGCCGTCGCTGAAGGCAAAGCCCGTCGCGACGACCTGCGACGTGTCGTTCACGGCCGAGCCCGCCCAGGTCCCGAAGGCGGGGTCGCCGAGATGGAGGGCGTGGCCGAGGAGCGGGTAGAGGAAGACCGCGAGCGTTCCGAACAGCGTGTTCGTGGCGACCGCGAACGAAACCTCGTCGTCGTGCGCGCCGATGACCGGTGCGGTCGCGACGATCGCGGAGTTGCCGCAGACCGCGGTGCCGACGCCGATGAGCGTGGCGAGCCGCGGCGGCACCCGCGCGACCCGTCCGAGGAGGTGCGCCGCGAGGAGGGCGATGGTCATGAGGACGACCACCATGATCACGGCACGCCCGCCGATCGAGGCGACCTGCTGAACGGAAAAGGAGGCGCCGAGGAGGACGATCGCGATCCGGAGGACGGCGTGGAACGAGAAGCGGACCCCCGGGGCGAAGAGCGGCGGCACCCCGATCGTGTTTCCGATCAGGAGGCCCAGAAGGACGGCCAGGATCACCTCGCCGACAGCGGCCGCGAGCCCGTGCGGGAGCACCTGGTGCGCGAGCCGCGCGAGGAGCGCGACCATGACGCTCAGCGCCAGGCCCGGGAGGACGCTGGTCCAGGCGGTCTTCGGTTTTTTGGGCCCGTTCACGCGCGCATCTTGACGAAGGCCGCGTCCGCACGCCACACTTTCGTCCCAATGAATCCTGAAATCCCCGAGATCACTCCCGAAGAGCTGGTGCGGCGCGCCGAAGCGGGCGAGGGCCTGCGCGTGCTCGACGTGCGCCTTCCCGCCGCCGTGGCCGCCGGACACATCGACCTCCCCGGAAAGGGCTTCGTCAACATCCTCGGCTCCGAGCTGATCGCGATGGGGCGAAGCGTGAAGGAGACCCTCCCTTCCGACGGTCCGATCGCCGTGGTCTGCGGTCACGGGAACAGCAGCAAGACGATCGCGCGCCTCCTGAACCGGCTGGGCTACGACGCGCGCTCGGTGCGCGGCGGCATGGCGGCGTGGGACGTCACGCTGATCCCGCGCGAGCTCGAGCCGCCGGCCGGATTCGACCGCTTCATCCAGTTCGACCGGATCGCCAAAGGGGCGACGGGCTACCTGCTCGCGTCCGGCGGCGAGGCGCTGCTCGTCGATCCGTGCCGGAAGACGCAGGGGTACCTGGAGGCCGCTCGCGAAGCAGGGTGCCGCGTGACCGGCATCGCCGACACGCACGTCCACGCCGACTACATCAGCGGCGGGCCCGCGCTCTCGCGATCGATGGGCGTTCCCTACTACCTGCACCGCGGCGACGCGGTCTATCCGTTCGACGGGACGCCCGCGAAGATCGCATACCGGGCGATCGAGGACGGCGGGACGATCCCGGTCGGCGGCTCGGCGCTGAGCGTGCGCCACACTCCGGGGCACACCGAGGGGAGCGTCACGTTCCTGGCCGGAGACGCCGCGCTGACCGGGGACTTCATCTTCGTGAATTCGGTCGGCCGCCCCGATCTCGGCGGCCAAGCCGAGGAATGGACCGTGACGCTCTGGAAGAGCCTGGAGCGCGCGCTCCGCGAATGGGACCACGCGACCCGGATCTACCCCGCTCATTACGCTTCGGCCTCGGAGCGCGAGGCGGATCAGAGCGTCGGCTGCACGCTCGAGCGGGTCCTGGAACGGAACGCGCCCCTGCAGATCCGCGATCAGGCTAAGTTCGTCGCCTGGGTCGGATCGAAGCTCGGCAAGGCGCCCGAAGCCTATCGGAAGATCAAGGCCGTGAATCTCGGGCTCTTCGAGGTCTTCGACATGGAAGCCGAGACGCTGGAGGGCGGACGCAACGAGTGCGCCTTGCTGTAGCGGGCTTTTCGCCGAGTTGCCCGGCGGTGCGAAATCGGCTATCGTATTCTTAGCTGTACCAGGGCAGCACGCAGTCTTCCTCGAACCAAGGAGGGCATGACCATGACGACCAACGCCATTGCGGCCCTCGGAGCCGCCTCCGGCCGCCAGGCCGCCTAAGTAACGCGGCCTTCCGGCCACCGTTCCGTCCGGCTCCCCTTCCCGTTCTCCACGGATCGTCGACGCGCGCCTTGTCGCGCCCGCGTCCGATCGCGTGCGTGTCTTCGGGCCGGGCTCCGGACCTTGGGCCATCACACAGTTTCGGAGGAAGACCGTCGTGACCCGTCTCGAATCGCTCGGCTGGAACTCGTTCTTTCAGCAACAATTGAATCCGGACTCATCGCTGGCGCCTGCGCGTGTTTTCGAGGAGCAGCGGGGCCGGTACCGCCTGGAGTGGGAGGGCGGGGCCTCCTTCGCGACCCTTGCCGGACGCCTGCGGCACGATGCGGAGGGCGACCCCGCGGCGCTTCCCTGCGTCGGGGACTGGGTGCTCGCGCGTCTGCCGGACGGCATCTCGCGAGCAGCGGACGCCATCCCGGTTCCCGACGGCGCCGTGATCCATCGCGTCCTCGAACGAAAGAGCCGCTTCTCGCGCCAGGACCCGGGGCGCCGTACGGCCGAGCAGGTCGTCGCCGCCAACGTGGACACCGTGTTCCTCGTGCAGTCGCTGAATCGAGACTTCAACGTGCGACGGCTCGAGCGTTATCTCGCGCTGTTGTGGGAGAGCGGAGCCGAGCCGGTCATCGTCCTGAGCAAGGCTGACCTCCGTCCCGACGCGGCGCGCGAGCGCGCGGCCGTGGAGCGCGCCGCGCCCGGGGTCGCGATCCACGCCGTGAGCTCGGTCACTCCGGACGGGCTCGCGCCGCTCTCGGCGTATCTGAGCGCCGGCCGCACCGTCGCGCTCGTCGGCTCCTCTGGAGTCGGCAAGTCGACCATCGTGAACCGCCTCGCGGGCGAGGAGTTGATACGCGTCCGGGAGATCCGTGAGGACGACGACCGCGGCCGCCACACCACGACGTCACGCCGGATCGTGCTCCTCCCCTCGGGCGGGATGCTGCTCGATACCCCCGGCATGCGCGCGGTGATCTTGTGGGAAGGAGAGGAGGGCTTGGCGCAGGCCTTCGAGGACGTGGAATCGATCGCGGCCGGCTGTCGGTTCCGCGACTGCAAGCACGAGTCGGAGCCCGGCTGCGCGGTGCGCGCGGCGCTCGAGGACGGCTCGCTCGACTCAGGGCGTTACGCGAGCTATGGGAAGCTCCAGCGCGAAGCGCGCCATCAGGCGATGAAGACCGATCACCGGCTTCGCATGCAGGAGCAGCAGAAGTGGCGGCGGATCCACATGGAGGCGCGCCGGCGGCCGGACAAGCGGGGGCGATTTGGCTGACACGGCCCTAGGCTCACTTCGCCTTCTTGGCTCGTTTTGACCTTGGGGCAGGGGATCCGCGTCCCAACTTCGTTTCGCGGCGGAGTTCTCTTCGGAACACCTCATACAGTTCGGCCTGACCCTCGGCGTAGCTCCATGATTTGATCTTCCACAGGGCCACGTCTGACCCTTTCGCCGCTTCGTCACGGGCTTGACTGAGAAGCCTGCCCTATGGCGAGGGGTCCACTCGGAAATTCCACCTGAGAACGGCTCTAACGCCGAGCTGTCGGAGTGCATGCCCGACAGCCATGGCGACATCTACAAGGGACGATTCCTTGCTGAGGCTCAAAGTGGCTTGCCAGTTCTTCTAGGACGCCGACGCAGGTGGGCGATCCGCGCCTGCAGCTCCGATTCGGAGTCGAGAAGGCCCTCGAGATACTTCTCCAACTCAGCGCGCGCCAACGTGCGCGGACTCAGCGAATAGACACGGGTCCGCCCGACGCTGCGAGCCGAGACGAGGCCATCTTGCTCGAGTGATCTCAACGCTCTCTGTACGCTCGACAAACTCAGGTCAAGAAGACGAGTCAGTTCCCTTGGGTAGCTCTCCCTCAAGACCTGGAGGGCAAGTAGAACGCGCGTCCTAGCGTAGCTGCCAAATGGGCTTGAAGAACCGATGACCCTCATAGGAGGTCATATGACCTCAAATTGAGGTCATTCGTCAATCGCGGAATCAGGCCATGCCGGAGCTCACGGTTTCCACGCGCTCCGGTCGATCGCGTAGCAGAGCGTCTTCCAGCCGCGAACCGGAAGCTCGCCTTCGAGCCGCTCTCCCAGCCGCTCCGCGAGTCGGATCGATCGTCGATTCTCGGGATCGATCAAGCTGATCGCGCGGCGCCACTGGAGGATTTCAAATGCGTGCGCGAGCGACGCACGGGCGGCCTCGAACGCGAACCCTTTTCCCCAGTGGGGGCGCGCGAGGGCCCAGCCGACCTCCTGGCCCGGCCAGCCCTCGGGGTAGTAGAGACCCACGCGCCCGACGAGCGCTCCGGTCGAGCGCTCCTCCACGGCCCACATGCCGTAGCCCCGGAGCGACCAGTGGCCCGCGACCATGGCCATGTTTCGCCAGGCGTCGTCGCGGGAGAGCGGCTTGCCCTCGCCGATGTAGCGCATGACCTCGGGGTCGGCGCACATCGCGGCGTAGGCTTCGATATCGGAATCGCGGAATTGCCGGAGGATCAGGCGCTCGGTCTCGAGCGACGAGGCAGCCGTAGGCATTGCGGCAGCTTAGTGGGGGCGGCTCTCAAGGGAAAGCTCGGATCCGCCGATACGGTACCCATGCGAGTCTCGACGACGAATCGGGTTGCCCGGATGGCCCTCGTCGCGGCTTTGTGCGCGGCCGGTGCGGTGGACGCCACAGCGGCTCCATCCGGCAGGGGCTCGGGTGTGCCCGGCTCCCGGACGGGCTCGCCTCGGGCCACGGCGCAGGACTCGACCGTCTACGTCGACACCGCGCGAAACGTTCACATCGTGGACGGCGGGAGGGATGTCCGGATCACGCACGATGGCAGATATCGGGACGCAAAGCGGAGCCTGGAGGGCGGCGCGATCGGAGCGCTCGTGACCTCGACGCTCGAGCCCGACATGGTGAGCCGCGATTCCCTCGAGGTGGCCGAGGTGCTTCTGATCTGGCGCGGAGGCCGGGTGATTCGACGCTTCACGCCGGGCGGCTACATCCGGGCGTGGAGCTTCGCGAACCGGGGGCACGCGGTCGCGGTGTACAGCGGCGCGCTCCACTTCGCCGGCTTCTACGTGCTCTACGACCTGAGCCGAGGGCGTGAGGTCGCGAACGCGGAAGACCCCGTGACGGACCGCTCGCCGGAGTGGGTTCGTTCTCTTGCCCCGTAGCGCGCGTGGGTGAAGCGGCGCCCGAAACAGAGACGCCCCGCCGGCAGGCGAGGCGCATTTCGAGGCGCGCTTTCGGTTGATGCGCTTGGACTTAGGCCCTGAGGAAAATGGCGGGGTCGACGGGACTCGAACCCGCGACCTCCTGCGTGACAGGCAGGCGTTCTAACCAACTGAACTACGACCCCACCGATTCCAAACGGAAGCAAGACGTGAGAGTATACGGGCAGAGGCGGCCCGGGTCAAACGCGGCTCGCGAGACCGGGGCCACCGGACGGGGGTACGGTGACCGAGACGCCTCAACCCGCGCAACCCGACGAGACTTCGGGCTTGCACACCACGTCGTTCCTGCTGGGCCGGATGAAAGCCGGCGATGAGCGCGCCGTCGAGGTGCTCTTCGAGCGGCTCATCCCGGTGCTGCGCCGGATGGCGCGCGGCCGCATTCCGGCCCGCGCGCGAAGCCTCATGGACACCGAGGACCTCGTCCAGATCGTGGCGCTCCGCACGTTCCCGCATCTGAACCACTTCGATTCCCACGGCAAGGGCTGCCTGGTCGCCTACGCGCGGCGGATCATGACGAACGAGCTGCGCGACGAATTCCGCAGGCTCTCCCGCACGCCGGAGATGACGGAGCTGGTGGACGAGATCCCCGCCGACGACGTCGACCCGCTCCAGCGCGCGATCGAGTCGGAGGCGATCGCCGTCTACCGCCGCGCGCTCGCCCAGCTCACGCAGGACGAGCAGGATCTGATTCTCCTGAGCCTCGAGACGGGGCTCTCGCACGGCGAGGTAGCCGAAGCGATGGGACGCCCGAGCGCCAACGCGGCGCGCATGGCGGTGGCGCGGGCGCTCGCCCGTCTGGCCGAGAGGATGGGATGGCCGGAGGAGACCCCCTGAATCAGAATCGCCCCGATGGTGCCGACCGCGAGGAGCGGCTCCTGCGCATTACCGGCGCGATCGCCGACGGCGTCTCGGTCGACTGGGAAGCGGAGATGAAGCAATCGCCCGATCTCCGCGGTGTCCTTCAGCGCCTCGCGCTCGTCGAGCGGATCCGGAACGCGGCTCGAGCCAGCGACCAGGGCTGAGGTTCCGAAACGCCGGCAGAACCAAGGACATACCCTCTCACCGGAGACATCCCGTATGGCGACCGATCGGGAATTCCTGCGACATACCCTCGCCACGCTCGCCTATCGCGGCGCAAAGGCCACTCGCGGCTGCACGCCGGAGGCGGCGTCCTTCCGCGCCGGACCGACGACGCGCACGCCGCTCGAGATCCTCGCGCATATCGGCGATCTCATGGACTGGGGACTCTCGATGGCGGCCGGGAAGGAAAAGTGGAACGACGCGAAGCCGCTCCCCTGGGACGACGAGGTGAAGCGCTTCCACGCGGCGCTCCAGGCGCTCGATGACTATCTGGCGTCCGAGGCGCGTCTGGCCGTGACCCCGGAACGGATCTTCCAGGGGCCGATTGCGGACGCGCTCGCGCACGTCGGGCAGATCAACACGCTGAGGCGGATCGGCGGCGCGCCGGTGAAAGGCGAGAACTACTCGCGTGCGGGGATCGAGACGGGGAGGGTCGGCGCCGACCAGAAGCCGGCGAACCCGCGAAACGAATTCAACTGATCTGCCAGCTCGCCCCGGGACGAGTTGGAGTTGACATAATCACTGGCCCCGGGGCCAGTTGAAGTGATTCTTCAGTTCCTGGGGACAGGAACGAGTTCAGGTTGACGTCATGTGAACTCGTCCCAGGACGAGTTGAGGCCGCCACAAAGTGAACTCGTCCCAGGACGAGTTGAATCGAAGGGCCCGTCCGAGGATGAACTGCCATCTTGGCGGGGTGGATCGGGGCCAGCTCGTCCCAGGACGAGTTGAAGTTGACATAATCACTTGCCCCGGGGCAAGTTGATCGCGCTACCGCTCCGCCTCGACTGAACTCGAGCTCACTCTCCCGGCCGCTCCCTCGCCGCTTCCGCGACCGCCGGCCAGATCCCCTTCTCCCCTTCCCACGGCGAGGCCGCGGACGGCGTCTCGGGCGGACGGCGGTAGATGATCCCGAGCTGGAAGCGCTCCGCGCGCGCCACTTCCATCGCGCGGCCAAGGTCGCTCGGGTCGTAGCTCTCGGGGAGCAGGTCGCAGCGCTGGTAGACTTCGTCGGCGTACCGAGGCGTCTGGTACGTGACGCAGCCCGCGAGGACGTGGACGAAGGCAAAGCCCTTGTACTCGATCGCGGTCCGGAACATCTGCCGGAGATGCGGCAGGTTCCCCGCGTGCGTGCGCGCGACGAATCCGCAGCCGCTCCCGAGCACCAGCAACACCGGATTCAAGGGACGCTCGTCGACACCGGCGAGGCCCCGGTCCTTCTTGAAATCCTGGGCGGTCGTCGGCGAGGCTTGACCCTTCGTCAGACCGTAGATGCCGTTATCCAGAACCGCATACGTCAGGTCGACGTTCCGCCGGATGGCGTGCGGGATGTGCCCCAACCCGATCGAGAAGCCGTCGCCGTCCCCGCCGACCACCACGGTCGTGATCTCCGGCCTGGACAGCTTCAATCCACTCGCGATCGGGAGCGCCCTCCCGTGGATCGAGTTGAAGCCGTAGCTCCGCGTGTAACCCGGGAGACGGCTCGAGCAGCCGATCCCCGAGATCACAGCGAGCTTCTCGGGTGCGATCTCGAGATCGGCGAGCGCCTGGGTCAATCCTTTCAGCACGCCGTAGTCGCCGCAGCCGCTGCACCAGACGGGCTCGAGCCCGCTCCGATAGTCCTTCGCTTTCATCGTCATGATCCCGCCTCCTCGAGCATCCGGTCGAGCTCGGCCACCGTCATGGGGAGTCCTCCGCTCCGCGCCACCGACTTCGCGTCGCGCAGGTCGGTGAGGCCGGAGAGATACCGGTGGAACTGCCCCTGGTAGTTCAGCTCCACGACCGCGAGCCGCTTGAGCCCCCGCCGCCAGGATTCGAACGCCTCGAGCGGGAAGGGATGGATCACCTCCGGCAGGAAGACCCGCCACTCGGGACGCGCCGCGACCCACTCGCGCAGGAGGCCGTACATGCTCCCCCACGCGACGATCCCCTTCGTCCCGTTCGCCTCGCCGAGCGTGCGATACCAGTCGCGCGTCTCGGCGGCGATGCCGGCCACCTTCCGGAAGCGCTTCTCGTTCATCTTCTGGTGCATCGCGGTGTCGGCGGTCGGATAGCCCTCCTGGTTGTGCTCGATGCCCGCGGCGAGGTAGTTCCCGCCCGGCGTTCCCGGCACGCGGAAGGGTGTCGTGCCGTGCTCGCCGGTGATGTCGAAGCGCCCGGGGGAGCCATTCTCCGAGACCCACCGCTCGCGCACGGGGCGGTCGCGATGGGCGACCGCCGGGTCGCGGATCTGCCGCCGCTGGGCGATGTAGGCATCGGACAACACGAGCACCGGGAGCTGGTATTTCTCGGAGATCCGGAACGCCCGCGTCATCACCTCGCGCGCGTGGACGACGTCGAAGACGCCGAGCGCGGCTCGCGGGAAGTCGCCGTGGCCGCCGTAGACCGCGTGGAAGAGGTCCGACTGCTCGGTGCGCGACGGCATCCCGGTGGCGGGTCCGGCGCGCTGGCAGTCGACGATCACGGCCGGGAGCTCGGCCATGCTCGACAGTCCGATCATCTCGGTCATGAGCGAGAGGCCGGGGCCGCTCGTCGCGGTCATGGCGAGCGCGCCGCCGAAGGAGGCGCCGAGCACCATCCCCATCGCGGCCATCTCGTCCTCGGCCTGCACGACCTGCCCGCCCGCCGCGGGAAGCTCGTCGATCAACGTCTCCATCACCTCGGAGGATGGCGTGATCGGATAACCGGCGAAGAAGCCGAGCCCGGCCGCGATCGCGCCCCGCGCGACCGCCTCGTTCCCGGTCTCGGTGAAGAGCCCGCGCCCCTTCCCCTCGGGTGCTACCCGCGACGGCGGATCGGCGGTCGCAAAGCCGGTCGCGAGCGCCTCGAGGTTCGACTGGAGCCTCTCGCGCCGGAGCGCGAAGCGCTGCCGCAGGAGGTCCTGCGCGAGCGAGTCGGGCCAGCCGAGGATCCGGCAGAGGAGCCCGAGCCCGAGCATGTTCTTCGGCGGCCCATCGACCTCCACGCCCTCCTCGAAGCGGGCGAACGGGAAGCGGTACGGGGCCTCGCGCGTCGCGCCGAGCCAGCCCGGCACCTCGGCGGTCTCGCCCTTGTCGATGACCACCACGCCACCCGGATCCATGTGGAGCGCCCCCTGGAAGCGGAGGATGTCCTTGAGCCGGAAGCAGACGAGGACGTCGACCTGGTCCCCCTCGTACTGCACCTCGCTGTCCGAGAGGCGGAGGATCGCGGCCGACTCCCCGCCGCGGATCTGCGGGCCGTACGACTGCACCATCATCCCGTAGAGCCCCTCGCGCGCGGCCATCCCGAGGATCAGATCCCCCAGAAGGGCCACGCCGTCCCCGCCGCTCCCCACGAGTGCCAGGACCAGCGAGCGCGGCCGCGTGCCGGGGCCGGAGCGGCTCTCGGAAGGGGACGCCGGGTGCGGGGTGGGCGGAGTCGCGGACGGAGCGCGCATTACGTTCTCAAGCCTCCATGGCCGGCTCGACCGGCTCGGGGTGCGGTGACTGTCCGATGCGGTGAAGGATCGTGCTCGGGCAGATATCGACGCAGGCCTCGCCGCAGGACGGTCCGTAGGCGAGGCAGGGTTCGTGGTGGACGATGATGGTGCGGCCGTCCCACTCGATCGCCTGGGCGGGGCACTTGGCCACGCACTTGCGGCAGGTGGTGCAGCCGACCATGCAGGTGGCGCGGACGACCGACTGCTTGTCCCGGGCCACACAGGACAGCTCGATCCGGTGGACGCGCGGATAGAACTCGAAGAGCTCCTTGGGGCAGACCGGGACGCAGAGCCCGCAGCCGGTGCAGCGCTCGGGGTCGACCACCGCGATGCCGTCCCCGCCGATGTGGAGCGCGTCGAACGGGCAGGCGCGCACGCAGTCGCCGAGGCCGAGGCAGCCGTTCTTGCAGGCGCGCGGGCCGCCGAAGACGAGCGCGGCCGCGGCGCAGGTCTGGAAGCCGGCGTACTCGGCCTCCTGGCGCGCCCAGGCGCTCGTTCCCGTGCAGCGCATGACCACGATGCGGTCGGCGACCGACCCGACCTCCTTCCCCGTGAGCTTCGCGAGCGCCTCCGCCACGGCGGCGCGGCCCGGGACGCAGAGGTTGGGCGAGACCTCCTGGCGGAGGACGACCGCCTCGGCGTAGGTCTGGCAGCCGGCGAACCCGCAGGCGCCGCAATTCGCGCTCGGCAGGAACGCGCGCACCCTCTCGACCAGCGGGTTCACGGGGACCTGGAAGCGGAGCGCCACCGCGGCGAGGGTCAGGCCAAAGAAGACGCCGATCGCGGTGAAGACCGCGAGACCCCAGAGAGCGGTGGTGAGGAGCGATCCGGTCACGTCGTCCTCATCTCAAGAAGGTGAGCCCCGAAAAGCCCATGAAGGCGAGGGCGAAGAGCCCCGCCAGCGCAAAGGCGATCGGGAGCCCCTGGAAGGCGGCCGGGACGCGCGCGAGCTCGAGCTTCTCCCGCGCGCAGGACATGAGGAAGAGCGCCAGCGCGAACCCCGCGCCCGAGCCGAAGGCGAGCGCGAGCGATTCGCCCACTCCCGTGTCCGCCTGCGCGTTCAGGAGCGGCACGGCGAGGATGATGCAGTTCGTCGTGATCAGGACGAGGTAGACGCCGAAGCGCTGGTGAAGCGACGCGTGCGTCTTGCGCAAGATGGTGTCGAGCGCCTGCACGAGGAACGCCACGACGCCGATGAAGACGATGATCTGCAGGAAGCGGAGCTCGAGCGGGCGCATGATGAAGTTGTAGAGCGCCCACGAGATCGCCGCCGAGAGGAACATGACGATCAGGAACGTGAACCCCATCCCGATCGAGGTGTCGCGCTTCTTCGAGACGCCGAAGAAGATGCAGAGTCCGAGGTAACGCGTGAAGACGAAATTGTTGATGAGCGCCGAGGAGATGACGACGGTGAAGAGGAGCATCCACGGTCCGGGCTTCGCCTCGCGCTCCCCCGCCGGGGAGCGGACCGAGATGCGATAGGCCGACGCGGGATCGAGGCGCTCGCCCACGGTGAGGAGGACGTGGCGCTCGTCGGTGCGCTCGGCCGCCTTGATCTCCATCGGGACGTCCGGCGCGCGCTCGTCGGTCACACGGAAGTTCCCCGGCGTGAGGTCCTGGATCGGCGACTCGACCGTGAGCCGGACGTGGTCGGGCGCGAGCACGCGCGCTCCGGTGATGGCGCCGGGAAGCGCCTCGGCCGGTCGGCCCGCGAGCGCGCCGAGGAGCATGAAGCCGAGTCCGAAGCAGACGGCGATCCCGAGCGCGGCGAGGGTGAGCGGCTTACGCAGCCTGCCCATGGCTCCCTCCCGTCGCGGCCGGCGCCGACGCGCGGCCCTTGGTGAGCTTCTGCTCGATCACGTTGAAGAACGCCATCAGGAGCGCGATGGAGAAGAACCCGCCCGCCGGCAACGCGAAGAAGAGGAGCGGGCGCTCGGGGACGAGCCGGAATCCCAGGAACGTTCCGTTCCCGAGGATCTCGCGCAGCGTCCCGATCGAGATCAAGGCGAAGAGGAAGCCGAGCCCCATGCCGAGGCCGTCCCAGAAGGTCGGGACGAGCGGCATGCGCGAGGCGAAGACCTCGAGGCGCGAGATGATGATCGCGAACGCCACGATCAGCTTCACGTAGAGGCCGACCTGGGCGTAGAGGAGCGGGAAGAAGCCGGCGAGGACCATGTCGATCGCGCTCACCCAGACCGCGATGATGATCGTGTAGACCGGGATCCGCACCCGCGGATGGATCCACTGGCGCGTGAGCGCCACGGTGACGCTCGAGAGGACCTGCACCAGGAGCACCGCCACGCCGAGCATGATCCCGTTCGCCACGGTCGTCGTGACCGCCACGGCCGGGCAGAGCGAGAGGGCGAGGCGGAAGACCGGGTTCTCCCCGAAGATGCCGTTTTTGAGGAGTGCGACGGCGCTGGGCGGCCGCTGCTTGAAGAGAAGGGGTTCGCTCATGGCAGGGGCGAGGCCTCCCGCTGGGGCTCGAGATAGGGTTCGATCCGCTCCCAACGCTTCCGGAAGTGGAGGATGGTCGCGCGCACGCCCTGCGTGAGCGCCCGGCTCGAGATGGTGGCGCCGGTCACCGCGTAGATCGGGCGCACCCGCTCCCGCGACGCCTCCGCGCCGTGCCGCTCCTGCCACGCCGTCGGCGCGAGCCTCCCGAGGTCGTTCAAGGCGCCGCGCCAGTCCTCGGGCATCGGATCGCGCGTCACGTCGAGCGCGGCCACCTCGGGGAGATTCCGCCCCACGAACTGACCCTGGAACCAGGGCGTCGCGACCTCGGCGCCGAGCCCGGGATCCTCCTCGTGCTCCACCACGCGGACCCCCTCGACCGTCCAGCTCGTATCGAGCGCGACGAAGAAGCGGATCCGGTTCTTGTAGCCGCGGGTCTCCCCTTCGACGAGGAACCCGGCGGACGCGCCGTTCCTGCGCGCGGCGAAGACCCGCCCGAGCGGCTTCAATTCCCGTGGCGCGGGGGCGAGCGGCGCCGCTCCCTGGTGGAGGAGCGTGCCGTCGAGCGAGAAAACGACCTCCCGCCCGGGTGCGCCGCCCTCCGAAGCGGTGCGGTAGATAACCGACCGGCTGTCGGGGCTCAGGTACTGGCTCACCTCCAGCACGGAGGCGTGGGCGTCGAGACCGAGCATCTGCGTCACGGCATCGCGCTCGCTGTTCTTCCGCGCCGCCTCGGCGTAGCGCTCGGTGGCCAGGAAGACGCCGCCCAGGATGATCGCGCCCGCGGCGCAGACCGCGACCATCGAGGCGGCGATCCGGACCACCTCGCCGC
>JBLMWD010000002.1:0-8772 GCA_050257045.1 Bacteroidota bacterium | reverse complement strand
GGAGTACAACGCCTGGGGCGCCGAGGGCGGCAACCCGCCGGAACACGAGGAGATGCTGTTCTTCACGCGCCTGCTCGCGGGACCGATGGATTTCACCCCTGGCATCTTCGATCTGCTGATCAAGAGCGCCAACGGCACGCCGCGCACACCGCTCGACTCGCGCCCGCGCACCACGCTGGCCAAGCAGCTGGCGCTCTACGTCGTGCTCTACTCGCCGCTGCAAATGGCGGCCGACCTGATCGAGAACTACGCCAACCAGCCCGCGTTCAAGTTCATCCGCGATGTGCCCGTGGACTACCTCGGCCCGGTCGGTGAGGCGGATCGACCCGGTCTCGATCACGTACCCGATGTCCGCCACGGCGAGGGCCATGCGCGCGTTCTGCTCGACCAGCACGATGGTGGTCCCGCGCTCGCGGATCTCCCGGATCACGCCGAAGATCTCGCGCACGAGGAGCGGCGCCAACCCCAGGCTCGGCTCGTCCATGAGCAGCACGCGAGGGCGCGCCATGAGGGCGCGACCGATCGCGAGCATCTGCTGCTCGCCGCCGCTGAGCGTCCCGGCGGACTGCCGCTCCCGCTCCTTCAGGCGCGGGAACAACGTGAAGACCTTCCGGCGGTCCTCTTCGATCCCCTTTCGATCCTTCCGGAGATAGGCGCCCAGCTCGAGGTTGTCGGCGACGGTGAGGTTCGCGAAGACGATCCGCCCCTCGGGAACGTGCGAGACGCCGAGCTTCACGATCTGGTGCGGGGGGACGCCGATCAGGGAGCGCCCCTCGAGGAGGATCTTCCCCTGGCTCGGACGGATGAGCCCCGAGATCGCGCGCAGCGTGGTGCTCTTCCCCGCCCCGTTCGCGCCGACGAGGGTGACGATCTGCCCCGGCTCGATCGTGATCGAGATCCCCTTCAAGGCGCGGATCCCGCCGTAGGCGACGTGCAGGTCCTCGAGCACGAGGAGGCTCACGCTTCCTCTCCGAGGTAGGCCTCGATCACCTTCTTGTCGCTCCGGATCGCCTCCGGGAGCCCCTCGGCGATCTTCACGCCGTGGTCGAGCACGGTGATCCGCTCGCAGATCCCCATCACGACGCGCATGTCGTGCTCGATCAGGAGCACCGTGAGGCGGTAGCGCTCGCGGATCTCCTGGATCAGGTGCATCAGGCGGACGCTCTCCTGCGGATTCATCCCCGCCGCAGGCTCGTCGAGGAGGAGCAGCTTCGGCTCCGTGGCGAGCGCGCGGGCGATCTCGAGCCGGCGCTGGTCGCCGTAGGGGAGGTTGCGCGCCTTCTCCCCCGCGTAGGCGCCGAGGCCGAACGACTCGAGCAGCTCGCGCGTCCGGACCTCGATCGCGGCCTCCTCCTTCTCCGAGCGGGGCGTCCGCAGCACGCTGTCGGCCACCGTGGCGCCGCAGTGGAGGTGGCAGGCGATCCGGATGTTGTCGAAGCAGGTCAGCTCGGCGAAGAGGCGTGGGTTCTGGAACGTGCGCGACACGCCGCGCGCAGCGACGCGCGAGGTGGCGAGCCCCTGGATGGGCAACCCTTCGAGCAGGATCCTCCCGGCGGTCGGCGAATAGACGCCGGTGATCAGATTGAAGACGGTGGTCTTCCCCGCGCCGTTCGGCCCGATGAGGCCGGCAAGCACGCCCGGCTCGAGTGCCAGGTCGAGATCCGCGACCGCCTTGAGCCCGCCAAAGGCGCACGTGACGCGGTCGAGGAGGAGGAGCGGTCCCGCCATCCCCGGCGCGCCGCCCCGGGCCACGTCGCGCGCGTGGCGCGGCGGCGCGATCATGCCGCCCCCGCGCGCCACGCAGGCCCGGCGCCAGGCCCGATCACTTCGCCCCCGTGCCGCCCGCTTCGGGCGCGGGATTGCGGAACCGCCCGAAGAGCCGCGGGAAGCTGAACTCGCGGTGGCCCAGGATCCCCTGCGGACGGGCGATCATGAGCACGATGAGGAGCGCCGAGTAGATGATGAGACGGTCGGCGCTCGCGAAGCGGAGCGCCTCGGGGAGGGCGGTCAGAAGCACCGCTCCCAGGATCGATCCGGTGAGGCTCCCCATCCCGCCGAGCACCACCATCACGATCACCTCGATCGACTTCATGAACGTGAACGAGTTCGTGTGGAGGTAGGTGTAATGGGAGAAGAGCGCGCCGGCCGCCCCCGCGAAGAAGGCGGAGATCACGAACGCGGTCACCTTGTAGCGCGTCGTCGGAACCCCGAGCGCCTCGGCCGCGATCTCGTCCTCGCGGATCGCGAGGAGCGCGCGCCCGTGGTAGGAGCGGATCAGATTCCGGATCACCACGAACGTGAGGAAGCAACCGCCGAGCACCCAGGCGAACGTCGTGTGCTGCGGGATGCCCGCGAAGCCGCGCGCGCCGCCGACGGCGTCGATGTTCAGGATCACGACCCGGATGATCTCGCCGAAGCCGAGGGTCACGATGGCGAGGTAGTCGCCCCGGAGGCGCATCGAGGGGAGACCGACCAGGAAGCCGGCCACCGCCGCGAAGACCCCTCCGAGGCCGATCGCGACGAGGAAGAAGAGCGCGGCCACGGCGCCCGTCGGGGGCGACCCTCCCGCGAGCGGCGGAACCGCGTAGACGGTGAACGCGGCCGACGTGTAGGCGCCCACCGCCATGAACCCGGCGTGCCCGATCGAGAACTGCCCCGTCACGCCGTTGATGAGGTTCAGGCTCAGGGCGAGGATCACGTTCAGGCCGCAGAGGACGAGGATGCGGTAGAAGTAGGGGTTCAGCGCGTTCGAGAAGAGCTTGTCCAGCACCCAGGCGAGGACGAGGGCCGCCGCGCCGATCAGGAGGCGGCGGAGCACGCTAGACCTTCTCCGCGACGTTCCGCCCCAGGATCCCGGCCGGCTTGACCAGGAGGACGAGGATCAGGATGACGAACGCGATCGCGTCCCGGTAGGTGGAGGAGACGTAGCCGACCACCAGGTACTCGGAAACGCCCATCAGGACGCCGCCGATCACCGCGCCCGGGACGCTCCCGATCCCGCCCAGCACCGCCGCGACGAACGCCTTGATCCCCGGCATGATCCCCATCAGCGGCTCGATCTTGGGATTCGTGAGCCCGACGAGCACGCCGGCCGCCGCCGCCAGGGCCGATCCGATCGCGAACGTGATCGTGATGATCCGGTTCACCGGGATCCCCATCAGGCTCGCGGCGTCGCGGTGGAAGGCGACCGCGCGCATCGCCTTCCCGGTCTTCGTCCGCGAGATGAAGAGCGTGAGCCCGACCATGAGGAAGAGCGAGACCAGGACGACCGTGATCTGATGGTTCGTGACCAGGACGCCCCCGCCGAGGTCGATGTTCCGGGGGGCGATGAGCTGCGGGAAGAACTTGGGATCGGCGCCGAAGATGCGGATGCCGAGGTTTTCGAGCAGGAGGGAGACGCCGATCGCGGTGATGAGCGCCGTGAGGCGCGAGGAGCGGCGCACGGGTCGGTAGGCGAAGAACTCGATCAGGACGCCGAGGACCGCGCACGCCCCCATCGCGGCGACGAGCACGACGACGGCGTAGGCGGGCGAGGGGGACGCGCCCCCCGCCCCGAGCGCGCGGGCCGTGAAGTAGGCCGCGAAGGCCCCCACCATGTAGACGTCGCCGTGCGCGAAGTTGATGAGGCGCAGGATGCCGTACACCATCGTGTAGCCGAGCGCGATGAGGGCGTAGATGCTCCCCCACGCGATCCCGTTGGCGAGCTGCTGGAAGAGCTCCTGCACGCGGGGCTAAGCCTAGGGCTCGACCGTGGCGACGAACTGGTACTGGTGGTTCTGGATCCCGATGAAGACCGCGGGCTTCACGGCGTTCCGCTTCGCGTCGAGCGTGATCCGCCCCGTCACCCCGGGATAGTCCTTGGTCGCCGCGATGAGGTCGCGGAGCTTCGCGCGCGCCGCCTTCTGCGCGTCGTTGCGGGGCCCCATGAGGGCCTGGAACGACTTCGGGTCCTCGTCGTGCAGCTTCATGAGCGCGGCCGAGAGGACGCCGGCGGCGTCGTAGGCGAGCGCGGCGAGGCCGTCGGGCTTGGCGCCGAAGCGCTGCTGGTAGTCGGCCACGAACTTCTGCACGAGCGGATTCGGATCCTTCTCGTAGAAGTGATTCACGAAGTAGGAGCCGTTCAGCGCGTCCTGCGCGATCTCGAGGAGCTTGTCCGAAACCCATCCATCACCGCCGAGGAGCGGCACCGTGATCCCGAGCTCACGCGCCTGGCGCGCGATGAGGCCGACCTCGGTGTAGTAGCCCGGCACCATGATGAACTGGGGATTCTTCGCCTTGATCGCGGTGAGCTGCGCCTTGAAATCCTGGTCCCCCTCGGAATACGACTGGTCGATCACCACCGTGCCGCCCATCGCCTGGTAGGCCTCGGTGAAGTAGTTCGCGAGCCCCACGCTGTAGTCGTTCTTGATGTCGCGCAGGACGGCTCCCTTGGAGAGGTTGAGGGTGCTCTTCGCGAACTTGGCGATCATCTGCCCCTGGAAGGGGTCGATGAAGCAGACGCGGAAGATGTAGTCGCCGAGCTCGGTCACCTTGGGATTGGTCGAGGAGGGGGAGATCATCGGCACGCCGGCCTGCTGGCAGGCGGGCGCCGCGGCCATGCTTCGACTCGAGGCGACCTCGCCGATGACGCCGATCACGCCGTTCTGGTCGATCAGCTTCTGGACTGCCGTGGCCGCTTCCTCCGGCCGCGATTGGTCGTCCTCGACGTAGGGTTTGATCTTGATCCCGGAGATGCCGCCCGCGGTGTTGAAGTTGTCGAGGAACATCTCGGCCCCGTTCTTCGTGGAGATGCCGAACGTGGCCGTCGTGCCGGTGAGCGATCCGTAGATGCCGACCGGGATCTCGTTCGAACGTTTGGCGCAGCCCAGTGGGAGTGCGAGCGCCGCCACGGCGAGCGTGGCCAGCGCGGCGCGAGAGAGCCTGCGCATCCGGAGCATCAGGCGGACCTCCTTGGCGTAAGTGCGTGCAACAGCAAAAGATTCAATGGCAGGCGAACCCTAGCGAAACGACGCCCGCGATTCAAGGGTCAGGGCGCGGTCTCGGCCGCGATCGCCTTTCCCCCGCGGACCATCAGCCGCTCCGGCTCGGCCGGAACGACCGGGCGGAGCGCGTGGAGCGTGCGCCCGTCCTCGCCCTCGTAGAGCTGGTTGCGCAGGGTCTCGCGGAGCCCCGCCGCGGTCACGCAGCCCGCCTCGATCGCCCGCGTCACCGCGAGCCCGACGAGATAGCCGCGCACCGACATCCGGGTCGGCGGCTCCTGGTTCACGCGCGCGTAGTGCGCGGCGAAGGAGTCGGCGGGGGCGCCGAGGAGCGCGTAGTCGGAGGCGAAGAAGGAGGCGCCGTCGAGCGCGTCCCTCCCCTCGCGGAGGAGCCCTTCGGGATCGAGGGACTCGAAGCCGGTCACCTTCACGTCGGGCCAGGCCTGGACGATCTGGGGCGCCGCGATGCCGACGAGGCGGGGGCTCCCGAGGAGGACCAGCGTCTTCGCCCTCTTCGCCTTGAGCGCCGCGATCGCATTCGTGAGATCGACGGCCCCCTCGGACACGCGCTGGATCCCGACCACGGGGACGCCGGCGTCCTTGCAGGCCGCGAGGACCTGCGCGGCCGCGGCCGAGTCGTCGGGCGTCGTCGTCGCGAGGACGGCCGCGGTGTTCCGGTGGGCCGCGCCCTTGAGGTATCGCGCGAGCGCGCCCGCGAGGGCCGCCGGCGGCACGTGCAGCTGGAACACCGCGTCGCCGAGCGTCGCGAGGCGCTCGTTCGTCGCCGACGGCGAGAGAAGGACCGCGCCGACCACCTGCGTCGCCGCGGCGAGGGGCGCCGTGTTCGCGGTGAAGAGCTCGCCGATCAGGAGCGAGACGCCGTGGTCCTTGAGGAGCCAGCGCGCCTTGCGCGCGCCGATGAGCGGATCGCCCTCGGAGTCGTAGAGGACGAGCGAGACGCCCGGCGCGAACTCGCGGTTGTGCTCCTCGAGCGCGATCCTAAGCCCGTTCACGAACGTCTTCCCGTACCGCTCGTACTTCCCCGAGAGGGGCACGATGACGCCGATGCGCGCGATCCCCTGCGCGGCGCGCTTGATCGCGACCGAATCGAGCGGGCATCCCTCGAGGCGGTCGACGATGGCGCGGAGATCCTTCCGCTGGCTCCCCGACGGCTTCCCCGCGAGCCCGATCCGCGCCGCCCAGAGCTGCTCCGCGGCGCGCGCGATCGGATCGAGCCGCTCGACCTCGGGCGACTGCGCGAACTCGAGCGCCCACGCGGGAGCGGATTCGGGATCGGGGGATTCGAGGAGTCGCGCCTTGAGCTCGGCGCCGCGACGGGGAGGATAGTGCTTCGCGCCCGGAATCCCGGGCGCGCCCGATCCGGGCGCGGCCGGAGGCGCGGCCGATGGTGAGCGGGTAGATTCCTTGGCTCCAGTTCCGAGAGCAGGCGCTCCCGCGCCGAACGCGAGCATCGCGCCGAACCCGAACATCGCGACAAGCGCCGCGCGGGCGCGCCTAGAGCTCATGAACCCGCTTCGCGTGCTCGCGGGCGAGATCCACATACACCGATGCCGATTCGCGCAGCCGGAGGCGCGCCGCCTCCGGGATCGGGCCTCGCACGCGGGCGGGGACGCCGGCCACGAGGGAGCGGGGCGGGACCTTCATCCCCTCGAGCACCACCGCGCCCGCGGCGACGAGCGACTCCTCTCCAATGTCGCAGTCGTCGAGGAGAATCGAGCCCATGCCGATGAGGCAGCGGTCGCGGACGACGGCGCCGTGGAGGATGGCGCGGTGGCCGACGGTCACCTCGTCTCCGATCGTGAGCCCGGCGCGGCCGGTGGTGGCGTGCAGCACGCAGAGGTCCTGGATGTTGGTGCGCGCCCCCACCCGGATCGGCCCGGCGTCGCCGCGCACCACGGCGCCGTACCAGATGCTCGACTCCTCGCCCAGCTCGACGTCGCCCAGCACCACCGCTCCCGGCGCCACGAAGACGGAGCCGGGGACCCGCGGCATCAAGCCGAGCACCGGCCCGATCACGCGGACGGCGCGCGGCCCGGGCCGCTCACAGGTCTTCGGGATTCCACTTGCCGAAGTCTTCGGGCCGCAGCTCCTCGAGGAAATGGCGCAGGTCCTCCGCCTTTTCCTCGGGCGACTTCTCGGGCGGAGCGCCCGCGGTCCCGGAGGGCTCGAGCTTGTCGAACAGCTTGTCGATGATGAAGATCGGCGCGTGCGACCGGAGCGCGATCGCGATCGAGTCGCTCGGGCGCGCGTCGATCGCCACCGCCCCGGAGCCGGCGTCGAGGTAGATGCTGGCGAAGAAGGTGGATTCCTTGAGGTCGGTGATCACCACGCGCGAGATCTTTCCGCGCAGGCTCTCGATGATCGTGACGAGGAGGTCGTGCGTGAGGGGCCGCTGATACTTCTTCCCCATCAGCTCGCTGTGGATCGCGCTCGCCTCCATGGGGCCGATCCAGATCGGCAGGACGCGATTCCCTTCGATCTCCTGCAGCAGCACGACTGGGTTTTTCGTCCGCTCGTCGAAGGCGAGGCCGCCGACGCGGACCGGGATCATGCTCATGGCGCGCCGCTCTGGCGGAGCGCCTACCGCACCGAGTCCGGCGGCGCTCCCGTGACGCCCGTCCCCTCGGGTGCGTCCTTCAGATCGGGGGCGGGCTTGTCCATGTTCTCCAGCATCCACTTCGCGGACTTCACGAGATCGTGGTGCGGATACGTGGCGATGAACTTTTTGAACTCCGCGCGGGCCTCGTCGTACTTCTCAAGATCCTCCGCGTAGGTGAAGCCTATCATGAACGCGGCCTGGATCGACACCGGGTCCTTCGGATAGCGGGCCACGAGCGCGCGGTAGAGCTCGATGCGCTGCTCGGGCGTCGATGCGGCCTGCGCCTCCTTGAAGTAGTCCTGCGCCGTGCGGGCCGGGACGACCGCGACCGCGATCGAATCGTCGAAGATCACCGCGCCCGATGTCGCCTTGAGCGAGTCGACGAAATCCTTCGAGAGCTTCTCCTGCGCGCCCGTGGAGAGGGTGCTCACGATCTGCTGGCGCACCTCGGAGAGCGGCTGCTCGTGCGCGGGCTCGCGACTCTCGACCTTGATGAGGTGCCAGCCGCGCTCGCTCTTCAGCGGACGGCTGATCTCCCCTTCCTTGAGCTGGAACGCCGCCTTGACGATCTCCGGCGCCTTCCCGACGCCGGGTACGAAGTCGACCCCGGGGGTCACGTAGCCGACCAGCCCGCCGTTGTCCTTGGAATTCCGGTCGGTGGAGTTCTCGCGGGCGAGGGCGTCCCAGAGGGCGCCGGCGACGAGCTTCTTCCGCAGCGCCTCGGCCTTCGCGCGGGTCGGGACCTGGATGTGGCGCACCCGGGCGCGCGCGCCGACCGAGTAGTCGGCGATGTGGGCCTTGTAATGGGCCTCGACCATCGAATCGGTCGGCGCCGGGAAATTGTTCATCCGGCGTTGGTAGTAGAGCCGCATCATGGCGTCGCGCGCGGCGCGCGCGGCGGCCCCCTTGTACTCGGGATCGTTCGCCATACCCGACTTGAGCGCTGCCTGGTAGACCGCCTCCTCGGTCACCATCCGGTCGACGAGGTTCTTGTACCCGTCCTTGTCGCGGAGCTGCGGCTGGATGTTGGGCGGCGCCGTGCTGATCAGCGAGTCGACCTCGTGGGCGCGGATCCGGCGCGGCCCGATGACCGCGACGGTGGGACCGAGCGTATCCGGCTTGCCCGGCGTCCAGACCTGGGGCGAGCCGGCGCCGGAGCCCGCGCCGGGGCGC
>JBLMWD010000001.1:0-44562 GCA_050257045.1 Bacteroidota bacterium | reverse complement strand
GATAACGGGGAAGCGGCGGGCAAAACGCCACCCCTCTCGGTGCGTTCCGAGGCGCTGTGCATTCTCTGATGTCCGTTTCTGGGTGATTGTACGTGGTAGGTGCCGGAGAAGTAAGCAGAAGCAACCCATGTGCCCCCGGAGCGGCCCCGGCCGCGCTCCTTACTTCAAGAGCGTCATCCTATGGGTGAGGCGCCGGCTTCCTTCCGTCAGCTCGTAGACGTAGACGCCGGAGGCGGTCGGGTGATCCGCCGCGTCCCTGCCGTCCCAGCGCGCCTCGTGCGTTCCCTCCTCGAGCGGCTCGTCGACCAGCGTGCGGACGAGCCTTCCGGCCATGGAGTAGACGCGGAGCGAGACGCGGCCCCGCTCCGGAAGCTCGAAGCGGATCGTCGTCGAGGGATTGAAGGGATTGGGCCGATTGGCGGCCAGCACGAAGCGCGATGCGCCGGGCGCGCGCGTGGCGACCGAGGCGACCACGTCCGCCGAGGCGCGCATCACGTCGAGCTTCCCGTAGCCCCAGGACGGATTCGGAGTCGTACCCGTGGCCGAGTCGGTGCGCGCGGTCGCCTGCAGGCGCGCCCGGATCGCGGCGGGCCCGGCGCCGCTCCAATACGGCTCCGACAGGAGGAGCGCGACCGCGCCGGTCACGTGCGGCGCCGACATGCTCGTCCCCGACATCACGGTATGCACGCCGTCCGTGGCGATGTAGGCGGTCGGCACCACGAACGCGGACGACTTCGTGGAGAGGACGCCGTGCCCCGGCGCGCTCAGATCGGGCTTCAGCGCGCCGTCGCGTCGCGGCCCCGGACTCGAGAAGTAGGCGATCGTCCCGTAGACCGGGAGGGGGTTGTACGAGTGGTGGGTGCCGTCGAGGCCGTCCCAGCCGTCGCGCGTCGAATGGGCCGCCACGGTGATCACCGAATCGGCGCTCCCGGGAGTGGCCACGACTCCTGCCGCCATGACGCCGTTCACCCAGCGGGCGAGCGCGCCCGATCCGAGGTGGTCGCCGTAGGTGTACATGTCGATCGCTCCGGTCCCGTTCACGACCGCGGGGCTGAACCGGAACTGCCACGTGCCGGATGCCGGAGTCACGCTCTCGGTGTTGTCGTAGAGCTCCACGTAGATCTCGCGGTCGCCGTTCGAGGGCGTGGAGACGCCGTTGTAGACGTTGAGGTAGCCGTCCGGCGTGTCGACGCCGGTGCGCTGGCCTCCGGTCGCGACCGGCCCGATCACGGTGCCTCCCGGCGTCGTGATCGTCAGCGAGAGCTGGTCGGCGCCCGGGTACCACCCCGTGAACAGGAGGTAGTCGTTCATCGAGCCCGCGAGCGGCGTGTAGGCCGGGACGCTCAACGTCATGGTCTGGTCGGAGAGCGATGCGAGCGGGAAGTGGCCGTGCAGGTCCTTGCCGGCGTCGTTGCCGGCCGATGCGACGACGATCCGGCCCGGCCCCGTGAGGGCGCTGATCATCTGGTCGAAGGGGTCGGTGCCGTCGTGGGGACCCTGCTGCGAGCCCACGCTCAGATTGACGACCGCCTTCTTCCCGAGCGCGGCCGCCTTCTGGAAGATGTAGCTCACCCCGTCGACGATCCGCGTATCGGTGAAGTCGGTCTTGACGGCGATGAGGTCGGCCTCGGGGGCCACGCCGACGTACGTGAAGGCGGGGAGCCCGTTCCCGGTGCCGCGGCCATCCCCGGCGGCGATCCCGAGCACGTGGCTGCCGTGCCCGCCGGTGTCCTGCTCGCCGGAGAGACCGGCGTTGATCTGCGCCGAATCCGACTCGGCTCCGTACGTGAACCCGCTGGGGGGCGTCCCCGTGGCCGTCTGATCCCACACGGAGAGGAAGCGGGTCCGGCCGTCCGCCGTCCGGAAGTCGGCGTGCGCGAGATCGACGCCCGTGTCGACGAGTCCGACCACGACGCCCTTCCCGGTGAGTCCGCTGAACCCGGTGGCGCCGATCGTGCGAACGCCGGTCGCTCCTGCGTCGGCGGCGCTCCGGTCGAGATGGGGTGTCGCCCGCTCGGCGACCTGGACGCGCCGAACGCCCGAGGTCTCGAGCAGGACCTGGAGCAGCCCGACGGGGCAGCGCACCGTCATCCAGCGGCCCGCGACCGTGTTCACCTCCATGCCCCGCGCGCGAAGCAGCCCCGGCGGGACATCTCCCTCGACCATCAGCTCCAGCATCGGCTCTCCGTTCCTGCCCCTGCTCAGGAAGCGCTCCGAAAGAGCGGCGCCCGGTCGGACCTGATGCAGCGCGGCCGGCGCCGGAACGGTTGCCCACGCGGAAGCGGATGCGACAAGGAGGAGAGAGGCGACGAGAAGCGGCAGGATGAGGAGGCGGAGACGCATCGAGACCTCGTCAGATTCGGAGCACGCGAAACGCTTTCAAGGTGGGGGCTCGGAGCGGCAGGGACTCCATGGCATCACGCTCGACCCAGCGGGCACGGCCCGCCGAGCGCGCCCGACGGCCGCCACTCGCGACCCACACTTCGTACCGGTGAAGGCAGGAATAAGTTCGATGCGCGAACGAGCCTGCCGGTCCGGAGAGGTCGGAGCCGTTCAAGTGCCGCAGCAACAGAGACTTGGCCAGACGGGCATTCCCGTCGGACCGTCCTCTCGCCGCGCCGGCGCCGGAAGTGGCTGCTACGGCGTCGCTTCCGCACTCGTGAATCGGGCAGGTCCAGTGACGCCGTTCGGGATCCCCGTCTGGGACGAGCAGGACGCGGTCGCCGCGACGCGCCACGAGGAGGATGGACCGTCGCTCGGGAACACGCCCGGCCGCGGCCGCGGGCTCGGGATACCGGTCGGGATGGCCGCTCCGGAACGCTGCGCACCACGGGACCGCCGGACACGAGCCGCACGCCGGCTCCCGAGGGGAGCAGACGAGCGCGCCGAGCTCCATGAGCGCCTGGGTCCAGTCGCCCGGGCTCGGCCCGGACGCGAGCGTTGCGGCGAAGCGCTCGACCTCGCGGCGAAGCGTGGAATCGTTCCTTCGGCCCGATCGCCCTTCGATCCGCGCGAGCACGCGGATCACGTTCCCGTCGACCGCGGCCGCGGGCCGGTCGTAGGCGACGCTCGCGATCGCCGCCGCGGTGTAGGGCCCGATGCCGGGAAGCGCGCGCAGCGCCTCCGGCTCCTCGGGAACGCGCCCGGCGTGCTCGCGGACGACCGTTCCGGCCGCGACGCGCAGGCTGCGCGCGCGGGAGTAGTACCCGAGCCCCGACCACGCGGCGAGGACGGCAGGCTCCGGGGCTCGCGCGAGCGCGCCGACCGTGGGGAAGCGCTCGAGGAAGCGCTCGTAGAACGGGATCACCGTCTCCACGCGCGTCTGCTGGAGCATGATCTCGCTCACCCAGATCGCGTAGGGGTCGCGCGTCCGGCGCCAGGGAAGATCCCTGCGGTGCTTTCGATACCAGCGGAGGACGGCGGCGCGGAGCCGTCGCGCGTCGTTCGCCGGCGCCCCGGATCGCGAACGAACCGCGCGGCGCGGATTCATCGGACCTCCTCGGCGGCGCGATGTCCGCTCACGACCGCGCTCTCGATCGTGGGCGGCAGCCCCGTGTCGGTCCAGTCGCCGGCCAGGAAGAGCCCCTCCGTGCCCGTTCGCGCGGGAGGACGGAGCGGGAGCGTCGGAGGGGTGGCGCGCATCGTGGCGCGCCGCTCCTTGTAGACGCGCGCGCGGAGGAGCCGCGCCGTGCCCGCCTCGGGGAAGGCCTCACGGAGATCGGCCGTGGTCTCCTCGGCGATGGCTTCGGGCGCGCGGCCCGCATCGGCGAAGG
The DNA here is from genome assembly GCA_050257045.1 of Bacteroidota bacterium. Classification (GTDB taxonomy): domain Bacteria; phylum Eisenbacteria; class RBG-16-71-46; order SZUA-252; family SZUA-252; genus DASQJL01. The sequence goes on along the minus strand of JBLMWD010000001.1, from coordinate 40,789 downwards.
CTGCGCTCCGCACGGTGCCGACCGCGAAGCCGGCGTCCGCTCCCGAGACGGGACCGCGGTCGAACGCCCACTGGGTCGCCGTTCCGATCAACCCGATGAAGCGCGCCGGCAGCACGGGGCGATCATACACATGCACGGTCGAGAGGATCGGCGACCATGGAACGGCGGCGATCGCGCGGAGCGGCTCCGCCAGCTCGGGGCGGAGGAGCCACGTGACCCGCTCGTGCGGCACGGCGAGGATCACGGCGCCCGCGTCCACGCGCTCGCCGCCGAGCAGCGAGACGCCGAGCGCCCCTGTCGAATCGACGCGCACGCCGAGCGCGGTCGCACGGTAGCGCACGGAACCCCCCCGGTCCTCCACGTAGCGCTCGTAGCCGCCGAGCAGATCTCCGAGCCCATGCCGCGCGAGCGCGAGCCCCGTGCTCCCCGCCGGGGCCGCGAACAGCCGCTCGAGCACGCGCGCGAAGAGCTCGGCGGATCCCTCCTCGGGCGTCTCGTTCAGCGCGGCGAGCGCGACCGGGCGGAGGAGGGTCGCGATATCGGCATGGACCGCTTCGCGCTCGAACCAGTCCGCCACGGTCGGGGACACTCCCGGGCACGCGACCTCGAGCCTGCTCTCGCGACCGAGGAGGGCCCCTGCCTTGGCCGGGAGCGCCGCCGCCGAAAGACGAGCGGCCGGAGAGAGGCGGGGACAGCGCGCGATCGCGGCGATCCAGTGGAACGGGGTCGGGAGCTGCGGGACGCGGATCTCGTACGCGCCGTGGCCCCGCTCCCAGTACCGGAGCCGGAACGTCGGATCGATCGCGAGCTCATCCTCCGTGCCGATTCGGCGGAGGAGCTTCCGCGTCTCGTCGTAGAAGGCCGCGAGCACGTGCTGGCCGTTGTCGCGGATCTCTCCCGTATGCGGGTCGCGCCAGGAGTAGGCGCGGCCGCCGGGCCGCTGGCGGGTCTCGAGGACGAGGACGCGCGCGCCGCGCTCCGCGAGCGCGGTCGCCGCGGCGACGCCGGCGAAGCCCGCGCCCACGACGACGACGTCGGGGCGCGTCACATCACGAGGTGCCGCGGGGAGAGCGCACGGTGAGCGCGGTGCTCGCCGCAATCCAGACGCGCTCGACCCTGGAGAGGCGCACCTCGCGCCCCAGCACGTCGAAGCCCGAGGCTTCGATCCGCTCGAGGAGCCGGCGGTAGACGCGCGCCATGATCTCGGCGGCGAGGAGCCGGCGCCGGTCGAGCTCCTTGACCTCGCGCTCCGCGGCCTCGAAGAAGGAGCGGGCGCGCGCGGCCTGGAAGCGCATCAGCTCGAGGAAGGCGCGATCGCGCTCCTGCCGCCGGAGATCCTCGACGCTCACGCCGAAGCGGGCGAGCTCGTCGGCCGGGAGGTAGACGCGGCCCCGAGCGAGGTCGCTCCCCACGTCGCGGAGGATGTTCGTGAGCTGGAGCGCCATGCCCAGATTCTCCGCGTAGCGCCGCCCGCGCTCCTCCGCCTCGCCGAAGATGCGCAGGCAGATCAGGCCCACGATGGACGCGACGCGGTAGCAGTAGCGCTGCAGGTCGGCGAACGTGCCGTAGCGGCGGTGGTCGAGGTCCATCTCCACGCCGTTGACCAGCTCGTCGAAGTAGGCGCGCGGGATGCGGTAGCGCTCGATGTGGGGGCGGAGCGCGGCGCTGACCGGATCGACGCCGTCCCCGGTAGCGCCGTCGTAGAGGATCGCCAGGTCGCTCCGGAACCGCTCGAGCCGCGCTCGGGCGCGCGCGGGATCGCTCTCCTCGTCGACGCCGTCATCGAGCGAGCGGCTCCAGGCGTGCACGGCGCGGATCGCATCGCGCTGCGGGCGCGGAAGGAGCGCGAACGCGACACCGAAGTTGGTGCGGCGCCGCATGCTCCGCGATCGCTCCATGCTCATCCCGTGATCCCGAGGCAGGCGGCCGCAGCGATGCGCGCCCGCGAGAACGCGCCGAGGCGCGGGCGGTCGTGGACGACGGCGGCGCCGCGGCGGAGCACCGCTTCGAGCACGGCGCTCCCGCCCGCGATCGTCGCGCGGAGCTGGAGCGCGAGTCCGTAGGGAACGCGGTGCACGATGCCGCGCCCTCTCTCGAACAGCTCTTCCGTGGCGCGGCATTCGTGCTCGATCAGGCGTGTGACCGCCTCGGCGCGCGCCGGATCGGTGAGCGCCTCGCGCGCGAGGCCGAAACGGTCGAGATCCTCCAGCGGGACGAACAGCCGCCCGCGCGCGAGGTCGGGGCCGAGGTCCTGCCAGAAGTTCGTGAGCTGGAGCGCCGTGCAGAGGGCGTCCGATTCCGACTGCGCCCGCGCGTCCTCCACGCCGTAGAGGGCGAGGACCATGCGGCCGATCGTGTTCGCCGAGCCGCGGCAGTAGCCGAGGAGGTCGTCCCAGGTCGGGAAGGTCGCGTCGCGCGCGTCCATCCGGAACGCCTCGAGCATGTCGAAGAGAGGCTCCGCCGGGAGGCGGTGGCGATCGATCGCGTCGGCGAGGGCCACGAGGATCGGACCTGCCGGATCGCCGTCCAGCGCGCGTACGAGGTCGGATTCGACGCGGTCGAGACCGGCGAGCCGTTCCGCGCTGGGGCGGTCGGCGTCGGCGATGTCGTCCGCGCTCCGGGCAAAGGCGTAGAGGGCGGCCAGGGCCTGCCTGCGGTCGGGCGGCAGGAACCAGGAGGCGACGGGGAAATTCTCGTAATGACGCCGCGCGATGGCCTCGCAGGCCTGATAGGCGAGGGAGAGCGGGATCGCCTGGTCGGTCGGCCCCGCCCCTGGCGCGTCGTTCGGGGCCCCCTCGAAGGGCGGTGGAGGTTCCAGCATCTCGGCCTCCTGGAAGGTGATGCGTCGCGCGAGTAGACCACGGGCCGCGCGGGAGCGTCAAGGCGCGCGAGGCTCCGCCCGCGGCGCCGGTCCGCCCCAGGTCCGGCTCGGCCGGGCGGACTCGGAGGCGGCCGTGCTACACTCCCGCCCGCGGAATCGAGGCGATTTCGCCGACATCAGGGAGGACTTCATGAGACGCATCCTCTTGTTCGCACTACTCGCCGCCGCCGTCCTTTCGGCCGCGGCTCCCGCCGAAGCGCAGCGCCGTCGCTATCGTGAATACGACGAGCATCCCTCCGGCTTCCAAGGGCGCACCATCCTGAGCTTGCACCTCGGCCTCTCGTCCCCCACGGGCGACTTCGACAACTTCTTCAACTCGGGGCTCGGGGTCGGCGGCTCGATCGGCTACGGGATCAGTCCCGACGTTCTGATCGGGTTCGAGGTCTCCCATCACAGCTTCGATGGCGATCTGCCCGGAGACGACGCGAACATCACGCCGATGACCTTCAATGTGGAGTACGTCGTCCCCGTCGTGGGGAACGTCAAGCCATTCCTCGGCGGAGGACTCGGAGCCTATCGCCATCACGAGGCGATCGAGCAGCTCGACGGGAGCATCGTCGAGGACACCGAGACTGCGTTCGGCTTCAACCTCGGCGCCGGGATCGCCGGCCGCGTCGGCAGGCAGACCCTCCTCGGCGGCGGTATCCGCTTCCACCACGTCGACGCCGACCGCCTGCCGGCAGCCAACTTCTTCACCTTCCAGGCGGGGCTCGGATTCGTGCTGTAAGGGGACTCGCTCGGGTGTAGCGTTGGGTCGCTGCCGGATGCTGTCGCGGAGGGCCCGAACCATGCGCTCCCGTCCCGTTCTCGTCTCCTGCGCTCTCGCTGCGCTGCTCTTCGTCCTACCGGTTCCGCGGGCCTCCGCGAGCGATTTCGCGGGCGGCTCCGGAATCGGAGGCGGTTCGACCTCGATCACGCTGTACGGCGTCGCGACTCCCTCGGATCTGAACCAGGAATCCGCGGTCGGATACGGCGTCGGCCTCCAGTGGGCGTTCACGCCGCACTGGGCGCTCCAGTTGAGCGCCTCGCATATTGCGAGCGGTTCCACCAGCACATCGCCCGTCTCGGCCGGCGCCGTGTTCCACCCGCGGGTGGGGACGTTCCGCCCCTGGTTCGAGGCAGGCGCGTCCTACTTCCGCTTCCGCGAGCCCGCACTCGAACAAGTCATCGCCCTCTCATCCGGCGGTACCTCGCGCGACATCTTGCCGGTCGGATCACCGTTGCCCGAGGCGACGAGTCACGCGTGGGGCGGGTACCTGGGCCTTGGCGCGGACCTCGCGCTGGGCTCCCGGCTCACGTTCCAGAACGGCGTGCGGCTCTACAACTGGGGCGGCCGGGCGAACAGCGATAAGGGATGGGATGGCTTAGTCGAGTTCCGTTCGGGGCTCGGCTTCGGGTTCTGATCGGGTATCGGGACTACCGCACCCGCCGCTTCCGGTTCTGCGCGAAGTCGACGAAGAGATAGCCGCCGAGGTCTTCGAGGTCGGAGAAGTACGCGCGGCCCTTGTTGAGCTGGGTGAAGCGCTCGACGAACCGGACGAGATAGGGATCCTGCGTCACCATGAACGTCGTGATCGGGATCCGCTTCCGCCGGCACTGGACCGCCTCGTCGAGCGTCTTGTTCACGATCTTGGGGTCGAGGCCGAACGCGTTCTTGTAGAAGCGCCCGTTCTCGAAGATGGCCGACGGCTTGCCGTCGGTGATCATGAAGATCTGCTTGTTGGCGTGCTTCTGCCGCGACAGGATCTGCTGCGCGAGCTGGAGTCCCGCCTTCGTGTTCGTGTGGTACGGACCTACCGAGACGTAGGGGATGTCCCGCAGCTTCACCTCCCACGCGTCGTCCCCGAAGAGCACCACCGAGAGCGAGTCCTTGGGGTACTGCGTCGTGATCAGCTCGGCCAGCGCGAGCGCCGCCTGCTTCGCGGGGGTGATCCGGTCCTCGCCGTAGAGGATCATCGAGTGGCTCACGTCGATCAGGAGCACCGTGGCGCACGACGAGAGGTGCTCGGTCTCGTAGACCTCGAGATCGTCCTCGGTGAGGTGCAACCCCTCGTCGGGATAGGAGCCGCGCTGGCGGCGCATCGAGTTCCGCACGCTCGAGAGGAAGTCGATGTCCGAGACCGCGTCGCCGAACTCGTAGGGGCGCGTCTCGGTGATCTTCTCGCCGCCCGAGCCGGTGCGCGGCACGCGGTGCTCGCCCGCCGAGTCCTTCGCGAGCGAGGAGAAGATCCGGTCGAGCGAATCCTTCCGGATCATCCGCTCGCCCTTTCGCGTGAGGACGTTCTTCCCGTCGACCTCCTGGATCGCCTCCTGGTCCTTGAGCTGCTTCTTGAAGTCCTCGATCGTGAACTTCTGGTTGAAGAAGCCGAACCGGTCGCCCAGCTCCTCCAGCGCGCGCAGCGCCTCGTCCACGTTTCCGTCGGTCATGAGGAGCAGCCGGTGGTAGAGCGAGAGGAGGTTCTTCAGGAACGCGAGGTTCTGCATCAGCCTCTCGTCCCAGCGTGCGTAGCGGAAATCCACGGCTAGTCCTCCGCCTCCTCCGGCTTCCCGAGCATCGTCGAGAACATGTCGGTGTAGGCGAGCGCCGCGGTGTCGGTGCGCTCCTTGGCGAGAATCGAGTTCTGATGGAGCGCCTCGAGCACGAACTCCATGCCGGTCGGCACCTCGGCCGGGTCGCGCACGGGAAGGTAGCGCTTGGGCAGGTCCTCGAGCCCGTTCACCTGCGCGAGCCGCTTGTGGAACTCGCGCGTCGGGAGCTCGTCCGAGATCTCCACCTTCTTCCCCTGGGCGAACCAGCGGAAGATCGGATCGTATTCGGAGGCGGCGCCCTCGCCCTTCTCCTTCGCCTTGTAGGCGTCGGGGAAGTACTTCGTGAAGATCTCCTTCACCGCTTTTCCGATCAGGTGCTTCGCCACCGCGACCGCGCCCTCCTGCTCGCCCTCGTAGACGAGCTCCACCTTGCCGGTGATCGAGGAGAGCGCGTGCTGGAGGTCGCAGACCCGCACGGCCATCCGCCGCTCGCCCGTCCGGATCGCGCGCCGCTCGGCGTTCGAGATGATGTTCTCGAGGAGCGCGATCGTCATGCGCACGCTCACGCCGCTCGACTGGTCGACGTAGGAGGACTTCCGCGCCTGCACCGCGACCATCTCGACCAGCTCCTTGATGTACGGCGGGACGATGATCTCGATCCCGTCCTCGCGCTGCACCCACGCCTCCTGCTCGGTGACGCGCATGGCGTCCTCGATGGTGAAGGGGTAGTGGGTCATGATCTGCGAGGCGATGCGGTCCCGGAGCGGCGTGATGATGTTCCCGCGGTTCGTGTAGTCCTCGGGATTCGCCGAGAAGACGATCTGGATGTCGAGCGGGAGCCGGATGGGAAAGCCGCGGACCTGGATGTCCTTCTCCTCGAGGATGTTCAGGAGCCCGACCTGGATGCGCGGCTGGAGATCCGGGAGCTCGTTGATCGCGAAGATCCCGCGGTTCGTGCGCGGGATGATCCCGTAGTGCATCACCTCGGGATCGCTGTAGGAACGCCGCTCGTTCGCCGCCTTGATCGGGTCGATGTCGCCGATCAGGTCGGCGATCGTCACGTCCGGCGTGGCGAGCTTCTCGCGGTAGCGCTCGTCACGATGGATCCAGCGCACCGGCACCTCGTCCCCCTGCTCGGCCACGCGCCGCCGGCAGGCCGGGCAGATCGGGTTCAGCGGGTCGTCGTTCAGCTCGCAGCCGTCGATCGCCGGGATGGTCTCGTCGAGGAAGCGCGCGAGGCTCCGGAGCAGGCGCGTCTTCGCCTGGCCGCGCAGCCCGAGCAGGATGAAGTCGTGGCCGCTCAGGATCGCGTTCTCGATCTGGGGCAGCACGGTGCGGTCGTACCCGACGATCCCGGGGAAGCGGTCGTCGTTCCGCTCCATGGCGGCGATCAGATTCCGCCGCATCTCCTGCTTCACCGTCTGCGGCTTGTAGCCGCTAAGCTTAAGCTCTCGAATCGTTTGCGGCTGTTTCATCCTTCCGGAACCTCCTCGTGGCGCAGCGGGCGTGTAACTCCCTACAAGGGTACTGCTTTGGACGCGGCGGCTACAAGCGGGGAGCGGGCAGGCCAGCGGGCCTCTTCTTCCGAATAAAGGTTGACTTCAAGCGCCAAATAACCGAATATGATTCGGTAATGGCGCTCAGAGAACGAACCAAGTTCGAAAACGGCCCGGATCTCGACCCGATCGACCGGCGGATTCTCTCCCTCCTCCAGGAGGACGCGAAGCGTTCCCAGGCCGACGTGGCCAAGGAGGTCGGGCTCACGGCGCCGTCGGTAAACGAGCGGATCCGGAAGCTCGAGCGTGCCGGATTCATCCGCGGGTACGTGGCCCTGCTCGACGACCGGAAGCTGGGCTATGACATCACGGCGTTCGTCGAGGTCTTCCTGGAGCACCCGAAGTTCGAGACGCCTTTCATCGAGGCGGTCACGGGGCTCGACGAAGTCCTCGAGTGCCACCACATCACCGGGGAGTTCTCGCTCCTCCTCAAGGTGAAGGTGACCGACATGGCGGCGTTCCGGCGGCTCGTGATCGAGAAGCTGAACACGATCCGCGGCGTCCGTCAGACGCGCACGGTGATGGTGCTCTCGACCTGGAAGGAGCAGCACCGGATCAAGGTGGATTGACGTGGCCGGCGCCCGGCGCCCGCCCGATGGTTTTTCGATAGAGCCCACGACCGCACACCCGAAAGGAGCAGAGCCATGAACCCCATCGCCACCGGCGCCTCGGTCCGCATCGCGCCCGACCAGGTGCACGCCACGCTGGCCAGGCACATGCTGGCCGACGGCTTCGACTTCGTCCTCGACCTCGACAAGAGCAAGGGCGTCTGGCTCCACGACTCCCGCGGGAACAAGACGCTGATGGACTTCTTCTCGTTCTTCGCCTCGAACCCCGTCGGGATGAACCATCCGGGGATGAACACCCCGGAGTTCCACGCCCGGCTCCTCAAGGCGGCCCTCCACAACGTCACCAACAGTGACGTCTACACCACCGAGATGGCGGAGTTCGTCGAGACCTTCGCCCGGCACGCCATGGGGACGACGTTCGAGCACGCCTTCTTCGTGGCGGGAGGCACCCTCGGCGTCGAGAACGCCCTCAAGGCCTCCTTCGACTGGAAGGTGCGCCAGAACTTCGCGCGCGGCTGGCGGGAGGAGCGCGGTCACAAGGTGCTCCACTTCGAGCAGGCCTTCCACGGCCGCTCCGGCTACACGCTCTCGCTCACGAACACGACCGACCCGCGGAAGACGGCCTACTTCCCGAAGTTCGACTGGCCGCGCGTCGTGAACCCGAAGGCCGAGTTCCCGCTCACGGAGGACCGGCTGAAGGACGTGAAGGCCCGCGAGGCGCTCGCGGTGGCGCAGATGGACCGCGCCTTCCAGCGCTTCGGCGACGACATCGCCGCGATCATCATCGAGCCGATCCAGGGCGAGGGCGGCGACAACCACTTCCGCGCCGAGTTCTTCAAGGAGTTGCGCCGGTTCGCCGATGAGCGCGGCGCCATGCTCATCTATGACGAGGTGCAGGCCGGCTTCGGCCTCACCGGGAAGTTCTGGGCGTTCGAGCACTACGGTGTCGCCCCCGACATGGTCGCCTTCGGCAAGAAGTCGCAGATCTGCGGCTTCGTCGCGACCAAGCGGATCGACGACGTGAAGGACAACGTCTTCCACGTCTCGAGCCGGATCAACTCCACGTGGGGCGGGACGCTGGTCGACATGGTCCGGAGCCAGCGCTACCTCGAGATCATGTCGGAGGAGCGGCTCGTCGAGAACGCAGCCGCGCGCGGCGCCGAGCTCTTGGCCGGCCTCGAAGGGTTCGCGAAGGAGTTCCCGGAGCACGTGATGAATGCCCGCGGCAAGGGTCTCATGTGCGCGTTCGACCTGCGCGACGGGAAGCTCCGCGACGCGGTGATCGCGAACGCCTACGCGGAGGGCGTGGTGGTCCTCGGTTGCGGGCCGGTCTCGATCCGGTTCCGCCCGCCGCTCGTGATCTCGAAGGAGGAGATCGCGCAGGGTCTCGAGAAATTCCACACCAGCATCAAGAAGGCGATCGGCCGGTAAACCGGCCGCGAAGCGGCCGGAAGGAAAGGCGGTCCACTCGGACGGTCGGCGACGCAAGACGCCGGCACCGAGAGCCGCGCTCCCCGAGGGGCGCCGCGCGAGCGGCGTCCCTCTTCCGTTGGCGACGGCTGCGGGCGGCAACCGCGCGCTTTTACGTCAGGGTGCGGGCTGCGCCGGTGCTAGAATTAGGGCGTTCGTATCGCATCTTCTGCCGCCTCAGCCGCCGGAAACGGGTCGAAGGGATGACATCTCAGGGCCGCATCATCGTACCGCTCGCGCTCGCGTTCTTCGTCGTCCTCACCCTTTGTCCGCTCACGCCTCCATCGGGGCGCGCGCAATCCATGGATCGGTACGATTCGCGCGAGGGCTCCGCCTCGACCGACTCCGACGCATGGCGCCGGACTGCCCGACGCGCCCGGTTCGCCTACGTGCCGCGCGCGATCTGGGGAGCGGCGCTCGAGTCCGCGACATCCGGGCTCGGCCTCACCCCGAATGCGATCTACTGGTACGAGGGCACCGACGACATGGGCCGCGTGATCGGCGACGTCGAACGCTACCAGGCCGACGACGCGAAAGCGTCGCCGCACGATGCGCTCGTCGCGTTCGTCGGACGCTATGCCGCCGGCGAATCGGAGACGCTCCAGCCGGGCGTGGCGGTGATGGACACCGCGGGGGCGCTGGTCGCGGACTTTCCGCGCGCGGAAAGCTTCGGATGGAGCCCGGACGGGACGCGGCTCGTCGTGGTCTATGCGCGGACCGAGGTGCGCGAGGGTCAGACGCTGATGAAGCCGCCACGCGGAAGACGCGGGACGGCGCTCCGGCGAAAGGCCGCGGGCGGGGTGCAGGTCTGGGACCGGCGCAACAACACGGCGCGGTATTACGCGCAGTGGCCGCTTCGCGCGGGATGGGCCGGGTCCGACACGCTCTTGCTCCAGTTTCCGGATCGGGTGATGTGCCTCGACCTCGTGAAGGGCGCCGTGAAGGCGAGCGAGCACCAGGGCTTCATCGTCTCGCCCGACGGTCTCTATTCGCTGCGCCCCGGCGGGAACGGCGCCGACACCCGGATCGCCGAGGACGCCACGGACGATCCGATCACGACGCGCGTCTTCCGGCCGTTCCTCGATCGCGACCAGAGCCAGATCCGATCGGCCTTCTGGCTCCGGGCGCGCGACGCGGCCCATCTCATGTGCGTCTCGGGCTGCGCCGCGGTCGCGTCCGACCGCCCCGATTGCTCGACCGAAGTCGTCGACGTGGGCACGTTCGAGACGGTTGCCTCGTTCCGGGGCGAGGCGCTCGGCCCCACGGCCGACGAGCGCGGGGTCATCCTCTTCCACGCCGACGAAGGGCGCCTGGAGTTCCACGACCTGCGCTCGGTGCCGACGGAATCGACCGACGGCCTGTCGACGGATCACGAATCGACGCCGTCCGGCGAGTTCTACTAGAAGCGTCCCGTCCTCTCCGAGGCGGACAAGCATCCCGAGAAGCGCGAGTTCTTTTTGGCAACCTCGATGCCGACCGGGTCGCCTTCTCGCGCGGGCGCGACGTGAAGTTCCAGGACATGGCGGGCTCGCCGCTCAACTACTCCCGGCAGGCGCGTATGTGGAAGTCGACGGCGCGCCGCCCGCGAATGTGACGCGCCGTCTGTCGTACACCGTCCGTACCGCTCCGCAAAAGTCGACGGCGCGCCACGTGCTGTGACGCGCCGTCTTGCTGCCCGCCCCGACCGCTCTCCCGGACGGGACGGCTCACGCCGACGATCACTCCCGGAGGAGCACCGCCACGACGATCACTGCATGAGCACGAGCCTGCCGGTCACGCTCCCTTCGCGCGTGGCCAGCCGGTAGAAGTAGACGCCCGAGGCGAGGCGATGGCCGCCCTCGTCAAGGGCGTCGATATGGATGTCGTAGATGCCGGGCGCGTAGTACGCGCGGTGCGTGACGTCGCGAACGAGCCGCCCGGCCAGGTCGAAGACGAGGAGGTCGACCGGCCCGCCGTGCGGCGTCTCGAAGGAGAGCGTGGTGCTCGGGTTGAACGGGTTCGGCGCGACCGAGGCGGCGAGCGTCCCGGTGCTCCCGACGACCTCCACCGTGAGCGGAACCGAGAACGTGGCTCCCGTCGTGGCGAGCCGCCCCGCGATGTCGACTGTCACCGTCACGCGCCCCACGACGCTCGAGAAGAGGCGGACCAGATCGGTCTTCGCGAAGCAGGCGGAGACCTCGAGGACCCCGTTGCCGTCGAGATCCCGCAGCGTGGCGGCCTTGTCCGTCGTTGCATGGATCTCGGACGTCGTCCCGCCCGACGTGTAGCGCATCACGATCGAGCCGAGGTCGATGTCGGCGGCCTGGAACGAGCCGTTTAGGGGCTCGAGCTGCGCGCAGAAGGACGGCTTGCCGGAGCGGAGCCGGATCGTCTTGTTCCCGCCCCAGACGAAGGCCCGGACGCCGAGCGGACCGATCGTCACGGCCGCGTTGTCTCTGGCCGAGAGCGGGTTCGAGCGGATCTCCTGGACCGTCAGGGTGGCCGTGTAATCCCCCGCCAGCGTGTACGCGTGAGATGACGTGGCGCCGACCGCGGTGGCGCCGTCCCCGAAGGCCCACGAGTAGGTGAGCGCGTCGCCGTCGGGATCCGACGACGCCGTTCCGTCGAACGCGACGGAAGCGCCCGGATACCCGGAGTACGGGCCACCCGCCTCGGCCGTCGGCGAGCGGTCGCCGAGAACGACCGTGATCCACGTCGTCCCCGTAGCGTAGAGCGCGTTCGACGCCGTGAACACGACCGGGTACGGCTGCGCGTTCACGTCCTGGGGCTGCGGCGTCCAGGCGAACGTTCCCGACGTGTTCGTGGCGTTCGTGGTGAACGTCGAGAGCGAGCCCGGCGGCAGCATCGAGCGGTCCGCTGTGAGCGTGAGGATCGGCTCCCCGTCCGGATCGCTCGCCGTGACCGTGAACGTGACCAGGAAGAGCGGCTGCGCGTCCACGCTCGCGGGGCAGACGAGCAGCGGATCCTGGTCGACGGTGAACGTCGCCGGATTGGTCGTGGGCAACGCGGTCAGATTCGCCGTGAGCGAGATGATCGGTCCGCGCGTGGTGCCCGCGGGCGTGGCGGGCGCTTGTGTGCCGGTGCGGGCTTGAGGCGGCGAGCTCAGATCGGGGTAAGCGCTCACCGTGAACGAGAGATCCTTGCCGGTGTTGGTGCTCGCCGTGCTCACGCAGCTGATGATCGGCCCGCGCTCGGTCTGCAGCCGCACGCCCGGCGTCGCGAGGATGATGCGACTACCCGCTGTGCCCGGGAGAACGGTGATGTCGGTCGAAGCCGTACCGGATTCACCGGTCGAATCGATGGCCGTGAACGTGACGGTGAACGATCCCGTGTCGGGCGGGGCCGGCGTCCAGTCGAACGTGCCGACCACCTCCGCGCCGATCGCGATGACCTGGATCGCCGTGGTCGCGCTCGCCATCAACGAGCTGTTGTCCTCCGCGGTGAACGTCACCGAGTCGATTCCCGCCATGCCGGTCGCGGGGTGCCAGACGAGCGTCCCCGAGGTGTTGTCCGGGCTCGTCGTGAACGTCGCGTCGTTCCCGATGGGGAGACCCGAGAGATTCGCGACCAGGGAAGCGATGGTGCCGTCGGGATCGGAAGCGGTGACCGTGAACGAGAGCGTTCCGAGCTCCTCCACCGAGACGAGGTCGGGAGCGGTGACGACCGGCGGCTGCGACGGCGGCGGCCCGACGACGTCGATCGTCGTGGTCGCAGAGCCGCTGAGCGCGTTGGACGCCGTGAACGTCACCGGGTGGGTGCCTTCCATTCCCAGGGTGGGCGTCCAGTCGAAGGTCCCCGAGGTGAATCCAAGGCCCGGCGTGAAGATCGCGCCCGGCGGAAGCGGAGCCGCCGTGAGCGAACCGATCTCCTCGTGATCCGGATCGCTCGCCGTGACGGTGAAGACGATGTGCTCCATCACGGACGCCGCGACGGTGGCGGGCGCCGTGACCTGCGGCGCCTGGTTGACGTCATTCACCGTGATGGTTGTGGGCGCCGAGCCCGAGAGGGCGTTCGACGCCGTGAACGTGATCGGGTACGAGCCGGACTGGAAGAACGACGGTACCCAGCTGAACGTGCCGAACGTGCGGGTGCTATCCGCGGTGAATGTCGCGCCGGCAGGAAGCGGGGCCGCCGTGAACGACATGATCGCATCGCCGTCCGGATCCGACGCGGTCACCCCGAACGTGATCGGCGTCCCTTCATCGGCGGTCATCGTCGCGGGAGCTGTCACGACGGGAGGGCTGTCGGCGGGCGGCGCCGAACCCTCCAGCACGTACCACTGCTCGTAGCCGTCGTCCGACGCGTAGTTGTTCGACATTCCGGTCACCGTGCCGAGCTGGCAGTAGACGTAGACCTGGTCGGTGAACGAGGCTCCGGCGAAGTAGCTCGTGGGGACGAGGACCTGGATATGCGAGCCCGTCGGGATGTTGTAGTCCATGAGTGCCGACTGGTCGATGACTCCGTCCATGTCGTAGCGGAGAACGCCACCCGCGCTCAGCACCGCCGGAACCGAGGTCAAGGTGGCCGACCCGGCGAGCGTGAAGATTTGCAGGCGATCCAGTGAGAGGTAGTTCTGGCCTGCGGTGTCAAGTTCGTTGATGTCGAGCACCAGCGAGTAATACGTGTTTCCTCCCTCGATCACCGTGCCCAGCTGTCCCATCGTGAGACCATGCGTGTAAATGGCCGCGACGTCGTTATACGTTGCGCCGGCATTGCCGTCGGTGTTCATCCCTTCCTCGCTGCCGCTGTTCTGCAGCCGGAGGAACGGATCGTAGATTACGTCTCCTCCGACCGGCCCCACTGGCTGCTTCCAGGTCACGCCATCGGACCCGATGATCGAGGCCCCGGCGGTGGTCAGATCGATTGCGAAGAACCCACCGCCACCGGTCACCTGGATCGAGGTCGTCGCCGAGCCGCTGAGCGCGTTCGAAGCGGTGAACGTAATATCCGCAGTGCCGACTTGAGCCGCCGTAGGCGTCCAGTCGAACGTCGCCGAGGTGTTCGAGCTGGTGGGGGAGAAGATCGCTCCCGCCGGAAGCGGCGAAGCGGTAAGGCTCGCGATGGGATCGCCGTCCGGATCGGAGACGCTCACCCCGAAGATGACGATCTGCCCGACCGTGCCCGCGATCGAAGCCGGAGCCGTGACGACCGGCGCCCGGTCGGTGTTGACTCCGATGTTCGTGGAGGCCGACCCCGAGAGCACGTTCGATGCCGTGAACGTCACCGTGTGCCCGCCGGCCTGCGCGTTCGTCGGCGTCCAGCTGAACGTGCCCGACGTGTTGGTGCCGTTCGGCGTGAACGTCGCGCCCGAGGGCAGCGGAGCCGCCGTGAGGGACGTGATCGCGTCACCATCCGGATCGCCGGCCGTGACCGTGAACGTCATGGGCCAGTTCGCCATGACCCAGAGCAGCGGCGGAGCTGTCACGAAGGGTACCTGATCGAGGTTGGTCACGGAGAGCACGGTCGTCGCCGGGACTGGAGGATTGTGGCCGTCCGAGACGCTCCAGGTGATCGAATGTGTGCCCTGGTCGTTGAGACCGAGCGTGCCGCTCAGGGTCGCAGTCGCGGGAGAGGCTGTCGGGGTGGTCGTCAACGTGAGCGATGCCGGCTGGCCGACGGCCGATATCGTGAGAATGTCTGCGAAGTCAGGGTCCGAGGCCGTCGCGGTCATGGTGATCGGTTGTCCTTCTGTGCCGAGCACCGACCCGGGCGCACTCAGGATCGGCGCCGTGTTGCCACCCGGCCAGACGGTAATTCCGTCGTTGTCGAAGAAGTCGGCCCCGAGCTTGTACGTGTTGTCGAAGTCTGTTCCGGAGCAAGGCGTACCGAAGGACGTGAAGTTCTGATCTTGCGAATTCATCGGCACGAACTGGAGTGTGGGTGTGCCGGTCTGTCCGGTAACGGTCATCGTGAACATCTTCATGTTCGCGCCGCCGTTCGCGGTTGGAGTGCCCGTTGCCGCGCAAGCGGACATCTCCGTGCTGTTGTTCGTATTGAAGAAGACGCCCACGCCCACGCAACCGTCCACAAACGAAGGCATCTGATTCACGAAGCTGGAAAAGGTCGCCGTGCCGCCTACGGCATTGATGTGCATGGCGTACGAGTTCCAGGTGGAGAGGTCCCCGTCAGGTCCTCCATGCGTGTCGCAGATCGCCGGTGAGCCGTCCTTGTTGTGGCTGGTGTTGATCCAAACATCGACCGTCATCGGAGTGCCGTTCGTGCTCATGACATCCGCGGCGGTATAGATGCCGTCACCGTTCGAGTCCATCCAGATGTACTGCGCGCGCGCCGGCCCGCCGCATGCCAGCAGGACCAGCGCGATGATTCCCAGACAACCTCGTAGCGACCACTTCATGTTCGTCCCCCCTCGTTGAGACGTGCTGCGTCTACCTCGAATCACTGAGCTGCTCCAGGCCGTACCGGACGGCCTGCTCCATCGAGAACATTCGCCCCTCGGCGTAGCTCCGCTTTGACTGCTCCGGACCCAGCGCCTGCTTCGCCTGCCGCACCACGGCGTCGAGGCGCTTCCGGTCGACGGGCACGAGCGGGGAGCCGATCCTCTCCCGCAGCGCCCATGCGGCGCCTGCGAGGCGCAGGGCGCGCTCGGGATCCTCCCGCGCCACCGCGAGCGCCACGAGCGCTTCGAGCGACTCGGCGATCCCTTCGCGATCGCCGAGATCGCGCAGGATCGAGAGGCTTCGCCCGTGCAGGGACTGGGCCTCCGAGAGGGCGCCGGTTCGCTCGGCCACGATCCCCAGCTCGCGCAGCGAGAAGGCCGTTCCCCAGCGATCGTCGAGCTCCTTCTGGATGGCGAGCGCCTGCTCGTGCCACGAGCGAGCGGCCGCGAAGTCGGCGCGCGCGAGCGCCACGCTGCCGAGCCCGTTCAGGCCCGCCGCCTCCCAGGCGCGATTCCCGAGCTCGCGTTGGATCTCGAGCGACTCCCGGTAGAGCCGTTCCGCCGCGCGGTAGTCCTTCTGGGATTGCGCCACGACGCCGAGGTTGTGGACGACGGCCGATATGCCGCGCTTGTCGCCGAGCGCGCGCCAGAGCGCGAGGCTCTCCTCGTAGAGGGTGCGCGCCGCGTCGAGATCTCCGTGCTCGTTCGCGATGTTGGCTAGCTCGTGCAGCATGGAGGCGGCGCCGCGATCGTCCCCTCGCTCGCGCGCCGCGGCGAGCCCCTCGTTCAGGAGGGCTTCCGCCTCGTCGTAGGCGCCTTGTCCCCGGGCCAGCATCGCGCTCCCATGGAGAAGCCTGATGCGGAGCTCGCACACCGGGCCTCCGGGGCCGGCGCTCGCTCCGGTGCCGGCTCTCGCTCCGGCGCCGGCGCCGGTCGCTCGCGCCTCCGCGCCGGTGCATGCGCACGTGACGACGCCGGCGCCCGTGCGCGCCTCCGCGCAGAGCGCGACCGTCTCGCGGAGCCGCGCCCGCCCCTCGCTCCAGAGCCCGCGCACCCACCAGAAGCGCCGCAGCGCGGCGCTGAACCGCACGGCGGTCATGGCGTCGCGCATCTCCAGCGCGAGCCGCAGCGCGACACGGACGTCCTCGAGATCGCCTCCGAGGCGCTGGAGCCAGCGCACCTGGTCGGGGCCCTGCAGCTCCGGCTCGGCCGCCTCGACGACCGAGAGGAAGTAGTCGCGGTGCCGCTCCCGGCGCTCCGTCTCGGCGCCCGCCGCGCGCAGCTTCTCGCGCGCGTAGGCGCGCAGCGTCTCGGGGAGCCGGAACCGGCCTGAACCGGTCGGGTCCTCCTCCGGCACGAGCAGCGACTTCTCGACGAGATGGACCACGATGTCGAGAACGTCGGCGCGTTCGATCCCCTCGCCGGCGGCGATCGTCTCGGCGGCTTCCATGAGGAAGCTGCCCGCGAAGACGCCGACGCGCTGGAAGACGAGCTGCTCCTCCCGGGAGAGAAGGTCGTAGCTCCAGTCGATCGTGGCGCGGAGCGTCTGCTGCCGCACGACGTGCTCCTCACCGTCGCCGGTCAGCAGGCGGAAGCGGTCCTCGAGCCGGTCGAGGATCTCCCGGGGCGAGAGGGCGCGGCTGCGGGCCGCGGCGAGCTCGATCGCGAGCGGGATGCCGTCGAGCCGCCAGCAGATCTGGCCGACAATGGCCGCGTTGGGCCCGCCGACCACGAACGGGGAGTGGATTGCGAGGGCGCGCTCGCGGAAGAGCCGCACCGACTCGTAGTCTCCGGCTTCCTCCGCGCCCTCCGCAGTGTCCGCGGGCGGAACGGAGAGACTCGGGGTGGGCCAGACCGACTCTCCTGGCAGGTGCAGCGCCTCCCGGCTCGTCGCGAGAACGTGCAGGCGGGGGCACGCGTCGAGCAGCCCGCGCACGAGCGCAGCGCACGCGCGGACGAGATGCTCGCAGTTGTCGAGGACGAGGAGGAGCGACTTTCCATCGAGGAAATCGGCCAGCGTAGCCTCGAGCTTCCGGCCCGGCTGCTCGCGGACCGAGAGGACGTCGGCCAGGGCTTGCGGTACGAGATCGGGATCGCTGAGCGGCGCCAGGTCGACGAACCAGATGCCGTCGGGGCACGCCGCGCGCAGCTCTTCCGCGGCCCGGATCGCGAGGCGTGTCTTTCCGGAGCCGCCCGCCCCGGTGAGGGTGACCAGCGCCGAGGAGCCGAGCAGGCGCTGGATCTCCGCGAGCTCCCGCTCGCGCCCGACGAAGCTCGTGAGCTGCGCGGGCAGGTTGTTCGGCACGTCGCTCGGCGCCGCGCGCACTCCGAGCGTGGTCGTCGTGTCGGGCGCGTGGCCGTCCCGGAGGCCCTGCAGCGCGCGCGCGAGCTCGCGGCCCGAGGCGAAGCGCGCGGCGCGCTCCTTCGCCATCGCGCGGCCGAGGATCGCGTCCAGACCTTCGCCCACCTCGGGCCGGATCCGGCTCGGCGGGATCGGCTCGGCCGCGAGGATCTGGTGCAGCACCGAGGGCGCCGTCGCCCCCGGGAACGGCCGTTCGCCGGTGGCGCACTCGTAGAGAACGGCCGCGAGCGAGAAGAGGTCCGAGCGCGCGTCGAGCGGCTCGCCGCGCGCCTGTTCGGGGGACATGTACGCCAGCGTCCCCTTGATGGTTTCGGACGACGTCGACGTGACCGTTGCCGTCTCGAGCGCCGCGGCCCGCTCGCGCGCGATCCGCTTCGCGATCCCGAAGTCGAGGATCTTGGCGATCCCCTGCGGCGTGACGATCACATTCCCGGGCTTGATGTCCCGGTGGAGCAGCCCCACGTCGTGCGCCGCGCCGAGCGCCCCCGCGAGCTGGATGCCGACCTCGAGGAGCCGCGCGGGCTCGATGGGCCCGTCACGGAGGAGATCGCGCAGGGTGGTCCCCTCGACGAACTCCATGACGATGAACTCGGCGCCGGTCGTCCGCTCGACCGAGTAGATCGTGACGATGTTCGGATGATTGATCGATCGGGCGAGGCGCGCTTCGCGGAGCAGCTGCTCCCACGCCTCCGCGTGTTCCGCGGGTGCGATGCGCAGGACCTTGAGCGCGACGGGGCTGTCGAGCTCAGTGTCGAGCGCCTTGTAGACCTCTCCCATTCCTCCTTCGCCGAGCTTGTAGAGGATCTGGAAGTGCGCGAGGAGGCTGCCGCTGCGTAGCGCCTCGCCGGTCACGCTCATGGCGCGCCGGTGCCGGACAATGCGAGCGTGAGTTCGGGTCGGAGATGCATGACTCCCCCCGAGGAAGAGACCGCGGAAGCGGGGGAGCGCTCTTGCCGCGACGTGCCGCTCAGCGAAGGTTTCGAGGGATCTATTCTAGAAGAGTCGCGACGGGGAACCCAAGAACTAGAAGATCCGCGCGGTAAGGTTGCTTAACTTCGATCGCGGCGCAGCGGCGCGATTCGCGCGGCGACGAGCGACGTGATCACCATCACGCTTCCCGCGATCCAGAGCGGCGCGCCGGGGCTGATCGCGTCGAACAGGAGCCCGCTCAGGAACGGTCCCGTGGCGCGGCCGAGGCTTCCGAGCGATTGATAGACGCCGAGGATCCCCCCCTGCTCGTCGGCCGGCGTGGCGAGCGAGACGAGGGCGGAGAGGGACGGGTTGGAGAGCCCCGATCCCACCGCGATCACGCCCATCACGACGAGGA
Organism: Bacteroidota bacterium; assembly: GCA_050257045.1. Lineage (GTDB taxonomy): Bacteria > Eisenbacteria > RBG-16-71-46 > SZUA-252 > SZUA-252 > DASQJL01. The sequence goes on along the minus strand of JBLMWD010000001.1, from coordinate 21,698 downwards.
AGAGCGCGAGCGGCGGCACGAGACCCGCCACCACGAAGGCGGCGCCCATCAGGAAGAGCCCCGCGCGCACGAGCGCGCGCTCGCCGAAGCGCTTCGCGAGCGCGCCGACGATCCCCGCCTGCATCAACGCGGCGACGATGCCGACGTAGGCGAAGAGATAGCCGATCTGGTGCGGCCCCCACCGGAAGTAGCGCTCGCAGAAGAGGGCGAGGATGGCTTCCATTCCCGAGAAGCAGAGGGTCGTGACGAAGAAGATCGTGAGCACGAGGCCGACGACGGGGCGCCGGAGCGCTTCCTGGAACGTCGCCGCGCCCTCGCGGCGGCGCGCCGCCGCCGCGCGCTCCTCGGGCAGGAGCGATTCGGGCAGACGGAAGAGCGCGAAGAGGAACGCGGCCGCGGCGAGGCCGGCCGCCGCGTAGGCGGGGACCGAGAAGCCCCATTTGCTCAGCACGCCGCCCATGGCGGGCCCGAAGATGAATCCCATGCCGAACGCGGCTCCGATCAGCCCCATCCCCTTGGTCCGGTTCTCGGGCGTGGTCGTGTCGGCGATGTAGGCCTGCGCCGTGGAGAGGGTCGCGCCCGCGATGCCGGCGAATACCCGCGAGACGAAGAGCACGGGAAGCGAGTTCGCGATCGCGAAGACGAGGTACGAGACGCCGGTGAGAATGAGCGATCCGAGCAGCACGGGACGGCGCCCGACGCGGTCCGAGAGGCGTCCCCAGACCGGCGCGAAGACGAACTGCGCGAGCGAATACGACGTGGTCAGGAGCCCGACCGTGAGCCCGCTCGCGCCGAAGTGCTCGGCGTAATAGGGAAGGAGCGGAATGATGATTCCGAAGCCCAGCAGATGGATGAAGACGGTGAAGAAGAGGACGACGCGCGATCCCGCGCCTGCCGTCGGCTTCGATTCGGTGGAAGGCATCGGGAGATAGTAGGGAGCGCCCGCGGGGCGGTCAATGAAGCGGACGCGTCGCGCGCGGCGACTCATCGTTCCGCCGCGGCCGATCCATGGACGGCAGATTGTATACTTCGCGCGTGACTGCCCGCGCGCTTCGACTCCTCATTGTGTTCGCCGTGGCGATTTCGAGCCACCCGCCGCCGGCCGGCGCCGAAGAGGCCCTGGTTCTCTCCGGCGGCGGCTCGCGCGGCCTCGCGCACGCCGGCGTGGTGCTGGGCCTCGAGGCGCGCGGCCACGATCCGGGGCTCCTCGTCTGCACGAGCATGGGCTCGATCGTCGGCGGGCTCTACGCGTCCGGCTATGACGGGCGCGCGATCCGGTCGCTCCTCGAGCACGAGGACTGGCGCGCCATCTTCACGCCGTTTCCATTCGAGGTGGGCGCCTCGCGCGCGCTCCGCTACCCGGTGCTCCGCTTCGACACCGTGACGGGCGCCGCCTTCGGCTCGCGTGCCTACATTCCCGACTGGCGGATCAACCGCCGTCTCACGCAGCTCCTCTTCGACGCCTCCGCTCGGGCGCGCGGCGACTTCGACCGCCTGCCGCGCCGCTTCCGCTCCGTCACCGCGGACGGGGAGACGGGCGAGCTGATCCCGCTCGCGTCGGGCGATCTCCCGCGCGCGGTGCGCGCGAGCATGGCCGCGGCCGGCTTCTTCGCGCCCGTGCGCTGGCGCGCGCCCGGAATGGGGAGCCGGCTGCTCACCGACGGCGGCATCGCCGACTATCTCCCCGTGGCCGAGGCCCGTCGCCTCGGCGGCGCTCCCGTGATCGCCTCCGACGTGATGAAGCCTCCGCCCAGGCTCGAAAGCCTGGACGCGCTCTCGGTGGCGCGCCGGAGCGAGGAGCTGCTCGCGGTCCATGCGCGTCTCGAGAAGGCGGCGCCGGATGTCCTCATCCTGCCCCAGGTCGACGTCTCGCTTCCCGAGTTCAGCTACCCGGTCGATCCCGGGCCCGTCATCGACGCGGGCCTCCGCACCACGCTCGAGACGCTGCCGGAGTCGACGGCCGCGACGCCGCCCCAGAAGCGCGCGCCGCTTCCCGAGCCCGAGTCTCTCGCGGCGCTCGTCGTCGAGGACGCGGGGATTCCGGAGACGCAGGACCTCCGTCTCCTCCCATTCGTGCGCCGGGCGTTCCGCGAGGAGGCGCCGGGGCGTTTCCGGCCGGAGCGCGTCCTCGCGATCGTCGACCGGCTCTATGCGACGGGCCTGTTCGACGGCGTGTGGCCGTCGGTGGAAGGCGCGACGGACGCCGCGGGCAGAGCGGGGGGCGACGCGGCCGGCGCGGGCGTCGACACGGCCAGCGCCGCGGCACCCACGCTCTACGTCCGCGCCGAGGCGCGGGCGCCGGTTTCGGTTTCGGGCGCGCTCGGGTACGACAACGACCGCGGCGGGAGGATCTGGGGCTCGCTCCGGCGGCTGGATGCCGCCGGAGAGGTTCCCTACGACATCGCCCTCGAGGGCTCGGCGAACGGCGTCGAGGAGTGGGGATCGGCCTCCGTGCGCGCGGCCACGCTCCTCTTCGGCGCGTCCGCCTGGACTGCGGGCGCGCGCTTCGGCGAGACCGAGGTCCGATTCCTCCAGGCGCCGGGCACCTCCGGCGACCTCGCCGTGCGTCGCGCCGGCGGCTGGGCCGGCTTCGAGACGCTAAGGCTCGACCCCGCGTGGCACGTCGCCGCGGGGATCCGCGCCGAGCGGGTCGACTCCGATTTCGGTCCGGACGGAAGCGCGTACGGCCCCTACCTGCGCGTCGAGGGGATCCCGCCGCTCGTTCGTGTCGCGGGGACGGCGCCGCTCCTCGAGGCGGAGGCTCGCTTCGGCGGCGTTCCGTACCGTCGCGCGCGCGCGCGCGGCTCCGTGGGCGCCCCGCTCGGGCCGCTGGTCTTGGCCGCAACCGGCGACGTCGCGGCCGTGGGCGGTGAAGCGCCGCTCGACGCCGCGCCCTCGATGGGAGGCGAAGGACTCGTCCCCGGACTCCGCGAAGGCGAGCGGCGCGGCCGCGCGCGCGCGATCGCCGGCGTCGACCTCACGACTGCCGCCGCGTTCAACGCCACGCTCCGGCTCCGGGCTCGTGGCGGCGTCGTGGCGGACGAGGTCCGCACCGACGGCGGCGACCTCTATTCGCGCGAGAAGCTCTGGCTGGGCGGCGTCCGGTTCTCGGCTCTCTGGTGGACGCCCTTCGGGCCGGTGGAGGTGGGCGCCGAGGGGAGCACGCTGGGCGATCGCCGCGTGGTCGTCTTCCTGGGACCGGACTTCTAGTGGCGGCGCTCCCGCGCTCCTTCTACGCCCGCCCGGCGCTCACCGTCGCGCGCGAGCTGCTCGGCTCCATCCTCTGCCGCCGCCTCGACGACGGGACGGTGCTCCGCGGGCGCATCGTCGAGACCGAGGCGTACGTGGGCGAGGAGGACAAGGCGTGCCACGCGCGGGCGGGACGCACGCCTCGCACCGATCCGCTCTACGGCCCACCCGGGCTCGCGTACGTCTACTTCACGTACGGCATGCACTACATGCTGAACGCGGTCGCCGAGCCGGAAGGGTTCCCCGCGGCGATCCTGATCCGTGCGGCCGAGCCGCTCGAAGGGATCGAGCACATGGCGCGCGCCCGCGGGGCCGACGCGGTCCACATCGCCGCCGGACCGGCGCGGCTCACCCAGGCGTTCGGGATCGACCTCCGGCACAACCGGGCCGACCTCCGGGGGCCGGAGATCTGGATCGAGCCCGGCGCGCCGGTCCCGGACGACTCGCTCGGGACCTCCGCCCGGATCGGCTGCCAGACGGCGGCGCCCCCCTGGGACAAGATTCCATGGCGCTTCTACGTGGCCGGGAACCCGCACGTTACGCCGGGCACGCCGCGGGGGCGGCCCGGAAAAGGGGCGTCCGGCAGCAGCCCAAGAGCCCGCAAAACTCGGAGTGGCGCGAAGAACCGCCGTCCCGCATAATCGGCTCCTTCGCGGCGCCCGGCCCCGAAAACGGGCCCAGAACGGCGGCGCCGCGCCACCGCGGGGTCGTCGCCGTCCGCGCGCCACGGCGCTCTCGCCCGCACGATCGGCATCGTCCCGTATTCATCTCCAGGGGGGCATCTCCTTGTCCGGCATCCTTTCCGAACAGAATCTGATGTGGCGGGCGCGCGCCCGCGAAGTGGCCGAGAAAGCGGTCCGTCCGCTGGCTGCCAAGTACGACCGGCTTCAGGAGTACCCGTGGGAGATCAAGCAGGCCATCGCCGACGCGGGCCTCATGTCCGTCTGGATTCCGAAGGAATACGGCGGCTCGGGCGGCGGCGTGCTCGATCTCTGCCTCTGCGTCGAGGAGCTCTCGCGCGCCTGCGGCGGCGTCGGCGTCCTCTACGCGGTGAACGCGCTCGGCACCTTCCCGATCCTGCTCGGCGGCAGCGACGAGCAGAAGCGGCGCTTCCTCCCGCAGATCGCGAAGGGCGAGAAGCTCGTCGCCTTCGGACTCTCGGAGAAGTTCGCCGGCAGCGACGCCGCGAGCCTCCGCGCCCTGGCCGTCAAGGATGGCGACGACTACGTCCTGAACGGCGAGAAGAAGTGGAACACGAACGGAGGCGCGGCCGACATCTACTCCGTCTTCGCGGTGACCGATCCGAACAGCAAGTCGCGCCGGATCAGCGCCTTCATCGTCGAGAAGGGGATGCCCGGCTTCAAGATCGGCAAGATCGAGGACAAGATGGGGATCCGCTGTGTGCCGGTCGTGGAGCTGGAGTTCCACGACTGCCGCGTCCCCGCGAAGAACCTCCTCGGCGAGGCCCCCGGCCAGGGCTTCCGGCACGCCATGATGACCCTCGACCGCGCGCGTCCCGGCGTCGCCTCGCAGGCGGTCGGCCTGGCGCAGGGGGCGCTCGAGCTCGCCACCGTCTATGCCGGTCATCGCGAGCAGTTCGGCTCGCCGATCGTGTCGTTCCAGATGATCCAGGCGATGCTCGCCGACATGGCGACCCGCACCGAGGCGGCGCGCCAGCTGGTCTACGCCGCCGCGCGCGCCGTGGACGAGGGCGAGACGAACCTCTCCAAGCTCGCGGCCATGTGCAAGCTGTTCGCGACCGACACCGCGATGCAGGTCACGACCGACGCCGTGCAGATTTTCGGCGGCTACGGCTACATGAAGGACTATCCGATCGAGAAGTACATGCGCGACGCGAAGATCACGCAGATCTACGAAGGCACGAACCAGGTGCAGCGCCTGGTCGTCGCGCGCTCGCTGATCAAGGAAGCCCTCAATCTGAAGTATCTGCTCGAATACATTCCCAACGAGACGCAGAGAGGCGTGAACGACCCCGAAACGCTCGCGCGGCAGAAGGAAGAGACGCGCGAGACGATGGAGTCGGGCAAGGCCTGACCTCGGCATACATCCGGAGGATGACGCTCCCTCCTCCCCCAAGGAGACGCACATGCAAGCGACGTTGGACCGGACCGAGACGCTCAAAGTCGGCGATTCCGCGCCCGACTTCACGCTGAAGGACCAGGACGGGAATACCGTCACGCTCTCGAGCTTCCGCGGGAAGAAGAACGTCGTCCTCATCTTCCACCCGCTCGCCTTCACCTCGGTCTGCAACGTCCAGATGCCGGGGTACAACAAGGAGCTCCAGACGTTCGAGGGGCTCGACACGCAGGTTCTCGGGCTGTCGGTCGATTCGGCGCCCGCCCACAAGGCGTGGGCCGAGATGCTCGGCGGGATCGACTACCCGATGCTCGCCGACTTCTACCCGCACGGGGAGGTGTCCAGGAGGTACGGCATCCTTCGTCCGGAGGGCTTCTCGGAGCGCGCCACGTTCGTGATCGACAAGATGGGGATCGTGCGCGGCATCGAGGTGCACGAGATGGGCACCCTTCCCGATCACGACAAGCTCCTCGACACGATTCGGTCGCTCCAGTGAACCGCGGCTCGCTCGGCCTCGCGCTCGCGCTCGCGGCTTCCCTTGGCTTCGCCGCCCCGCGGCACGCCGGGGCGGCGCCGGCCCGAAAGCCCGCGGGCCCGACCCACGTCCAGCCCAAGATGCCGCCTCCGCCCGCCATGGGAGAGGCGGATCCCAAGGCTGCGTTCGTCGCGAAACAGCTCATGGACGCGATGGGCGGCCAGCACGCCTGGGAGATGATCCCCTACATCCGATTCGACTTCGTCGTCGTGAAGGACGGAAAGGAGCTCGCCCGGTTCAAGCACTGGTGGGACAAGCGGAACATGCGCGAGCGCGTGGAGGGGCCGGACGAGAAGGGGCGCGTCGTCACGGCGATCTTCTCCCTCAAGGACAAGAAGGGGAAGTCGTTCACCGACGGCATCGCCGATACCGACCCGAAGAACATCCAGGCCATCATCGACAACGGCTACGAGCGGTGGGTGAACGACACGTACTGGATGATCATGCCGTTCAAGCTGCGCGATCCCGGAACCCACCTCCAGTACGCCGGCCTGGAGAAGGGGAAGGACGGCAAGCAGTTCGACGTGCTCAAGATCCACTTCAATCAGGGCGTCGGCCTGACGTCGGGCGACAAGTACACGATCTACGTCGACCGTCAGACGCACATGATCGACCACTGGGTGATGGCGCTCCAGGGGCAGAAGCCGCCCCCCGGCCGCGCGACGTGGGAAGGGTGGACCCAGATCGGGCCGGTCAAGATCGCGACCGAGCATCACTTCATGGGGAAGCCGGTCGAGATCCGGTTCGAAGAGCTCTCGGCCCCCGCGACCATGGACGAGTCGGTCTTCTCGAACGCGCGCGTGGCCGGTTAGACCAGCGCGGCAGACCCCGTGCCAAGCTCCCTTGCGCCGTGCCGACACAGCGGTTAGGATGACCGCTGCCCGGTCTCGCGGACGTTCCCCAGCTCAAGGGAGGTCGCTGAATGGCGCCCAAGGCGTCGGCTCGGAAGAGTGCCAAATCCAGTAAGCGCAAGTCTACCAAGCGCATACCGAAGCGGCCTGGGGCCACGTCCCGGAAGCAGCTGATCCGGAAGGAGCCGGCGAAGAAGGCTCCCACGAAGGGGCGCGTCGCCCCCCGGGCCGTGGCGAAGAAGGCTCCCGCGCGCACCGGCAGCCAGGCCCATGCCGCATCCGGCGCCCGGAGCGCGGCTCTCAAGGGCCGCCCCGTGCCGCCCAAGCCTCGGACCGGCGCCTCCAAAGCTCACGCGGCGCCGGGGAAGAGCGCACCGGCCAAGTCGCGCGGGGGCTCCAAGTCGGCCCGGCCCGCCGGCCAGCAGACCCTCGAGTTCGAAGTCGGGCCGCCTCCGCCCGTCGAGCCCGAGCATCCCTCGCCACGGCGCCGCGGAAACAAGCCGGGCGGCCCCGACTGGCCGGGTGAGAACCTCACGGTCGGCATGGCGGCCCCGGACTTCGAGCTGCCGAGCACGCTCGGGCGGAAGGTGTCGCTGCACGAGTTCCGCGGGAAGCGCGTGATTCTCTATTTCTATCCAAAGGACGACACGCCCGGCTGCACCATGGAGGCCTGCGCCTTCCGCGATAACCTGCCCCGCATCGACGCCAAGGACGCGGTAGTCCTCGGGATCAGCCTCGATGATGAGCTGAGCCACCAGCGCTTCGCGCAGAAGTTCAACCTGACCTTTCCGCTCCTCTCCGACATCGACGCTGCGGTCTGCCGGCACTACGGCACGTACAAGGAGAAGAACATGTACGGCCGCTCGTTCTGGGGGATCGAGCGCACGACGTTCGTGATCGATCGCGAGGGGAAGGTCGAGAACGTCTTCCGCCGCGTCAAGGTCGAGGGGCACGCCGACGAAGTGCTCGCGACCCTCGCCGTCTAGCACCCCATAAGCGCTTTGCGCCGCACCAAGATCATCGCGACGCTCGGACCGGCCAGCGCCGATCCCGACGTGCTCGCGCGCATGGCGCGCGCCGGCATGGACGTCGCCCGCCTGAACTGCTCCCACGGCACCTACCAGGACCACCGTCGCGCGATCCGCGCCGTGCGCCTCGCGTCGCATCGCGCGCGCCGCACGATCGCGCTCCTCCTCGACCTCCAGGGGCCGCGGCTCCGGGTCGGGTCCTTCGAAGGGGGCTCGGCCCGCTTCCTGACCGGTTCCGAGACGATCCTCACGAATCAGCGCGTGAACGGAAGGGCCGGGCGGATCCCGATCGACTACTCCGGGCTCATGCGGGACGTGGCGAAGGGGCACCGGGTCCTGATCGACGACGGCAAGGTGGAGCTGCGCGTGCTCGGGAAGGGCGGCGGCGGGCTCCGCTGCAAGGTCGTGATCGGGGGCGTGATCAGCGACCACAAGGGGGTGAACTTCCCGGGCGTGCGGCTCTCGGCGCCCGCGCTCACGCCGAAGGACCGACGCGACGTGGAGTTCGGCATCGAGGAAGGCGTCGACTTCGTGGCGCTGTCGTTCGTCCGGAGCGCCGACGACCTGATCCGGCTGCGCCGACTCCTCCGGGGCGCGCAGCGGCCGCCCATGATCATCGCCAAGATCGAGCGGCGCGAGGCGATCGAGAACCTCGAGACGATCCTCGAAGCCGCCGACGGCGTGATGGTGGCGCGTGGCGACCTCGGCGTGGAGTACCCGGCCGAGCGCGTGCCGATCCTCCAGAAGCGGATCATCGAGCGCGCGAACGCGCTCGAGGTCGTGGTGATCACGGCGACCCAGATGCTCGAGTCGATGGTGACCGCGTCGAGCCCGACGCGCGCCGAGGCGTCGGACGTGGCGAACGCGATCTTCGACGGGACCGACGCGGTGATGCTGAGCGCCGAGACCGCGGTCGGGCGCTATCCGGAGCGCGCGGTCGGCACGATGGCGCGGATCGCGGCCGAGGCCGACGAGTTCTCGGCCACGAAGCGGACGCCGCGCCGCTCCGACGGGAGCGCGCTCCCCTCGCCCACGCACGCGCTCGCGCATACGGCGGTCCAGGCGGCGCGCGAGATCCGCGCGAAGGCGCTCGCGATCTTCACGCACACCGGCTATTCGGCGCGCCTCGTCTCGAAGTCGCGCCCCTCCGCGCCGATCTACGCGCTGACGCCGCTCGAGTCGACGTGCCGTCGTCTGTCGCTCGCCTGGGGGGTGACCGCGGTGCAGGTGCCGCGCTGGCGGACGGCGGAGCGGATGGTGGAGGCGGGACTCCGGATCCTGATCGGGTTGAAGATGATCCGCCGCGGGGACTGGGTGGTCGCGATGGCGGGGACGACGACGCGGTCCGGCGGGTCGAACCTGCTCCGGATCCTGCAGCAGGGGAGACCGCCCGATCAGCCCCGGCGGTGACGGCGGGCCGCGTCCCTCTGCCGTGGCGTGGCGGGCGGCCCCGTTGACAGCCCCTCAAGACACGCCTATCATTTACCGATACAGCTAGATAGCACCGATTCAACCCGGGCGGCGTCTAAGCCCTTTGGGTGGGCCTACCGGGAATCCCGAATTGAGCCAAGGAGTTCGAATGATCACGTTGAGCGATAAGGCGGCGTCCGAGATCCGGACCATCATGGAGCGCGAGGGAGGCGTGTTCGAAGGCATTCGCGTCTTCGTTGCGGGCGGCGGTTGCTCGGGGCTGTCCTACGGCATGCAGATCGCCGATGAACCCGCCACTGCCGACGACCTCGTCTTCGAGTCGGCCGGCGTCAAGGTGATCGTCGATGTCCAGAGCCACCAGTTTCTGACCGGCGCTTCGATCGACTTCGACGACTCGCTCCAGGGCGGCGGCTTCAAGATCAACAATCCCAACGCCGTAAAGAGCTGCGGCTGCGGCTCCTCCTTCGCTACCGAAGAGAGCGAAGGGGCTTCGCCCGGCGGCGGATGCGGCTGCGGCGGAAGCGGCGGGGGCTGCGGCGGCGGACACTGATCCGCGCCGGCCCGCGGCGCTCGATTTCCGCGGGCGGTTGCCGCTCCGAAAGCGGTAGCCGCTCCGAAAGCTGTAGACGATCCCAAAGCTGGTACAATCGTCCGGCGCTCCGAAAGGGGCGCCGGTTTCGTTTTTGGGGTGAGACCGGGGAGCGGCGCGCTCCCGGGGGGCGAAGAAGCCACGGCGTCTTCGCTCGGGTGATGAGGCCTTCCGAAGGGAAGGGGCTCACACCATGGGCGGGCATCTCGCGCGCTCCCTTCCGGCCCGAAGGGCGTCTTACCTCGCGCTCACCGCGGCTTTCTTCGTCGCACTCGGCTCCGCGTTGCTGCTTGCCGCCGCCTCGCCGCGCCATGCCGCCGCAGATCCCGCTCTGCCGGACTCCGCGCGGGCCGCGACAGACCCCGATTCCGTCCGCTACATGCTCCCCGGCGTCGACGTGCGCGCGTCCGGACCCGACGAGGACGCATCCGGCGATTTCATCTCGCGCGTGCAGATCGGCCGCACCGCCGCGACGGCAGACGACGCCTTCCGCGTGGTCCAGACCCTGCCGGGGGTGGCGGGCTCGGACTACGCCGCGTCCTTCCTCGTGCGCGGGGGCGAGAGCGACGAGACGCTCGTCCGCTACGACGGCTTCGATCTCCTCGAGCCCTACCACATCCCCTACTGGGGCGGCGCGATCTCGATCCTGAGCCCCGACGTGGTCGGCGGGATGCGCCTGCTGCGCGGCGGGCTCCCCGCGCGCTACGGGCGCCAGCTATCGGGCGCGCTCGAGATCGACTCGCCGGACGAGCGGCCCGAGCGCCCGCGCTACCTCGTGGGCGCGGGACCGACGCAGCTCCGCGCGCTCTTCGCCGGCCCCACCCGCGGCGGCGGCTCGTACTTTCTCGCGGTCCGCCACGGCCTGCTCGCCGCGCTGGGCCGCCTCCATCGGCTCGACCGCGACGCTTCGATCATTCCCGACTTCCAGGACGCGATCGGCGAGGCGCGCTTCCATCCGGCCGACGGCCAGGAGGTGCGGTTCCTCGCCCTCGGCGCGCGCGAGAAGCTCCGCTACGACATGCCCTACGAGGAGAACGATCTGAACGGCGCCGTCCGGAACGCGACGCTCGGCGCCTCCTGGTCGCTCCAGCGCGACCGGCTTCGCCAGCGCCTGGTCGTCTCGGCTGACCGCTTCGAGAAGCACCGCGTGGCGGGGAAGAGCGGGCGCGATGACGGCGTGACGCGGGCGCTCCGCGCGCGGGCCGAGGGGGCGCTCGCCCTGGGCGGCCGGACCGCGCTCGAATGGGGCGCCGCCGGCGAGTACGAGGACGCTTGGCTCGCGCTGGACGGGATCCGCGGCTCGCTGAACGCGGCGGGCTACCAGGAGACGGTCGAGCCGCTCGTCGACGGCACCGCGACGCGCCGGCGCGCCGAGGGATACGTGTCCCTTCGCGCGCCCGCGGGGTCGGCGCTCTCGGTCACGGCCGGCGTGAACGTCTCGCGCGACTTCTACTCGTGGGGACTCCGGCGCGACGGCACATCGATCCCCGGAACGCCGGGTTTCGCATTCGTCTCGCCGCGCCTTTCGATCGAAGGGCGGATCGGGAGCGCCGCGCGGGCGTGGGCCTCGATGGGCCTCCTGCACCAGCCCTCCTTCCTGAATGATCTGGAGCGCGAGAGCGTGCCGCTCGGGCGGGATCGCGGCGCCGCCGAAACGGTGGCCGGCCTCCAGGCCACGCCCTGGGGCGCGCTCTTCCGCGCCGAGGGATACGTCCGCGCCGAGCGCGGCGCCGGAATCCCGATCCAGGACGTGGCTGCGCAGCCCGAGCCGCCCTTTGCGCTCGACCGCGGCGGCGCGCGCGGCCTCGAGCTGACGGTGCGGACGCCGCTATGGGCGCGCCTGGATGTCCAGCTCGGGTACGCGTGGAGCCGAGCCGTCTGGACCGCGCCCGACGGGCCGACGCCCGCAGGCGATGGGACTGCGACCGCGGCCGTCGTGCCGCGCTCGTTCGACCAGCGGCACGCCGGCTCGCTGGCGCTGAACGTGCGTCCCGCCCCCGGATGGAACCTGAACGCGACGGCGCGCTACCACACCGGCTCGCCCTATTCGCCGAGCCTCTGGCGCGAGGACTCGACCGGGACCTGGGCGCGCTCCTTCGGCAGCTTCATGGCATCGCGCTACCCCGACTATTTCCGAGTCGATCTCCGGCTCTCGCATCCTCTCTCGCTCGCGCGGGTCATCGGGGGGCAGGCCTATGTCGAGCTGATCAACGCCACCGGACGCCGGAACGTCCACCAGTACACGTACGTCTTCGACGGCGCCGGCCCCCCGCGCCGCGAATCGGTCGAGCTCTTCCCGAGGATGCCCGCCGCCGGTTTCGAGATCACGTTCTGAGGCTGCCGGGCGGCCGGAGCGGGATCACGTTCTGATAGACTGCGCCCGTGACCGAGTTCGCCGGAGTCTGCCGCACGCCGTGACCGAGTTCCTGCCGGTCGCCCGAGCCTCGGACGTGGAGGAGGGGAAGGGGCTCGTCGTCTGGGCGGGGAAGATCAAGGTCGCCCTCTTCCGGCGAGAGGGGGTCGTCTACGCGATCCGGAACCAGTGCCCGCACATGGGGGGCGATCTGGGCGAAGGGCTCCTCACGGGCGACGTGGTGCGCTGCCCCTGGCACGGCTGGACGTTCAACGTGAAGACGGGGGTCTCGCCGAAGAGCGACCTCATCACGGTGCGGACGTTCGAGGTGAAGATCGAGGGGGAGGACGTCTATGTCGCAGTCTGAGGCGGTCACGGCGGAATTTCCCGTCGAGGCGCTGCGCGCCCGCTTTCCGGCGCTGCGCGAAACCGGCGATCGCGAGTTGTTCTTCGACAACGCGGCCGGCGCGCAGGTGCCCGACGAGGTGTTCGAGGCGATGCGCGCCCACCTGGTCGCCCGCCACGTGAATCGCGGCGGCCGCTACGCGCGGTCGCAGGCCGTCGACCGCGCGGTCGAGGACGCGCGCGGGACGATCGCCCGTTTCCTGAACGCGGCCTCGCCCGACGAGATCGTCTTCGGCCTGAACGCGACCTCCCTCACGCGGATGGTGGCCGACGCGGCGCGTCCGCTCTTCCAGCACGGCGACCGCGTCGTCACGACACAGCTCGACCATGAAGCCAACATCGAGCCGTGGATCCGCCTCGAGCGGGACGGCGTTCATCCGGAGTTCTGGCCGGTGCGCGGCCGGGAGGCGCGCCTCGATCTCGACGATCTGGACCGGCTGCTCCGGAAGGGCCGCGTGCGGCTGGTCGCGATGCCGCTGGCCTCGAACGCCATCGGCCGGATCGTCGACGTGGCTCCCGCGGCCCGGCTCGCGCGCGAGGCGGGGGCGCTCGTCTTCGTCGATGCGACCCACTTCGGCCCGCACGGGCCGATCGACGCGCGCGCCCTCGGCGCCGATTTTCTCGTCTTCTCGGGATACAAGATCTTCGGGCCGCACGTCGGGTTTCTCTGGGGCCGCGAGGAGGCGCTCCGCCGTCTCACACCCGAGCGCGAGTTCTTCATCCCCGGCGATCCGCCGTCCGGCTTCGAGGGCGGCACCCAGAGCTACGAGGCGCTCGCCGGCATGGCGGCGGCCGCGCGCTACGTGATGGATGTGGGCCAGGCGAACATCCGGGCCTATGAGACGGGGCTCGCGTCGGCGCTCCTCGAGGAGCTCCACCGCGTGCCGGGGACCGAGATCCTCGGCGATGCCGATCCCGCGCGCGTCGAGCGGCGGGTCCCCACGGTCTCCTTCACCATGCGCGGTGCCACCCCGCGCGCGGTGATGGAGCGGCTCGCCGAGCGCGGGATCCACGGGCGCGACGGACACATGTACGCGCCGCGGCTCATCGAGGCGTGCGGGATCGACCCCGACACGGGAACGGTGCGCGTGAGCCTCTGCCACTACAACACGCGCGCGGAGATCGCCCGCTTCGGCGAGGCGCTCCGGTCGCTCCTGTGAGCGGGCGCCGGCCGGCATGACGTTCGTCCCCTTCTGATGCACGGCGAGAGCACGTTCCTGCGCGACCTGGTGGTCGCGCTGGCGGCGGCCCTCGTCGTGATGGTACCGAGCCGGCGGCTGCGCATCCCCGCGACCGTCGGCTTCATGCTGACCGGCGTCCTCATCGGCCCGGGCGCGCTCGGTCTGATCGCCGACACCCGCCGCGTCGCGTCGCTCGCCGAGATCGGCGTCTCGGTCCTCCTCTTCATCGTCGGGCTCGAGTTCTCCCTCGCGCGCCTCCGGGAGATCGGCCGCGCCTTCCTCGTCGCGGGGCCATTACAGGTGGTCGCGACGGTAGCTGCCGTCACGGGCCTCCTGATCCTCCTTCCGGTGGCGCCGCGCCTGCCGGCCGGCGTCTTCGCCGGAATGCTCGCCGCCCTTTCCTCGACCGCGATGGTGATGCGCAGCCTCGGGGAGCGCGGCGAGACCCACGCGCCGCAGGGACGCCTCCTGATCGGGATCCTCCTCTTCCAGGACATCGCGATCGTCCCGATGCTGCTGCTCGTCCCGGCGCTCGCGGGGACCGGCGCGCTCGCGCTCGGTCCCCGGCTCCTGATCGGTCTCGCGGCGACCGCCGCCGTCGCCGCGGCGGCGCGCTGGCTCATGCCGCTCGTCGTGAACGCCGTAATCCGGAGCGGGGTCCGCGAGCTCTACGTGATGATGGCGGTCGCGGTCTGCCTCGGCGCGGCACTCCTCACGCAGCGGCTCGGCCTGTCGCCGGCGCTCGGGGCGTTCCTCGCGGGACTCCTCGTGAGCGAGTCGGAATACGCGCATCAGGTCGTCTCCGAGATCGTCCCCTTCCGCGACCTCTTCTCCAGCCTCTTCTTCATCTCGATCGGGATGCTCCTCGAGCCCGCGTTCGTCGCGACCCACCTCCCCTCGGTGGGAGGCTGGCTCCTCGTCACGGTGGCGCTCAAGGCGCTCGTGGCCGGGGCGATCGTCCGGCTCATGGGCTATCCGCTGCGGGTGGCCGCCATCGTCGGGCTCTCGCTCGCGCAGGTGGGGGAGTTCTCGTTCGTGCTCGCGTCGATCGGCATCCGGAACGAGCTGATCTCGGCGGCGGAGAGCCGCGAGTTCTTCGCCGTGGCGGTGCTGAGCCTCGCCCTCACGCCGTTTCTCATCCGGCTCGGCTCCTGGGTGGCGTCACGCGACGCGGCGAGGGCTCCGGCGGGGAGCGCGCCCGGCGTGGAGCCGCGGGGCGCAGGGCCGGAGACCCGGGACGGGCGCGCCAAGGACGCCGACGCGGCGGCGCTCCACGACCACGTGATCGTCGCGGGCTACGGCCTGAACGGCCGGAACGTGGCGCACGCGCTGCGCGAGCTCGGGATCCACTACGTCGTCCTCGAAATGGACCCGATCACGGTGCGGCGCGCGCGGGGGCGCGGGGAGAACATCCGCTTCGGGGACGTGTCGCGGCCGGAGAGCCTCCGGGCCTGCGGGGTCACGCGGGCCGCGGTCGTCGTGCTCGCGATCTCCGACGCGTCGGCCACGCGCCACGCCGTGGTGCGCATCCGGAGCGTGAATCGCGACGCCTACGTGATCGCGCGCACGCGGCTCGTCTCGGAGGTGGCGGAGCTCCGGCGTCTCGGCGCCGACGAGGCGATCCCCGAGGAGTTCGAGACCTCGATCGCGATCGTGACGCGCGTCCTCCGCCGCTATCACGTCCCGGGAAACGTGATCCGGCTCCAGGAAGGCGCGCTCCGCCGCGAGGGGTATGCCTTCCTCCGCGCGGGCGATGTCTCCGCCGAGCTCACCCACTCGATCGAGCGGATGATCGCGGGCGCCGTGACCGACACCTTCTTCGTCGAGCCGGGATCGGCGGCGGCCGGTCGCACCCTCGCCCAGCTCGATCTCCGGGGGAGGACCGGCGCGCTCGTGATCGCGATCGTGCGCGACGGAAAGCCGCGCATCTCGCCCGAGCCCGACCTCGAGCTGTTCATGGGAGACATCCTGGTGCTGGTCGGGGATCACCAGGGGCTGGATGCGGCGTTCCGGATCCTGGAATCGCCATCGGAGCCCGTGGAGGGGGACCCGCGGGGGTAGCGGGCGAAACGAGGCTAACCCGGCGGTATGAGGCGCAGCCAGTCTCCGAGCAGGAACTGCATGCGCGCGATGAGCAGGGAAACGCGCGCCATCACGGTGTACCCGAACGAGGCGCCGAACGCCACCATGAGGAACCAGATCCCCACGCGCGCCGACATGCCGTGGATGCCCTGGTGCGGGGCCGAGAAGAAGAAGTAGCTGAGCACGGTGATGAACCCGATCAGGATGAGCGCCGAGTTGATCGCCCCCCAGCCGGGGGCGAACGGCTTCACCTGGTCGGCGAGCTGCGCGAAGATCTGCCCCTGCATGTAGGCGGGGATCGCGATGCCGGAATAGATCCCGACGTAGAAGGCGAGCGCCCATCGCGCCCAACCCGACGTGCGCGGCCAGAGGCGGCCCAGGAGCAGCACGCCGGCCATGGTCGGGATGAGCGGCACCAGGTTTCCGCGCGAGAGCTCGCCGATCACGTTCGGGCGGATCACGTTCTGGTACTGCACCGCGAGCAGGTAGCCGCCCGCCGCGCCCACGAAGAGGTGCTCCGCGAACTTGTAGAACGGGTTGTCGCGGTAGAGGAAGCTGAAGACGCAGAGCGTCAGGAAGGCGATGATCCAGTTCTGGACGACCACGTTCATCGCCGCGCCCTCCGTTCCCGTCGCGATCTCATCGCCGCTTGAGCCCTCCCGACACCGCGAGCGCGATGTTCCCGAGCACGACGAGCACGACGACCACGACGTGCACCAGGCTCTGGGCGTCCATCCCGCGCCGCGCGTTCCCGAAGATGTCCATGAGCCGCTCGTACTCCGCGGCCCCCTTCATCCCGCCGATCAAGCCGACGATCTGCCCCGAGGAGAGGTAGGGATAGTAGTCGGCCGTCATGACCGCGGTCGCCCCGAGCACGAGCGTCTTGCGGTAGCGCGTCGAGGCGATGCGGATGTAGTAGTCGGCGATCGTCGAGCCGGAGAGGTCGATCACGAGCGGGAAATCGGCGTAGGAGTTGTGCCCCTTCATGATCGGGATCCGGTCGAGCGGGGTGTTCCAGAAGTCGGCGGGGAAGAGCGCCCGGATGTTCTCGCCGAGCCCGAGGATCACCGACTGGCCGCCCGACTTGTAGCCGAGGAAGACGTAGTCGACGTCCCGCTTCGCGCCCGTCTCCTTCGACGCGACGTCGAGTGCGGTCACGATGAGGCCCGGCGCGGCCGGGTAGTGGGTCAGGATCACCGGCTTCACACCCTTCCGGAAGCAGTGCCGGAGGACCGCGATCGCCATCGGCTGGAGCTCGGCCATGATGTCGGGCTCGTAGTCGAGCGAGAGGAGCACGTAGGAGCCGCGCGGCAGATGATCGATGGTGTCGTAGGCCGCGCGTACGGGCGGCGAGACGGAAACGGGGAGGTTCACCGGGAAGAGGAGCGGGAAGGCGGTCGCGGCCGCGATCAGCACGAAGATGACCCGGCGGTCGAGATGGAGGAGCCACCCCCAGCCTCGATTCATGGGGCGCGTGTTCACCGGCGGTTCTTCCGCGCCGTCACGTCCGCCCCAGGTACGACCGGTCGATGCCGAGGATGATCTTGAGCGCGGTCGAGATCGCCCCGAGCCCCACGCCGATCGCCACCGCCCGCTTCGCCGCGAGGTTGGGCACCTGGAGGAGCCACTCCGTCACCTTCGGCGACGCGGGAAAGAGGTACTCGCCGATGGAGACGCGCCCCACCATCATCACGATCGCGGTCAGAAGGAGGAGCGTCGCCTCGGCGTTCCGAGCGCGGAAGGCGCGGAAGGCGGCGGAGGCGATGAAGAAAGCGAGGAGCGCAAACATGGTTGAGGCGAGCGGGGCGTTCACGACGTTGTAGAAGGTCATCACCGCCGAGCCCTGGTCGACCCCCTGGACGATCCCCATGACCGAGACGAATCCGAGCGAGAGGAGCGTGACGAGGCTGTAGATCCATCCCGGCGCGCGCGTCGTGACCTTGCGCTGGTGCGCTCCCCAGAGCGACAGGGTGCCGAGGACCAGGGCGAAGCTGTAGACGATGTCGGCCCAGTTGAGGATCGTGGTCTGGGCCTCCTGCGCGGCGTGGTGCGGGATGAAGAAGAAGGCGACGAGGAGGGCGCCGGTCACAAACGTGACGATGAGCGGTCCGAAGTTCATGACTCAGTGGGTCCCGGGGAGAAGGTGGCGCATGGCTCGCGCATGGTCAGTGCGTCTCGAGCAGCCGGCCCACGCCGGGATGCCCGAACGCCGTGAGGATCGCGGCCAGGATCACGACCCCCGCCGCGAGCGCCTTCGCCCAGTCCTGCGCGGAGATCGTGGCGAGCTGGATTTGCTCGCGGCCCAGGTAGGCGCTCGCCGCATAGAGCTCTTCCCCCAGGAGCACGAAGTCGCACGCGCACACGAAGAAGGGGAGCTGCGTCACCTGGTCGGTGCCCGCGATCTGGATCGCGCCGGTCAGGTTGCCGGTCTCGGCCAGGAAGAGCGACTCCGCGTAGAACGATCCGAGCATGATGTTCGCGGCGGGGCGTTCGCGCAGCATGTAGCCGGTCACCGCCGCGACGTAGGCGAACTGCTGGGCGCTCACGTAGTGCACCGAGTTCGGACGCAAGGCGTCGGAGCGGCCCGCCTCGATGTACGCCTGCTTCACCGCTCCTTCCATGACCGTCGCGACCACGGGATCGTAGACCGGCACCTCGAGGTCGCATCCGAGCTCGGCGGTCCGGCGCGCGACCCGGCTCAGGATGGTGATCGAGGCCAGGGTCCCGACCTCGCTCATGTCGCTCAGCCCGGAGATGTAGAGCACCGGGCGGCCCATCTCGGTCGCGCGGCCGAGCGCCTCGTCCATGGCTTTGAGTCCGGCCAGGGGGCGGATGAAGACCGAGCCGCCCCCGCGGGCGCGGACGATGTTGATCACGAGGAAGAGGATGAAGATCAGGAGCCCGACGAGGAGATTCAGGCGGGTCGGGTCGAAGAGGCGGGTGTCGAGCTGGGGGTTCACGGCTGTCCTGGAGTCGCGTTGGGTCTCGGAGCCGCACCCGGGCCGGGGGATGCGCCTGGCTTCGGGATCTCCCCCGGTTTCAGGGCGCGCGGTTGGACCCGACCCTGTTTCGCCGCGACCTGCTTGATCACCGCGACCACCCGGGCCGCCGCGACGGGATCCATCCTCTCGATGGCCTGGCGCTGGCTGTTCGCGGCATCCAGGTCGCCCAGGTGGGCGCAGGCGAGCGCCAGGTTCATCCGCGCCTGGACCGAGGTCGGGTTGAGATCGACCGCTTTCTGATAGGCATCCCGCGCTTCCGCGAGCCGGCCCGAGGTGGCG
This sequence comes from Bacteroidota bacterium, assembly GCA_050257045.1. Lineage (GTDB taxonomy): Bacteria > Eisenbacteria > RBG-16-71-46 > SZUA-252 > SZUA-252 > DASQJL01. The sequence continues at coordinate 2,616 of JBLMWD010000001.1, read as the reverse complement.
AGTGCCGCCCCGAGGTTATTGATGGCCTCGAAGTGCTGAGGGTTGATCCCGATCGCGCGCCGGTAGGCGACGATCGCCTGGTCGAGGCTGTCCGAGGAGGCCAGAGACACGGCGTAGTTATACCAGTTGTCGGCGTTGCGCGGATCGAGAGTCACGGCGCGGCGGCTCGCCTCGTTCGCCTCGCGGATCCGCCCCTGTCGCGTGAGGATGTCCCCGAGGTTCGCCCAGAAGATCGCCTCGTTCGGCTGGATCGCCACCGCCTTCCGGGCCGCGGCCTCGGCGCCGGGAAGATTCCCCATCGCGCTCAGGAGGAGCGTCCGCTTGTGGTAGGGCTCCACCTGCGTCGAATCGAGCGTGATCGCCCGGTCCACCGCGGCGAGGGCGGCCCCCACGTTGCCGTCCGCGATGAACTGGTCGGCCAGGGCGAGCTGCGGGGCGGGATCGCGCGGATCGTGCCGGACCGCGTCGGCGAGGAGCGCCGTGTTGCTCCGCCAGACCGGGAGCCGGACCTCGGTCGCGTAGCCCGCCGCCACGGCCACGAGGAGCGCGAGCCCCGCCGCGATGCCTCTCGCGATGGTGCCGCGTCCCGCGATCCAGGCGTAGAGCGAGGCCGCGAGCGCGCAGAAGCCGACCGTGGCGAAGTAGGCCGCGCGCTCCTCGACGTAAGCGCCCTGGAAGGGGCCGATCGGGAGCGCGGGGAGGAGCGGGAGCGCGAGGAGGAGCGCGCCCGTCCGGGCAAGGGGGTTGCGGCGTCGGAGCACGACGAAGAGCGCGAGCGCGAGCAGCGAGGCGATCGCGGCGAGGCGGAGGGAGCCGGACGCCGCCTCCGGGGGCGTGAGCGAGCGCATCGCGTTGAGCGAGACCGGGACGACCATGGCGCGCAGGAACTCGTAGGCGGCGATCACCGATCCCCAGACCCCCGCGCCGGGGGAGAGGAGCTCGTGCGCTTCGTGGAGACGGATCTGGTGCGCGAGGGCGCGTCCGATGAGCCCCGCGGTCGCGACCCCGAAGAATGCGGCGTAGAGCGGCCCGCGGTCGCGGGGCGGAACGCGCGGCCGGCTCCAGCGATCGAGACCGACGAGGAGGAACGGCGTCGTGAGCGCGACCTCGTCGGCGAGCACGCCGATCCCGAGGAGAACGAGCGCCGGCGCGAGGCGCCACGAGCGCCACCCTCCTTCGCGGAGCGAGCCGCCTCGCGCGAGCACGAGCGCGCCCAGCGCGCACACGGTCGCGAGGAGATCGGGACGCCCCGACACGTACGCCACGGCTTCGGTGTGGATCGGGTGGGCGGCGAAGAGGAGGGCCGCGCCGAAGGCGAGCCAGGCTCCGCCGCAAACGCCGCGGATCAGCAGGAAGACGAGCCACGTCGCGAGGACGTGGAGCACGAGGCTCGTGAAGTGGTAGAAGGCCGGGTTTCCGATCCCCGCGACCCACTCCATGCGGTAGAGCGCCGCCACCGCCGGGTGGTATCCGGTGGATGCGCCGCTCGTCAAGGCGTGCGACCGGACGAGGGCCGAGTCGTCCCAGACCCAGCCGTACTGGAGCGCCGGCAGGTAGAGGAGGGCGGCGACCGCCGCCGCGATCAGGGCGAGGAGAACCGGGCTCGTCGCGCGGAGCCCGCCCCCGGGCCCGGGTTCGGCAGGGTGCGGAGCGGCCGGCCGGACAGCGTGGGCGGTCGATTTTGGGAATGTCACCGGCGGAAGATGGCCCGTGCGGGGCGTCCGATCAAGCAAAACCGGCTAGAATCGGGTCGTCGCGCCTCCCGGGCCCCGAGAGGTGGCGCCGGGTTCCGGCGCTCCGGGGAGGGCTAAGGCGTCCCGCCTGGGGTGCCGATAATTCAGGGCACCGCGCGGCGCGCCAGATGGAGCCGGCTGGGCGACCCCCGAGAGGGCGAGGTCCGACACGGCCCCCGGTCGTGCCGGAACAGGCGAGCCCTGGCCCGCGGCGTCCAAGGAAAGGAGACCCCCATGCCCGACCTGATGGAAGAACGGGTCCGCTCGGCCGGCCTTACAGCCGGAATCTGCTTCGCCCTCGGCGCGCTCTGCATCGCGATCTCGATCGCGCTCTTCCCCGAGCTGCCTCCGGCCAACGAGACGAGCCGCATCCTCGAGGTGCTCGTCCGGGAAGGGAATGGCGGATGGATGTGGCTCCACGCCGCGCTCACCGCCGGGTTCGTCCTCGCGACGATCGGATTCGTTGCCCTGGGCTTCCAGCTCCATTTCCGCGGCTCGACCGGCCCCGCCTCGGCGGGCATGGTCTGCGCCCTGATCGCGGGATCGCTCTGGGTCGGATTCCTCTCGGCCGAGTTCTTCGTGCACCCCTTCATCATGAACCTCATGGGGGTCGATCCCGGCCTCGCCACGATGCTCTTCAACACCTATTGGTTCTGGAAGATGGGCGCGCTGTGGGTGGCCGGGCTGCTGATGTTCGTCGCGGTGATCGCCGAAGGACTCGCCGCGAGCGGCCGGGCGATTCTCCCGGCCTGGCTCGGGTTCGGCGGCGCCGTCTTCGCGACGTTCGGGATCATCCTCTACGCCTTCGAGTTCCTGAACGCGACCACGATCGGCGCGGCGGTGAACCCGATGCGGGGGATGATCGGACGCTTCGGCGTAGGAC